>MFUM01000001.1 GCA_001786955.1 Candidatus Nomurabacteria bacterium RIFCSPHIGHO2_12_FULL_42_19
CTACATTCCATTTCGAGCTTCGCGGGACTAGTCTTGCGACCTGTCCCTTCGGAGCTTTGTATGAAATACAAAGCGAAGAGGGAGACCATCGTGTATTAGTCCGTCTTTCGACGGATTATTCACGACCTTGGGGGAAGTTCCTATGTATTACTACCTCGTTCGCCACTAATTTTTCACGACCTTTGACTTGATATAATCGCATCTCAGAATATGAAAGATTCGTTCGACTTGCATGCCTTATCCACGCCGCCAGCGTTCATCCTGAGCTAGGATCAAACTCTAACTAAAAGTTAAATTACAAAGTAATTTAATCCTGCATAGCCCGAAGGGCGACGTAGGATTTAAACCCTACTACGCCAAAGGCTTCGCAGGGTGATTTTACTTCGTAAAATCAGAACGAAACAAAACAAAAAACAGCAATGTTTTTGTAAATGCGTTGTCCTAGCTCTTTGAAACCCCGACGCCTTTCGGGTCGGGGCCCCGACTTTTTACGTCGGGGTTATTTTAGAAAACTACTTCTCAAAAAAACAAACAAGCTTGCACTTGTTCTCAAAAACTATTCATTTGTCAAAGAGGAGGTAAATTAAAACGTCATTCCACTAAAGGAAAGACGCTGAAACAGTATATACCGGCTCCGAACTACTGTCAACAGGTAATAGGGGTTCAAGTTATGCACTTTTGGCGGCTATTGGCCTTAATATATTTTGGTATAATTCGCTGTGTATTATTCCTAACAAAAAACTATTTTTATGATGAAAAGCAAGAAGTTTTTCGTGGTGCTGATCGTGCTGGTAATCGTGGGCGGCCTGTCTTTTGCCTTTAAAATCTGCCCACCTTCAGGGCCATGGCCGACCCCGCCGTGGTGTTCAGGTTCGGGTTTTAGCCTGCCATTCGGCATAGGTTCACCCACACAAAAACCACCGGCTGGAATAACGGACTTTGAAATTTCCAAGCCGAAATATATCGGCGCACGCGGCATGTTTTCCTTCCCTCCTTCTTGCACTCTGATTCCGGATAAAATCGCGCAGAGCGTCTGCGAAGATTTCAAGGCCGGAGCGATAATTTTCTGGCAGGAAGAAGCCTGCGCCGCGATGCCGATATCAACCGCCGTCGACACCTGCAAGAACGAGCGCGCAAAACTTCAGGAAATTGGAGATGAAAAAATTACCACTTTGCGAAAAGAAAATCCAGAGTGGTGGAAACGCCCGGATTTGAATGTATATGTTTATGGCGACACTCGCCTGCGCACCGAAGAGCTCCGGCCGGATGTGAGTGTTTGGGGCGGAGGTTCCTACGATGGCTGGCGCAATGACGAGATTTTTATGACGCACGCCGCTGGCATTTTCAAAATCGTAAGCCATAGCTTCGGCTATTTGGGAGGCAATGACCTAGATTATATGAGGGGCAGCTTGATTAAAGACGAAGGCATCGCCATTACCGGACCGGCGGACCTGCAAAAGCCGGAAGTGTTGAAAATCAAGAATGATTTTGAATATCTGAAATCCAAATCACCGATTTATCAGAAGTTGGCGCCAGCTATTGCTAAGGATTTCGATAATCACGATATCGTTGTAGATTATACTTTCCCCGATGGTTCCAAGGCCATTTCTAATATTTTGGCCAATGCAATCATACCGGAGTTTAAAAATTATTTGATTCAATATTACAAATGGCAGGTGGATGCCAACACCGACGGGATGTTCGTGGACGATCTCGCCGGACTTTCCCCCGCCAATTCCTGGAATGAAAACATAATGAAACAATTTGGCGCCTGGCTCGCCGCTAAGCCCGATAAGTCGGAGCTCGCTCAATACGGAGTGAAAAACTGGACCAGTTTTAATTATCGCGATTTCCTGCATGGCAAAGGCTATACTAAAACAACAATTGACAATACCGTCGGCAAGACTATCGGCGCGTCCAATGCCTGGCGAAACATTCCGCTCATGGTGGAGTTCCGCACTTTCCTAACGGAAGAAAACCAGAAAGCCCTAATTGATATCATCACTCAGGTAAAAGCATACGCGAAAGAGAAGGGATTGAAAAAATTTGTCGTTACCGGAAACTCCGGAGAATTAGCTCCTTCCGGCGCGTTTATTGTTCCTTACTTTGATTATTTCACCTTCGAACATGCTTACCTAAAGGGCAACAATCCGCTCATTTTTCAGAGTGTCATTCCGCTTTCTCATCTGGCTCTCGCCAAGGAAAAGCCGGTCGCCAACCAGATTTTAGTGGACAACTGGAATGTGCTCGCGCACGATACCGCAGCTCCGCTCAAATACGACCTGATGCGGCTCGGAATCATGGAAAGTTATGCCGCTGGCAGCACGACTTCTTATGTACGATATTCACTGAATGATCCACGACAAAAATCAAATAAAATGAATGATATATATTTCGCGCTAGAAGATCGCACAGATTTGAGGGAAGTACAAAAGGCATATGGATTTATACGCCACAGTTTCGATACCTTCCGTGACTTTACCAATTCCACAGCAAAAGTCGCAATAATTTATGATAATAATGAAGTGGTGCGAGAATGGAAAGATGCGCTCACTGCTGACCACCAGTATTCGGTAGAAAATATCGGCAAGGATTTATACGCGGCCGATGTAGCTTACGATGTAATCAATTGGCAGGAATTAGCCATGAACAACAAACAATATCAATATGTCATTTTGCCTATAATGCATAAGACCAGCCCGGATTCTACAGCAGCGCTGCAAAAAGCAAAAGATGTGGGAGTAAAAATAATAAATGAATCGGCCGTCAGCTCGGTATTCGGAAATATTCCCGTCCTGAAACTTCCGCCCAAAATGAAAACGTTGATTAAGACTGACGCTAAGGGGAATATGGTAGCACATCTTTTCAACTATAATTACGACGCTTTTGGATTTAAAACACAAAAAAATATTCCAATCAATATCAGCTTTTTTGGTACAGCAAAAAAAATTACTTTCGCCTCACTCGAAAATCCAGACCCTGTTGAGCTAGATTTAAGTAAGCCCATTATTCTAAGTCTCTTAACCTATGGAATGTTGGTTATAGAAAAATAGTTATATGGCCACAAAATTAATATATTTTGTGCGGCATGGGGAAACCGAAAATAATGCGAACAACATCAGGCAGGGAGCGGAAGGCGCCTTGACGGAAAAAGGCCGGGAGCAAGCATTTGCCGCCGCCAAAAGATTCCCGAAACACAAAGGCTGCCCCCAAGCTATTGTCTCAAGCCCGTATGAGCGCACCAAAGAAACCGCGGAAATTATCAGCAAGGAATTGAAAATGCCGGTAGAATATTCCGACCTACTGGTGGAGAGGAAAAATCCTACCGGAATAATCGGCCGTTGGGGAGGAGAAAGGGATGTCCGGCAGATTATAGACCGTATTGATAAAAGCTATCATGCCGATAATTTGCGGGTTGCGGATGAAGAAAATTTTATTGACCTGAAAAAAAGGGCAAAAAAATTACTGGCTTACATTACACGGAGACCGGAAGAAAGAATTATCATGGTCACTCACGGCATTTTTTTAAAAATGGTGGTGTCTTATATGCTTTATGGAGACAGCCTCACGGCTTCGCAATATAATAACCTGAGTTATTTTAATCCGATAAATAATGCCGGCATGGCTATAGCTTCATATAAGAGTCACTGGTTCAAGAAAGACGAGTGGAAACTCATCGTCTGGAACGATTTAAACTAGCCCCGACGCCCTTTGGGGTCGGAGCTCCGACTTTACGTCGGAGAGAATAATTACGAAAGATGCTTGGAGACGAGTTTGGTCATTTCAAACATATTGACCACCCCCTTGCCGCCAAACACTGCCTTTAATTTTGCATCAGCGACAATGTTGCGCTTGTTCTTTGGGTCCTGAAGATTGTTCTTTTTAATGTATACCCACAAAGCTTTGACCACCTCGGAGCGAGGCATAGGACCAGCGCCCACAACTTCTGCTAATTCAGGACTTATCTTCATCGGCTTCATAAATGCGGAAACTTTTTTATCTGCCATAAATCTATATTGTTAAACTATTAATATGTCCCCAGTATACCATATTCTACCGAATACCGGTATCGCAAGATATCTGTACAGCTGTATATTGCCCACTTTTTACTGAAGCGGAAACTTCCCCACATCTTGGTAAAACTTTGCCGCCTTGTGCCTGCAGTGTATATACGTCTGGAAGAAGGTCGACACTAAATGCGCCTTTTTCGTCGCTCTGAACTGTCTTCATAATCTGCTTGTCAATATCTCTTATGATGCTAATTGAAGTTGAATAAAATTTCGGAACGCAATTGGGGTCAGGCGGCACGCGTTCTACCGAACAAGTAGGACTTAAGGTCACCACGCCGGTAATGCCGCTTTTGTTTGGCGTAGAATCAATAGTTAAAACTGTCACTTCTCCTTTTTCACCCGTAGTATATGAAAAATTTCTTGTTTCTTGTATATGCCCGTCCTCGTATTCCACCATGCCGGAATTTGTTTCTAAATCAATCGTACTAGAAACGACATACCAAGTCCCACCTAAAACAGCTTGGACTGGAGAAAGCTTTGATATATTTTCACGCAAATAATTTTCCACATTTGCTCTTTCGGCTGAATTTTGGTCCATTGCCGCCGGAGCAAGTGCTTCTTTCCTGTTAAAAAAATAGAAAACCCCCAAAATAATGCCTATCGCAACAATCGCCAGCAGTATTTTTTTCATATATATTTATTTTATCATAAAATCGTCGAATTGGCTTGTGGACGTTTTCCACTCCGCATCCATCTTTTCCACCTTGGCATGATAAGGGCCATCTGCGCACCATTCAATTAATTTTTTTAAATCTTTTTCTTCACCCTCCGCCACAATTTGCACCATTCCGTCCGGCTCGTTCCTGGCCCAGCCGGACAAATTCAATTCTTTCGCTTTTTTCCGGCTGGAATCGCGAAAAAACACCCCTTGCACCTTCCCGTAAATTTTTAAAACTATCTGCTTTTGCATGAAACCGAGATATTTTTATTTATCTGTTCAAATAAACAATGGTAAATTGCAAAATCGTCGCAAAAATGACCCAGAGCAGATACGGTACCTGGATATACGCTATCCATTTAGCATATGAATATATCACCACCATCGCCCAGACTAGGGTGGAGAGGACGAGGATGATGTCGAGCCCCGCCAGTAGATTGTTCTTCAATCCGAACTGTATGTAGGTGAAAATGAAATTAAAGATTAGGTTCAGGATGAAAGGAATCGCAACCGTAAAAGGAATCTTCTTCTGTAGCGCCATCATGAAAACCCGCCCAAAAGAAATTGCTATTAAAATATAAAGGAAACTCCACACGGGCCCGAAGAGCCACGGCGGCGGCGCCCAAGTAGGTTTGATTAGAATCGAATACCAATTATATGCTTGCATCTTTTTTTATTTTTTCTTCGTATCAGCCCAAAAAAATATTATTCCTAAGGCTAAGAAGAGCACTACCTCTACCCAATTATGTTTCTGAAAAGCATTAAACAAGGCCGTTCCAAAAAATATTATAAATATAGCTAAATTCGCAAATTTTATATTTTTCATATTATTACATAACCATTCTACCATTCGCGCGAATTAGAGATTGAATAAAAGTTATACCAAAGAGAGAATTTTGGAAACAACGGGATGGTTGTCTTTGAGCAAGGAATAAAGCATTGTCAGACTAACCTGCTCCTTCTCTAGTATATCAGCATTGGCAAGAATCATTAAGTGTTTTGACGTCGCCTTGAAGGAGAGTTTTATTGCGCCGGCAATTTCCCCTACCGAAGCGGGACCGGACTTTTTCAGAAATTTAAGAATTGCAATCCGGCGCTTGTTGGCTAAAGCCTTTAAAATTTTTTCAAGTTCTTTTTCCGTCATAGATATATTATAGCAAAAGTTTCGCAATGCCACTATTCTCCTATTCGCGCGAATTAGAGATTAGAGGATTTGGGGAATATTTTGGCATATACGTATTCGAATACGTATATGAATACGTATATGATTATTCTTCTTTGTTTTTATCTTTCGGAAATTGATTCAAAAAATTCTGCAAACTCATGGCTTTTTCCAGTGCCTCCGGGATTACATCCCCTATTCTCATAAGCCTGCATACCTCGCAATCATCATCGTCGTAGTCTTCTTGTTTTTTGGGTTTTTGTTCATTTCATTACTCACTTTTTATAACTCCTGCCAGATTTCACATTACCTTGTTTTTGAATTTAAATTTTACTTTGGTTGGGCCTTGGCCGGTATTTAAGCAAGAACGGTTCTTGTTTAAGCAAGAACGGTTCTTGCTTATTACTGATGGAGATGAAGACATTATGGGGATGCCGTCGTAGAGGTTCTCTGCGTAACGAATTTGCTTTTGAATTTAAATGTTGCTTTAGCATTTTTCATTTTTGGGGTTAGCGGATATGCGTATATGTATACATATGAGAACTAAGGGGTGATGCATTTATCATTACTTAAATGGATGTTTTTTCAGGTAGTCATTTATCTTCTTCATTACTCTGTCATTAATATCTCTTGACTTTAATACAACTCGATCAGCACGGTTTGCTCTAGTTTTAATGTTTTCTCTCCACAATTTTAATTTACCTTTAGTGTCTGTAGCTTCTATATTTGGAACCAATAAACTATTATATCCGGCTTCATTATTGTAATAACGACGATGGGTCATTAAAATTCTTTGATTCAAAATATCTTTGAAATCTTGGTCTTTGTCGAACTTCTTTATTTCAGTATCAAGATGAGCATCCCTGACTGTTCCATGACTTATTATTGTTCCTAACACCCCCATAGCTTTTTCATCAAAGCCAATTCTTAGTGCCTGATTAATAAACTGAACTAGTTTATCGCGGTAACCAGTAACCCGAAAAGTAAAATTCTCAAGATGATATAATGCATCAGCGAAACAAATAGGTTCTCTTGCAGACAAAAGGTGCACTTGACCTTTTTTTATAAAACTAATCTGCTGGTGACACAAAGCTATTGACTCTTGAATTCTTTTATTAATAATCCCAAGATCTCCTGTCAAATGAAGTATTTCATGGTGGTAAGCACGTGCTAGTTTTGTAAATTTATTTCCCTGAAAATCAAAAAAGTCCTGTGGTTTTTTGGTTTTTCTCTTCTTTTTTATATTTTTATTATTCATAACTTTATATAGTCTACTCTTTTAAAGAGTAAACTCAACCCACCACCAAAAGCTTACTCGTGATGCCTTCAACATATATAAGCACATCTTTGACTACATGATCTTTGAAAAAAATCAAAATGATACACATAATTTATTGTGTATTTTTATACCATTTTACCCAACTATTTTTAGCATTTGCACCAAAATTATCATTGATACACACAGAATCCATTACATTATTTTTACAAAGTACAGCCTGACAATCATTCCAATCTTTACATTTATATTCAAATTCTAAAGAATCTATGGTACCAGAGAACACTCCACTCTTATCAAAAGGAGCTATTAATATCGGAGTTACACTTGGTGATGGGGTTGGCGGGTGTATCGCATCCCACAATCTAACAAGTTTAGTTGCTTCTCTTGTTGCTAAAAATTCTTTTTGAGTAGTAGACATTGTTTGTTTTCCAAATAAATCAATAGTTATATTGATAGGGTTGTTTTTATCGAATATTCCCTTACTTTCGTCAGTTAAAGCTATGTTTAGACCTGAAGACTGACGTACTGCATTATATACACCACTTACGGAACCAACATTTAAAGAAATAAAGTGTTTCTTGTTGTCGGTGAAAGAGCCTTTAATATTGAGTTTGGCAATTTGAAAATCACCAATTAAAGCCATACGGCGAGCCATTTTATCATAATTGTTTTTAGAGTAAGGGTCACCCATCATAGTATATTTATCTGAAGGTTTAATTAGCTCAATTTTTATTGTTTCTATTGGTGTAATTAAGGGTGCTTGGTTTTGTGGTTGAGTTACTTCAGGAACTTCAGCTGTATTATTTTTTTCTGAGAGTTCAAAAACATATGAAATAGACCAAAAACCAAGGACTAAAGTAATTCCTAAAATTCCTAAATATTTAATTATTGGTGTTATTTTGTCCATTTTTTTTAATCAATCCAATTGTCAAAAATTTATGTATAATAATTACTATTGGCACTGAAGCGATAGATACCAAAAGTTTATATCTGGCGGGAAATAAAATTTCTTTACCTATTAATTTTCTAGCTATTTTTTTCCCTATAAAATAAAATACAGATATTATTATTATCACGATACCAATTATCGCCGTCTTCTGTTCATCTCCTAGTTTATTAACAGAAGAAATCACATCCAAAACATTAGGAAAGATTATGGCAGTGATTATTAAGCCGGAAACAGCAAAAAGTGCTTTAGAGCAGAAATCGAGGATTTCGGTATCCTCTGAGCTTTTCATCATCCAATGATGAATTTTATATGTGTATTCAGAAAAAAACACAAAAACTCGGTTTAAAATTTTAAGCCCTTTTTTATAGACCTTAGAATAAAAAACTGCCATTCTTTATATAATACATATTTAATTTCAAAAAACAATACAACATCACATATCCTCGTATACCACCATAAACTTGCTCAAATATCGATGTGTGGATAATTCCGCTTGTTTAGGTTATCTTTAGGTATTATAATTAACAGTATAAATATGCCCAAAATACTCACCTCACAACTTACAAAAAAACAGGCTCAACTTTTTGATTTCGTAGAAAAATTCCAGCAAAGAAAAAACTACTCCCCTGCCTTGCACGATATGGCAAATCATTTTGGTGTTTCAATACCTACGATTTCTCAACATGTAGACTATTTAGAAAAAAAAGGTTATGTCGTGAGACAAAAAGGAGTAAAGTATTCTATCCAAATAATAAAAAATTTGCGTGATATAAAAGATGTCCAGCCAAATCCAACAGGAGAGATTTTTAATATAAGCAACAAAGAAAAATTACAGAAAAAAATTGAAACGGGATTAGGGAGTATTTTTTTTACTAAACAATATAAAATAAATCAAATCTACAATATTAATTGTTTGGAGTTGATGAAAAATATAAGGGATAACTCTATAGAACTTATTTTCGCAGATCCACCATATAATTTGAGTGGAAGTAATTTTAAAATGAAATTTAAAAAATCAGGGGGTGCTGATTTAAATACTAATAAAGGTCAGTGGGATCATTACGGCGACATAGAATTTGAAGAATTTACAAGAAAATGGTTGACGGAGTGTTTCAGAATACTTAAACCAAATGGTTCTATCTGGGTTGCTGGATCTTATCACAATATTTATTTAACGGGTTACTTAATGAAAAAATTAGGTTTTGAAATTTTAAATGAGATCCTTTGGCATAAATCTGACGCAACACCAAATCTATCTTGTACAAGATTTGTAGCTGATCATGAGAACTTTATTTGGGCCAGAAAAGGGAAAGGAAATATATTCAACTATGATATAATGAAAAAACTCAACGACGGAAAACAAATGCGTTCAATATGGACAAGAGGAAAAACAGCAGGAGGAAAAAGAATCCACCCTACACAGAAACCGGAGTGGCTTTTAGAAAGAATAGTTATGGCAACCTCAAAAACTAAAAATATAGTTTTTGATCCTTTTATGGGATCTGGTACTACAGCCGTAGTCGCTAAAAAATACGGAAGGAAATACTTAGGTTCCGAATTAGATAGGGATTATTTTAAAAAAGCAATTGAAAGAATTAACCAAACTACATGCCAAAACATTATTTAATTTTAGGCGACGCTTTAAATGTTTTATCTAAACTAAAAACTAAGGTTGACGCTGTTATTGTTGACCCACCATATAATACTGCAAATAAGAATACTAAAGTTTTAAAAGGCAGAAAGGCACGGTCCTCTGATTTTGGCAAATGGGACTATTTTACCCGTGATGAATATTTAAATTTTACTGCGGAATGGATAAGACTTACTAAGCCAATTTTAAATGAAAATGGAAACCTTCTAATTTTTTCAAAGCTAGAATACATCAGTGATATAAAGAGGATTTATGAAAAATTAGGTTTTAAACATCATGGTACGATGATTTGGCATAAAACTAATCCTGCCCCACAAATAAGAAAAAATGGTTTTCTATCCTCTTGCGAAGCTATTCTTTGGGCAACTAATGGTTTTGATAACAAAAAAATATCTTATACTTTTAATTTTTCAAAACAAAATGAAATGCATAATTTTATTCAAACTCCAATTTGTATGGGGCACGAAAGAACAGCTCATCCAACACAAAAACCGAAAAAAGTTTTATCTCATTTAATAAAAATTTTTACGAATGAAAAAGACCTAATTTTAGATTGTTTTGCGGGTAGTGGTACACTTGCGGAAGCTGCCGACGAATTAAAAAGAAGCTCAATTAACATTGAAAATGATCCGGATTATTTTAAAATAATGAAAGAGCGTCTAAAAAAAATAAAAGGGGTAAGGAATTTAAAGTTAAAAAAATAATATTTACTTGAAAACAACAGGCAGCTCTAGAAATTTTTCTTTTTCCCATTTTGCCTGATAAACCTTTCTAATTCCATTATCTATACAAAGAAACACATCTGGTACACGATCTCCATTAAGCACTTTTTGTGATTTAAATAATTGAAAAACCTTAGATGCATCCCACGGCTCTTCCGCAAAAATCCATACATTTTTAAATGCATTGTTGTTTTGGTGGCCATGATTAAAATAAGAAGACCATGTGTGCTCAAGCTCAACTTTTTGTTTTGTTCCACCAGAAAAAATGAGCTCAATATCAGGACCAGATGATCCTATTTGCACAACATCTATTACATCCTTACCATTAATTCTAAATTTTTTGCTCCAATCTAAAAATAAATTTATAAAACTATTAGATTCATTCTCCTTTCTTACTTCTAATTCAGTTTCCTGCTCACAAAATTTTTCTTTCAATTCTTTCCACGAATAAGCAAGTCTAGCTACTTCATTCCCATATTGATCTGAAAATTCTTCAATTGCATTTTCTAAACTATAGACTTTATAGGTATTTCCATTTTTGTCTTTACACTCTTTAGTTACATTATTGAACTCTAGAAATAATGGTTCGTGTAAAAATAAATCTTCTACTTTTATAAAGAAAAGTTCACCGAAAGGATTTTTCTTTATTGGAACTGCAAAGAAAATATGCATATTTTTCCTCTTGATCTTATTGCCCTCCCAATAACTTAATAGGTGATATTCAAAGATGCCGCCTTTCAAAAAATTATTAAATAAAATTCTAAAAAGAAATTTATTATTTTCTGTTTTAAATACTGCATCTTTTGGAAAATCGTTGTCTCTTTTTATAGGTATAGATTTATTTCTATTTAGCCATTGTTTCACATGCGCTTGAGCTTCCCTAAGAGAATGCTGCTGATCTACTTTTTCTAACAAATCTTTTAAACCACTACTATTTGTCTTTACTGTGAAATCTTTTCCGAGAATGACTTCACCTTTTTGAATAGCATTTTTCAAACGAAAATCATTACCAAGACTATAAGTGGCTATAATTCTAGACCCTCTTTTTACTAAACCCCTCAATGTTAAAATAGTAGATAAATTTCCTCTTAGGCCACCAAAGTTTGTATCTTCCAAATATTTATAATCTTTTTTAAATTTTTTAGCCCTAACCAATTCTTTATAATATTTATTAGCAAGTATTGCGATATCATTTGTATTAAAAAAATTTGTATTAAAGCGCGTAATTAATAAAAGCGTGAGGTACAATTTTTCATTTAATTTAATTAAATACATAAATTATTTTTAAATAAGTTTTTTATAAACTCTATTTTTTCCAATCCTTCCTCCTTCGCATAAAGCTACGGAAGGACACGTAATCACTTCCCCCGTTTCGGTTTCCAGTCGCTAATAATAATTTTACTTCCTTTTTGCCTGACGATGACTTTCTGCTTCTCCTTCCATTTGAGTTTCCGGACAAGGTCTTTCGGCAAAGTAACAGCCAGGGAGGCCTGCCCCACTTTCGTTAACTTTCTTATATTGCTACTGCCTGATTTAGTGATTCCCATGATAAGTATTCGATTACGTATTCGTATACGTATAATACTCTCAATCAGGCGATTTGTAAATTAAGACGCTTTAAAATAAGCTTTTTCTTCCATTTTTAGTAATCCACAGGCGCTTGCTTGTTGTACTAAAATTTGCTATATTGTGTATATCCTTACGAAAAAGACCCTGATGTGGTTTCGTCCACATTGGGGGCTTTTTCTTTTCTACTTCTTTCTGTATTCAAGTATATTATGTTGTTCAGAAATATAGGCAATTTTTACTCCCGTCCTTTTTAAAAGGACGGAGCATTTTTTTGTATCATAGGGCGACAAAATAGTTTCTATTTTATTCTTACTAATCAAAAACTTAACAAGCGGTGAAAAATCCCCGTCGCTTGAGACTAAAACTGCTTTTGAAAACTTTTCCTCATAAGCATCTTGCATAGCACGAACAACAATATCTGCATCGCAGTTGCCCTTTGCCTTGCCTTCACCGTCAAAAATTACTTCTTTAAAAACAAGCGTATATCCGTATTCCTGTAGGCGCGTGTACAAATCTTTGTACTTAGGAACAAGACCAAGAAAAATATATGCCTGTTCTACCCCATATTTTTCACGAAGCCATATGCGAAAGCGTTTATAATCAAATTTCCAACTAAGGCTTTCTGTACCCTTATGCAGATTGGCTCCATCTATGTATGCAAAGTTATTTTTGGGTTCCATTTACTAATTTTAACAAATAATTACTACTCAATCCACCCTATTTTTATTAATTAACTCCAACTTATGTACCCTCTTTAACGATTTAATCCTCGCCTCCTCGCGGGAGGCGGCGGAGCGATTGCGGAAACGCCTGGAATACACCAATTTCACCGGCCGGCGGGAACGCGTATACCTCGCGCCCAGTTTCCCGCTATTGTGCTCAATAATTCTCCGCTTCAAATCGGTAGTAATACCTGTGTATAGGGTCTTGTCCGCACATTTTAATATGTAAAGGTGGTATATCATTATTTAAGGATATACGGCCTTTAGCTCTTCAGAAAGATTATCTTTTATACCGCGAGTCACTTCGTTCCCGAATTCTTCAAACTCCGCAACCATCAAACGAAGTTCCAGTTTAATGCCCGCCTCGTCTCTACGGACTTCTTCAACATCACAAAACCGGGTGACCGGATTTTCAAGATTTGAATTAACAATAATAATATTCAAGGAATTGGAATCTCTTGGCACTCCCCCAAACTCGTTTAAACAATTAGCGAACATTTTGCCTACCGCATATGCCAATTTTTTCATCGCCGCCTCGCCATGGGTCTCCTTTGAGAGTTCAATATCGGCAGTAACATTGCCCAGAACTTCCCCTGGAATGAATTCCTTGCAGATCAAGCCCTTAAACTTTCCATCCACCGAATCCTCGATTGTCTTATAACCCAAAAATCTTTGCACGGCCCACGCCTTGCCCGTATCAATATTTGATAACGCTTGTGACTCTTGGAATGACGGACTTTGATGGATATCATGGGTAGCATGTTTGTCGATACTGACCGTAACCGAAAACTCTTTTTCATCTTTCAATACCAATGTTATCAAATCCACATTACGCTTAGTTCCCAAATCAAGGTCAATATCCTGCAACTCAAAACTCTCCACCATGACTTTCTGGACATCCTCTATATCTATATAATTTTCCCTGACAATTTGGCCCAACAACGATTCCCGGTCTTCCGATGCTCTCAATACCAAAGTCCCGAGTACTTCGTAGTGATATTGGGATTCCGGTTCCTCGGGGTCAATGCCCACAAATTCAACTTTTTTTAGAATTTGTTTTTCGAATTTACCGACATCTTGCCTAAGTTCTATGAGCAGTCGCGCGGAAATCCTTTGTTCAAGAATTTGTGTTTGCGTCAATTTTTGCTCTTGTCTGAGACTTTGTCTAGGCCCCATACCCATTCCCATTTTCATATATTCTTTGATTTTACTCCCCCATACCCCCAAACTCAAACCACCTTTGTAACATTCCAAACCCGGCCGAAATGGGTCCATCTTTCTTTAATTTCATTTTTTGAAATTTTCATCATATTCATATTCTTTCCATCAACACTCTCGTATTGAACAGGGGCTCGGATTGTATCAAAAACACAAAGGCTTTCAGCGTCATAGCCATAGACGAATAAAACATGGTCAAGCAGACCTCCATAGCCAATAGAAATATCTACTCCAGCCACCTCATTCCTGTCGATTATTTTTTCAATGTCTAAAATTGCCTTTTCGTAAGTAGTCCGACTGAAAAGATTTGCCCGAACAAAATCAAAAAAAGAATTTATTTTTCGGTCATTAATAATAAGCCGTAATCCTAATTTTTTAAAATATTTCGGCACTCTTAAGAATTGAATCTGCATCCAAGACAAATATGAAGGAACAGAAATTCCAAAATGTCCCTGATGTTCCAAGTCATAAGCTGTTAATTTATTCAATCCAAATTTTGTCGGAAAATAGAAAGCCAAGGCGTAAAAAAGGAAATCCCGCCCGCAACGATTTTTCACCGTTCTGTCATTAACTTTTTCTCTCTCATAAAAAGGAAAAATTTCTAAATCAATGGGTAAATTTTTCATAAAATTTTATAAGGTTGGTTATGTGTTCATCGATGTTCACGCCCAAGGCTTCACAGCCTCGGTAGATAGTCTCCCGCTCAATCTTGGCGGCGAAACTTTTCTCCGCCAGACGTTTCTTGATAGAACTCAATTTCATTTCTCCATAAGGAATAGGATTTAATTTGCGGTAAGCGTAGAAAATGCCGGAGATTTCATCACAAGCCATCAGGGCGGCGGCAAGCGGGGTGTCCGGGAGTGTAGTATACCCGTTATAGCCGTAAGCATGCGCTTCCACCGCATGAATTAATTCTTCCGGAAAATTCCATTCTTTAAACCACCTTAGAGATTCCCTCGGATGGACATCCGGATATTCTTCAAAATCAATATCATGAAGCAATCCAGTTATATACCACAAATCAGCATTTTCATTATAAACTTTCGCATAGCCTTCCATCGCAGTTGCCACCATCCGGACATGGTATCTCTGATATTCGTCTTTGACATGCTTTTCCAGAAGCGCCTGCGCTTCTTCTTTTGTCGGCAAGGGCATAATATGATTATACTATTTTCCTCTCGGAAAAATATATAGAAGGCATAAATTTTTCCGGCTTTGCCGGTTTACCCGAGGATGTCTTCAATAGAACTGCCTTTTTTGTAGATTGCGATTTCGCCATCATGGTTTTTCCAAGAATTCTGAATGTCTTCAAGTATCCTCCAGCTTTCCAGAACTTCACCGCTACTGATGAATAAATCGCATTCTCCCTTTATTGCGGCACGAATGACCCGTTCGTAGGCATCGGTTTCGTGCTCTATATTAAAAACTTTTTGGCTTCCGGATTTCACATCAATTTCAATCCGGGTAAGCTTTTCTTTGAGCGCCTTTCCAGTAGTTAAACTTATCGGTATATTATCCGAAATCAGATTTACTGATACAAAGGTTTCGGTCATGCTGTTCATGTTTTGCACTTCTTCCCGGTAGCCCTCATACTGCGCTCTTTTGACACATTCGTTTTTTGTTATATCGCACACAACCGCCATATTTTTCAAGGCCAGGTGGCGTTTTTTTTGGTCCAAACTCCCGGAGATAACCACACTGGCCATTTCAAGCAGATGGCTCTGCACGAAATCCTTTAAAGCTCCGACTTGTTCGTAGAAATTAACGCGTCCCTCTATCCCGATTTTTTCACTGGCTATAATTTTTATAGATTTAATATTTTTCGCGTCTAAATTCCCCTGGAGGACATTCTGAAAGGATTTTTTGGCCAAGTAATGATCCACCCGGTAAATCTGGTCCTCGGAGAAATATTTATCTATATGCTCCACCAGGAGTTGCGCTGATTTTAAATCTTTACCGAACGGCTTTTCTAAAAGAATTTTAATATTATCTTTCCCAAAATTTTTACTAATGAGCTCTACCGCTTCCGGAACACTCTGGGGCGGGATAGCCAAGTGAAATATCTTTTCGCTTCCTGCCGGTATTAAATTTTTTAAATCGGCGTAGTCTTTGCGTGAGACCTTTATCACATCAACATTTATTTTCTCCAAGGCAGGCAACAAATATCTTTTTGATAGGTCTCCGGACGCGCCAAAAATTATATATTTAGTTTCCATTTATTTTGTGCCCGCCGAAAGCGTTGCGCATCAGGGCGAGCAGCTTAGTGGCAAAATTAATCGCGCCTTTTTGGGACGCCAGCCGCACATCAAAAGCGGCCCGGATGGAAGGAGTTTCTATTTTAAAGTCCTGCGCCGTTTCAAGCGCCCAACGCGCTTCGCCGGACTCGGCCACAAACCCTTCAATGCCTTGAAGCTCCGGATTTTCTTTAAGAGCGTCCCGGGTGAGTTCGTTCAGCCAGGAAGTCACCACACTTCTGTGCTGCCAAACATCTCCGGCCGCCACCAAGTCAATGTCTTTGTAGGGCCCTTCTTTAAGAAGCCGGTAGCCTTCGGCCAGCGATTCCATCATGCCGTATTCAATGGCATTGTGCGTCATTTTGATAAAATGCCCCGCCCCGCTTTCGCCGAAACGGTGAAAGGCGCCGCCGGGAAGAGACAGCGTTTTTAAGAATGGAATAATTTTTTCATAGGATTCCTGTCCGCCACCCGCCATCATGGAAAATCCGTTTTTATAGCCCCAGATTCCCCCGCTCGTTCCAACATCAAGAAGGACCGAGCCGGCTTCAAGAACTTTCCGGGCGCGCTCCCGCGTAAGCCGGAAATCTGAATTGCCCCCGTCAATCAAAATGCTCCCTTTCGGAATTATCTGAAGCCAGGCCCGGAGTTCCTCTTCCATAATTTCCGAAGGCAACATGAGCCAGATTATCACCGGCTCCGCGCCGAAAGCGACAACTGTTTCTTCTTTGGTATAAGCCCCCTTCATACCCTTTTTTTCGGCTTCGTCTATTTTTTCCCGCGTCTTGGTGTGGGCAATAACTTTGAAACCGCCCTCTTGGAGCTTCCTGGCAATTTGCTCTCCCATTTTTCCCAAACCAACGACTGCTATTTTCATTTTGTTTTGTAATTTGTAAAAATTTTTAATAATGGAACTTTTTTCAAAATTTGCGCGGGTTGTTCGTGTATATCCAAATCATTTTTTTCCAAATCTTCCACAACCTTCCACTTTTCTTTACCCTGCGCGAAAGCGACCGCTTCATCCAACTTTACTATAGTTTTCGGCGTTATGGTAATGCGCTCAAACGTCCCGGCATCATAAGCGACGCTCCACCCCATGGCATTAACCGCCACACTCCGGGGCAGGACACCGGCAGTATGGCCATCGGCTCCTATTCCGAACAATCCGATTTTATATTCCGCGGCGCGGAGCTCATTTTCAAGCATGTTATTGAATTTTTTATTGGCGGCTTCCCTATCCTCTCCTTCCAAAATAGGCAGAAGTTTTGCCTCAGGCAGGCTGAAACCCTTCTCCAAAAGCTGCCGCCAGTTGGAGTCGGGATGGTTGGGCGGCCCGTAACGCTCATCGGTCAGCATAATGGTCAAATTTTGATGCGGGTGCGCCGATATTAATTTGGCTGCCTCCACGGCAACAGCGATGGAAGAACCGCCGGTCACAAACAAAAGCACGCGCTTGTTTAAACCCAGCTGGCGAATGACGGATTCTGCTAAAAAGTCTGCCGCATCTTGTGCTTGAGTGGTAGTTTTGATGGAAATGGATTTCATGGCTGATTATTCAATAACTATTAATTTGCTGGGGTGTTTGTGACCCCGCCGACGCCAAGGCTTTGGCGGGCAGGCATTTACAATTAATCAATGACTATCAACTTACTGGGGTGTCTGTGTCCATTTACAATCCTAACTTTACTCGAGGGGATTTTGAAATGCCCGGCTATAATTTCAAGCACACGCATATTGGCCAGGTTACGTTCGGCTTTCTGGCGGACGGAAATTTCAAAATGGTCTTCAGTTTTTTTCCTGAAAGATTCCTTTCCCGCCCCGGCCGTGACTTTTACGTGAATGTAAGCAGCCAATTTAATTTATTTATTTCAAGAAAAATAGATACAAGCCGATTATTACGGCTGCCAGGCCATAAATGCCGAACGTGTTTCGAAATTTTTTAACAGCTATTTCATTGAGCATCTGGGGAGCAAAAATGTATGCCAGGCCTTTTAGCATAACCAGCCAGACAAAAAACGTTACGACGGTTTTCCAAGTCCCATCCCAGACATTATATTGGATGAGATACGTTGACGACAAGAAAATCAAAATTACGCCGGTCAGATAAACAATGGCCGGATGGTCAAAAAAATCTTTAAGCAAATGCGGGACGGTCTTGCCTTTTAAAATAAGAAACAAGCCGCTGACCACCAAATAGATTCCTAATATTTTTGCAACCAAAATTGTGATGTCCATATGATTTAACGAAAGATGCCGCGCAACGACGACAAAAGCGTGGCGTTAGTTACTAATAATAATTGAATTATAGCACATTTATTTTACTTGGCATTTTATATTCAGTTCCGCCAAATCGGCTTGGGTCAGGGTTGAATTATTGCCTTGATTGAACTTATACATTATCGCCTTGGCATCGTCCACGTGGTCCAGGTTCAAAGCGTGGCCAAGCTCGTGCGCAAGCACGCGCACGAGCTTGGCCCGGCTGCTGAATTCATAAATATCTATTTCCCTGTTTGACCCGTCGCTCGTATAAACTCCTTCTTCAAAAGATTCCCCGCGGGAAACGTTGACTGTGTTATAGCTGTCCACGGACAAATTGAGCGAAGCGACCAGGCGGTTCAGCGCCACCACCAGCGCATTGATTTCATCCACCATATTGTTGATGCGCAATTGCGCCGCCTGTAATTTTTTTGACTCGGCTTCCAGCGCAAGGCGCTCGGCTTCAACTTTGTTGTATTCTTGCCGCGGAGCCCCGCCTTTTTTATTCCAAAAGCTCACTTCTGCTTCATAAGCCTGCTGTTTGCGGTTGAAATCTGCCACCTGCATATCATAGGCATTTTTTTCCGCAGCATATTCTGCTTTTAAGGCTGTAAATTTCGCCTTGAGCATATCATATGAGGTTCTGTCGTTTTTCACGATAATACCCAGGCTTGCTAATTTGCTTGTCGCCTGTTGTCTGAAATCATAAATAAGATTGATTTTTAAAACATCAAAAGAGGAATCGGCCGGCGTATAAATAAAAAGATTTTTGCCGAAAGGTTTTTCCCAAACGGCTTCTGCTTCGGCAAGCGCGTCTAAGAAATATTTTTGCGAAATACCAAATTTCGGGTCAAAACTGCCGAGAGCATACGGCATCGGCTCCAGGCAGGGAGTTTTTGCAAAAAATGCGCCAAGATTATCTCGGAGCAGCAAAAACTGTTTACCAAGTGGCGCCCGATATTGATAAAGAGTTCCGAGGATAATGAGCAGAAAAAATAAATTTAAGATTTTTCGCATACCTATGTCAATATTATACAACACCTCACCCCCAGCCCCTCTCCTTGACAAGGAGAGGGTGGCCGAAGGTCGGGTGAGGTAAATCATTTTTCGCTCAAAGTATACCTGTCCAAAATGGCCTCAAAAATAAGTGGGGCGACAATGGTGGCGTCGGATTCAATCACGAACATCGGGGTGTCTTTGGTCAGCTTGTCCCAGGTTATTTTTTCATTCGGGGTAGCGCCGGAATACGAGCCGTAAGAAGTGGTGCTGTCGGAAATCTGGCAGAAATATCCCCAAGGGCGCACGGGCTTTTTGAGGTCGTATTTGATGGAAGGCACGACGCAAATTGGAAAGTCCCCGGCAATGCCTCCGCCGATTTGGAAAAAACCGAGGCCGGAGCCATCCTGCGAAAGCTCCACATATTTGTCATAAAGATACATCATATATTCCACGCCGGTCTTCATCACACCCGGCTTGACTTCCCCCGCCTTACAATATCCGGCAAAAATATTTCCCAAAGTGGAATCTTCCCAGCCCGGCACCACCATCGGCAAATTTTTCCTGGCCGCTTCCAAAAGCCAGCAATGCTCCGGATTTCCCTCATACTTGCCTTTCAGCTCATCGGATAAAAGTATCTGGTAAAAATATTCATGCGGAAAAAAACGCTGACCGTTTTTTTCCGCTTCTTTCCATCTTTTCAGGATAATCGGCTCAATGACGCGGAAGGCTTCTTCTTCGGGAATGGAAGTATCGGTCACCCGGCGCTCTCCCCTGTTTAAAATTGCCTCATCGTCTTCTTTGGTAAAATACCGGTAATCCGGATAATCTTTATAGCTGTCGTGCGCCACCAGCCGAAAAATGGATTCTTCCAGGTTCGCGCCGGTGCAGGATATTGCATGAATCTTCCCTTCCTTTATCATCGGCGCTAGCGTCACTCCAAGTTGGGCTGAAGACATGGCCCCACCCATGGCGAGAAGCATTTTCCCCCCGCCGTCCAGGTGTTTTTTGAAGGCGAGTGTCGCATCTTTCATCTGACGCGCGTTAAAATTATGAAATAGTTTTTGAAACAAACCCAAAATTGAAATTTCTTTTGACATATATGTATTGTAGCAACAAATGAGGAGCAAAAACAAGTTATTTGCCTTTTTAGGGCAAATATGCGATAATCGGGCTATGATTTTAGTAGCGAAGATTCTGCCCTACGCGCAGATCATCCTTTCGGTAGTGCTGGTGGCGGCAATCCTGCTTCAGCAGTCCGCGGCGGGCCTGGGAGGCGCTTTGGGCGGAGATGACAGCGGGTCATTTCATCACACCCGCCGGGGCTTTGAGAAGTTTCTTTTTTATTTGACGCTTATCTGCGGAATTCTTTTTGCTTTATTTGCATTTCTCGGTATAATTATATAAGCCGCTTAATTTCTTTTATGGGAAAATTTTATAGTTGGATACGCCAGTTAAAAATTGCTGGTAAATTGCCTACAAAAGACCAAATAAATTCTGTTATCCATACTTTCTCAAAAAAAGAGAGAATTGTTTTTGTCGCGCTGGTAGCGATACTGCTCATAAGCACGATATCAATACTTGAAAGCATTAATAAATCCCTGATGGTCAGCATGCCTTTCCGCGGGGGATTTATCTCCGAGGGCGTTATTGGAACCCCGCGCTTCATAAATCCGGTACTGGCAAATTCTTCCGCTGACCAGGACCTGGTCTCGCTCATCTATTCCGGCCTGATGAGAAAAAAAGGAGACGGGACTTTGATTCCGGACTTGGCAGAAAAATACGAGATGTCTAAAGACGGTTTGACTTATACTTTCACCCTCAAAAGCAAGATATCTTTTCATAACGGAAAGCCTGTTACCGCGGATGATGTGATCTTTACCGTAAACAAAGCCCAGGATTCAATCATTAAAAGCCCGCGTAAGATAGACTGGGACGGTGTAAATGCCGTAAAAATAAATGACACGACAATCCAATTTACCCTGAAACAGCCTTACCCGTCATTTTTGGAAAACGCGACACTCGGCATCATACCCATGTCCTTATGGGACAATTCGCCGATAGAATTGAATAATGCGAACACGAACCCGGTCGGTTCCGGACCTTATATGATAAAAAGCATTACCAAAGAATCGTCCGGGGCCATAAATTCTTACGAATTGGCGTCATTTAAAAAATTCATATTGGGCGAGCCGTATATTAAAACCATGAACTTGTATTTTTATTCGAATGAAGACAATCTAGTTCGGGCGCTTGAAAACGGAGAAGTAGAGCAGATAAGCTCTATTACTCCCTTGAATGCGGATATTTTAAAAGAAAGAAATTACCAGATAGAGTCTTCGGTGCTTCCGCGGATATTCGGGCTTTTCTTCAACCAAAATCAAAACCGCCTTTTTACCGATAAGGCCGTCATCAAGGCTATTGACCAAGTCATAGATAAGGATAAAATAGTCCGTGAAGTGCTTTTTGGCTATGGCATCGCTATTGACGATCCCATACCGCCCAACATGATTGCATACCAGAAATTAAAAGATAAAAATAATGTCTCGCGGGACGAGATATTGAAGAATGCGCAAAATAGCCTGATAAAAGCCGGCTGGGTCAAAGGGACGGATGGATTCCTGCAAAAAACTACAACCGGCAAAAATAAAAAGAAAACAACTACCACGCTGGAGTTCTCTATCTCAACCGGCAACGCTCCGGAGCTCGCAAAAACCGCCGAATTAATCAGGCAGAACCTGCTGGCTATCGGCATGAAAGTCGACATAAAAACTTTTGAAGTCGGTAATTTGAATCAAAGCGTAATCCGTCCGCGCAAATATGACGCCCTGCTTTTCGGACAGATTATAAATCATGAGGCCGACCTGTTCGCTTTCTGGCATTCTTCACAGAGAAAAGACCCGGGGCTCAATGTTGCCATGTATACCAATGCGAAGGTGGACAAAATTCTGGAAGATGCATTTATTACTATTGACGAACAATCCAGAATCAAAAAATACGCCCAATTTGAAAGTGAAATTAAAAAAGACATGCCGGTCATTTTCCTGTATAGCCCTAATTTCATATATGCAGTCTCAGGCAGCCTAAAAGGGCTTTCTATTAACCGCATCATCTCTCCGGCAGATCGTTTTTCAAATGTTTATTCGTGGTATACCGAAACAGAAAATGTTTGGAAAATATTTTCCAAATAGTTTGTTTCGACGCGGAAAATTAACAAAAAAAATAAAAAATGATGAAAAAAACAAGATTATCCTTCAGCGCAATCAGCGTTGATAATAAAAAAATACCCGCCCGCCCGGATGACTCCGGTCATTCGAGCGGGGAACGTAAGGCTCCCTTCAGCCGTAGGCCTTTGGGCGAGACTGAAAGAAAAAGGACGGCTAAAAGCTCCACTTATCAGTACACCAAGAAAAGATACGGGCAGAATCGGGGATCCCGCCCTTTCGGTTCCAAAAGCCAATATAGAAATTCAAATATTGGAAAGATTCCCCCGCCGGAAAAAGGGATAATCCGCATTATTCCTTTAGGCGGAGTGGAAGAAGTCGGTAAAAACATGACAGCTATAGAAATCGGCGATGATATTATTGTTATTGATGCCGGCATGCACTTTTCCACTGAAGCGACGCCCGGAGTCGATTATGTCATACCTAATACGACCTATCTGGAAGAACGAAAAGACAAGGTCCGCGCGCTTATTATAACCCACGCGCACCTGGACCATATCGGAGGTGTGCCTCTGGTTCTGTCGCGTATCGGCAATCCTCCGGTTTATTCCAGGAATCTTTCTATCTTGATGATGAGAAAGCGCCAGGCGGAATTTCCGCATCTGCCCCCGATGAAAGAAAATATCGTGGAAAAAGATTCGGTTATAAACTGCGGAAAAATAAAAGTCAGATTCTTCGGCGTCACCCACACTATCCCGGACTCGATGGGAATAATCATGGAAACCGAACATGGGTGGATTGTGACTCCCGGGGATTACAAGCTTGACCAAGTGGACGGGATTGTTTCCAAGGAAGAAGAAAAAGAATATTCGATTTTTGACAAGGCCAAAGTTCTTCTTTTGATGACTGATTCGACCAACATTGAAAACGAAGGGTTTTCTTTACCGGAAATAAAAGTGTATCAAGGGTTGGAAAATTTGATAAGAAAAGTAAGTGGCCGGATGATTATTGCCGCTTTCGCTTCGCACATTACCCGACTGGCCTTTATAGTCAAGTTTGCGGAATCCTTAGGTAAAAAAATAGCAATCGATGGACGTTCAATGAAAACAAATATTGACGTGGCAATAGAAGCTGGGCTCTTTCAGCCTAAAAAAGGCACAATCATACCGATAGAGGAAGCAAATAATTACCCACCGAATAAAATGGTCGTTTTGATGACCGGCGCTCAAGGCGAAGAATTTGCCGCGCTTAATCGTGCGGCCAATAAATCCAATACAAAATTTTCATTGCATAAAGGAGACACGATAATACTCTCGGCATCGATTGTTCCCGGCAATGAGCTTCAAGTCCAGAAAATGAAAGACGGCTTGACGAGACAAGGAGTTAAAATCATCAGCTATCGAACAGCCGGAGAAGATTTCGTTCACGCAACAGGCCACGGCAATCAGGAAGATATAAAGTGGCTTCACAGGAAAACTCATCCAAAATTCTTTGTCCCGATTCACGGCTGGCATTCAATGCTCGTGCGGCACAAAGAACTTGCAATGGAACTCGGCATGGCGGAAGAAAATATCGTTGTTCCCGACAACGGCTCGATTATTGAAATATCCCCGGATGGCCAAAAAATGACAGCGCGAAAAGAAAAAGCGCCCAGCGGCGCCATGATGGTAGACGGCACTTCTATCAGTGATACGCAAGATGTCGTCATCCGCGACCGGGTAATGCTTGCGCAGGACGGAATGTTCGTGATTATTGCTCTTCTGGATCAAAAAACAGGAAAATTAAAAAAGTCGCCGGATTTGATTTCCCGCGGCTTTGTCTATCTGAAAGAAAACCAGGAACTTCTGCGCCAGGTTCGGATTATCATCAAGAAATCGGTAGAAGATACGGCAGCCAAAATACCTATTTCGCCGGGCCAAGGCGGGAATATGGTGGATTTTGACATAATCAAGTCAAATTTGGGAGAAAGCATCTCAAAATTCTTATACCAAAAAACCGCTAAAAGGCCTTTGGTAATACCGGTAATATTGAGCGTATGAAACACAACAGAAAAATAATATACTCGGCGGGATTTCTGTTTTCTTTATCCGTCGCCCTGATGGCTTACATTAATTCCAGTTTCTTATCTGCTTTTGTCGGCGAAAAATTGGTGGGAGTAATTTACGCTTCGGGGTCCGTCGTTTTAATTTTGGCATTTTTGCTGATTCCGCGAATCTTCGGCAAACTGGGCGGGTATAAATTCCTGCTTTTGATAATCGGACTTGATATTTTATCCATTTTGGCTTTTGTTTTGGCAAAAAACGCCTGGAGCGTAATCATCGCTTTCATTTTCGGTTTCGCTTTCAATACCATAATAATCTTTTCTTTGGATGAATTTCTGGAAATCCTTTCCAAAAATTCCACAACCGGCGGAATCAGGGGCGCATATCTCACTATCACCAGTTTGGCCTGGATTTTATCCCAGCTGATTTTGACATTCGGCAAAATCAAAGAAGGGTTTCCTTTCCGGGGTGTTTATCTTCTCGCCTTTTTTGTCATGACTTTGTTTTTTTTCCTGTCTCTTTTTACCCTAAAAAATATTTCGGACCCGCGGTATGACAAAATCAAAACAATAAAATTTGTTGGGAGATTTTTTAAAAATAAAAATTTATTCCGGATTTACGGTATAAATTTTTTACTGCAGTTTTTTTACAGCTGGATGGTCATCTACACGCCAATCTATTTATTTGCTTACCTGGATTTTGACTGGAAGCAGATAGGAATGATTTTTTCCGTGATGCTTCTGCCTTTTATTATTTTCCCGTTTCCTCTCGGCAAATATTCGGACAAGATAGGCGAAAGAAAACTGTTGATGCTTGGATTTTTCATGACTGCATTTTTTACTTTTATTCTCTTTTTCATCCAAAAGCATGAAGTTTGGATATGGGCCCTAGTGCTTTTTGCAACTAGAGCCGGCGCCTCCACTATTGAAACAATGAGTGATGCCTATTTCTTCAAGCACATCAAACCCGAAAACGAAGAATTCGTGGGAGTATACCGGAGCGTTCCATCGATGGCTTATATTATCGGTCCTCTTTCGGCTTCGTTGGTTTTTCTCCTGGTTCCTTCTTTTAATTTTATTTTTCTTATTCTGGGAGCCCTGATGCTTTGTGGGATTTACCTGTCTTCCACTATCAAGAAAAGCGATATTTAATTATCAGGAGCGGCGGTTAAGGTCACTAAAATATTTTTTTCATCGCCACGATGGAGAATTTTCAGATTAATTACCTGTCCGATTTTTTTCCCGCGGATAATCGAAGCCAGACTTGTCTTTTCGTCCAGCTTTATGCCGTCAACTTCCAAAATAATGTCATTTTCCACAATGCCGGCCTTGTCGGACGGAGAGCCGGGAATAACTGCCAGCTCATTCGCCGCCGCTCCGGCTTTTACCAATACTCCGTAATCCACCGTCAAATTATTTTTTTCTTTCATTTGCGCATTGACAGCCACATAGCGGATACCCAGATATGGGCGGACAATCTTGCCGGTAGATTTTACCGATTCAATCGCCCCTTTGATGCTATTGATAGGCAGGGCAAAACCGATATTTTGAGAACTCTGCACAACGGCGACATTGACCCCAATTACTTTTCCGGAAAGATCCAGCAGCGGCCCTCCGGAATTTCCCGGATTAATCGCCGCATCGGTCTGAATCACGTGGTCCAGGATCTCAGCCCTGCCGGAATTATCACCCGCGGTTATTGACCGCGCCAGGCCGGAAATTACTCCCACGGAAACGGTATTTCTGAATTCCCCCAAAGCATTCCCGATAGCAATGACGCTCTGCCCGATTTCCAGAGAATCCGAATTGCCGAGCGCAAGGTATGGAAAGCCTCCGCCAGCCGGCGGATCTATTTTAATAAGGGCAATATCTAAAATCGGATCGCGGGCAACGACTTTTGCCGAATGTTTTTTGCCGTCGTTGGTAAAAACGGTGTATTCCGCGTCTCTTTGGTCAACAACATGCTTATTGGTGACAATCAAGCCATCGCCGGATATGAAAAAACCCGACCCTCCGCCAATTTCCTTTTTTTCCGTGCCGTTCTGGCGATATTGCGGAATGTTAAAAAAGAAACCGGGAAATAAGTCGCCGAACGGGTTCTGCTGCTGATTCGGGTCAATATAGGCTTCATATTTGGGAACTTGCTGGGAAATAATTATAGAGACAACAGCCGGATTGGTTTTTTTCACCGCATCAATAACAAAAGAATCCTGAGAAAAAATAGACTGCTTTTCAATAATTTTTTCCGCGACAATTTTTGTGTCATTTTTATTGCCGATGTCCTGCATTTCCCGCAAATATTCTTTGGCAAAATATCCGAAGACATTTGCCCGATAACGCCATGTCAAGCCGGCTCCGGTCAAGACGATAATCAGGACGGAAAGCAGGCTGGTAAAAAAAACAGGGGCAAAATCTTTACTCGTAAAAACTTTTTTAATGAATTTTATGATATTTGTTTCTTGCATATTATTTTAAAATTAATTAAAAAATTGATAATAATTTCATTATATTCATCTCCCTGTTTTTAGCAAGTGGTTTTTGTAAATTTCCTCTTTAAAAGGCTTTAAGCGTCTGATTTTAACCAGAATACCTTCGTTTTTTAAGTCCTTTTTAAGATTTTTTATATATGCTTTTTGATCATAACCAAGGGCAATAATATCCGGACGTATTTTTACAATATGCGGAATATGATTTTTTATACCCGACAAAACCACTTTATCAGCCAATTTGCATTTCTTTACCAAAACCATTCTTTGCTTTTCATTCTTATTCGGATATTTCCCTTTTATCTTAAAAACATTTTTGTCCCGTGCGATTGAAACAACCAGGAAACACCGTCCCGCCAAATTTCTTGCCTGCTTTAAAAAATCAAGATGCCCTTGATGCAGGCCGTCAAAAGTCCCAAAAACCATTATTTTTGTTCGTCTCCGGAGGATTATTTTTTTATCCACACCTTTCTTTGACATAATATATGAAACAAGTATATACTAAAATTGTTCATTTAAAAATCAAAAGAAGTGATTGGGGAAACTGGTTAGATTCCAGTACAGTGCCGCTACGGTAAGTCCAGCCCCACTTTTACAGAATAATTTTTTATTTAAACTTATATTAGGTTTAGATAAATCTTGAAAATAAAAAATTGTCTGAAAGACAATTTTTTCAGGAAGTTGTTTTGTAAAAGTGGAGCTGGAACAAGTCCGAATACCAATCATTTTATTATTCCCGAGCAGGATAATCTCTCACATGCGCGCATGTGAAGGACCAAAAATTCTGCCTCGACAGGATTTTTTTTGTGCCAAATTTCATGAAAAATAAAAAAATAATAATTGTGATATTGATATTGAGCTTTTTTGCGTTAATTAGTGTAAAAGTCTTTCAAAAACAAAAACCAGTATCCCCTCCTTTCTCCTCCCCCTATGTAGGGGGAGATCGGGTAGGGGTAAAAACAAATGAAGTTAGTTTTAAAGACAATATTACGGGCGAAATTACAGTTTATGATTTCATGAGCAAGCTCCGGAGTGAAAGAAAAATAGATTTCACGGAAAAAAATTATATAGGGATGGGAAAATTTATTGAAACAATCAACGGGATAAGAGGCAACGGAGAGAAAAATTGGATTTATTACGTAAATGGGGAAAAAGCAAAAATAGGGGTTTCAAATTATAAGATAAATATGGGAGACATTGTCTCTTGGAAATATGAAAAATCAAATTTTTAAAACAATATTAATAATTTTTGCGTTCGTTAGTTTTTTTAACACTGCTTATGCAACACTCAATATAGACACAACAGTGGATGTGCCCGTAAGTTGTAGTGTGACGGACACTGATGGAGCAGTGCACAACTATCCCCAAGCCGATTCGTATCTGGCTATCTGCGCTCTGGAAAAAGCACTTGAGCAAAATATAGTTAGTGCTATTGACTTCGTGGATTTTGGTTTTGGACTTTTTATAAATAGCGTTAACAATATTTCACAGAATAATACATACTGGCAACTTCGACTAAATAATGTTAGTGCGAGTGTTGGCGTATCAGATCTTACATTACAGGCAGGCGATATAGTATCACTAATACTAACAGCTTTCGACCCCATAACTTTTGCAGAAACATCCTTGGAAGATCAGGTAATACTTCATATAAATTCGTTAATCGCTCCGCCACTAATAAACTCGGGAGGAGGACCGCTATTTGTTGAATCTAATCCAGTCACAGCTTCCCCTTCCGTTAATTCCACGATATCTGCTCCTGAAACGAAACCTGCTTTTGATATTGAAAAAGCTTTTAAATTCATAACTTCACAACAAAAAGAGAACGGGTCTTTCGGCGAAGATCTTTATACGGATTGGACTGCTATGGCCTTAGCATCGGGAAATTATCAAGAGCAAACGATAAAATTGGTTAAATATTTTGGAGAATCTAAAATTGAAAATCCTCTCTTGACGGACTATGAAAGACGCGCCATGGCTTTGATGGCGCTCGGACTTAACCCGTATAACACTAACGGTGAAAATTATATTGAGAAAATAGTCAATAGTTTTGACGGCAAACAATTCGGCAATGCCAATGAAGACAATGATGATATTTTTGCTTTGATAGTTCTGCAAAATGCAGGTTATGGCCAAGGTGAAAAAATGATAAATGACGATATAAGTTTTGTCCTGAGCCGGCAAAGAGAAAATGGCTCCTGGGATGAATCTGTGGATATGACCGGAGCAGCCATAGAGGCTCTTGCTAATTTTAATCAAAAAATAGACCCTCTCCTGACCTCTCCCTTAGCAGGAGGAGAAGTAATCTCAAACGCATTAATGAAAGCAAGAGAATTTTTGAAACAAAATCAGAAAGACAACGGTGGCTGGAATAATGCTTCTTCTACCGCTTGGGCGCTGGAAGGAATCTTGGCACTCAATGAAAAACCGGAAGATTGGACGAAAAATGACCTCGCCAAGGACGGGGCAAGCAACACGCCACTTGATTATCTCGCAACAATCCAGGACACCGATGGAGGAATAAAAAATGAAAATCTAAACAATAAAATTTGGGAAACTGCTTATGTCGCCTCCATTTTATCCGATAAAACCTGGAATCAAATAATGCAGAAATTCGAAAAACCAGTAGTCACTGAAATTCAACAAGAATCTATACAAAAAGAAGAAACTAAAACTATGGTAGTTAAAAAAAGCCCGATTGCAAAAGTAAATAATCCAAATGATAATAAAATAAAATTAGAAAATATAGCAGGACAAAACACCGCAATTGCTCTCTCTGCCACTCAAAATACAGAAACACCCGCGCTGGCGCAACCGGTAAAAAAGAACTGGTTTATGAAATTACTGGATAGTATTTTCGGCTTTTAGAATAAAGCTGCCACCCAGGGAAGCGGAACAGCAAGAAGCATCAGCACAGCTCCGAGGAGCGCTAAATTCTTTTTGAAGTTGATTTCTTCTCCCATTCTTGCGTTTTGGTCGGCAATTTTCCAATATTGATGCATTTGGAGGGTCGTGACGAATAAAAATACCGCAAGCAGAAGCACTGAAAGTTGTATGTAGATACCTAAAAATATCCCTAGACCCCCTAAAACCATCATAAGTCCGGTCAAAAGCACAGATTCTCTCGGCATTGGCACACCTTTTGACTGCGCATAGCCGGTCAGCATCCCGAGATGCCTGAAATGGTTAAGGCCGCTCATTATAAAATAACCTCCCAACAATATCCTGCCCAATAAAAATAAATAAACCATAATTTTATGTTCCCTAGGCAAGGCCTAAGATTAATATTAATAAATCTATTATACACGACAATCATTATTTTACAATATATTGCGTATCCAAAATCTTAGTTTGCATACGCCTTTTACCTTGATTTTATTTCCCAACACTCCGCCATTTTTTTCTATAACTTTCCTGGAAGCAATATTGCCTTCATCACAAGTGATTAAGGCTTTTTTGATGCCGAGTTGTTTAGTTTTTTTGAGCCCCAATCGCAACATTTCTGTGGCATAGCCTTTTTTTCGTTCTGAAGGCGCGACTGCATAACCGATATGCCCACCTATAATCCTAAGATTCTTATTTAAGCGATGCCGAATATCTAAACGCCCGACGATTTTATTCCCCACGACTGCCCAATAGAGTGTTGCGGGCACTCTGCCTTTTTCCAAATTAATTCCTCTTCTGTCGTTAATCATTTTTCTGTTGTAAAGGGAAAAATCTTTTAAAGATTTGAATAAATCCATACCTCTCGAGGCAGTCTTGCTTCCCTCTGCTCGAAATTCCTTTTCCATCTTTAAGTATGAAGTAGCATATTTCTTATTCGGCAAAATTAGTTTTAATTTGTGTTTCATTTTTTATATTCAACTATTTTCCCTGCCTCTATTTCAATTTTGTCCGCCTTGCGGAGATTTTTAATATAAAATTTCGGGACCATATCGTAATGTTTTATTTTATCCAGCTTTTTATCTATATACCAAAGGTCAACTTTTGAGACCGCCCAATTTTTTTTCAAAGTATTCAAATCCAAAAGCGCGGAGTATTGCCTTAATGTTTTCCGGCCATCATTTAAAAAATATTCGTGAAAATACGACATTGCCAGCTCGCGGATGTTTTTATAAATCGGCTCGCGGTAGCGCAAAATCGCGTGGTTAGTTTTTGATAATGCGCCCCAAAAACTTCTAACCTTAAAAGGAGCAACAACATGGTCATAATCCCCTCTTGTTGTCTTTAGATGCATTAAATAAGGCTTAAAACCGTGCTGTGACAAGATATAAGCCCCAAGGAGCGCTCCTTCAAAACAATGCGCTCTCTTAGCCCTTAATGTAAAAAGGGGGCTTTTTAGGGTCTCCCTGCCTTTCTCAAAATTAAACTGCAGTCCATTTAAATAATCCTGCACTTTGGCGGGAGTGTTTAACTTTTTGATTAAAGTTATTTCATTTTTAGTAAACGAGAACATTTATTGATTCAATATACATGATGGATATGAAGACCATCCGCACTGCCCGTCTTGTTGACGCTCACAAGTTGAGTTTCCGCAATTATATTTATATCCTCCGGGAGGATATTCACAGGTAGTTACTAAATCTTTTTTATCGGAGCAAATTTGTCCGCCGCATCCGCCGACATAACAAGGACCTTCCGAGCGTCCGGGAAATTCGACAAGAATTGTCATGCTGCTCTCTGTGGCATTTTGCAAGCGAAAAGTATAACCTTCAAATGTCACGCTTTTATTATTTTCAGTTCCCAGGCGTATTTCTGATGATTTTGACAATTTTCCGCCGGAAGCCATGAAAGTTCCCGCAAGCTCCCCCGCCCAAATACATTGCACATCTTTCGGACAGCGCGAATCGTTTATTCCCTTCAGCTCGACATTTAGACCATCAGAAAAAGCAGTCTTGTCATTCAATTTAAATGTAATAACTTTGCCAAATTCCGAAAAACCATTTATAGGATTTTCTACGGGCTTTCCCGTATCTGTATCCCCTTGTTTAATAATTTTGTTATTTGATTCAATAGCCAAAAATCCAAGACCCGCAACGATTCCCAAACCCAAAACACTTAAAACAAGATTTTTATACATAGATTAATTATAACGCAAATAGAATTTTATTCAAATTCGGTTGTGGCGGGAGGCTTGGGAGTGAAATCATAAAAGACGCGGACAATTTTCGGATGTTTGATGAGAGCGCCGGTAATTTCTTCGCAAATTTCTTTATTTAAATAAAAACCCTTGACTGTCATAAAATCAACAGTTTCTACCGTGCGGACTACTATGGAATATCCATACACCCGCCCGTCTCCTTTCACGCCGACAGTATTTACTCCGAGAAGTGCAACAATTGTCTGCGCAATTTTATCGTATAAATTGTGTTTCTTTAAAATTTCGGCGACCTCATAATCCGCTTCGCGCACAATTTCAAGCAACTCGCTCGAGACCGGCACGCCGACGATACGCAGATATAATCCGGGTCCCGGGAAAGGCTGCCGGCCGGCTAAAAGCTCTTCTAGCCCGAATTCGCGGGCAAATTCGCGCACTTCAAATTTAAAAAAATCGGATAAAGGCATTATTTCTGTCAGCCCCAAGTCTAAATCCACATTGTGATGCGTTTTTATAAGCGCAGAATTCCCGGCATTTCCGGATTCTATCAAATCTGTCGCCAGCGTCCCTTGTATCATATGCGTCGCATTACACGAGCGGGCTACTTCGCGAAAAACTTCGCCATAAACTTCCCGAAAATGCGCGCGCTTCTTTTCGGCATCTATACTCTGTCCGACACTCTCTATAAATTTATTTTTATATTTATCAACCACTTCCAAATTGATTCCGGATTTTTTCGCAATTTTTTTCACTTTCTCAATTTCATCCTTGCGCATTCCGCCGGTATCTATCATAAATGCTTTCAATTTATCGCCCAGGATCGGCGTGAGAATTGCGGCAAGAGTGGTAGAATCCACCCCGCCGGACACTCCGATAATTGCCGTGCCGCTGCCTAATATTTTTTTTGTATTTGCGCGTATTTCTTCGATTACATTTTTTTTATCATAATCCTTTACACAACCGCAAATATCGCTCGCAAAATTATTTAAAATAATATTTTCATCTTCCGTCTGCTCGACTTCCGGATGGAATTGAACTGCCCAAAGTTTCTTATCCGCGCATTCTATGGCTTCTATCACTTTTTTATTATTAGAAGTGGCAATAATATCAAAACCCGCCGGAACATTCTTCACGGAATCCCCATGGCTGGACCAGGCGCTAATTTTCTTCGCCAGATTTTTAAAAAGTCTGCTTTCACTTAAGGAAACTTCTACCGGCCCGTAAGACTTGCCTTCTTTTATTGCCTGAATGGCATTTTTATCGTGTATATACGCGAGCCATTGCATGCCTAAGCAAATCCCTAAAATCGGTACGCCGAGACCCAGTATTTCTTTCGGGATTTCCGGCGTATCGGCATCGGATATGTTTATCGTTCCTCCGGAGAGAATTATGCTTTTCGGCTTGTTTATTTTTGCCCATTCCAGAGATTTTTCCGGAGAAATAATAATTGAATGAAAACCTAAGTAGCGCAGGCTGCGCCTGATAATTTGGGTATATTGCGAACCGAGGTCAATAATTAATATTTGAATCGCCCTATCCTGCATTGGTAGATTGTATCACAAAATATATACAAAAATGAATTTAAAAAACGTTCTGGACAAAATAAAGATTTAGTGTATAGTTTTGGGATGATATTGTTCCTTCGGCATTTAGTTCAGTGGGCGGTTATCGCCCTTTCGGGAGGGTTTTTTCTCCCGAATTACGTGCCCCCAGAAAACGGCGACCGAGCCGTTTTAAATCGTATCATCCATCGGCGCGACTAGTTAAACATCAACTGGCCGCGCCGAATCATTTTTACCCAAATTCCAACTATTTCTTCTTTGCCTTTTTGGGCTTCTTTACATCTTTTCTATATGCGTTATTTCCTTTTCCCATTGATTTTGCGAAAAACGTTGCGCAATCATTATAATTAGCGAGACGCAGTTTTAGTTAATCCCGACGAACTTCGTTGTCGGGATCCCGACTTTACGTCGGGGCTAATAATCTAAATTAATCTTCTTTCTTGTAAAAATGAGCAACCAAGACAATGGCAATCAGCGCCAAATAACCGCTTAAAGCAAGCATCGGGAAAGAAATATATCCCCCGAATGCGGATATCAGCTGCTGATAGCAAGACACGCCGGAAGCATCGCACGGCAGGCTGGAACCTCCTCCGAAGTAATAGAAAAAATTCTGATAAACGGAAAAAATAAAACCAACACCAAGGAGCGGAAGCACATATTTTACTATTTTTCTATCCTTGCTCCAGATAGCCGTCCCAAAAATAAAGGGGAGCGGAAACAAAAATATTCTTTGATACCAGCACAGATAACAGGGCACAAAACCGATTATTTCCGAATACACGAGAGAAAACAACGAGGCAAGAAGAGATATAATAAAACCAAGCGTCAGATAGTGCTTGTCGACAAAACTTAAAAAGATATTTTGCTTGGGTCCTATAAAAAGTAAAAATAGAGCAATGACAGCAAAAATTTGCAAAAATATCGCCCCAGCCCCCAGAAACATATTAAGATAATTTACAGCTTCTAGATTCATATTATTCCGGCAACACGCATGAAGTTTTTTCGGATAATTTGGTGAGCGAAACTTCTCCAGTCAACCTTGAACCATCGGCAAATTCCCAAGTTGGATAACCTTCTATTTTTTTATCTATGCAAGCCTGCGTCTGACCTTGTCCGCTGGCGAGAGAACATTCAACGTAAGGCAATAGTTTTTGGGAGGTGCCAAACATTTTTTTTTGCGCCTGGCAATGCGAGCACCAAAAAGCACCATAGAAAACCGCGCCCTTATCTTTTAAACAAGTTGCAAAACTGTCATACGGACCGGGTCCGGCAGGCGCCCCATTTGAACGAAGCAGGACGGTTGCAATCACTCCTAAAACCAAGAGACCGATTATCAAAAAGAAAACTTTTTTATTATCCATAATTTTATTATATCAATTTAAAAAATCTTTGGCAAAAAAACAATAAATCCGACAATTATTGCCACAAATACAGACAATAATACGGCGGCGGCGGCTACATCTTTGGTGTCTCTGGCATAGGGATGATATTCCGGCGAAGTCAGGTCTATGTCTATTTCAATAGCCGTATTAAATGCCTCTGAGATTATCACAAAACCGATAGCGAAAATCAAAGCAATCCATTCAATACCGGAAATATGAAAATAAAATCCCAAAAATATCACAACCAGGGCTGCAATGATGTGTATAAATAAATGCCTTGTTGTTTTCCAAACAATATACATTCCCCTGAATGCGTTTAAAAATTTCTGACTATATTTCACTTCCCGCCACGCTTTTTTTTCTTTTTGAGAATCCATTTTTTATTCAACTTTTAAGGTCCCTTTCATCCCCATAGCCCGGTGAGTTCCAACAGAACAATAATATTCAAAACTTCCTGTTTTGTCCGCTGTAAATTCCAAAACTTCAGTAGCTGGTGATTGTGCTTGTTTTGTGGCAACTCCATATTCATCGATTTTGAAATCATGAAATCCCTGAGTGTTCTGAAAAGTTATTTTAACCCTATCTCCCCTTTTTGCTGTTATTAAAGAAGGTGAGAAAGAGAAATTTTGACCCGATACGACAAATTCTTTTATTGCTAATTGTTCTTCGGTGTTAGGTGCATCTATTGTTGGCATTTCATTACTTACTACACCACCCTCTCCGGTGTCTTTATTTAATGTTGGCGCCTCTAATTTTGTACTCCTAGTCATAAAAAACAACCCCCCTGCAACTAAAACTAAAACAATTACTGCTATGTATATATTTTTCATATTTATATAATAATACTATTGGTATTGTATGTAAATAGGTCGCGGGCTTAGTTTTAAAAGCTTCTCCGGCGTCATCAATAAGGTTCCCGGGCCAAGAGTGTCGTTTTTGTAAAATAATTTAAAACCGGTAAATTGCACGGGTTCTTTATAAATAAACTGCTGGTAGGTATTTATCTTCTTCGCCTCGCCTCCCCAACCGTCCATGTGCATCACAATCTGCACTTCCGGCAATGTTTTAATCTGCTTGTAATTGGTAACCATTTTCTGAGTGTAGCGGTGAATAGTGAGAATTTTAGGAGTGAGGTTATTTCCCCGCACCAAGCCGGCTAAATAATTTAAGGCAAAATTTATATCAGTTGCGTCCAGGGTGCCGACGATTTTCCCCGGCCTGATGCCACTTTTCATGGAAAATTCGGGATCAATTCCCAGATGCACATTGGGCATTTTAAAATATTTCTCCAATAAAGGGATTTCCTTTTCTACGCTGGAAAAGCCAAGCTGAATATCAAGAAAAACAATTGCATTCCCGCCTGCATCAGCTGTGCCTGAAGCATTGCGGGCAGGTATTTTTGCCGCCATCGCTAAAACTTTATCTATTTCCGAATAAGGCATTCTAAATCTGTATTTGCCGTCATCCCCAGGCTTGTTTTGGGCCACGACCGCAATATAGTGGAGCGCCGGAACAACCGGCGTGTCAGGGTCAGCTTCTTCCCATTTCTTTACTTCAGCCCCAAGTTTTACGAGCATTTCTTCTTCAGGATATTGCCCCAAAACTCCCATTTTTGTGGAATATAAATTTCCATAATAAGCAACAATACGTTTGAATGGCAAAATCGCGCCGGGGTTTGGATAGGGGGTTTTTACCGGCCAGGGACTGGACGGAGTGGGTTTGGGCTCTATAGTTATGGTTGTTTCTTCTCCGGTTTTTGGGTCCTTGATAATTTTTTTAACTGGTTCTTTGGGGAGAGGATTATTGGCTATTTCATTTATTTTCTTATCGTAGGCGATAATATCGAGCGGAGGAATTGGCAGAGGCAAATTTTTTTCTGTTAATTTTTTTTCTTCTTCCGGTTTTTTATAATAAACATCGTCGCCGAAAAATCCGGAAACGTTAAGAACCAAAACGCAAAAAAGTGTCGCAACTATTGAAAAAATCCAGATTTTTTTACTCATTTTAGTTAAGTATAGCGGGGAAAATACATTTCTGCAATGTATTACAGGAATCTATTAAAAAGAAAAAATGCTGCTGATTCTCCTGCGGGCAAAGAATTTCCTAATCTCTTCGGCAATTACGATAGACAATGCGACAGATATAATCATAAGCCAGTCAGAACGCCCGAGCGGAACCGTGTGCAGGATTTTTTGCAGAACCGGCGTATATACCGCCAATAATTGCAAAATAATGACAATGCCTGTCGCTCCAAGCAAGAATTTGTTGGAAAAGGGATTCAGCTGGAAAATCGATTTTGAATCGGAACGGCAATTCCAGGCGTTAAACCATTGGAACACCGCAAGCGTCGTAAGCGAAATAGTCCATGCTTTCTCCAGATCCGTACCGGCATATTTTTGAAAGAGAAAAAGCGTGCCAATCATCATGGGGACAGCCATGATAATCATTCTCTGCAGCATCAGCCTGTCAATAAGATATTTTTTCGGCCGTTCAAAACTGCCCGACAAAAGTCCTTTTTCTTTCGGTTCCATCGCAAGCGACACGTCAAGGAAGCCGTCCGTCACAAAGTTCAGCCAAATGATCTGAGCGGCAAGTATCGGCAATGGCAGACCTAAAAACAACGCCCCGGTTATTGTGAGCACTTCGCCAATACTGGTTGAAAAAAGATACAATATCACTTTCTTTATGGTTTTATAGATATTCCTCCCTTCCTCAACCGCCGAGACGATACTGCCGAAATTATCATCAAGAAGCACAATATCTGCCGCTTCTTTTGCCACCTCCGTTCCAATGTTGCCCATCGCCACACCGAGATCGGCAGCCACGAGCGACGGCGCATCATTGACTCCGTCTCCGGTCATTGCAATAATTTCCCCGCGTTTCTTGAAGGCATTAATAATTTTTAATTTATGTTCGGGTGTCACCCGCGCGAATACAGTTGTCCGGGACAATTTATCTGAAAGTTCATTATCGTTCATCGCATCAATTTCATTTCCAGTGAGTATTTCATCACCATCATGATATATGCCTGCCTCGCGGGCAATTGCCTGAGCGGTGATTTTATGATCGCCGGTAATCATCACGACTTTAATGCCTGCTTCCTGGGCCCGGGCCATCGCATCTTTAACTTCAGGGCGCAGCACGTCTTTCATGCCCAAAAAACCGACAAAAGTGAGTTCTGAGATTGATTGCGGATCAGCCATGCGTCTGGTGTTTTCATGAATACCAACCGCAATAACGCGTTGTCCCAATCCGGACATGTGAATCAATATTTTTTCCAATTTTTCCTTCTCTTCTTTCAACAGCGCATGAATACCATCGACACTTGCTATATTTTTTGAAAGCCCAATAATAACTTCGGGCGCGCCGATTACTGTTAGAAAATTTTTGCCTTCAATGGAGTTAACAACTGCGCGATACTTGAGCTTGTAATCAAAAGGCGTTTCCGACAAAACCGGCATCTCAGTGAGCAAATCCTCCTTGCGAAACCCAATCTTCTGCGCAAAAACCACCATTGCCGCTTCCGTCGGGTCGCCTGCTATAGACCAGTGTTTTTCGGTATCAGAAAATAAGAGCCGAGCGCTGGCGCACAAAGCAACAGCTCTGCCAAGCATAAGCAATTCGGGATGATTTGCCGCATCAACAATGTTATTTCCAAATGTTATATTCCCGATAGGTTCATAGCCGACACCACTTACGTCAAATAATTTTTCCGCAGTCCATACCTGCCGCACGACTAATTCGTTTTTCGTAATAGTGCCCGTCTTATCAACGGCAATTATCCGCGCTTGACCAAGCGCCTCGACAGCTTGAAGCTTCTTTACCAAAGCATTGCGTTTGGACATCCGCCAGACCCCCGTTGCGAGCACCAATGTTATAACGATAGGCAATCCTTCCGGAATGATAGAAACCGAAAGCGCTACGACAACGGTAAACATCGTCCGTATCGATTCACCGGTTGCGATACCGACACCGAACAATACTGCGGAAATTACTCCTACGGTAATAATAATCGCCCGAGACAAGTATCGGATATTCGCTTTCAGAGGAATTTCCGTATCAATAAAAGAGATTTCTTTGGCAATACCGCCAATAACCGTGGCCGAGCCTGTCGTCACGACAACAGCCCTTCCGTTTCCGGAAACAATATGCGTACCTTTAAATAACATATTTCTTTGGTCGGCAACAGAAACTATGTCCTGTTCAAGCACATCGGCTATTTTATAAACGGGTTCTGATTCTCCCGTAAGCGACGCTTCGTCCGCTTTAAGATTTTGCGAGAAGATAACCCGCGCATCAGCAGGCACTTTTTCTCCTTCCTGGAGATATATGATATCTCCAGGCACCACTTCGCGGTCTGAAATTATAAGTTCCATGCCGCCGCGCAACACCGTTGCTTTTGTCTCAACAAATTTTTTGAGAGCCGCAAGAGTATTCTGAGCCCTGCCCTCTTGAATAGTCCCCACAATTGCGTTGAAAACAAGTATTGCCAGAATAATATACGCGTCGCTGGCTTTGCTTATTGCATAGGTAATAACACTCGCGATAAGCAATATAAAAATAAGCGGGTTATTGAACTGGCCGAAAAAAATGCGAACCAGGGACACCGGTTTTTTTTCAGGTAAACTATTGAACCCATACTGCTTAATCCTGCTTTGAGCTTCCTCCGGAGTAAGTCCGCGCAGCGATGTATTGAGCTTTTCAAGTATTTGTTCCTGCGACAATAAATGCCATTTCGTTTCCATAACAATTATTATAACCAATATTTATCTAAATGGCTTGTTTTAATAGTTTAAAGTAGACAGCAACCATATAAGGAATTTTTTTACTTCTCTGGTGTTATTTACATAATATTTAGCAAAGCTATGTTGGGATTTTCCTACTCTGATAGTTATACCTTGAGGTAAAACCTATTGAAAAAGTCCGAGACGGTTTGCAATTAAAATATATACTAAAGAGAGAACAAAAAATACCACGAGCCCAACAATAATCGCTTTCTGTGAGCCAATTCGTGGTGCAAGAAATGCTATAGTAAGCATATACGGCACCCATGATACAAGAGTTCCGACAAGTACCCATTTGGCGTGCTGACCTACTGCAACACCTCCTTTAGATTGTCCAATAAAAAAATATGCCACAAGCGTAAATACAGGAATAAGTGTGGCAAGTCCAGAGAGTGTTCTTTGCCCACTCTGTTCAAATGCCACGATAAGAGTGGTAAATAATCCGCCGGTAATAAAATAAATTAGGAAATTAAGCATACGCTAAATTATAACATTTTTTACAAGAAACAGAGCCAAGCAAGAAACTTTTTAACCTCTCCGATATCACGTAAATAATATTTAGCAGAGCTATATTTTTATTTTCCTACTCTGATAGTTAGGTTTTTTATTATTAACTTCAAAACCTATACAATGGACTTTATCCATTTTTCTCGTATAATCTTACCCAATCAATAAATTCTTTAAACTCCTTAGGATCTGAAGAACCTGCTTGGTCGCATCCTGGTAATCTTTGATCAAGCGTAAAGTGCTTCTCAATAATGGTTGCCCCTCGTCTGACTGCTTCCTTGGTCCATTTTATGCCTATTGTGTGGTCTGAAAAGCCTGCATAGAATTTAAAATCTTTAGGAAACATTTCTTCTGTAATTATTGCGGGATATTCTGCTACGCAATAAAGAAATTCACTATTAGTTATTGAGGGGATACCTTGCTTTTCATTTATCATGCCCAAAGAAGCAATAATGGGTTTACCTGTTGCTTCCATTGCTTTAATAGTTTCAGCATCATAGATACTTCGTGAAGCAAGTTTATGACGTTTTACTCCTACTTCTTCTAGCCAACCTACTCGTTCTGGATCAAATGCAGAGGCACAAAATTCTATATCAATTTTCTCACAATAATCCGCAAGTTCTTTTAGTTCTTCTTTGTCTAATTGACACATTTTTAGTTCCATATAAACAGGATTATCGGGTGTCATTATTTTATCTATATCATACACTTGAAATTTAGCTATATCTGCACCGCATTTCTTTGCTTCATTAATTTGAAGTTTCATATGCTTCATTGAGCCATTCGCATTGTGTCCGCACTCAGCGATTATCATTATTTTTTTCATAACCTTAACTATATATTAATTATTATTTTTTTCAACATATTCTCAGCATTAAAATATAGAGGTAAAAAAAATAGCAATATAACTAGAGGCTGTTTTCAAAAAACTATTTATAATCTAACCCGAACTAGTTATCGCTTTGATAAATTCTGCCGCCCAACGATAGACATTGTAATCTTTGACACTAATACGCATAATGTTCATACGACGTTGTTGTTCGGAGGGTAACATTGTGATGGCTGTATAAATTGCCATCCCAATTTCTTCCATATTGTGCGGATTTACAATAAGCGCATCTTTAAGAGTACGCGAAGCCCCGGCAAATCGACTTAGAATGAGCACACCAAGCGAGTCACTTCGTGCTGCTACATATTCTTTTGCAACTAGGTTCATACTGTCGTGTAAAGAAGTAATAAGGCAAAAATTGGCGACTTTATATAGAGATGAAAGTTCTGGATGACTGTATTGGGTTGTTTCTAGAATAATCGGTTTCCATTCCTTGGTTGCAAACTTATTATTGATTCTATCCGCTTCTTTTGTAATCAAGTTTTTATACTGCTCTTGAACATCTTTAAAATGCTCCCGATGCGGAGAAGCAATTTGTAAAAATGTGAGTTGTCCTTTATATTCGGGGTGTGCGTCAAAAAAATGTTCAATCCCAAAAAATCGTTCCGGTATTCCTTTAGCATAATCGAGCCGATCAACACCTATTCCAAAATATTTGGTTTTAATTCCGAGTTTTTTAAAAATACTTAACCTAAGATTATTTTCTTCTGTCTGTTCAATTTTAGTTTCTTGGCTATCTGAAAAAGAAATGCTAATCGGGAAAGATTTAATATGCGTAGTGTGGTCTTCGCGTGTTATTGAAAAAGTTTCTAAATCAATCAGAGATTCTACTTCCTTTCCAATTGTTTCAATAAAGTTATTGCAAAATTGCTGAGTATTAAATCCGACTATGTCTGCCCCCAACATTCCTTTAAGGATTTCCTTACGCCAAGGACAAACACTAAAAGCCTCGGGGCTTGGCCATGGTACATGCCAAAATATTCCCACTTGAGCATCAGGACGACTTTCCTTTATCATTTTTGGTAAAAGAGCAAAGTGATAATCCTGTATCAAAATAATCGGCTGATCTATGTCTTTTATCTCAACAAGTAAGGCTTGAGCAAATTTCTTGTTTACATGTTTATATGTTATCCAATTTTCTTTTTTAAAAATAGGGCGAGTATAAGTCATAAGACATAAAGGGTACATTGCTTCTACAGAAAATCCATAATGTCCACTAAATTCCTTATCAGAAAGCCAAATTCTTTTTAGCGTATAATGTGGATCGTTTGGTGGCACTTGAAGTTTACCGTCTTCACTAGAAGTTTCCTTATCCGCATTTCCACTTCCATGCGCAATCCATACTCCCCCACATGCTTCCATCACAGAATTGATTGCAGTATTCAAACCGCTCGGTACTTCAGAGCATGTAATTTCATTTTTAATTTTTTGATTAATAAAAGGTTCTTGGTTTGATACGACAAAAATTGGTTTGTTTTTAAAATATGCTTTGATAAATTCTTTTAGACGTTCGGCTGTCCATGGACTATCAAGTTTTTCCAGACGCATTCGGGCTTCCTCTTGAGCAGACAAACGCGCCTGTGATAAACTTTTTGTAATATGAGTAATTTCTTTTGCAAGTGGAGAAAAAAAGGAATATTTGCCTTCATCTTTAAAACTTTCTTTGCCTTCACCCATTCTAATTTTTTTCACGGATTCTACAAAGCGTATAACTTGGCGAAAAACAAAAAATCTCAAAATTATAAAAATAGTGATTGAAAATATTATTATCTGAATCAATAATCTTAGTAAATTACCTTTCCAAATTTCTCTAATGCTGGTATTTATATATCCTGCGTTTTGCACAACCATAAGTGCTCCCACGATACTTTCATCATTGTGTAATGGGTCAACATGTACATAACGGTTCTCTCCATCGGCATCAAAAAAATCATTGTTTGATGTATTGCTATCCATGGCATCAGTAATGATTTTTGTATTCTCAATTATAGTTTTCGGTAATCCAGAAGAGGTAGCTAAAAGCGTTCCTTTATTATCGTAAAGAGCGATTCCGGCTAAGCGTTCACGATTTGCAAATTTATCAACAACTTTTTGAAGTGATTTTTGAAATGAAGGTTGTGAGGAGTTAGCATAATAAGGCTCGACAGATTCTTTTAAACTGTCGGCAAGCAAAGAAGCCCGCTGTTCTAAGTTAGTCGTTAAAGTAGCTCTTTCTTGATCCACTTGTCTGATGTTAAATCCAAGAGCGACTAAACTTACAGCTACAACAACACTACCAATAATGGCAAAAATATATTTCATAACTTTTATCGCTGTCCGAGCGAGACAAACAAAAGGCAAAATCCAAAGACAAGCCCAAATACCACTAAAGCAATAAAGTATGGTAAAAAGACTTCATACCAACGCGCTCCTATGGCAATACCAATAGACAATAAAGCCAATTTTAACAACCCTATTTGCCACCAACTATATGTATAATTCCTGAAAATCTTCATGAATATATAATATCACAATTACACTTATAAAATAAGTAGAATCAAAATTGCCGAAGCTAGTGTATTTAACACTGAAGATACAATAAATGCCATTTCGTTTCCATGGTAATTAATTATAACACTTCTAATTATGGAAAAAATATGCTAAGTTTAAAATATTGGGAGATCGTCTAATGGTAGGACACGTCCCTCTGGAGGACGTTATCTTGGTCCGAATCCAAGTCTCCCAGCAATCCTTCGCCAAGGCTTCGGAATTGCTTATGCACTACGTTTACATATTACATAGCTCAAAATCTTCGAACTTTTATTTTGGCTCAACAAGTAATGTTAAGAATAGGTTCGAGCAACACAATAAAGGTTTATCAAAAGCAACAGCTCCATATGTTCCGTGGAAATTAGTTTGGTACTCCGGTTTTCAAAATAAAAAACTCGCAGAAGATTTTGAGCGCTATTTAAAAACCAGTTCAGGTAAAGCCTTCGCTTACAAAAGATTATTAAATCCCGAAGCGTTGAAGAAGGATAAGTTTGGGGTATAATATGGGTGCTCCGTAGTCTTGACGAAGGACACCAAGTCTCCCAGCAATCCTTCGCCAAGGCTTCGGAATTGCTTATGCACTACGTTTACATATTACATAATCAATTACGTAATCTATTACGTACCTAAAAAATCTGCTACAATAAACCAATGCAGGGAAAAGACGAAAAAGGAATAAGCGTGGACATATTGAAGCATATTGAAGACTTATCAAACCAGGTAAACAGAATGATGGCTTCGCGGGCTAGAGCCGTTTTCCGCAGATATCCCGTCACTTTTGGGCTTATGATATTGATTGGGGTCATGGCGGTTCACGAAGGATTGAAAGGCTTGATGAGAGAATTTGGATTGTTAAATATAAACCCCTGGTATCTGCTTGTCGCCGGATTAGCAATTCTTACCATTACCGGAACTCTGTATAAAAAACTGGAGAAATAATTTATTTTTCATAGTTTTTTATACAATCAAATTATGGGAACATTAAGAAAGAAAAAATCGCATCAAAAATATTTAAAACTTATAGCCAAAGGATTTTTGACGGATGGGTGTAATTTATGTAACAAAAAGAAAACAAAGTCGCTCAAAGAATTCAGGTATTGGAGAATAATAAACAATTTATTCCCTTATGACCGTATCGCCAAAATTAACCATATAATTCTTCCAAAAAGGCACACTGCTGAAAAAAAATTGACAAAAGCGGAAAAAAAAGAATTTGAAATAATCAAGTCAAGATATATAGAGCAAAAATATGAATTTTTAATTGAAACTGTAAACAAGCAGAAATCCATCCCTGGACATTTTCATATCCATTTGATAATAATCAAGGACTGAATTTGGACAAAAGAAATAATTTATTTCTTTTGTCTGCCGATGCAAGCTTTGATGAAGGCGGTAAAAAGCGGATGCGGGGAAAGCGGGCGGGATTTGAATTCGGGATGAAATTGGGTTCCCAGATAAAACGGATGCTTGTTTTTGGGTAGTTCGGCTATTTCCATCAAAATTCCGCTCGGGGATTTGCCGGAAAATACCAGTCCGGCTTTTTCCAGCCGGTCAACATATTTTGGGTTTACTTCATAACGATGACGATGGCGTTCAGAAATTTTAGATTCATGGTATGCGGCCTCGGCAATACTCCCCTTTTTTAAACTTGCCGGACAAGCACCCAATCTCATGGTCGCTCCATAATTTTTATTCTTAATTTTTTCAATTTGATCCTGCATAGTGGCAATAACAGGATCCGGAGTATTAGAATCAAATTCCGTGGAATTGGCATGATTTAAATTCAAAACATGCCTGGCGTAAGCTATGGTCATAATCTGCATTCCCAGGCACAGCCCGAAATAAGGAATTTTATTGCGCCGGGCATAATCGGCAGCCAGTATCATACCTTCCGTACCGCGCTTGCCAAACCCTCCCGGAACAATAATGCCATCCAATTCATCCAGCTCGCTTAATAATTTATGGTCATTTTCATATTTTTCCGAATCAAGCCAAATAATGTCCGGTTTGAAATTTGATGCCCAAGCAGAGTGATTAATAGATTCAATTACCGAGATGTAGGTATCTTTACATGATTTAAAATTAAAATACTTGCCGACAATGCCGATGTGAACTTCTTTTTTCATTTTTTTGATTTTAGCGGCAAGTGCTGTCCAGTCAGCCAAATCTTTATGGCGTTGCGACAAGCCTATGGTTTTAAGCAAAACACCGCCAAAATTCTCTTTTTCAAAATTAACCGGCACATCGTAAATGGAATAAACATCCGGAGCCGATACTATTCTCTCAACCGGCAGACTGCATACATTGCTGATGGTTCGCTTTATATCCGGTGTGGCGGGATGGTCGGCCCGGCAAATCACAAAATCCGGATTCAGACCTACCGAATAAAGGTCAGTAACGGCATGCTGGGTAGGTTTTGATTTTTGCTCGCCCAGCAATGACGGCGTAGGCAGATAACTTATTAAAACAATAAAAACATCCAAGGGCTTTTTAGATTTCATCATCCTTACTGCTTCAAGAAAAGGCAATAATTGATACTCTCCGACTGTGCCGCCGTATTCTATTATCACAATTTCGGCATTGTTCTTTTTTTGGCAAGCCTCTATGCGTCTAATTATTTCTTTGGGTATGTCCGGATAAACCTCGACATCTTCCCCTTCGTATTCCAGATTACGTTCTCGCTTTATAACCTCGGCATATATTTGACCGGTAGTAATATAATTTTCGCGTGTGCTGACTTGATTGGTAAAACGCTCATAATTACCGAGGTCTTGGTCGGCTTCTATGCCATCTTCCCCGACAAAAACTTCCCCGTGTTCGGCGGGACGGATAGTGCCAGCATCGAGATTTACGTACATGTCGGCTTTGATGTTGGTAATAGCATAACCGCGGGATTGTAAAATTTTACCGATGGAAGAGGCGGCTATGCCTTTACCGACGGAAGACATTACGCCTCCCACCACGAAAATATATTTTGTTTCTTTTTTAGGCATTTCTGTTTATTTATTCAAATATTTCCTTATCGCCAGAAAGCTGGAAATAATCCCTAGGATTATACCTGATAATAAAAGTATTGCAAAAATTTGAAAGAAGCTTGAAAGATAATAATCATACATATTAATCCCGAGAAAATCGGTCATATTGCGCCCGAGCCAGGCCGTTGCTGGCCAAAAAATAGCCAAGGTGATTATCGTTGCGATAATGCCGTAAATCGCGCCTTCAATCAGAAAAGGCCCGCGTACATGCATCTTGGAAGCGCCAACGAGGCGCATCACACCAATTTCTTCCTTAGAGATGAAAATAGTCAGCCGAATCGTGTTGAAGGTAATAATCATGGAAATTATTACCAAAATCAGCGTAACCAGAAAACCGAGCTTTTGCGCGCCAGATATTATGGTGTTCAATCGGTCTATGACTAATTTATTCTGATGATAATTCACTTTATCTATAATGGAAGCCGAACCCAGAACAAGCATATTGTCCGATTTCATGAAATTCGCAATATTTTCATACTGAGAAACTTCTTTGGCTTTGACATTAAGATATGCGCCGAGCGGGTTATCGCCTATTTCATCCAGAGCCTGAATCGTCGGATAATCATTGGAGTGGCGGTCGCGGAAAAGCTTCAGGGCTTCGTCCGCACTGGTGTAAGACACTTGCGCCACTTCGGGTAATTTTTCAAGAGAAGATTTTAAAAGCATAATCTTATCCTCCGGCGCATTAACAGTAAAATAAATCGTCACATCCACTTTGTCTTTGATTTGGTTGAGTGAAAAGTGCAAAACCGCCTGTAAAAAAATAATAAGAGTAATGACCGAAAGAGTAATCGTAACAACCAGAACCGCCGCCCAGGAAACAATCCCGCTTCTTTTAAAGTTTAGGAATCCGGCTTTTATAATTCTCTTTAATGCGATTATCGCCATAAATAATTTAGATTATACCATAAAAAACAACCTACTTGCTATGCTTCGTGTCTCTAATAATCTTCCCGTTTTCCATCGTAATTACCCTTTTATTGACAGACTCAATGACCCCGCGATTGTGCGTGGTTAAAATGACCGTCGTGCCCAGATCGTTTATTTTTTTTAAAATCTGGACTATTTCATGCGTGTTGACCGGATCCAGATTTCCCGTCGGCTCATCGGCGATAATCAGCTCGGGCTGGTTAATTATGGCCCGGGCTATCGCGAGACGCTGCTGCTCCCCGCCGGACATCTGGTTTGGAAAATGAAAAAGCCTGTGACTTAAATCAACCAGCTCCAATACATGCGGGACATCGCTCTGTATTTCTTCTTCGGTTTTTCCGACGGCTTCCATAGCAAAAGCGATGTTTTCGTATGCGGTTTTATTGGAAAGCAATTTAAAATCCTGAAACACCACGCCGATACGGCGGCGGAGCTTGGTCAAATCTTTATTTTTTAACTGATGCACGTTGATTGATTCAAAAAAGACCGTGCCGCCAGTTGGAGTTTCGTCCGCCAGAATCATTTTCGTGAGAGTGGTCTTGCCGGCGCCGGAATGCCCGACAACGGAAACGAATTCCCCGGATTCAACCGTAAAGGTTATATCATCAAGCGCAGTCGCATCCTTATAAACTTTTGAAACATTGTTGAAATAGATCACTTTCTCATCTTATCACAGATTTTTCTCCGCCTCAATGAAAAGATTCAAATCCCCGTCCAGGACGGAATCAACATTGGAAGTTTCGGCGCCGGTCCGGTGGTCTTTGACCATTTTATAGGGATGCAAAACATATGAACGGATCTGATTTCCCCATTCTATTTCGGTATTTTTCGCCAATTTCATGCTTTCTTCCACGCTCTTTTTTTCAGTCTCGGCCCTTTTGAAAATTTTTGCGCGGAGAATTGCCAGAGCCAGCTGACGGTTTTGTTCCTGGGAACGTTCGGTGGAAACATGAACGGAAATATTGGTTGGAATATGAACAATCCTGACGGAAGTTTCCCTCTTGTTCACGTTTTGCCCACCCGGTCCGCTGGAACGGGCAAATTCTATTTTCAAATCTTCCGGCAAAAGCACAATGTCTTTTTCCTCCAGTTTTGAAAATTTTGGCAGAACTTCCACCAGAGAAAAAGAAGTGTGGCGCAATTTTTTCGCATTAAAAGGCGAAATCCGCACCAGTCGGTGTACTCCCGTTTCGTTTTTTAAATTTCCGTATGCGTTTTTGCCCAAAATTTCCATGGCAATGTGGCGGTAGCCGCCGTGGTCATTTTTATGCTCGCTGATAAAAGAAATTTCCCAGCCGTTTTTTTTTGCGTATTTTTCATACATTTGGAAAAGTATCGCCGAAAAATCTTCCGCATCGTCGCCCCCGGCGCCGGAAATTATCGTAAGAATAGCATTGCCTTTGTCATATTTATGGACACCTACCTTCTTGCTTTTTAATTCAGCAAGCTCCCTTAAAATATTTTGCGCTTTATTTTTGTCGCTCCAAAAATCAGCCTCAAGCATTTGAGCTTCCAGTTTTTCTATTTTCTCCTGAATATTCACTAAATCTTTTTCCATGAGCCGATGGACAGGATTGAACTGTCGACCCCCGCTTTACGAAAGCGGTGCTCTACCAACTGAGCTACATCGGCAAACCTTAGTTTAACTACCAAAACAGCTACATCGGCAAACCTTAGTTTAACTACCAAAACAGCTACATCGGCAAATATTTTTGGGGACGTAAAGTAGCTTCTGAAATGGCTACGGAGGCCGACGGGCCGAGTCTTGAGCAAAAATTCAACAGAATTTTATGCGTACATTTCAGAAGCTACTTTACGTCAACCCTGGAGCCGTTAATCAGATTTGCACTGATGACCTCGTTCTTACCAAGAACGTGCTCTACTACCTGAGCTATAACGGCAAAATGACTTTTCGACCTACTAAAACAGCTATAACGGCAAAATGACTTTTCGACCTACTAAAACAGCTATAACGGCAAAACTTGCGCGACCGACCGGATTTGAACCGGCAACCTCCCGCGTGACAGGCGGGTGCTCTAACCAGTTGAGCTACGATCGCAATTTACCTCTTAAACATTAATTAACACCTTTGATTTTCAAATGTAGGTTTTAGACTAGCCAAAACAGCTACGATTGCAATTTTAAAGAACTTTTCCTCTTTTGGGAGGGTGTCGGCGACAGGGATCGAACCTGTGACCTGAGGCTTATGAGTCCTCCGCTCTACCGACTGAGCTACGCCGACATTTTATTCATTTTTAACCAACTTGCCGATACCTGCCAAAACAACTACGCCGACATTTTATTCATTTTTAACCAACTTGCCGATACCTGCCAAAACAGCTACGTCGATATTTTATTCATTTTTATAACTGATTTGCCGATACCTACCAAAACAACTACGCCGACAAATTATAATACTATACTCGACAATTAGACATAGTGGCATGTCACTTGCCGAATTGTTGCGGGGTCTGGAATCGAACCAGAGTCTCAAGGTTATGAGCCTTGCGAGATGCCTCTTCTCTACCCCGCTACATTAAAAAATGCCCAAAATAAAACTTAAAGGGCACTCTTTCATTTTACCTTAAATCCTCAAAAAAGCAAACAAGGGCTTAAATATAGCCATACCCGTGAAAAATTTTCTCATATAAAGCAATCACCCGTTTGGCCTCGTGGTGTGAAAGCTCAAAAGACAAGCCCTCGTGGGCTATCCTATTCCTGATGGTATGGACTTCCCAGGCGGTAGTGAGAAGCGGAAAATTATCTTGATTGGCTGATTTTAACTTATCACCCAGGTTTTCACCTTTAAATCCAAGCTGGCCCATCAAATCCTCGAGTATGGAGTCCGCCTCAATAATCGCCAGCTTCCAATCGCTGGAATGCTGGGAGAAGAGATAGGTAAGGGTCTTACTCCAGCGCTCATTTTTGGACCCTCCGATTTCTTCGCGCAAATGTTTTTCATATTCAGCTTTATTGTGCGCATATTTCTCTATCTCGTGTTGTAAATGTTTTTTTTCTTTGGCCCGGATTTCAAACAAACGGATAGCTGTATAGCAAATTATTGTCAGAAAAAATATAGCCAAGAAAAAAAGAACAGCTTTTCCAAGGTTAATTCCCTGCCCACTAAAAGCCAAAGCAAAAAACTTCTTGATATATACGGCGCTTTGGCTGAATAAATAATCCGCATCAAAATACCTGGAACCAAGAAACGAATCGTCGAGAAGACTGTTTTGACTTGCTGTTTCCATATATAAAATTATACCATATCTCTTATTTCCTCAAATTTCTTGCCGATTTCAAAAACAGCTTCATCAGAAAAAATAGGTCCATTAAACTGAAATCCAAACGGCAATCCTTTAATGGAAAAACCTGATGGTACAGATATGGCAGGCAAACCTGCAATATTCGCCGGAGTCGTAAAAATGTCACACAAATACATATCAAGTGGACTTTTCTTGTCTCCAAATTTAAATGCTGGTGTAGGAGCTGTGGGTATAACGACAAAATCAACATCTTTAAAGACTGAAGCAAATTCTTTTTCAATTACATGTCTCAATTTCCAAGCCTTATTGTAATAGGCATCATAATATCCATGAGAAAGTACATACGCTCCCAAAATCATGCGTCTTCTAGTTTCTGGACCAAAACCTGCAGATCTGCTTTTTTTAAATGTATCAAACATATCTATTCCATCCTTTCGCAGTCCATATCTCATACCATCTAAACGGGCTAAATTTGTAGACACTTCTGCGGGCATAATAATATAATAAACAGGCAAAGAATATTCCAAGGATGGCATCTTGATATCTTTCACTGCGTAGCCTATCTTTTTAAGCTTTTCCAAACTTTCTTCAAAATTCTTCAATACTTCAGGGTCGACTCCTTCTTTTAGGAAATCACGAGGAACTCCGATAGCTTTTTTATTTGGAGATACTTTAAAATCAAGAAAATTTACAGAAGTAGAGTCCATTTCGTCTTTTCCTGAAATGCAATCAAAAATTATTTTTGCATCTTTAGAAGTTTTGGCAATTGGGCCTACTTGATCCAGACTAGAAGCCATAGCGGTGATACCAAAACGCGACACTACGCCGTATGTAGGTTTCATTCCAACAACGCCACACAACGATGCCGGCTGGCGAATTGAGCTTCCTGTGTCACTACCAAGCGCACCCAGGGCCATATCGGCTGCCACTGCTGCAGCGCTCCCCCCCGAAGATCCTCCAGGAACACGAGTAGGATCAATAGGGTTTTTAACTGGTCCGTAAACAGAATTTTCAGTCGAAGATCCCATGGCAAATTCGTCCATATTGGTCCGACCTATCAAGACTGCTCCAACCTCCTTTAATTTTTTAATAACAAAAGCATCATAAGAAGCTGTATAATTTTCTAACATTTTAGACGCCGAACTGGTTTTCCTTCCTGTTATTAGCATATTGTCTTTAATTGCAATCGGTATGCCAGTAAGTTTGGTTCCTTTGCCACTTTTAATTATCTCATCAGCTTTTTTGGCTTGCTCCAATGCATCGTCAAAAATTTCTAAAAATATATTCAATTCTTTATTTTTTTCTTGAATATTTTTTAAACAAGCAGAAACAAGTTCAACTGATGTAAGTTTCTTTTTTTGCATCATCTCATGCGCTTTTTCTATTGTCAGATTTTTTAAATCAATCATAAGTTACAATATCTTCTTAACTTTCAAATAGCCGTCCTGAGAGTCCGGAAACTGATTAATTATTAGATTTCGTGAAAATAATGGGTGCTTTAATTCGTCTTCTCTCCACACATTGTGAATAGTATAAACAGTTTCTGTGTCTAGCGCATTAACTGACTCTATCACTTTTACATAATCCAAAATCTCCTTAACGTCACTAAGAAGTTTGTTTTTTTCTTCTTCCGTTAAGTCTAATTTAGCCAGTTCTGCCAAATTTTCTACATCCTTTATGTCCATCCCGTTAGAAGTTAAAATAATAATACACGAATCCTGTTAGCTTGACGGAAACCTTGGGTTTCCTACTTCTAACGGGATCCATATTTAAGAGTATAACCCAATATTACCCGCCAATCAAAGCCTTAATTCTTTCTTCCACCGGCGGATGAGTTGCAAAAAATCCGGAGATTTTTCCCGCCTTTGGCGGGACCTCGCCAACGGCGATGGTTTGCCTCAATCTCACACCTTTGGGGTCGGCAATATAAAGATGCGCGATGGCGCCGGATTGGCGGACCATCGGTTTCTGACATTTAGAAATTTTGGCAAGCGCGCCGGCAAGTCCTTCCGGATAACGGGTCAAAAGCGCCCCGGAGACATCCGCCAAAAACTCGCGTTTTCTGGAAATAGCCAATTGAATCAATATTGCTATAATCGGCGCCAAAATTGAAAGAATTATTCCAACCAGCATCATTATTCCTTGCATTTTATTGTCGTTATCCCTGCTTCTGCTGAAAAATAAATTACGCCTAAAAATATCCGCGAGAATAGAAATAAACCCGACAAGCACAACCACTACCGTAGACAAAAGCATGTCTCTGTTTCCTATATGGGACAATTCATGGGCAATCACGCCTTCAAGCTCTGTTTTATCCAGAATACCAAGCAAGCCGGTCGTCACAGCTACTACCGCGTGTTCTTTGTCTCGCCCGGTCGCAAAAGCGTTCGGAGCCGAATCATTGATTATATAAATTCTCGGCATCGGCAAGCCTGCGGTGATAGAAAGATTTTCCACGCTTGTATATAAATTAAAATTTTCTTCTCTGTTTGCGGGTTTTGCTCCAGCTAAAGAAAGCACGATTTTATCCGAAAACCAATAGGAAAAAATATTCATCAGAATACTAAAGATGACAAAAAAATAGAGTATGTTCGGATTGCCGTAATAAAAACTAAAAAACCAGCCAAAACCGATAACCACAATAAAAAAGATTGACATAAGCAGCCAAGTCTTTGTGACATTTTTTGATTGCTCGGTATAAAGTGTCGCCATTAATTTCCTATCTTTTAGCTTTGTAGCTTGCTATTACCGATTGGATATACTCCCCGCTGCAACCAAGAGCCTGGATTTTCGCCATATCAAGATTATTTTCTGCAAATAAGCCGAGAGTCCCGTAAAAATACACATCACTCGCGTATTCGCTAAAATCAGCCTTGTTGGGAGCATTAAACTTCGGGGTTGCGGGCTTGGTATTGTCTATGGCTTTAACTACATCAATAGGGCATAAAATATATTGTCCGGCCAGTTGCTTGCCGGTAATATCGATTAACGCGCTGTCCGCCGGATAAGACAGTCTGAAATTGCAGGAATCCTGCGATTTGGTAATTTCAAAAATGGTGGGAAAAAAATTATCCTGAAGAACTCCCTTGGCGTTTTTGCAATTAATGGCATTTGCGCCCAAACAGGCAAGCACTGAGTCGTTCTCGTAAGTGGAAGGATTACCTAATTTTGGAGCTGTGCCAACTCCGCAATTTATAGTTTCTATTACCGGCGGTGTCACTGCTATGGGAAATGTTGGCGCTGCTGTCTCAGTATCCGAGGTAGTATTTAGAGGTAAATCCGAAGAAGGAGAAGATATTTTTGAAAATAAAGAGGTCCATAAATTTATTATGGATGAACGGTAAAACCAAAAACCAAAGCCGAGTCCTGCAATAATAATAAAAATAGCCAAAAACTTTAATAACGAAGATGTCCGGTGCGAAGAAGGTGCAGGCTCGGAAAATGAGCTCTTTCTTAATAATGAAGATGAAGGCGAATAGGAAGGTGAAAATGAACGTATGGGCGAAGGAGAAGAAGAGACTGATGGCGATGATGATGGTAAGAATGAAGACAAAGACGGAGAAGGCGACAAGGAAGATACCGGTTCAACCGGTTTTCCTTCTCCTTGTCGCTCGTAAGCGACAGGGTTTGGCAAAACCATGCCCTGCATAGGAATTATTTCCCTAAATGCTTCACTTAAATCATCTTCGCTCCATCCGCCGCCGGAGAGCAGAACTCCGCGGATTTCTTCCCGAGTTTTACCTTTGGCAGTCTCCCCGCGTATATATCCTAAAAGTTCTTGTGTAATCATAAATCTAAAACCCAAATCAAAAAATAAAGCTAAAACTTTACTGTTACGGGATTCTGCGCGGCGTCATTGTCTCCCAGATCAAAGAATTCTTTTTTAGAAAACCCGAAGGTCCCTGCAACTAAATTTGACGGAAATTTTTCAATGGAGGTGTTCAAGTCGCGGACGTTGGCATTATAAAATCTGCGCGCAGCTTGAATCTTATTTTCGGTGTCCGAAAGTTCATTTTGCAGAGCCAAAAAATTCTGATTGGCTTTCAAGTCCGGATATGCTTCGGCTATCGCAAAAACAGATTTCAAGGCACTCGTCAGCATATTTTCGGCTGCACCTTTGTCCGCTAAATTATTTCCCACTCCCATGGCAGCCGAACGCGCTTTGGTAACATTTTCAAAAGCCGAACTCTCGTGAGTGGCATAACCTTTTACCGTGTTTACTAGATTCGGTATCAAGTCATATCGGCGTTTCAACTGGACTTCAATATCCGCCCAAGCCTCTCCTGCGCGGTTACGACGTACAACAAGACTATTGAAAACAAAAATTGCCCATAAAATTATAACTCCTAAAATTATCAAAATATACATCATCTTTGTATTATACCAATAAGCAAAGATTGTAAGCAAGTGTATAGGGGGATTTCTACTTATTGTGTTTGTTTTTTTGCCACTCTTCTACCAACACCAGTAGTGGTGAGGCTAGAAAAATTGAAGAATAAGTTCCGAAGAACATTCCGGCAGTCAGCATAAGAGCAAAATATTTCGTTGAAACAGGACCAAAGAAAAACAAAGCCAGAAGCACGAGAATAACCGTAAATGAAGTGCAGATAGACCGCACATATGACTGCTCCAGACTTTTGCCGACTATTTCACTAAAATCCGCCTTGGCTGTGGCTGTCTGATTCCTTAAATTTTCCCTAATCCGATCAAAAATAACTATCGTGTCGGAAACAGAAAGACCAAGAATAGTAAGAACCGCAACGACAAAAAGAGTGTCCAGTTCCGCGCCATAATAATGGGAAAGCATGACAAATAGCCCGACAGGAATAGTCACATCGTGTAAAAGCGCGACAATGGCGATAAGGCCATATTTCCAGGAAGCCACGCCCTGGCGACCCGTGGCGGAACTCGAGATTTTGCGAAAAGCAAAGGCAATAAAACAAATAATTGCGAGCGAAATCAAAATAACCGCCAAGATTGCTTTTCTGGTAAGTTCGCGCCCAATCGAAGGTCCAATGGAATTAAAACTCATTTCAGTTGGAATATTTTTATCTTGCAACGAGAGCACTTTTAAAAGTGAATAGTGTTCGGCATCATTTAAATCACGAGACTTTACAATATAACCAAGTTCGCCGGTTGGTTGCAAAAGAATGGAGCCAAAATTGAGAGTTTCTAAATTTGAATATAAAACTTCTTGTGTTGGACGTTCCGTTTGATAAACAATTTCGGTCAATGCGCCGCCTTTGAAATCAATGCCAATATTTAGCCCGAAGACAAGCAAAGAAACAAAGGAAAGAATAACTAAAATTATTGATATGCCAATGAATATTTTTTTGTATTTTATTATAAACATTTTAGTTGAAAGTTTTTAAAGTTATTTTTCATAAAGTTATTTTGAAATCCCACTGGAAAACAAAAATCTGGCAACCTTTCCTTCTCCCATAAAAACAAGCGCCGAAAGAAAAATCCGGGTAATCGTAATCGCGCTGAACATTGATACAATAACTCCCATGCCGAGCGTCAATGCAAAACCTTTAATCAGGGATGTGCCAAACCAGAAGAGAATGAGAGCAGTGATGAAATTTGAAATATTAGAATCCCGGATAGAAAACCAAGCCCGGGAAAAACCGGTGGAAACTGCGTCGGCAATGCTCCGGCCGGAGCGCAATTCTTCCTTGACACGTTCAAAAATAAGCACGTTCGCGTCAACCGCTATGCCGATAGAAATTATAAATCCGGCGATACCGGCGGCTGTCAGCGTGACCGGCAAGAGCTTGAAGAGCGCCAATATTACAGAGATAAAAATACAGAGAGAAAGAGCGGCAATCAGTCCCGGCAAACGATACAGAAGAATCAGGAAAAGAACTACCAGTAAAAACCCGACAAATGCGGCCTTGACTCCGGCATTTACCGCATTATCCCCTAAAATAGCGCCAATGGTTTGGGTGGAAAGAAGGGCTATCGGCACCGGCAGAGCTCCGGAATTGAGTCTGCCGACAAGCGTCTTCGCTTCGGTCGGGGTAAAGCTCCCGGAAATCACCGCCTGACCATTGGGAATTTCTTCCCGGACGACCGGAGTGGAAATAGGAGCGCCGTCCAGATAAATCGCCACCATTTTGCCAACATTGTCTTTGGTAATTTGGGCAAAAAGTTTCGTGCCAACATCATTAAACTGCAAATTTACTTGCGGTTCGCGGGTATTTGCATCAAATTCCAAAGTCGCTTTTTGCAAATATCGGCCGGTAAGCTCGGTGGAAACAAATTGAGAATTCACATCCAGGGTCACTTTGCCGTCTTTATCCACGGTCGCAGTTTGCGGGGTGTCTTTAGGCGCCTCGGTTTTGAACTCAAGGAGCGGGGTCTGTCCAATCATGTCTATCGCCTGCTTTACATCGGTCACGCCGGGAAGATCAACTATCAGCTGTTCCCCTCCGCCGGAAACAAACCCGCCATGCTGAACCTGCACAACCGGCTCGGAAACTCCGAAAATATTTATGCGCCGCTCGATTACATCGCGGAGCGCGGACATTGAATCGCCCACTTGGCCAGCCGGAACCAAAGAGGTGTCGGCTTTATAAATCAAATGACTGCCTCCGGAGAGATCAAGCCCCAGACGGAAAGGATGGTTTTTAAAAAATGATTTTTGAGTTTCAAAATTTTTGTTCAGTTTAGGCTCGGATTTAAAGACAAAAAAAGCCACTCCCGTGCCCAGTAAAAGCATAACAACAGATAAAATCAATTTCTTAATCATAAATATAAAGATATTCTATATTTTTTTTCCAAAATAAGCAACTAAATATGCAACTACGGCGCCGAGAATAAAACCGCCAAAAATGTCAATTGGAAAATGCACTCCGGCAGTTATACGAGCCAGGCCGATCAAGAGGGCGAAAAGCATAAAAATATATCCGACCTTCTTATGCAGAAAGAAAATGGAGAAAGCCAGAGCGGAGAAAATTGAAGCATGAGTAGAGGGAAAAGCATATTCTTGATTTGGATTAAAAAGAGGCGATATTTTACTAAATTGCACAAAAGAACGATCTATGTGGATTATTTCTTTTAAAATTGTAGCAATTAAAAATGCAAAGAACGCTGGACCAAAAACTACTAGGGAATTTAAAATTAATTTTTTTATAACTATCTTATTAAAATTTTCCCTCTTGTAAACGCCAGAATGGTAAAGCAGAAATACTCCGACACTAAAAAGAATTGCCAATGGAAAATAAACGGCAAAAAAAACAACCAGCTTGTCAAAAAAACCCGACTGGTGAGTAAAATTATAAAAAAAGAAAAAGATTTGATTGTTCATTTTGATTCTGCAGAATCATGCCGCGCAATGTCCGTTAAAGCGTGGCGCTTCGCTACCGTGAGCACATTATTTAAAAGCATGGCTACGGTGACGGGCCCTACTCCCCCGGGCACGGGCGAAACATATCCGGCGACATTTCGGACCGATTCCAAATCAACATCGCCGACAATCCCGCCATCTGATTCGGAAGTGCCTGCGTCTATTAAAACCGCTCCCTGCTTAATCATATTGCCGGTAATATATTTACCCTTTCCTATGCCGGAAATTATAACATCCGCCTGCTGCAAAAGCCGTTCTTTATTTTCTGTCTTGCTATCAATCGCAAGATAAGTCAGTCCCCGGGAATGTAAAAGCTCAGCCGTCGGCCGTCCCACCAGCTCCCCTTGCCCCAAGACGACAATGATTTTGCCTTTCAAACTCAAACCAAGCGAATCAAGAAGCGCCATGCAGGCGAGGGCCGTTGGATACACCAAATCCGTTCGGCTGTCGTAATTTTTGTAAAACTTTTCACTTGCGGAAATGCCCAAACAATCAACATCCAGGCGCGGATTAATGCTGTCGAGTATGGCTCTCTTGTCGATTGACTTGGGCAACGGAAGCTGGACGATAATCCCGCACATATTTGGAATTTTGTTTAAAATTTTTATTTCTTTTATGAGTTCTTCGGTTGTAATAGATGCGGGGAAATTTGCTTTATGGAAACGGATGCCGACCGTTTCGGCGGTTCTCGCTTTCATCTTTACGTATTGCACCGATGCCGGGTCGTTACCCACTAAGACATCGCAAAAAACCGGTTCAAAAGGCAAAAGAGTCACTTCACTTTTGACCTTGGCTAAAATCTCTCCGCGCAATTTTCTCCCGTCAATTATGTACATTAGGTTTTAGGTTCTAGAGTCTAGGTTCTAGCATTTTTTCACTAGCACCTAGAAACTAGCACCTCGTTAACTAATTCTAAGCCCCTAAAAATTCATTCCGCATATCGTCCCGATGCGCCGGCCTGCTATATTTGCGCATGCTCATCAGGATTCCCAATCCCATAAACTCGGTTAATAAATGCGAACCGCCATAACTCATAAATGGGAGAGGAATGCCGGTCACCGGCATCAATCCTAGATTCATGCCGATATTTACGAGTATATGGCTCATAAAAAAAATAGCAACGCCCATGCCGAAAAGTATTTCAAAATTAGACGCGCCTAAAGACGCGGAGTAAAGAATCCGCCAGATTACCAGGCTGTAAAGCAGGAGAATTAAAAACGAGCCGACGAAACCCCATTCTTCGGCATAAGCGGCAAAAATAAAATCGGACTGGGGCACCGGCAGAAATTTTAATCTTGACTGCGTTCCAAAACCCAGGCCTTTGCCCGTCCATTGCCCCGAGCCGACGGCGATAGTTGATTGAAACACGTTGTAGCCTGTTTTATGAATATCAGCCGAGGGATTAATAAAATTATAAATACGGGCTTTTTGATATGGCGCAAAAGCAAAAAACCAAAATGACGCGAAAATCACCACGCCCGAAATAAGAACTAAAAATAAATGAAGCTTGGAAATTCCAGAAACAAGCACCATTCCCAGCCAGATAAAAAGTATAATCATTGCCGAGCCGAAATCGGGCTGAAGCAAAACCAGGATTAAGGGCATCAATGCATAAAATCCGGAAATAAAAATATGCTTAATATCCCTGATTTCCACATGGCGGCGGGAAAAATACTTGGCCAAAACTAGAACTAATACCAATTTCATCATATCAACCGGCTGAAAAGAAAAAAAACCAAAATTAAACCAGCTTTTATGCCCAAAAAAAATAAGCGTCAATAAAAGAAAGGAAAGAAAAAGGAATAAAAATACCAATACGTTTGTGCGTTTTAAAAAGCGAAAATCAATGAAAGAAAAAATAAAAAAAACAGCAAAAGAGAGTGCAACCCAGATAATCTGTTTACTGAAAAAATCATTGGAAGATTCCAGCGGCGCAAAAGATTTCATTGTGACAAGCCCTCCCGCAATTATCGGAAGAATGAAAAAAACAAGCATCCAATCTATTCTTTTTATAGCCTTTTCCGCCATAATCTAATTCAATTGCACGGAGAAAATGTCATACATCGGAATTATTTCTTTGGCAACCACGGCGCCGGTCAGCGGTTCCGGCCAGGTAAAATTAATATCGGCATTTTCCAGCGGAGCAAGCTGGCTCAAATAAGTGCGGCTGGCGGAAAGGGCGTTACCTGAGTTGTCATATAAAATCACGACTACGCTTACGTTCGGAATGGTGAAAAGCGAATTATTTTTTATCGTAGCCGAAAGCCTGGGACTCGCCGCCTCGTTTGCAAGTTGGATATTTGAGACCAAGACTTTGACTTGGTTGATTTTTTCCTGCGAAACTTGAAGCCAGACAGGCGTTTCGGTAAATTCAAAAGTTACATAAACAGGAATGGAATTCCCGATATCTATTCCAGGCTCAAAGACGGCGAAGGCGCTGGCCGGAGGAATGAAAGTGCTGCCCTCGCGCTTGCCTATATAAACATTATCCTTGTCGGCAAAACGGAATTTGTAATTTACTTTTTTGACCGCGGTATTTTTATTGTGATTTACCAGATAAGCGACGGCGTTATAGCGTCCGGGAACCACCTTAAAGGCGCGGGCCCAGAGAGTTGAAACCGCGTCCACTTGCGCGACGCATGCCCTGGCGCACGAGCCTCCGCAGTCTGTGCCGGTTTCATTTCCATTCTGCTTATTGTCTGCGCAAGTCGGCGCCTTGCTCAAGCTGGGAGAAATTATTAAAAATCCGAATACTGCAAAGAATAAAAAGAGAATAATTATATAAAAAATCTGCCTCTTAAAAGCCCAGGTCATAAGTGCCATAAGGATATAATACCACTAAAAATATAAAAATAAAAACACTCTAAAAAAGTGCGAGCCCAGCTGTCCATAGGGACGAGCCGGGCTCAAGCGAACGATATTACAACATCGCTAGGAGGAGTACAACTCCTCCTAGAACGACGAGTGCGAGGAGCAAGTCGGCTCGTCGCACCTTCCGGCTTCGTGCCATGCTCTCTCCTCTAGTAAGGCGTGTTCCCGCGCCTTACGGGTTTTTGCTTCCAGCTTGCGCCGGACGCGCCAGTACCACGCCATGAGATCCTGCCGCGGTGCCTGAGTTCTGGCTTTCATGCGGACCGTCCAGTAGGGCCGCGGTCCGAACTTGAGAAGAACGAAGGCAAGAACGAAACTAAGTGCGAACAACAGCATGTTAGTGCCTCCAAAAAACGAGGAACGAATTCAAGGGGAGGAGGTGCGTACCTTTGTGTATCTGCCGCAGCAGACCACTACCCAAGGATAACACCCCGCACCATCCTCCTTAGTTTTATATCATACACTATTTTACATAGAAAGTCAAGCCAAGAAAACCCATCAAAAAAGCCATATAATATGGCTTTTTTGATGGGTTTATGGAGCTTGGTATTAAAAAAACGCAGCCCGGTTCGCAAAAGCGAATCGGGCGCAACAAGATGAAAAGACAAGACAATGAACTGACAGAGAAGGGGGGTGAACCCGTGCTGGCTCCCGCTGGGAAAGGCCCGAACACAGGCACGCTCCTCCGCGACGCACACCCCTTCTCCCAAGCCCATTATAAGTCAATTTATTTAAAAAGTTAAGCGGCTTTGGCTTCGCTCTTGGTTAGTTTCTTTCGCATGTAGGATAAAAGTTTTCTTGCAGTATCAGCTTCTTTTAAATTGGCCAAAACTTGTTCTTGTCTTTCAACATCATTAATATGAAACATCCCCATTTGGAAGCGCTGAAAGAAAACCATATCTTCTTCAGTTAGTTCTTCAAAATTGAGAGAAAGCAACATAGGGTCATTTTCTTTAATGGCAAAATCGCGAAAATATGCACGAAAAGTTCTCAGGCGAGAAAGCGCCTGTTCCTCAGGGTCTTTTATTTGTGACGGTGTTTTTAATCCTATTTTATTTTCCATATTTATAAATTATACCATGGCAATTGTTGGATTCGTTATTTCGCCAGATGTAAGAAGAAATTTCATGGTATTAGTATATCAAAATCAACATAAAAAGAGCGAGCCCGGGTGCTTCGTCGAAAACGAAGTCCGGGCTCATTTGAAACGGCGCCCAAAGCGCCGACGAGTCAGCCTGTAATAGGCTACGACTTTACCTGCAATCCACTCCGCCCTTTTCGGACAGAGAACAGAAAGCAGGAGGAACAGAGCGGAAAAGCTCGGCATTGATCACTCCTTCAGTTAATAAATTAACACAAGGAAATCAGAAAAGCAAAAAAATCCCTCGCTAACATTCGGGGTTATTTATTAAAAACGAGATATTCCCCTTCACCGACAACTTCTGTTTTTCCGTCTACCACTTTTATAGCCATTTGGTCATCTATCGCATAAATAGTTTGCGGAATCCTGACAGCTATTTCTTCCACAATTTCTTTGCGAGAATGCGGAGAACTAGAAGAGTTTAAATGCGGCCGAACACAAAAATCAACAAAGCCAAGCCCTGTATTAGTTTCATATCCAAATTGTTTTTTATAACGTAAGGCTTTTTCTGCATTAGCTGTATCAAGTGTTGGGCCCGTCACAATACTCCCTGCACTAACCCCCACATATACTCTTGTTTTCAAAAGTTCCGGCAGTATTTTTTTTAATCCGGATTCTTCCAGCCAACGCATCAAGTGTGACGTATTTCCGCCAGAGAAAAATAAAATATCTGCTGCCTCAAGTCGCGGTTGCCAGATTTCTCTCGGTAATGCTGAAATATCTACTATATCTATATTCTTAAATTTTTGCTGCTTAATTTGCCACAAATTATCAATAAACCAGCCCATATCAACCGTAGGTATATTTGCCGCGGTAGGAATAAAAGCCAATTTTATTTCACTCGCCGGCTTACCCACCAAATCAAGTAGCGCTTGGGCAAGCGTTTTATTTTTTATTCCCGCTGATGTAAGAAGAAGTTTCATGTGCAAATTATAGCAAAAAACCAGCAAATATTCATTTACTATTGGTTAGATTAAATCCTTTGTGTTGGCGACTGCTTACTTTCCCCTAAAAGAGTATCATCAGCTCAACAGGGCTTAACTTCTCTGTTCGGAATGGGAAGAGGTGTGGCCCCTGCGACAAATCACCAACACAAAACATTTAATATTTTGTGTTTGTTTTTTTATTTTTTGTGGTTTCCAAATTTCTTAACAGGAATCGAAACATTAGTACTTCTCAGCTTAACGCATTACTGCGCTTATACTTAAAGCCTATCAACCTGATCATCTCTCAGGGTTCTTAACGATTCCTAATCTTGAAGCTGGCTTCCCTCTTAGATGCTTTCAGAGGTTATCCAATCCCGACATAGCTACCGAGCATTGCCCTTGGCAGGACAGCTCGTACACCAGAGGTCAGTTCACTTCGGTCCTCTCGTCACATTCTCCCCTATTTCTAGGAGTGTAGACTATATCTTCATCCTTTCCCAAATTGGAAGGAGGATGTTGGCGTATTATAAGCATAAGCCTGTCCCGACGGACGTCGGGGCTTTCCAGCGTTATGCAAATCCACTCTGACCTAATGTCAGAGACAAGTCGTTACGGGGTCAAACCTAAAATTTTACGCAATTCGCTTTTTGTTTTCTTCTTTTTAGTAACATAGTTTTCACCTTGAATTACTAAAATTAGGTCAACAAGTTTTGCCAATTGCTTTTTCGTTAGCTTGCTAAACTTCGTGTTAGATAATATCTCACATGCTTGTAAAAGCGCATGAGCTTGAAGTTTTTTAAATCGAATGTAGAGCAATAAACTTTTAAGAATTTCTCTTATTTGTTTATAGCCATTTATTCGCAGTTCGGTCATCCCATCATTTCTGTTGGAAATATAACCGATACCTAAAACTTCCTTTATCCAATACAAAGTTTTTGCGTGCCTAGTGTCTTGGTAGAAACAAATGGTTGTCATAAAACGAATTGCTCGTTTACTATCGCTTCGCTTTTTAAGCTGAAGCATCAAACTTCCATCTCCATCCAAAAAACCGGCAATATATGCTAACTTGATTTTAGATCGACTTCCCACGGTATTATCTTATCATATTTCTGGTCCTCAAGCAAATTATAATATCAAGGATCGAGTGGTATTATAATTCTAAAACCGAGAAACATTAATGAAGACTTCACCGTTATTAGCCACTTTTTCATCACACATTTCTGTGTGAAGTAGCAAAGCCCTAAAGGGCCTACTAGAAGCAAATCTTCTCAAGAATCAACGAGTGCAGTAGATAGGAGACCAACCTGTCTCACGCATGATATCAATGATTACTCATTGCATTGGACTATACGTTCGCAATTTCTTGCGGTCAGTTTGTAGTCTCTACACCCAGCACCACTTTAATTTCAAAGTGGTGCTGGGCTCGGTGTTGTCCTTCACTTTCGTTCAGGATTTCTCCGAAAACCCCGACTTCTTCTCTCACATACATTGTATGTGAGGGACCGCCGTGATTTGATTGATTCCTATCTTTTAATTTCATAAACAAAAAACATTTTAAATATGAAATATAAATATTTCATATAAAAACTTCGCTCGGATAAAATAAAAATAAATTTTACTTTACTCCTCACTTGTTTTTATAACATAAGTTCAAAACTTTCCTCTGAGGGTTCAGACTGCACAAGAAATAATTTTCAATTCGCAATTTTCAATTTTCAAACAATTTTTAATGTTTAGAAATTAGAAATTTAAAATTATAAATTTACTTCCTCCACGGTCTGAACCCAGCTCGCGTACCTTTTTAATTGGCGAACAGCCAAACGCTTGGCAGCTTCTCCACCGCCGCGCTAAG
>MFUM01000002.1:0-3892 GCA_001786955.1 Candidatus Nomurabacteria bacterium RIFCSPHIGHO2_12_FULL_42_19
CAATATGCGCAAGACCTTGTTTGAAAATAAGGCGCCGGAAGGAGATATCGTAACCACTATCGAGCCCCAGGTTCAAAATTTCCTGGAAAAAAAATTAACCGAAGTCCAAGACAGATATCAGATTGATTCTATCGGCGGAATAATTATGAATCCGCAGGACGGGTCTATTTATGCGCTCGGCGTCAAGCCTGATTTTGACCCAAATAATTTTTCTCAAGTCAAGAAAGTTTCTATTTTCACGAATCCGCTGGTGGAAAATGTCCTGGAATTCGGCTCGGTGGTCAAGCCTTTGGTCATGGCGGCGGCTCTGGATGCCGGAGCTGTCACAGCCGATACGACTTACAATGACAGAGGGTCCGTAATAGTTGAAAAGAAAGAAATATTTAATTTTGACAAGAAGGCGCGCGGTCCGGGTACCAGTATGCAGGAGGTTTTAAATCAATCGCTCAATACCGGCATGGTTTTTGTGGAGCAAAAATTGGGCAAAGAGAAATTGCGCGAATACCTGCTGGCTTATGGCATAAAAAATAAGACCGGCATTGATTTACCGAATGAAACCAGCGGGCTAGTTTCGGGCATATTAAAGAGTCCCCGTGAAATTGAATATGCCAATGCCGCTTTCGGTCAGGGAATCGCCCTGACTCCGGCTGGATTAATCCGGGCGCTCGCTTCACTGTCCAATGGCGGGAATTTGGTTGTTCCGCATGTCGTTAAGGAAATAAAATATAGCAATGGTACCTCCAAAAAAATGGAATATCCCGTTACTCCCGCAAAAATAACAAAAGAAACTTCGCAAGAAATAACCAGAATGCTGGTGGTGGTAATGGATAAGGCAATCAAAGGAGGCCTAGGGAAATTGGACCACTTCAGCGTGGCGGTAAAAACCGGCACGGCGCAGGTTGCGGACAACACTACCGGAGGCTATTATACGGACAGGCACACCCATTCTTTTTTCGGCTATTTTCCGGCTTATAACCCGAAATTCATAGTTTTTCTTTATGCCGTGAATCCCAAGGGAGTGCCTTATGCTGCGACGACCTGGACCGATCCTTTTTTGGATATTACCAAATTTTTATTAAATTATTATAATATTCCGCCGGACCGGTAACCTCTCCCCAACCCCTCTCCTTGTCAAGGAGAGGGGCAAAGGGGTGAGGTGAATTTATGAAAACAACTTTTAAAAAAATAATAGCCTATATCCTGAAAACAGAATCACGGCTCGTGCTTTGGAAATATAAGCCGAAAATTATTGCCATTACCGGATCAATCGGCAAGACTTCCACTAAAGATGCGGTTTATGCCGTGCTTTCCGGAATATCGTATGTCCGCAAAAGCGAGAAAAGTTTCAACAGCGAAATAGGTCTGCCGTTGACTATTTTGGGATGCCCGAACGGATGGAATAATCCATTTACCTGGCTGGAAAATATTTTTAAAGGATTGTGGCTTTTTCTTAGTCCTTTTGGGCCTCACAAATATCCCGAATGGCTTGTGTTAGAAGCGGGTGTGGGCAAGCCTGATGATATGCGGGATACTGCTGCCTGGCTCAAAACGGATGCGGTCATCATTACTACTATAGGTGAGACTCCGGCGCATATTGAATTTTTCAATTCACACAAGCATTTGGTGGAAGAAAAAAGCCTGCTTATAAAAACTTTAAAAAAAGACGGTTTTCTGATATTAAATACCGACGATGAATCAGTATGCCAAATGAAAAATAAAACCAAGAACGTTGCCGTAACTTATGGATTTAAAGAAGGGGCTGATATTTTGGGTTCAGGTGACAGCATTTTATATAACGATAAAAATGAGCCGGAGGGAATAATTTTCAGAGCAGATGAAGGCGGCAATAGTTTGCCGGTAACGATTGAAGGAGTGTTTGGCCGGAATCATGTTTATGCGTCTCTCGCAGCTCTCGCCCTGGTGTCCGCTTTAAAGTTTAACATGCTGGATGCTATCAGTGCGCTTAAAAATTATGATGTTCCGCCGGGGCGGATGCGGCTTTTAAATGGAATAAATGATTCTTTAATTATTGACGATACTTATAATTCTTCCCCTTTTGCCTGCGAGTCTGCGCTGAAAACTTTGGGGGAAATAAAATGTACGGGAAGGAAAATTGCCATTCTGGGCGACATGCTTGAATTGGGCAAGCACACAACTGAAGCTCATAAAAATATCGGCAAGATTGCAAAAGAAAATGCGGATATACTTGTCGTCGTCGGTCCTAGGGCTAAAGCTATCAAAGAGGGCGCTTTGGAAATGGGAATGGGTGGAGAAATTTTTGAATTTTTAAATTCTTTTGAAGCGGGGAATTTTATAAAAACTTTTGTACAAAAAAAGGACATAGTTCTCGTGAAAGGCTCGCAGGGCATGCGGATGGAACGTGTCGTGGAAGCGATACTTCTGGACCAGAAAAATAAAAATAAACTACTGGTGCGTCAGGATGCCGAGTGGCTGAAGAAAAAATAATCAATCTAAACTTCACCAATAATTTTTGTCATCCATTTTTCAACTTTTTTTATCATTAAAAAGAGGCGGGGATATTTTTCCGTATGTTTTTCTATCCATAGGCGGGTTTTGGGAAAGTAAAAAGAAAGAAGAAAGAGGCCGATAGCCAGAAAAAGAAATCCCTGCAGGAAAGGCAAAACCAAGCCGAAGAATCCCAGTATTATAAAAATAATTCCGACAGTTAGCACCAAAACTTTTTTCGCCTTTTTTTTCATGTCTTCAGTAGTATACACGTAAAACTTTAAATAAAAAAACTGGACCAGCGCGATTGACGACCGCGCTGGTCCGAATACTCATTCTCGCAGTAAGGGGTCTTCCCAGAGGAAGACCGTAACCGCAAGAAGGAGCGCGAGTGCGCCGATTCCGGCCCCGACATCAGCACCTAAATAGCGCCCAATGTCGTGACCGATAATCAGCCCGATCCCGAAAATAACCGCCGCCGCTGCTAGACGAACGGAACGCGGAAGTGGTGCCATGATGTGCTCCTTCATTTTTGATTATGCCACAATAATAGGATTATAGAAATAAGAATACTTCGCATTCATATTTATGTGGTCACAAATTTTTAACTGCACAATTTGTGACTCTACTGGGAATCGCACCCAGATTTGAAGCTTGAGAAGCTTCCGTCCTGACTATTAGACGATAGAGCCTTACGGGAAAAATATAGCATTTATTTGAAAAATTTTGAAATTTTATCCCAAGATAATGGTTGCCAATATAATAAAGTAAAGGATGATAAAAGTTATCGGAATGTTTCTTTCAATTTTTGAGAATGAATGATATTTCTTTTTATCCAGGCCCTTGCCTAAAATATTCCATTCAGTCTCAAAAAGGGCGATTGGCAATTTTTGCTCCAAGGCGTGTATCACTTTAAACTTCGCTCTGTTTAGCTGGCTATAGGAATTTATAATTTTATACCAGGAATAACTGATGCTGATGCCGACGAAGGGGATGAGGGTAAATATTGTATTTCCATGAGGCAGGCTTTTTGTTTCCACATAGCCCAGGATGCCGATGATGGCGGCATTGAGTCCTAGGAAAAATTCATTTGATTTTTGGCTCCGGTCGCTGGTGCTGTTGAAGACATGCAAATAGATGCGGTATTGCTCCAGGCAATAGTCCACATAAGGGTCTCTATGTTCTTTCATTTCGTCGCCCTTTTTTATAAATAATAACTTGTCTATTTCGTTTCTGTCCATATTTTCATTATAGCATTTCAATTGTAAAATCCCAAATTTACCCTTGACTATTTCACAAAATATGGTATCTTATCATTCAAGTTCTCGTTTCGTTCACGTTCGTTCGCGGGAGGCCTTGATGTTCAGAAAACGTCGGTTCGACTGCCCGTATGTTGTAAGGCCCCCTTTTCATCCAATCTGCACTC
>MFUM01000002.1:3922-64225 GCA_001786955.1 Candidatus Nomurabacteria bacterium RIFCSPHIGHO2_12_FULL_42_19
GCGTTGCGGAGACAGTGAAGAGTCTCCGCGAGTTTGTAGGCATTTGACCACGGTTTCAAGAAACAGTTTCCATGCCGGTGCGCTCCTCACGGGAGCCCGCCGGCACCCTTTTTTATCTATATAAATAAAGCCTTATTTTTCATATAAATCATTGACATTTTGAGATAAGTGTGATATACTATATGCGAGTTTGTGTGTGCGCGTTCATGGTGAACGAGGCGCATTTGAAAGGGATGAAGATGCAGAAAATCGTGCGACTGATGATGGTGTTGGCAGTTCTCGGGTTGGTGGCCGCGTGCGCCACCGAGACGTCGACCAAGCCGCAGGAGCAGACCGCGCCGACTGCGCAAACGGCTCCCGCTCCCGAAGCGCCCGCAGCCAAGCCGAGCGGCTCGACCGAGGCGGACTTCATCCGCGCCGGCATCGAGGCCGAGCTCCGCATGCGCGAGCTCGAGAAGAAGCTCACGCCGGACGAGAAGCGCCGCAATTACGACATCCGCAAGGCCGTGCTCGACGTCGCGGTGACCGATTACACCGGCGCGAACAAGGAATTGCCCGAATGGGTGCGCGCCGCTTACGACGCCTACGAGACCGAGGACTACACCAAGGGCCACGTCGCCTTCCAGCGCTCATTCGGGTGGGGAACGGGCACGTTCCAAGGCAAGCCGTTCTATTGGTTTGCCTTCACGAACACCGACGCCTGGATGCAGTTCGGTTTCTCGGTGAAGCTCGATGGCAACACCAAGAAGGTGGCGCTGAGTCGGAAGGACGGATTTGGCCACGAGTGGGAGGTGGAATTGAATTCGGATCCCACGAAGGGCTACGGTGTCCCCGCAGCGACCTGGATGGGAGTCACGAACGATTGGATCGAACGTGACTGCACCAAGCCGAGGGGTGAAGCCTGCGACATCGGCAGTGCGCTCGACCGCGCCGTCGCCGAGATGAACTCGGCGCTTGGGCTCAAGATGACAGTGAAGGGGAAGTTCCCGTGGGAACCTCTCCTTATACCTTACGTCGAGAAGTAAGACCCGCGCCCGGCGGTTCCGAGGCAAGGTGTGATGGACACCATAACCATCAAAAAAACCAGCAACGCTCGAAAGGAGTACGTTCGCTGGTTTTTAAGTTTCAACTAATCTTCAATTTTCGCCTGCCCGACTAAACAAACTATTTTCAGTCGTTCGGGCGGGGCTTTTCTACTTCCAACAGAGAGAGTTCCGGCGAAGCTCCGGCGATGCGGAGCACGTCTTTATCAATTTTTTTGAGTTCTTTATTTGAAGAATTGTAATGGTTTACCACGGTGCCAAGCGCATTGCCAAGCTTGTTGTGGTATTCATCATAAGATTTTAAATGCTTGCCCAGGTCTTCCACTTTTTTGATTATTTCCTTGGCCGATTCTTCTATTTTAAGCGCCTTGAGTCCCTGCAGGACGGTCTGCAAGTAAGCGAGAAAAGAAGTGGGACTCGTAATGATGACCTTATATTTCCCGGCGGCGCGCTGAATTAAATTCTCTGCATTTTCATCAGAGCCGACTTTATTAGTGAGCAGGTCGTAATAAATTGCTTCGTGGGGGATAAACATAAAAGCAAAATCTGTCGTGCCTTTTGTGGGTTGGATATATTTTGCTGTCTCGGTAATTCTATTTTTTAAATCTCCCACAAACACTGCCTCCAGCTTCTTTTTTTCTACAACATCTCGTTCCTCCACCATTTTGTTATAATTTTCTAATGAAAATTTTGAATCAATTGGAATGATTTTATCTTTTACAAAGACTACCGCGTCCACAATAGTTCCATCTGGAAAAGGGTATTGCATTTGGTAGCTTCCCGGAGGCAAAACATTTTTCAAAACTGTTTCCAGATAATACTCTCCCAGGATTCCACGCTGTTTCGGATTTTTCAGAATGTTTTCCAAGCTCTGCAACTGGTCGGCGAAAGAAATCACCTGCTTGTTAGTTTCATCCAAGCGGGTCAGGCGCTCCGTCACGTCACGGATTATCTTATTTGATTCGCTGGAATGAAATTTTAAACTTTCGTTGACCTGCTTGTGCGACTCGCCGATTTTAGTGTCTACCGTTCTGGAAAGCTCATTGATCTGTGTCAAAATAAGATTTAAGCCCGTATCATCTTTTTTTTCTTCTTTTTTTCTGCCAAACACAAAATAGGCAATAACTCCTCCCACCACAACCGCCAGTATAATCAATAAAGTATTTTGCATATACTTATTTTAACATAAAATGTAAAACTTGTGACATGTCGTATTTGTCTTTTGTGCTACAATAACCATATGAAAGAAGGAGGCCGCGAGCGGCCGGATGAAGCTAAAGAAGCATTATTCGTTAAATTGGCAAAAGAGCTGGAAGTTAAACCCGCGTCGTTTTTAGCGGCTGACCCCGATTTACGCAGATCGTTAACAATTGCAAAACTTATCATAATTCGTCTTTTTCCTCCTATTCCTCTAGAACTAGAAGCCAAAATGCGTAGAATTTGGTTTGCCGGTCTTGATGCGGGAGTATTGAAACCCGAAGACGAGAAAGATATATTTAGCTAATTTCCTAAAAAATTAGAAAGCACCGGTAGGAACGTGGTGTTTCTCTGTCCGGTGCGATTCGCACTGTCTTCTTTAGGCGGGGGCGCGCGCGATGCCCCCGCCGGGTTTGCCCCCATGTTCATGTAATCCAGAACACGAAGGGGAGGTCTGTGTCCTGTCGGGCTGTCCTGCCCTGCAGAGCAACGGTAGCTGCCAGGGTAGTCTGGAGCGTATTGTCGGCGAACTTGAGGTTTTCGGGTACTACGAACGACCCGACAAACTTCGTTCGCGAGGGTTCGTCTTCGAACATGAAAACGCGCCCTTTGGTCACTTTCCCGTTCGAGAGGACCTCGAACGAGATTTTCTGTCCGGCTTCGAATTTCCAATTCATGGGGATGCCTCCATCGGGCTTGAAAGCCCGAAAAACTGTTCACTTTTAGTATGTATCAAAAACCCGCCCTGTCAACAGGTTTATTTCCCCAAGTGATGCTTCAGGGTATAAACCCCCACACCTATTTATAAATAGGTGTGGGGGTAAATCCAGTCATTTTTTTAAATGATGTTTGAGGGTGTATACCCAGTCCTCCTCCATTCCTCCGCTTTCAAGTTTCTGCGTCAGCAGCCACTCCAGATATCCGCGGTCGGTCGCGAGCACGTCCTCTATCTTCTTACCATTATGTTTTCCGAAACTAAAGGAATGCAGAAGGGAAGGGTGTGAAGAAATCTCTATCATTTTTTTTATGACTTCGTTTTCGTCCAGATTTTCCTCTTTCATCATTTTCTTTTTTAATCTTTCAAAAAGTTTTTCCAATACCAATACGTCTCCCATAGCATCGTGAGCGGTCGCATCTATCTCTATTTCAAGTAAATAACGCAAATATTGCAGATTGTATCTTTCTATTTTTCCCTCCGGATCCAAATATCGTGCAATTCGGAGCGTGCAGATAAAATTATCAGGTATAATATCTTCCTTTTTAATTATCATCAAATCAAAAAGCGCGTTATGGGCAACGACGATATTTTTCTTGTCTTCAAAAAATTTTTTAATCTTCGGCAAGTCACCACTCTCTTTAAAAGATTTCTTATCTTCCACCATTTTGTTTGTAATATGGTGCACAGCCGAAGCTTCCGGAGGGATTTTAGTCGGAGGTTTGTAAAGGCCCACAAAACTTTCATTGTCATGTTTATAGGCAATTTGAATCAAAAAATCATTTTCCGTATTACCCGTGGTTTCCGTATCAAAAAATATCAACTTAGGCATAGTGCTATTTTAACACATTTTTGATATAATTATCACCGGAGAATTGCTTTTAGAAAGTCCGCATAATTTTCTGTTGAAAATTTGCTCAGGACTCAGCTCGTCGGCTTCCGTAGCCTTTCCAAAAACAATTTTCCGGCTCATAATAACATTATGCTTCACGAACAAATAAAAAACGGAATAAAAGAGGCGATGATGGCGAAAGACAGTGTCCGACTTGAAACGTATCGGGGGATGCTCGCTTCCTTTACCAACGAACTTGTTTCTAAAAACAGGAAGCCAAACGAAATGCTTGCGGATGAAGAAGCATTAGTTGTTATAACCAGGCTTTCTAAGCAAAGAAAAGATTCAATAGAACAATTCAGAAAAGGCAATCGCGAAGATTTGGTGAAAGAAGAACAGGCGCAGCTTGCTATTTTGGAAACTTACTTGCCGAAATTGATGGACAAGAGCGAGATAGAGAAAATCGCGCTCCTAAAAAAAGACCAGCTTGGCATTTCCGACGGCACCGAAAAAGGCGCACTGATGTCCGCTTTGATGAAGGATCTGAGAGGCAAGGCAGACGGGGCTGTGGTAAAAGAAGTCGTGGATTCTCTCTTTTAATTATTTATGAATACAGTCAATCTTCTAATCCGCTTAGTGGAACACCATCAGGTTTTAGTATATTTCTTGATTTTTGTAGGCATAATTTTTGAGGGCGAGTTTATTTTATTATGCACCGGGATTCTGATGTATTTGGGTGCCCTGAACTTTTACTTTACTTTTATTTTTGTCCTGATGGGAGGCTTGTCTAAAACTTTTTTGGGTTACTATATAGGCAGTTTTATTTACAACAAATGGAATCATATAAAATTTTTCAAATATATTGAAAAACGTGTTTTTAATATAATGCCTCATTTTGAGCAGAAGCCTTTCTGGTCTATTTTTGTTTCAAAATTTATCATGATGAATCATATGGTCATTGTCTATGCCGGTTATAAAAAGATAGATTTTAAAAAATATCTGAAAGCGGAAATTTTAGCTACGGCAATCTGGGCGCCGCTTTTATTATCGCTCGGTTATGTTTTCAGTTATACTGCGCTACAGGTTAGCCGGGAGATTTGGAGGTTTTCAATGGTGGTTCTGGTCTTGTTTATAATGTTTATTCTTTTTGACAAGTTGGTATCTTGGCTTTATGAGTTGTTTGAAGAATTTTATAATGACAACAATTAAAAAATTAAATCAAAAATTAATTACGCACGATGGCTCTTTCCACACGGATGATATTTTTGCGGCGGCTACGCTCTCCATTTATCTTGAAAAGAAAGGAGAAACTTTTGAAATTATTCGCACAAGGAATGAGGAAATCATCAAAAACGGCGATTATGTTTTTGACGTGGGAGGATTTTATGACGAAGAAAAGAACAGATTTGACCATCATCAAGTTAACGGTGCGGGCAAGCGTGACAATGGCATTGAATACGCTTCTTTTGGCTTGGTGTGGAAAAAATTCGGGGGAGAATTGTGTAACGGGGAAACGGAAGCTGAGTTAATTGACCAAAAGTTGGTTCAACCTATAGATGCTGGAGATAATGGTGTTAATTTAGTTGAATTAAAAAGAGAAGTAATACCCTATTTTATACAATATGCTTTCAATGCCTTCCGTCCGGGATGGAAAGATGTCAGTGAAAAGGCTCTATTTGTTGGATTTTTAGAGTGTGTGCAAATGGCCAAAAACATTTTAACCAGAGAAATAGGGCGAGCCCGAGATATTACAGAAGCTCAAAAAATTATTTTTACAATTTACAGAAATGCTGAGAATAAAAAAATTATCGTTTTGGATAAAAAATATCCATGGGAAGAACTAATGCAAAATTATCCCGAACCAATTTTTGTGGTTTATCCTAGAATTGACAATTCGTGGGGGGTTGAAGGAGTGGCGGCAAGTAAATTTTCCGTTGAAAAGAGAAAAAAATTTCCAGATACCTGGGCGGGACTTAGAAATGGAGAGTTACAGGAAATCTCCAAAGTTCCCGATGCCTTATTCTGCCATCGCGGACTTTTTATGGCTGTTGCTAAATCAAAAGAAGGCGCTGTCAAACTGGCGCAAATTGCGCTAGAATCTTAAATATGGCATTTATTGACGAAATAAAAATCTACGCCGAAGCCGGACGGGGCGGAGATGGTGTCGTGCGTTGGCGGCAGGAAAAATTCGTGCCCAAAGGCGGGCCGGCAGGCGGAGACGGAGGACGCGGCGGAAATTTTTACATTCTGGCGGTGCGCGACGTGCATATACTTTCAAAATATAAGGCAAAAAAAAGTTTTTCTGCCGGGCGCGGGGAAAATGGCGCCAATAAAAGTCTTCATGGGAAAAATGGCGAAGATTTTGTTTTGGAATTACCCATCGGTTCTATCATTACCAATTTTGAAACAGATGAAAAATGGCAATTGACTCGCGAAGGAGAAAAAATTTTGCTTTTAAAAGGCGGATACGGCGGTTTTGGAAATGAACACTTTAAAAGTTCTATCAATACGACTCCGAAAGAATGGCGGCCCGGGGAAGAAGGCGAAAAAGGAAATTTTAAAATAGAGCTCGAACTTTTTGCCGATATCGGATTAATCGGACTTCCGAATGCCGGTAAAACTTCTCTTTTGAATACTCTTACAAATGCGGAAGCAAAAGTTGGGGATTATGCTTTCACTACACTTGATCCGAATCTGGGAGATTTTTATGGCTACATTATTGCCGATATTCCGGGAGTTATTGAAGGAGCCTCGGAAGGCAAAGGACTTGGCGTGAAATTTCTGCGTCATATCAAGCGCACCAAAATGCTGGCCCATCTCGTATCTTTTGAAAACTCCAATATGCTGAAAAGTTACAAAGAAATTCGTAAAGAACTTGAAAAATACGATAAAAAATTAAACTTGGGCGAAGAGGGGCTTTCTTCTAAAGATGAAATAATAATTTTGACAAAAAGTGATGTAATGGACGATCAGAAGATTATTGCAAAAAAAGCGGCAGAGCTTAAAAAATTGAAGAAAAAAGTTTTCACTTTAACTTTATTTGATGATAAAATGGTAAAAAAGTTTAAGGATGAACTGGTAAAAATTTTAAAGAAAAAATAAATTATGCCTGATATTATGGAAAAAAAGTATTACCCGACAATTGGTCTTGAAATACACGCGGAATTAAAGACAAACACCAAGATGTTTTGCGCGTGCAAGAATGACCCGGATGAGGAAAAACCGAATGTAAATATTTGCCCGGTCTGCATGGCGCATCCGGGAGCATTGCCGGTGCCGAATAAAAAAGCCATTGAAAATGTCATAAAAGTTGGCTTGGCATTAGGCGGCCAAATTGCCGATTTCACGGAGTTTGATCGCAAGAATTATTTTTATCCGGATATTCCGAAAGGCTACCAGATTTCCCAATATAAATATCCGATAGTTTCCGGCGGAAAATTGCTGGGAACAGATATTACTCGTGTGCATTTGGAAGAGGATACAGGAACAAATAAACACATAGATAGCCCCCAGGTCGGACCTGTGGGCTCCCACAGGTCCGACCTGGGGGCGAATGGGTATTCGCTGATAGATTTCAATCGTGCCGGAGTGCCGCTGATGGAGCTGGTAACAGAACCGGCAATTCACAGCGCCAAAGAAGCCAGTGATTTTGCCCGTGAACTGCAACTTCTTTTGTGTTATCTTGATGTATCGGAAGCGAATATGGAGAAAGGAGAAATGAGGGTAGAAGCGAATATTTCCGTTTCACCGGATCCGAAAATTCTTGGCACGAAAGTAGAAGTAAAAAATTTAAATTCTTTCAGAAGCGTCGAGCGTGCCATCAAATACGAGCTTAATAGAATGACAAAGCTTTTAGAGGAAGGATTGGGAAATGAAATAGTGCAGGAGACTCGTGGCTGGGATGAAAGCAAAAGTGAAACTTTTTCCCAAAGAAAAAAAGAGGGGAGCGCGGATTACCGCTATTTTCCCGACCCTGATTTGCCGAAAATGAAATTGCATGAAGCATTTGATTTGGAAAAAATAAAAAAAGAATTGCCGGAACTGCCGGGGGCAAAGCGAGAGAGGTATAGAAAAGATTTTGGAATAAAAGATGAGGATATAGAAGTATATATAAATGGTTTGGAACTTGCCAAATGGTTTGAAGATGTGGCAAAAATCTTGGCCCAAAAAGATAGTATAAAGATTCTTTCTAACTACGTTACCTCAGATTATCTTGGATTCAAAAAGAATAACTCAGACATAAAATTACCAAGCTCTAAAAATTTTGTTGAACTTATAAATTTAGTTACAGAAAACAAAATCTCTTCTCGCGCCGCAAAAGATATTTTGGCAATGATTGTGATAAAAGATGAATCGCCGTTAAAAATCGCGACAGAAAAAGGTTTACTGCAAAGTAGTGACCCGGAAGCATTAAAAAAAATCGCGCAAAAAATTATTGATGCCAATCCGAAAACCGTAGCGGATTATAAGGGCGGAAAAGAACAGGCCCTTATGTCTCTCGTGGGAGTTATAATGAAGGAAACCAAAGGCTCGGCGAATCCATCGGTTGCCAAGCAATTATTAATAGATTTATTGAAATGAATAAAGATAAATTAATTGAAACGGTTGCCCGCCTTGTATCTCCGCCCAAAGGCATTCTTGCCATCGACGAAAGCTTGAGTACCTGCAACAAGCGTTTTGAAAAACTCGGCGTGCCGACGACCGAGGAAAAGCGCAGGGAATACCGCGAACTCCTGATAACAGCGCCGGAAATGGAGAAATATATTTCCGGTTATATTCTTTTTGACGAAACCATCAGGCAATCCGCAAAAGACGGCAAAAGTTTTACTTCTATACTGCAGGCGAAAGGAATAGATATCGGCATAAAAGTTGACCAAGGCTTGATTGATTTCTCGTCGCATCCGGGAGAAAAAATTACGCAAGGATTAGAAGGGCTTTCAAGCAGACTCAAGGAATATAAGAATATGGGCGCTACTTTTGCCAAGTGGCGCGTGGTTTATAGCATCGGAGAAAATACTCCTTCCGGGGATTGTATGAAAGAAAATGCGGTTATTTTGGTAAAATACGCTCTCATCTGCCAGGAACTGGATATTGTCCCGATTATTGAACCGGAAGTTTTAATAGATGGCGACCATACAATAGAAAAGTGTTATGAAATTACAGCAGGCAATTTTGACGTGCTTTTTTCCGAATTACGGGATTCAAATGTTTTTATTTCCGGCATTGTTTTAAAAACCAGCATGGTGCTCTCCGGGAAAGATGCCGAAGACAAATCTTCTTCCGCTGAAAAAGTCGCGCAGATGACATTACGGTGCCTGAAGGAACATGTGCCGGAGCATATCGGAGGAATAGTTTTTCTTTCCGGCGGACAAGGCGACGAAGAAGCGGCAATGAATTTGAATACTATGCACCAGATGGGTTCTCTTCCATGGCCGCTCTCATTTTCTTACGGTCGGGCGATTCAAAATCCCGCTTTTCAGAGTTGGGCGAAGAGTCCTGCTGATATTTCCGGCGCGCAAGCCCTTCTTCTTGCCGCGGCAAAAAATAACAGCCAGGCTTCAATAGGACAATATAAAAAATAACATGTTCTGGGTCATACCTTTAATTTTTCTAATCCTGTTTGAAATTGTGGCGGATATATTCGCCAAAGAATATTCGCTCAGGGACAATTGGTACTTTTGGGGCGGGGCGCTGCTGGCCTATGTGCTGGCCAATATGTTCTGGCTTTGGGCTATTAAAAGCGGTTCGGGCCTGGCGAGAGGTGCGATAATTTTTTCCGTATCTTCAGCCGTTTTGGCAATTATTATCGGTCTTTACTTTTACGGTGAACAGACTAATAAATTTCAATTTATGGGAATGATATTGGGAGTCCTCGCCTTAATTTTAATTTTTTGGGAATAAAAGTATTCTAATATTCTATAGAATTATAGAATAAATAAATTATAAAAAAAACAGATAGACAATTAGAAAGAATAATAAAAGGATTCGCGAATCACAGACGACTGCAGGTTCTTGAGCTTTTGTATAAAGAACCAGAATTGTCGGTTCAGGAAATTTCTGATAAACTAAAAACAGAATTCAAGAATATTTCTGCTCACATTACTAAAATGGCTATTGCTGGGTTGTTGATGAAGAGAAATGAGGGCAATATTGTCCGACACAAACTTACAAATCGTGGTAAAAGTATTCTAAAATTCGTTAGAATTGTAGAATAGATAAAAATGAAAAATAAAAATGAAAGAAGAGATACAAAAATTTTTTAAAGGGGATACGGACGACAGCGAGGAGACGTTGGTAAAATATTCGCATGATGCGAGCCTGCTGGAAGTCAGGCCGGAGATTGTGCTTTTTCCGAAAGATTCGGAAGACGTCCAAAATTTGGTAAAATGGGCGGGAGAAAATAAAAATAAATATCCCAACCTATCTATCACTCCAAGATGCGCGGGTACGGATATGTCCGGTGGGGCCATTGGGGAATCCATAATTTTAGATTTTAGCCGGTATATGAATAAACTGATTGGCGGGCCGTTGCCGATTGATAATCCGCGGGGTTTCCAGATTCCCCATCCTTATCCTAAGCGGAAAAATACGGCTATTCAAAAATTCAAAAATTATCCTCTGGTTCCTTCCTATCTTACAACCCAACCCGGGATGTTTTATCGGGATTTTGAAAAAATAACTTTGGAAAAAGGATTGATTTTGCCTTGTTATACGGCATCCAAGAGCTTGAATGCGGTGGGGGGGATGTATGGCAATAATTCTGCCGGCGAACGGACTTTGAAATACGGCAAGATAGAGGATTATGTTTTGTCTGCCAAGGTAGTTTTTGCTGATGGGAATGAATATATTGTAAAGCCATTGACGCAGGATGAATTAAATAAAAAAATTACGCAAGGCGATTTTGAGGGAAACGTTTATAAAAATATTTTTGAATTGATAAAAGATAATGAAGAAGAAATAAAACAGGCAAAACCGGATGTGCATAAAAATTCCGCAGGATATTATATTTGGAATGTAATAAATAATCAGATTGTAAAGAATTCAGAATGGCGTAAGTCCCACCCCGTAATCGGGGAAGGGTCAAGCCAGAGGAATTTTTTACAATCTGATGAATTTTTTGACCTTAATAAATTACTTGTTGGTTCGCAGGGGACATTGGGCATTGTCACGGAAATAACTTTCAAGCTGATACCGGATAATAAACACTCGAAATTGGTAGTAATTTTCATGAAAGATACGGAAATGCTTGGTCGCCTGGTGGATGAAATTTTAATGCTCAACCCTGAAACGCTTGAAACTTACGACGACAAAACGATGAAGCTGGCTGTCAGATTTTTTCCGGATTTTTTGAAAAATAAAGGATTTTTAGGAATGGCTAAATTTATGTGGAGTTTCTTGCCGGAATTTTGGATGATGATTACCGGCGGTTTCCCGAAACTGATTCTTCTGGCTGAATTTGCCGGAGATGACGAGGCTGAAGTACATAAGAAATGCGAGGCGCTCAAATCAAAGTTGAAAATTTTTAATCCCGACGTAAAGTCGGGATCCCGACTAAAAGCGTCGGGGTTAAAAGTCCATATTACCAGAAACGAAACAGAAGCAAATAAATATTGGGATATCAGAAGAGAAAGCTTCGCGTTATTGCGTAAGCACGTCCAAGGCATGCGCACCGCTCCTTTCATAGATGATATTATCGTTCGTCCGGAATTTTTACCTAAATTTCTTCCGGAGCTGAATAATATTTTAAGCAAATACGATTTGACCTATACCTTGGCAGGACATGCCGGCGACGGCAATTTTCACATTATCCCGCTGATGGATTTCAAGCGTCCCGATACGGCAAAAATAATAATAGAGCTTGGGGAATCCGTGTATGACCTGGTAATAAAATATCACGGCTCAATTACCGCCGAACACAATGACGGCCTGATCCGCACGCCCTATTTGCGCAAAATGTATGGAGATAGAATTGTTTTAATTTTTGAAGAGATCAAGAAAATTTTTGACTCCAAAAACATTTTCAATCCCGGGAAAAAAGTTCCAATTCTAATTCTTAATAAAAGTGGTCCCACCAACGGCGGGGCAGGCACTAAGGAATACATAGCAACACATATTGCGGTGGAACATGATGCCAGTCATCATGTTTAGGGTTGCTTTTTAAGAATTTTTCTATATACTATCTTTATGTTTGTAATCAAAGCTAAAAAACGGGATACGGGAATGAAATCGGAGGGACTCAGAAAAGCAGGGGAAATCCCGGCTGTTTTTTACGGAGCAGGCAAAAACACGACCTCCATTTCAGTTCCCACTATTCAATTTAAAAAAGTTTGGCGGGAAGTCGGGGAATCTTCAACAGTCAAAATTGAAGTAGGAGAAAAAAATATTGATGTGCTTATCCATGAAGTGCAGGTTGACCCGGTAACCGACGAACCGATACACGTGGATTTTTTGGCAATAGATATGAAAAAGAAAATACGCGTTAAAGTGTCGCTTGTTTTTGAGGGCGTATCCAATGCCGTCAAAAGCGGAATTGGGAATCTCGTCAAAGTTCTTCATGAAATTGAAATAGAAGCGCTGCCGGCCGACCTGCCGCATAATCTTATCGTTGATATCTCCAAGCTGGAAACATTGAAAGACCAGGTTTTTATTTCCGATATAAAACTTCCGGCCGGGATTGTCGTTATCAACAGTCCTACCGATGTCGTGGCTTCTATCGTCGAACAAGTGGAAGAAAAAGAAGAAGTTGTGGTGCCGGTTGACCTGTCTGCGATAGAAGTGGAAAAGAAAGGCAAGAAAGAAGAAGAGGGGGCAGAGGGAGCAGAAGCAATTGCACCCGCAAAAGAACCTGTCCGCGCAGGCGGGGAAAAGACAGAAAAAAAGTAAAATTCTTAATTTAATTTATGCTATAATAAAAACTATGGGAAGAAAAACCATAGTTTTTATAGTATTCATATTTGTTTTTTCATCATTTTTCGCGCAAAAAGCAAATGCTGAGTTTGATTGCTTGACATTAACCATCACCTCCAACCAGGCACAAAAAGACTATTGCCGCAGCGAATTGAGCCAGATTGAAGCTCAGCTGACAGATTTGTTAAATAAACAGAAAGAACAGCAAAAACAGACCGGAACGCTCAAGGGAGATGTTGACTATTTAACCAGCCAGATTAACGCTTTAAAGGCAAAAATAAAAGCCCGAGCGCTAATTATTGCCCAGTTGAAAATAGATATCAGGGAGAAAGCAAACACGATTGAATCTCTTTCGGAAAAAATTGACCGTGAACATGAATCCCTGGCCCAGCTTATCAGAAATACGAATGAATTTGACGATCAAACCATCGTAAATTTAATTCTTTCTGACGAAAGTGTTTCCAATTTTTACAGCGATCTGGAATCTTATGCTTCCATCAAGCAGGCGATTAAAGCTTCGGTGGATGTCATCCGAGGAGTGAAAACTCAAACTGAAACTGCAAAACAAGATCTTGAAAAAAAACAAAATGCCGAGACCGACGCGAAAGTCGAGCTTGAAGCTGCCCAGAAAAAAGTAGCTAAATCCGAAGCCGAAAAAAAACAGCTTCTGGCTATTTCTAAAGAAAAAGAACAAGCATATCAAAAATTGGCTGCCGAGAAAAAATCTCGTGCGGATAAAATTCGCGCCGCTTTGTTCCAGCTCCGCGACACCAAGGCTATTCCTTTCGGCACGGCATTGGAATATGCAAAAGAAGCGCAGAACAGAACCGGCGTCCGTCCAGCATTTTTGCTTGCCATCATAACTCAGGAAACAAATTTAGGCGCAAATATCGGCACTTGCAACCGCCCGGAAGATCCTCCGTCAAAGAATTGGAAAGCAGTCATGAAGCCGGACCGTGACTTGATGCCTTTTGAAAGAATTACTTCCGCTTTGGGATTCAATCCGTATTCCATGCCAGTATCGTGTCCTTGGAATGGCGGCTGGGGAGGAGCGATGGGTCCTTCTCAATTTATTCCTTCTACTTGGGAACTTTATGCCAAGAAAGTTGCAAGTGCCCTGGGCATTGGCGGAATGCCGAATCCATGGGAACCAGAGCATGCTTTTATGGCATCGGCTATTTATCTGGGAGAACTGGGAGCGGACAATGGAGGCTATACGGCAGAACGCACTGCGGCGCTTAAATATTATGCCGGCAGCAATTGGAAATTGAAAAAGAATGCATTTTATGGCGACGGTGTTATGAAAAAAGCCAATAGCATTCAAGCCGATATAGATTTGCTTTAAAGCTAAAATTATGATAATATTTTTTGACAATGAAAAAAGATATACATCCGAAATACAATATAAAGACCAAAGCAACCTGCGCCTGCGGGGCGGTTTTTGAAGTTGGCTCTACTGTGCCTGAAATCAAAATGGAAATCTGCAGCCAATGCCACCCTTTTTATACGGGTAATGAAAAAATTATGGATACTGCCGGACGCGTGGAGAGATTCAATAAGCGTAGAGCTGCTACGGCAAAAGTTAAGAAGTAAGTCCATTTTGAATGTACTTTTTAGAGCACGAATATTTTTCTGCTGAAAAATTTCTCAAGACTCGGCTCGTCAGCCTCCGTAGCCTCCAAAAAGCATATTCAAAATTACCCTAAAATTATATGGATTGGCAAGAGTGGAAAAAAAATAAAGAAAATTCAGGGATAAAAGAATCGGGAACAGAGGAATTCCCGAATGAAATAGTGTTGGAAGTGCGGGCGGGCGCCGGCGGAGACGAAGCCTCGCTTTTCGCCTGGGAACTTGCGCATATGTATGAAAAATTTGCCGAAGCACAAGACTGGCTTTGGAAAGTTAATTATGAATCAAAAAGCGATTTGAACGGCTACAAAGAAGCGAGTTTTGAAATAAAAGGAAAGGATGTTTTTAAAAAAATGCGTTACGAAACCGGCGTGCACCGGGTGCAGAGAATTCCGGCAACCGAAAAAAACGGCCGGGTGCATACTTCCACTGCTTCGGTGGCTGTGCTTCCAATCAGAAAAAAAATAACTTTCCAAATAAATCCAGCTGATTTTGAAATGGAATATTCTCGTTCCGGCGGAAAAGGCGGACAGAATGTAAACAAAGTTGAGACAGCAGTGCGCATCATCCATAAGCCGACGGGACTTGATGTTCGTTCCACTAACGAGCGAAGCCAATTAACAAACAGAGAAAAAGCGATGATGATTTTAACGGCAAAACTTCAGCAGCTGGAAGAAGAAAAAGAAGCCAGCAAGCATGCCGGTATCCGGAAGAATCAAATCGGCACCGGCGACCGCTCGGAAAAAATTCGTACTTATAATTTTCCGCAGGACCGCGTGACCGACCACCGCATCAAAAAATCCTGGCACAACCTGCCGAAAATAATGGAAGGGGATATCGGAAACATCATTGCCGACATAGAATCCGGCGCGGTGGGAGACGAAAGCGAAGAGTAAAAACTGAAAATAAAACATTATAATTTTTTCATGAATATAAAAATAATAAATAAAAAAATAACAGAGCCAGAACTTCATAAAATTGCTGAAGATTTTTATGGCGAAATGGTAAAGGGAGTTGTAGATGTTGAGCGTGAAATTCTTGCTATGGGCGGAGAATATCATATGGATGCAAATGTTGTGCTTATTGAGAACGGCTCCAAACAGCAAGATATTTGGGGTTTTAATTGGTATTTTGATAAAAATGTAGATGAACGAATTGAATATGTCTCACTCATAAATATTCGACCAAAACAAAACAATCGGACAATGGAAGTGCAGGATATATCTTTGCGTGATAGAATAAAATCAATAATATTAAAATATTTAGCATGAATACATCTCGTACACCACTTTTTTATATGGCAAATTTAGGTAGCGAAGTTTCTCGCGCCCTTTTGGAATACCAAAAAGAAGATTTTAAAAAGATGCATAATTCAATCATTAGAGCTAAAGATATAATAGTAAAAATTGAAGAATTTCCCGAGATGAAAGGCAGAACTGGCGAACTTGAGATATTGAAATCAATTATTGAAGATTTGAATCAGAAAAAATTTGAACTAAATAAAGATCAACTTCTTAGTTATTTTTCTCCGTTTGCTACTCGTTTAATGTCTTTGAAATAAAACTAATAGGTGGTGGATTGCTTTTCGTTTTTGATATGATATAATTTTCAGGTAGGGTCTCATTTAGCGAAAAAGAGTTTCTACGTTTTATTAAGTAGTTTTTTGTCTCTTTTAGGAAAAAGAGAAGAAGTAATATATGGCTACAAAGCTATATGTAGGGGGACTCCCTTACAGCACCCAAGAAGACGCTCTTAAAGAGCTCTTCGCGCAGGCCGGAAACGTTGTTTCCGCTGTGATTATTATGGACAAAATGTCCGGTCGTTCAAAAGGTTTTGGGTTCGTAGAAATGTCATCTCAGGATGAGGCTCAAAAGGCTATCTCTATGTTCAATGACCAAGAATTTGAAGGACGTAAACTTACTGTCAACGAAGCTCGCCCAATGGAAGCTAGACCGCCAAGAAGCGGAGGCAATGACCGAGGCGGATACGGCAGCGGAGGCGGACGAAGAGAATATTAATTTAATCTTTGATAAGAGAATTAACAAAAAACCACCTTAGGTGGTTTTTTGTTTGATTTGTGTTATATTTATTTAAGTTTTGAGCGTGTAGTTCAGTGGTAGAACGCTGTCCTGATAAGACAGAGGCCGATGGTTCGATCCCATCCACGCTCACGTGGAAGAAAATAAGCAAAATTTTAATAATGGCTTACCCCGCCAAGGCGGGGGTCCTTGGTGGAAACCGGCAGTCGAGCTGGTTAGCCAGGTTTCAACGTGGATTGTACTGCCCATTATATTGGCGCTCATTTTTGGCAAAATGCTTGATGCGCGTTTTGGAACAAAACCAATTATATTTCTTTCACTTGCCGGACTTGGGTTTTTAGTTACATGTTTTGGAATATTTCGAATTATAAAAGATTATATAAAAAAATTGCAAGATATAGAAAAAAAGAAATAATTTATGGAACAAATATCACACGAAATTACATTATTTGCCGAACCCGTCTTCCATTATGGAAGTTTTACCGTCACCAATGCGCTTTTTACAAGTTGGTTCGTCGTTGCCCTAATAATTATTTTATCTTTTATTTTACGTTCCAAACTCAAGATTGTTCCCGGCAAGTTGCAAAACATTTTTGAACTGATTGTGGATGAAGGATTAAAACTATGCGACCAGGTGACAAACAACAGAGCTCTTTCTATAAAAATTTTTCCGATTGCTATTTCAGTTTTTTTCTTTATTCTCGTTAATAATTGGCTGGGGATACTTCCGCTTGGAGGATTTGGAATCATAGAGAAAGGAGAACATGGGCTTGCTTTTATTCCATATCTTCGCGGAGGCACAGCCGACATAAATACGACCATCGCGCTGGCGGTAATGGCCGTTCTCGGGGCCAATATATTTGGAATTTTTTCCATTGGTCTATGGAAAACTTTCAATAAATATGTTAATCTTAAAGCGCTCGGGGGAATATTCACAAAAATCCGTCGCGAGCCGACGATTATCATCGTCGCGCCCATCACGTTCTTTGTTGGCTTGATTGAAATTGTCGGTGAATTTGCGAAAGTTGCATCGCTTTCTTTCCGTCTTTTTGGCAATGTTTTTGCCGGAGAAGTTCTTCTGGTATCGATGGCCGCCCTGGTAGCTTACATTATCCCGATACCTTTTCTTTTCCTTGAACTGCTGGTTGGGGTCATTCAGGCGCTCATTTTCTCGATCTTGCTTGTCGTTTATTTTACAATTGGAGCCACTGATCACGATGAACATGAAGAAGTGCATGAAAAAGTCGAAACATTATTAGTTAATTAAAATTAATTTTATGGAATTAGATACTCTTGCGAAAGCAATTGCCATAGGTTTGGGAGCTGTCGGTCCGGCTATCGCGATCGGAATGATTGGTTCCAAAGCCATGGAATCAATCGGACGCAATCCGGAAGCCGCCGGTAAAATATTGGTGCCAATGCTTCTGGCCTGCGCTTTTGCCGAGGCAGTCGCTATTTATGCGCTGGTTATCGCGTTTTCGATTTAAGCAAAACTTACATAACATAATTTTTAGGTACGGATTTTTTGGTCGCACCAAGAGGACTTACGCGACATGATTTAGCAAAATCAAAAATCCTGAAGCTCTCGCGCTGTCGCGCTTGAGACCCCTAAAAATTATGCTATGAAAGTTTTTCAGAGCAATGGAATCAATTATTTCCACATTTCACATAGATTGGAAAATTATTATCGCTCAGGCGGTCAACTTCGGAGTTGTTTTCATAGTTTTATATATTTTTGCCCTAAAGCCGCTTTCCAAGTTGATGGCGGAACGAAGTGAAAAAATAGCGAAAGGAGTTGATGACGCCAAAACAAACGCAGCTCTTCTGGAAAAAACCCGCACGGAATATGAAGAAGCGCTTTCCAAAGCCCGCATTGAAGCGAACAAAATTTTTCAGGAAGGCAGAAAAGAAGCGGAAGATAAAAAAGCCTTAATGCTGGAAGATGCAAAAAAGGAAGTGGCGGGAGTCATAGAAAACGGCAAGAAAATCCTGGAAGCGGAGAAAGTAAAGATGGTAGGAGAGACCAAAAAAGAAATTGTAATCCTCGCAATGCAGGCAACTGAAAAATTGATTAGTAGCAAGCAAGATTTAAATAGTTTAAAATGACAGCAATTACCAATAATCAAATAGCCCAGGCAATCAGTTTATTTTTACGGGAAGAAAAACCCGAAACAGTTAAAAGTATTATTAATTTTTTAGTTCGCAAAAGATTGATTTCACAATCGAAAGATATATTGGAAAAATTAGAAAAAATAATTAATTTTAATAAGAGAGTAGTGAAAGTAAAAGTATCAAGTTCAAAAAAAATAAACGAAGAATTAAAAAAAGATCTGGAACATTTTCTTAAAAAACGCTATGAAGCCAGGGAAATTGTTTTTAACGAACATCTGGATGAAAAGTTGTTGGGTGGATTCAAAATAGAAATAAATGACGAAGTTATTGATTTGACGATAAAGAATAAAATTAGAAAATTACAAGAGCATTTAATAAAGGGCGTATGACCACAAACCACATTATAGAAAATTTAAAAAGAGAGATAGAAAATTTTTCCGCTCAGATAAAAATCGAGAAGATTGGTAGAGTATTGGAAGTTTTTGACGGTATCGCGAAAGTTTCCGGGCTTTCTGATATTAAATCTTCCGAAATGGTGATTTTCCCGGGCGGGGAGACAGGCGTTGCTCTCAATTTGGAAGAAGATGCGGTTGGCGTGATTATTCTCGGCGATTTTTCCAAAATTAAAGAAGGCGATGAAGTGAAAGCTACCGGGAAAATTCTTGAAGTCCCGGTTTCCAATAATATTTTGGGACGGGTAGTCAATGCTATCGGCGTTCCGATTGACGGTAAAGGCGCCATTAAAGCGGAAAAAACTTATCCGATTGAAAAAGTCGCTCCGGGTGTTATTACCCGCCTATCTGTAGACAAACCGGTCTCAACGGGCATTAAAGTTATTGATAGCATTATTCCTATCGGCCGCGGACAGCGTGAGCTTATTATTGGCGATCGCCAGACCGGCAAAACCGCGATTGTCATTGACACGATTCTCAACCAGAAAGGCCAGGATATGATATGCGTCTATGTGTCAATTGGCCAAAAAGATTCCAAATTGCGAAAGCTTCAAGCTCGTCTCGAACAAGGCAATAGCATGGATTATACGGTTATCGTATCGGCAGGCGCATCCGAAGCCGCTTCGCTTTCATATATTGCGCCCTATACCGGAGTATCTATTGCGGAATATTTTATGGACCAGGGGAAAGACGTGCTGATTATTTATGACGATCTTTCCAAACACGCTGTCGCCTATCGTGAAATTTCACTTCTCTTGCGCCGTCCGCCGGGCCGCGAGGCATATCCGGGAGACGTGTTTTATCTGCATTCCCGCCTGCTGGAGCGCGCCTGCCGGAGAAATGAAAAATATGGCGGAGGTTCTATCACAGCCTTGCCTATCATAGAAACGCAAGCCGGCGATGTGTCCGCATACATTCCGACGAATGTTATTTCCATTACCGACGGGCAAATTTTCCTGGAAACCGATCTTTTTTATAAAGGCATCCGTCCCGCGGTCAATGTTGGCCTTTCTGTTTCCCGCGTCGGTTCCAGCGCGCAAATCAAAGCGATGAAGAAAGTGGCCGGAACGCTGAAGCTTGACCTGGCGCAGTTCCGCGAATTGGAAGCCTTTGCCCAGTTCGGTTCCGACCTTGACGAGACGACCAAGCGCCAGCTGGAACGCGGCAAAAGAGCGGTGGAAGTGCTGAAACAGCTTCAATACGCGCCGGTCAAAATTGAACACCAAGTCGTCACTCTCTATGCCCTGACGAAAGGCTTTATGGATGATGTGGCAATTGAAAAAATAAAAGAATTTGAACAAGATCTTATGGAATACAGCGAAGCTAGTGCCAAAACTTTCTACAAGGAAATTAAAGAAAATAAAATGTGGACCGACAAAGGCGAGGAAGAATTGAAGAAAGTGATAGGAGATTTTAAAAAATCTTATGTCAAACAGCAAAGCGATAAAAAATAGAATAAAATCGGTAAAAAATACGAAGAAAATCACCAAAGCGATGGAGCTTGTTTCCGCTTCCAAAATGAAGCGCGCGGTGGCATCAACTTTGGCTTCGCGTTTATATGCCGAGTATTCCTGGGAGATTCTCACATCTATTGCTAAAAATACAGAAGACATAAAACATCCGCTTTTTAATGAACGAGAAAAAAAGGATAATAAAAAAAATATTTTATTTATACTGATTACATCCAATCGCGGACTTTGTGGCGCTTATAATGCTCAAATTATTAAAAAGGCTATTTTATTGCTAAAGCTCGATGAAGAAAATATTAATATAGATTTTATGGCTATAGGCAAAAAGGGAGATACGGCAATGCGCCGCGTAGGCAAAAATATTATTGCCAGCTTCACTGATTTGCCGGACAATATATCCATCTCTAACATTCTTCCCATATCAAAATTAGCCATAGACGAATACAGTGCTTTTCATTACGACAAAGTTTTGGTTGCTTATACGGATTTTATTTCTGCCCTTACCCAAAAGCCAAATATAAAACAAATTCTGCCTATTTCTAAATCCAGCTTGAAAGAATTTTTAAACGATGTAGCCGGAGGTAGAAAGGAAACAGAAGACAAAACTAATATTGAACAGAAAACAGATTATTTATTTGAAGGAAATCAAGATGAGTTGATTGGTTCTCTGGCTGAAAAAATTACCAGAATGCAAATTTATCAGATGCTTCTTGAGTCCAATGCTTCGGAACAATCTTCCCGCATGGTGGCAATGAAAAATGCCAGCGAGGCTTCGGGAGAGATGATTGACGATTTGACTTTGGTATTTAACAAAGCGAGACAGGCGAATATTACCAGAGAAATATCGGAAATTAGTGCGGGGATGGCGAGTGTTAGCTGAGTTAGCCCCGACGTAAAGTCGGGGAGCCGACTGGAACGTCGGCTTTAAAAGTTATAAACTTTATAAAGTTAAAAGTAATTATTAAAAAACAATCATGAAAACAACAGGAACAATCAAAAGAATTATCGGACCGGTCGTGGATGTGGATTTCGGAGAAAATTTACCGGACATCTATACTGCTTTGGAAGTAATGAAAGGTCAAAAAAAAATTGTTCTTGAAACTGAACAGCATTTGGGCTCGGGAATAGTCCGCACGGTGGCTATGGATACAACTGACGGTCTTTCCCGCGGGATGGAAGTCATAAACACCGGTGCGCCTATTTCCGTACCTGTAGGCAGCGTGACTCTGGGACGCATTTTTAATGTTCTGGGCGAAGCCATTGATGACGGTAAGCCGGTTTTAGCCAATAAAAGATTACCGATTCACCGCCAAGCCCCGGAATTTATTGTCCAATCGACTGAAGTGGAAATTTTGGAAACCGGCATTAAAGTCATAGACCTTATTTGCCCGGTTTTGAAAGGAGGAAAGGTGGGGCTCTTCGGAGGGGCGGGTGTCGGCAAGACTGTCGTCATTCAGGAATTAATTCACAACATTGCGTCGAACCACGGAGGATATTCTGTTTTTGCTGGTGTCGGCGAGCGCACCCGCGAAGGCAATGACTTGTATCATGAAATGAAAGAATCCGGGGTTATAGATAAAGTTGCCATGGTTTTCGGCCAGATGAATGAACCGCCGGGCGCGCGTCTGCGCGTGGGACTTTCCGGACTCACGATGGCGGAACATTTTCGTGATGCCGAAGGCAAAGATGTGCTTCTTTTTATTGACAACATTTTCCGTTTTACCCAGGCGGGCTCCGAAGTGTCCGCTTTGCTTGGCCGTATTCCTTCGGCGGTGGGCTATCAGCCTACTTTAGGTACGGAAATGGGAATTCTGCAAGAACGTATTACTTCCACCGATAAAGGTTCGGTAACTTCCGTGCAGGCCGTTTATGTGCCGGCGGACGACTTGACCGACCCGGCTCCGGCGACGACCTTCGCGCATTTGGATTCCACGGTGGTGTTAAACCGCTCGCTTTCGGAAATCGGCATTTATCCGGCCGTAGACCCCCTAGATTCATCTTCCACGATTCTTGACCCGAATATTGTTGGGAAAGAGCATTATGTCGTTGCCCGGGAAGTCCAACGCGTGCTTCAGCGTTACAAAGATTTGCAGGATATTATCGCGATTTTGGGCATGGAAGAGCTTTCTGAAGCAGACAAGGAACTAGTAGCCCGAGCACGAAAAATTCAAAAATTTCTTTCTCAGCCATTTTTCGTGGCGGAGGTATTTACCGGAACAAAAGGGCAGTATGTTCCTCTTTCCGAGACCATCCGTTCTTTCAAAGAAATTCTGGATGGCAAGCATGATGATAAGCCGGAAAGCGATTTTTATATGAAAGGGGCGTTATAGACCTCACCCCGTCTGCTTAATGCATCCACCCCTCTCCTTGGCAAGGAGAGGGGCAAGGGGTGAGGTAATCACACATGACAAATAAACAATTAAAACTGAAAATAGTCACACCAGAGCGCTTAGTGCTAGAAGAAATGGTTGACCAGGTCAGCTTACCGACCATTTTAGGCGAAATTACGATTTTGCCGGACCATATTCCTTTAATTACAGGACTGGCGTCCGGAGATGTTGTTGCCTATGCAAATGGCGAACATGTCCCGATGGCTGTAGTGGGCGGATTTGTGGAAATTAAAAAAGGCGAAGCCGGGCATACAGAAGTCGCTGTCTTAGCCGACTTTGCCGAGCATCTCGCGGAAATTTCGGACGAGAAAATTGAGGAGGCCAAAGCCCGTGCCGAAGAATTGAAAAAGTTAATGGAAAACAAAGAACATGTTGACTTTGAGCACTTTGAAGCCGAACTAGAACGCTCATTAACTAGAGTTAGGATAGCAGATAAGTGGAGATTAAAAAAATACAGAAAATGAAAAATTGCCGACTCGCCTCGCTGAAGTTATGGCGAAGCGGGCAAATGGAGGACGAGAAAGTATAGAAAATAAAAAATGTCTAAATTTTATGTTGTTGCGACTCCGATAGGGAACTTGGGGGACATTACGCTCCGGGCTATTGAGACGCTCAAAAGCGTTGATTTGATATTATGTGAGGATACGCGGGTCACGAAAAAACTTTTAGATAAATACGATATACATAAACCGACGATGAGTTATCCATCCGACGATATCGTCGGAAAAAACTACAGACAGAGCAAGCTTGCCCAGAGCCCCAAGCTCAATAAAATTTTTGAATTATTGGAAGAAGGAAAAGATTTGGCCTTGGTGTCGGACGCAGGCACGCCGGGAATCTCCGACCCGGGAGCAATGCTTGTTTCTCAAATAAAAACTCATTTCAGCCATGACGTAAATGGGGAAGTTAAAGTTATTCCGATTCCGGGAGCTTCGGCGGTTATTACCGCGTTGTCTGCGTCAGGATTACCTATTCACGAGTTTACATTTTTAGGTTTTCTGCCGCACAAAAAAGGCAGGGAAACGTTATTTAAAGAAATTACGCAGGCTAAAAGGACGATGATATTTTACGAGTCTCCGCACAGGATTTTAAAAACCTTGGAATCGCTCCAGAAATTTTGCCCTGATAAGAAAGTCTGCATTGCGCGCGAACTGACGAAAATTTATGAAGAATTTAAAATTGGAACTCCGGCAGAAATTTTGGAATATTTTAATAAAAATAAAGATAAACAAAGAGGAGAGTTTACGGTAATAGTTGCCTAAAAAAGTGCAGGGCGGTCTCGTGGTTAGCGAGCCGCCCTGTGTGTGATGCAGGACACGATACCCTACTTGTCGTTGTGGTGGTCTCGTTCCATACGGAGACCACCAAAGCTGTTTGGGATTTTGACCTCTTCGAGTCCCCAGTCGAGGACCCGACAGGCCAGCTTTCCCATCGCCTGTGCTTGCTGGACGGCTTCAGCATCAGTTCTTGCCGTCGGCAAGAGTGTTGGTAGCCTTTCGGTTGCCGCCAACTCTCTGCCTGTCTCCAAACAGAATGCTACGTATGTAGCCATTTAGGAACCTCCCTTCACTTGGTAATATAAACTATCCTAAAAATTTTACAATAGGTCCTCCGGGTCAACGAATACGTCAAAGTTGGGCGGAAGAGCGGCGAGTTTCTGGAGCAGGTTTTCATCTATGGACGAGCCGGCGGAAATTTCCGGCAAGGACCACTTTTTCGGGTCTATCTTTATCAGCGCATTGGTGGCATATTTGCCTTTGAGCCGCGCGATAAATCCGCTGAAAATTTCAGGATTGTATTCTTTAAAAATTTCTTCCAATACTTTTTTTGCTTTTATTGTTTGTTCTTTATCGCCTAAATGCGTAATTTTTATGAAACGCTTGAATGGCGGATAATCTAGATTTCTTCTGTCTTCTAATTCTTCCCGCACGAAAGACAATAAATTTTCCATTTTAATTGCCATAATTGCCGGGTCATTTTCTTTCTTAGTTTGAATAATAAGTTTTTCGGTTGTGCTGCCAATTACCGAAAGCATGATTTGAATGATTTTTTCACTCATTTTAAAATTCGGTATGTTCCAAAGCGAATCAAAAGAAGCGATAATTGATAACGAAACTTTGTTTTTTAAATAGAAAAATGCCATTTCGGTGCCTATCAATATCGATCCGGGATTTTCTTCAAACTCCCTGATTATTTTTTCTGCGCCCTTGGCTGTTTTCGCAGAATCTTTATCTAATTTAAAAACCTCAACTTTTGTAAAATTTTCTTTAATAGATTCATATACAGTATCGGTGCCTATACCAAGAGGCACCAGATTCCAGCTTCCGCAAGCGGCGCAGACGATTTCTCCATTCAAATCTGTTTCGCACCGGTTGCAGACAAATATCCTTTTTTTGCCCTGATGAGACGAATAAAGAACCAAAGGCGACCCGCATTTTTCACAGTCCACTATCTCGCCGCAGTCTTTGCATATAGTCATCGTCGCCAATCCTTTCCTCAATGAGAAAATAAAAACATTTTTCTTTTTGGTTGTCGTATTTTTAATTTCTTCCAGGCTTTTATCTTCCAAGATTTTAAATTTTTTCTCTTTATTTAAAATTTCTATTTCTCCGTCAAAATTAATTCTAAAAGAAAGCGGATGCATTGGATTTAATCCGTCCGTTTCTTGTCTCGCAATACTCTCATAACGAAGTAATGAATCGCCCAAGATGAATTTCGCATTGATTTTTGCCGCAAAAAGCTCTATAAAAAATCTCAAATCAAAATGAGGTTTTGCAATCATTTTATAAGCATTAGAACTTTCATGTTCCGCTATGACGGTTCCGATATCATATCGTGGAATAGATAAAAATGGCGCAGTTCCGAGTATCAGCACCGGGTGAGCGAGAGTTATTATTTGCTCGATTTTTTTAATAATTTTTTTTGAACTTGATCCCCCGTATATGGCAAAAGCGAATTTCTCGATTCCTTTAGAAAGAGATTCTTCAAAAATTCTTATATCGTATTCGGTTGGCAATACTATGAAAACGGATTTTTTCAGGGCAAAAGATCCGCGAATTAAAGTTTTATAAGCCGAGATGCGGTCTTCAAGCGGCGCCTGGAAAATCAGCTTCTCGGGCTTTACCTCACCCCCGACCCCTCTCCTTGCCAAGGAGAGGGGTGCTGAAAGCGGGGTGAGGTTTGTATTCTTGAATTTAGCTATTTTGTCATAATTTTCCCGCAAGACAGTCGGAATTAAAGAAGTAATTCCGTCATTTTTGCCCGAAATAAAATATTTACTGGTTTCAATCGCCGAATCAAGATATTTTTTCAAAAAAATCGAACGTTCTTTTACTTCGCTTATTTTTTTCAAATTGAAAGACAAACCCTTTATGTTTGATTTTGCGAGAGCGACATCTTCCGAAGAGACAACTAATCCTAAAATTTTTTTATTGCGCAAAGGGATAACCACGATACTTCCATTTGGAATATCCTGCGCGGTGAAATAAGTCAAGTCTTCTTTCCAAGCTCCCTTTTTAAGCGGGATTACCGTCACGATCTTCATACTTCTATTTTAACACAGATGTGTTATATTACTTTTATGGGTATTTTTTCCAAAAAACTGGGCATAGATCTGGGCACCGCCAATACTCTGGTATTTTTACCGGGTAAAGGGGTGGTCCTGAATGAACCTTCGGTAGTGGCGGTTTCCGAGCAGGATAACAAGATTTTGGCAATAGGTTTTGAGGCCAAAGATATGATTGGCAAAACCCCCGGCAATATTATTACTTACTGCCCAATGAAGGACGGAGTGATAGCGGACTATCGCGTGACCGAAGCGATGCTCCGTTATTTTATAAGCAAAGCGATGGGAAAATTCAACTTATTCAAGCCGGACGTGATGATTTCCGTGCCGGCCGGCGTCACGTCTACTGAAAGGCGGGCTGTCGTGGAAGCGGCCATCCGCGCCGGCGCCAGAAACGCGTATGTAGTCAAAGAACCGATTTTGGCGGCGATTGGCGCGGGCATTCCCATTCATGAATCGAAAGGTTATATGGTGGTTGATATCGGCGGAGGCACGACGGACGTGGCGGTCATATCTCTCGGCGGAATTGTAGCTTCCACTTCGGTGAAATGCGCCGGGAACAAAATAGATCAGGCGATAGCCGATTATATTAAAAAAACTTTCAATTTGGCAATCGGCGATCGGACCGCCGAAGAAGTAAAAATCAAAATCGGCGCGGCTGTGCTGCTGGAAGAAGAGCTTCGCGTGACAATCAAAGGCAGGGATTTTATCCAGGGATTGCCCCGAAGCGCCCAAGTGGGAACCAATGAAATAGTCAAAGCGATAGATGCGGAATTGAGGCAAATCATCAAAGCAATCAAGAATGTCCTGCAGGAAACTCCTCCCGAGCTTGCTTCCGATATTATAGATCACGGGATTATTATGACCGGCGGTTCGTCTCTATTGCGGAATTTTACCGACTTGGTTTATAGAAAAACGGGAGTCAGGGCAACTACGGCGGAAGATCCTCTTTTTTGCGTAGTTAAAGGCACGGGTATCGCTCTGGAGCACCTGGACGTTTATAAAAAAACAGTCCTAAGCAAAAAGTAGAAAATTTTTAACAAGGACGATCTTTGGGGAAATTTCTTAAGGACCGTCCTTAGGAAAAAATTTATGATTTCACAACATTTAGACAAAAATAACCTGCATCATGCATATTTGATAGAAGGTGCGCGTGGCGAGATTGTTCCAGAAATCGTAAAATTCCTGAAAAGTTTGGGCATAAATACCGTTGGCAATCCTGATTTTTGCCATATCGTAATTGATAATTTTAAAATTGATGAGGCATTTGACCTGCGCGCCATGTCTTCAAATAAAAGTTTCTCTTCTGTTAAAAAAGTATTTGTAATTTGCGTCAATAGTTTTTCTCTGGATGCCCAGAATGTCCTGCTTAAGATGTTTGAGGAGCCGATACAAAATACTCATTTTTTCCTGATTGTTCCGGATGCCAATGCTCTTTTAAAAACTCTCGTTTCCAGATTTTATTTAATTAAGCCGAAAGCGGAAGCGGGCGATGAATTAGAAGCGAAAAAATTTCTTGCCATGCCTTTAAAAAACAGAATTGATTTTATTAAAGAATTATTGATTGAACCGGAAGAAAAAGATGAAGAGGGGAATGAAATTATCGCTTTAGATTCCACTCGTTCTAAAGCATTAAAATTTTTAAATGCGTTGGAGGGTGCTTTACATCGCAAGTTCCTGAAAAATTCTGCCGGCTTTACCCTTCCCCTTCGGGGTGGGACTTACGCCGCTCAGAATTTTTCAGGAACTTGCTTTGAGCATTTCTTCAAAGTCCGAGAATTTCTGCGTATGCCCGGTTCGTCCACGAAAAGCCTGATGGAATCAGTGGCATTAATTATACCTATTTTTAAAAATTAATTTTTGCTATACTAGAGTTATGCAATATAATTTTTCTAATTTTAAGAACGAGCTTAGGAAGGTGGAAGAATTTTTGGGCAAAGAATACAATCAGCTGAATATCGGGCGGGCATCGCCGATGGTGCTGGACGGCGTTTCGGTGGAATCATACGGTTCTTTTGTTCCGCTGAAGAATGTGGCTTCTGTGTCTATTGAAGATCCAAAGACTCTCCGAATAGCTCCTTGGGATAAAAGTCAGATAAAAAACATCGAAAAAGCTATTGCCGGGGCGAATTTGGGATTATCCGCCGCAACTGACGATTTGGGCATAAGAGTTATTTTTCCGCAATTAACTACCGAAACGAGGCAGACTCTGGTAAAAGTCCTGAAAGAAAAATTGGAAGAAAGCAGAATTACCGTGCGTCGTGAGCGCGAAAAACTTTTGGAAGATATAGAAACAAAAGAAACAGAAGGCAAAATGACCGAAGATGAAAGATTCAGGGCCAAAGAAGAATTGCAGAAAATTATTAATGAAACCAACGGCAGCCTAGAAGTGATTTTTGAGAAAAAAGAGAAAGAAGTAATGGGATAAGAAATAAATATGAGCGTCGTTATTTTTATTGTAATTTTATTGGTTCTAGTCCTGGTCCATGAATTTGGGCATTTTTTTACCGCGAAAAGATTTGGCATCCGGGTGGATGAATTTGGTTTTGGTTTTCCGCCCAAATTATTCGGTTTTAAAAAAGGGGAGACGGAATATAGTTTTAATTTATTGCCTTTGGGGGGGTTTGTGAAAATTTTTGGAGAGAATTTTGAAGAGGCTGATTTTTTGGAAGTCGGATTCTTGGACAGGGAAAAGACTCCTGAACAAATTGAATTATCGAAAAGGAGTCTGGTCAATAAACCGAAATGGCAGCAAGCCTTGGTGCTTTTCGCCGGAGTTTTCGCTAATTTTCTATTAGCCTGGCTTCTTTTTTCCGTTGGTTTTATGTCCGGATTTCCTACTTCAGTCGGTAGCGAGATGGCCGGCTATAAGCTTCAAGATGTGAATCTGGTGCTTGTTTCTGTCGTGCCGGATTCTCCCGCATATATAGGGGGATTGAAATCTGGAGACAGGATAGTTAATTTAGGGAGTGGTAAAGAAATATTATCGGAGATAAATCCTGAAAGTTTGAAATCTTTTGTAGTTTCTCACGCCGATAATGAAATTACGGTTGGGTATATCCATGGCAAAGGGCGGGAAGTAAATTTCACAAAAATAACTCCCAAAAATAATTCAATAGGCATATCCATGGACATGATAGGAACGGCTAAATTACCTTTTTTTACCGCATTTTTAGAGGGAATGAGACTGACTTGGTTTGTGGCCAAAGGTACCGCTGTGGGGCTTTATACGCTTATTATAGACAGCATACAGGGCAAAGGCAGCTTCACTTCTGTCGCGGGCCCCATTGGCATGGTGGGTATCGTCGGAGATGCCTATGAGTTTGGCTTTGTCTATCTTCTGTCTTTTGCCGCGCTTATTTCAATTAATCTGGCAATAATAAATTTAATTCCATTTCCCGCGCTTGACGGCGGACGGCTGCTCTTTTTATTGATTGAAAAAATAAAAGGCTCGCGCATGAATCCGAAGGTCGCTAATACCGCCAATATGGTCGGCTTCAGCCTTTTGATTTTTTTTATGCTCGTCATAACTTATCATGATGTAATCAAATTACTCTAAATATGGGAAAAATAAAATTAATTCACGAAGTTCGAGCCGTTAAGAATAAAAGACAGCTTGCAGATATAATTAAGGCGCAAAGAATAAGTGAGAAAGTGCTCCAAAATATCGTGGCAAAATTACAGACAGGGATTAGAGAAATTGAAATTGCCAATTTTATTAAAAAATCTTTTGTCCGATATGGCGCGCCGGTATTGTCATTTCCGCCGATAGTCGCTTTCGGCAAGAATACAGCCAATATTCATCATGAACCCGGTAAAACAAAGCTCAAAAAAGGTGATATCGTGATGTTTGATTTTGGCTGCGCGGTCAATCATTACTGCTCCGATATGACCCGCACTTATTTCTGGGGTGAACCGACGACAAAACAGAAAAAAGTTTATAATGATGTTTTACGGGCGATGAAACTTGCTATAAATAAAATAAAAAAAGGTGAACGAAAGGCAAATGTTATTGATAAATCGGCACGGAATTTTTTAGGTAAAAAATATAAAAATAATTTTAAACACGGGTTGGGACATGGCGTCGGCACCGTTATTCACGAGTGGCCAAATTTCAAGCCCAAAAGCGAAGACATTATTCCTGCTGGATGCGTGATGACTATAGAGCCCGGGCTCTATTTCAAAGGCAAAAGAAACACACAGGGCGGGGTGCGCATAGAAGATATGGTTTTAATCACTAAAAATGGTTGTGTTAATCTAACCAAAGTTTCTAAAGACTTAAAAAACGCTATATTAAGACCTGAGTAAATTTTTGCAAATAATTTAAGGTTATCCCCACTTTTTTTTGACTTTCTAACTATATCCTTATAATATAAAGGTGTGTTAAGAATAATTTTCTGTAAAAATGATTAAAAATAATCAAAAAATTAGCGTGGCAATATTGTGCGGCGGTCCCTCGCTAGAGCGGGGAATTTCACTCAACTCCGCGCGTAGCGTGATGGACCATCTGGGCAGCCTGGGCGTTAATATCGTGCCTATTTATTTCAATGAACAGAAAAAACCTTATAAAATATCCACTGCGCAACTTTATTCCAACACTCCGAGCGATTTTGATTTCAAATTAAAAAAAACAGGCAAAGAACTTACAGAATCAAATCTCATTAATATCTTAAGAGGCGTTAGCATTGTTTTCCCCTGCATTCATGGAACATTTGGTGAAGATGGCGAAATTCAGAATCTTCTCGAAAAATATAACATTCCTTTTATCGGTTCTGCGTCTAAATCATGCAAAATGGCTTTTGATAAGCATAAAGCCAATGAGTATATCCGTTCATTGGGATTTTATGCTCCAAATTCCATTGTTTTAAAAATTACCGATAGTAAGAAAACTATTACTCAAAAAATAAATAAATTTTGGAAAGGGGAAAAAATCAAGAGAGCGATAGTCAAGCCGGCCTCCGGTGGTTCCAGTATCGGAGTTTTTTCCGTGGAAAAGACAAAAGATGCTATTAAGAGCGTTGAGATATTGTTTAGCAAGAGAATGGACACACGCGTGGTAATGGAACGTTTTGCGGAAGGCAAGGAATTCACGGTTATCATTTTGCAAAATAGATTTAATATGCCGGTTGCTATTTTGCCTACCGAGATAGAAGTGGAATATGACAAAAACCAATTTTTTGATTTCCGAAAGAAATATTTGCCGACACGTCAAGTAGCCTATCATTGTCCGCCGAGATTTTCCAATGAAATAATTGAAAAAATCCAGATTGAGTCCGAACAATTGTTTTCTCTTTTCGGCATGCGGGATTTTGCCCGCTTTGACGGCTTTTTGATGCCGGATGGGAATATTTGGTTTTCGGATTTTAACCCGATTTCCGGCATGGAGCAAAATAGTTTTCTTTTCCAACAATCTTCCCGAATTGGTTTTTCTCACCAAGACCTTCTCCGTTATATTGTAAATAATGCATTTTTACGCCGTAGTATGAATAAAGAGATTGAAAATCCACTGGCCGATAAAAAAAGAAAACCATTAGCCGTTCTTTTTGGAGGAGAAACAGCCGAAAAGCCGACTTCATTAATGAGCGGGACAAATGTCTGGCTTAAATTGCGCGGCTCCGAAATTTATAAGCCGTATCCGTATTTACTCGGTCAAGATAAAGAAGTTTGGAAACTACCTTATTCTTATATTTTAAATCATACAGTAGAGGAAATCATAAAAAACGCGATGAAGGCGAAAAAAGATTCCGTCCGGCTGGCTTTTCTGGTGGGAAAAGTTAAATTAAGGCTTGCTTTAGAAAAGGGAGACGCAACCGAAGAATTTTTTATGCCGAAAAAGCTTTATTTAAATGATTTAATAAAAGAACACCCATTCATTTTTTTAGGTTTGCATGGCGGCATCGGCGAGAATGGCACGATTCAAAAAATATTATCTGATAAAAAAATTAAATATAATGGTTCCGATAGCAATGTTTCTAAATTATGCATGGATAAATGGAGAACCAGCGAGATTATAAAAAATGCAGATATTATCGGCGTGTCTGTGGCTCCGCACATTCTTTTATCCGTCAAGGATTTTTCAAAGAATTTGAATGATAAGTTTATAGGTGAATATTGGAATATGCTCTTGAAAAAATTAGGCTCACGGACGATTATTGCAAAACCGAGAGGGGACGGATGTTCAGCTGGTGTCGTCCGGCTTTTTAATGAAAAAAACCTGTCTATCTATATTTCTTTGATTAAAAATGGAATTTTTGTCGCCAAGGCGGGAACTTTTACCAATCAGGCAGGCATTATACATATGCCGGAATGCCTGACAGATATAATTTTTGAATCTTTTATAGAAACAGATAAATTAAAAACTTCCGGCGGAGAAATTTCTTATACCCGCAAAAGTGGATATATAGAAATGACTGTGGGAGTTGTAGAAAAAAAATATAACGGCAAGACGAAAATTAAAGCACTTTCACCGTCCATTACTGTTGCTGAGCAGTCCATACTGAGTGTTGAGGAAAAGTTTCAAGGCGGGACAGGTATCAATATCACGCCTCCGCCAAAAGATATTATTTCCGCAAAAAACCTCAAAAAAGTTAAAAGCTTAATTGAAAAAGTCGCGGAAATTATCGGCATTCGCGGTTACGCCCGCATAGACATTTTTGTGGAAGTCAAAACAGGGAACATTATAGTAATAGAAATTAATACTCTCCCGGGCCTGACCCCTTCTACTGTAATTTTTCACCAGGCATTGGCTGAAAATCCGCCGATTTATCCGCTGGAATTACTAGAAAAAATTATTAAAAATAACGGGTATTAATTGCTTTTTTAAGCCTTTTGTATTAATCTATATACATGTCACAAGATAGACTTATAAAACTTGCCTGCGGAACCTGCAAACGGATAAATTACTGGTCTAGTAAAAACAAGAAACTGGTTACCAAGAAAATAGAACTCAAAAAATTCTGCAAATGGTGCCGAAAGCAGACCAAGCATAAGGAAATTAAAAAATAGAAATTAGTTTCTAGTTTCTAGGTTCTAGTGTATAATCAACTCGTTATTTAAAATACGGGCGATTAGTTAAGTGGCATAACTTCGGTCTCCAAAACCGATGTCGGGGGTCCGATTCCCTCATCGCCCGCACTTAAAATTATACAAACCAATCCTTTAATAATCTTTGGTTCCCTTTCTTTTTAATGAAAAAGTAGTATACTTACAAATATTATGGGTATATTTATATTTTTTGGTGCAATAGCTTGTTTTGTTTTTGTATACTTTAAATTTCTATACTCTAAAATCAATCCATATATTACTTGGGGAGGGATCGTTGGTTTGATATTATTGTTTAGTGCTTTTTCGTTTGCCTGGATTAGCGCCATAGAAGAAAAACTCAGGTTAGATAAAATGACATTTGAAAACTTCCAATCTTGTTCATTGTGTGAACAAAATGAAGATAGTTTATTTAGTTGTGGAATGAAAAATGTATGCTCTGGCGCTAATCCTTTAGAGTGTTTTAGGGAGTTTGATAGGCAAAGTGAAGAATTATTAGAAATAAATGAGCAGAGTTTAAAAGCTGCCGGACTTTCAGATAGTGAGATTATTCAACAAAAAGAAAAAATTATCCGTAACAGAAAAATCGAATATACTGCTAGAATTTGCGGATTTAAATCTCCTGAATATCATTATGAAGAAAATTCACTAGTTTTAAGTACTGAGCCTAAAATAAAATACACACCGAACTTTTTTAGCGTATTTGTACAGGACTACACTTTATCAAGGGGAATTGATATATTTTTTGCCTTAGCCTATTTTCCACCCCTACTTATCGTTGTAGTACTTCTTCCTATTGAGGGCGCATTCATCGGTTGGATAATAAGTAAAATGATAAGGAGAAAAAATAGTTTTAGATCTCAAGATCTAAAGTAGCTGTTATTTTTTAAGACCTTATATTTATTAGTTTAATTTACAAGATCAAAACCCTGGAAAACACTATTCCACTTAAGAATCATTGTTTGTATAGTGTTTCAGTCCAGGATTTGAAAGTCCGCATATATTACATCTTTAATTTATTACTAATAAATGATATAATAAAAACATGGGTGTTGAAGATTTTAAACTTACACCAATAAAAACAGATGCAGGACAAAAGATTTCTGCCTTACCGCAGCGCGGCGCGGAGACGCTGGCGCCGGAACTTCCTGAGTTTATGAAAAATCCTTTCTATCAAAGATTTCGCGAGGTTATGGCTCAGGCAGGTTCAAATCCGGTACTTTTAGGCAGGACCGTAAGAGAGAAATTTACCAATCCAGCTGAATGGTCAGAAGCACATACATTTGTTCAAACCGTGATATCGGAGCTAGAAAAATACAAAACTTCTGAAGTATATATGGCAAGACAGACTGGTCCAGCGATTATTCCACTCGATCAAGCTGCAAACAAAATTGAGGAACTTAAAAGAATAGAAAGAAGTCTAGGTAGTTTATTGTCCGGAAATTAGATGGAAGAAAGAGTCAAAAACCTCGAAAAAGAAATTAAACTCATAAAGGAGAGGAATTTGAGAGTGGAAGCGGATAAGGCCTGGGAGACAAGCTATTTCAGAATATTTTTGATTTCGGCGGTTATTTATGTGTTGGCAGTTTTTGTTTTATATTTTATTGGTTCAGGAAATTATTTCTTAAATGCCCTTGTGCCGGCTATCGGTTATTTTCTTTCCGTGCAATCTTTACCGTTTATCAAAAAATGGTGGATTAAATCTTTTAATAAAAACTAATTATCTTTCTCAAATATTTGCAGGACCCAGCTTACGATTGCCAGCACGATGCCGAATAGGAATGCCGACCAGAAACTATCTACTATAAAACCGGGCACAATGTAGCTCGCGAGAAGGACAAGAAGCGCGTTAATAACTAAAACAAAAAGCCCAAGCGTCATAATGGTAAGAGGCAAAGTCAGAAATATGAGTATCGGGCGCAAAATGGCGTTAATGGCGCCCAAGACCACTGCCAGAACCAGCGCCGCGAACAGGCCGCTCACATGCACTCCGGGCAAAAGATAAGCGGTTATTAATATGGCGAGAGCCGAAACAACAAAATGTATTATTGTTTTCATAATTCTTTTATTATACCAGCTTTTGACGCGTCAAGCCATTTTATCTCTTTGTCGCGCTTGAACCAGGTCATCTGGCGCTTGGCGTATTTCAAGGTTTCTTTTATTACTTTTTCCGGAGTCGGATTGTCATATTCAAAGCCGAATTCTTTCAGGCGCTTGCTGGACACGCCGGATTTTTTTAATTTTTTAATTTCATTTAATAATCCATCCTGAAACATTTTCCGAACTCTCTGCTCTATTTTCTTTTTTAACTTGTTATGCGGTAAATATAAGCCAATTTTTGTAAATTTATACATAGGTTTAACTTCTGTAATTTTAGGAACTTTACCAAGAGCTTTTGCTATTTCAATCGCCCTGATTAATCTGACTTTGTTGTTTTTATCTATATTCTTCGCGCGGCTAGAGTCTAATTTTTTTAATACTAAGAATAATGCTATCGCAGATTTTTTAGTAAGTTCTCTGCGTAATTTTATATTCGGCGGGACTTCGGGAAAAACACTTCCTTTGGTTATAGTGTCAATATAAAATCCCGCGCCGCCGCAAATAACCGGGATTTTACCTCTTTTGATAATTTCTTTTATTTTTTCTTCGGCCAGTATTTTATAATCTACTACGGTAAATTTCTTTTTAGGATTTACTACATTCAGCAAGTGATGCGGAATTCTCTTCATTTCTTTCTTGCTGATTTTGCCTGTGCCAATATCAAGACCTTTATAGACCTGCCTGGAATCTGCGGAAATTATCTCACCATTTACTTTTTTGGCAATTTTTACCGCCAGATTGCTTTTTCCGGTCGCCGTCTGGCCCAAGATGACAATTATCTTTTTTCTCATTTTAAAATTTTAATATCCGCGCCGATAGAATTTAAACGTTCAGCTATTTCTTCATAGCCGCGGTTAATCATATAAACATTGCGGAGAATGGAAGTGCCGGGAGCGGCAAGCATTGAAATAAAAATTACCATTGACGGACGTAAAGCCGGTGGGCAGACTACCTGCGCGGGCTTGAGCGGCGTTCCGCCTTGAATATAAACTCGGTGAGGGTCAGCAAGGGTGATGTTTGCTCCCAAGCGGTTAAGTTCGGTAAAATATATCGCGCGATTCTCATAAACCCAATCATGAATCATTGTTTGTCCAGTAGCACGGATGGCGATAGGCACAAAGAAAGGAAGGTTATCTATGTTTATTCCCGGGTAAGGATTGGAATGAATTTTATCCGATAATGCTTGCAACTTGCTTGGAAAGATTTCAATATCGGCAAGTTTAGTACGTCCGTTATATGAATAATAATTTTTCAAAATTTTATATTTTAAATTCATCCTCTTTAATTTTTCAAGTTCCAGGGCGAGAAAATCAATCGGACACCTTGTAATAGTGAGTTTTGAATCAGTGACGATACAGGCCGAGATAAACATCATGGATTCAATAGGGTCTTCACTATTCCAATACTCAATGTTTTTATTTATTTCTTTTATTCCGTGAATAGTGAGCGTTGAAGTACCGATGCCATCAATTTTTACCCCGAGAGTTTCCAAAAAGAAACATATTTCCTGAACCATATAGTTTGCGCTTGCGAAGGAGATAACGGTCTTACCTGGAATCAATGCCGCCGCGGAGAGAACATTCTCGCAGGCTGTATCGCCGGATTCATACATTACAATATTTGCCGGTTTCAATTTTTTGGAGCTTATTTCGTAATCTTTAGATACTGTTTTTATTTTTATTCCCAACTCCTCAAGCGCATAGGTATGGGCGGCAATGGTACGCCTGCCTAAAGTGCACCCCTGTGCATGAGGCAGAGAAAAAGAGGAAAGCATATGAATAAGCGGACCTATCAGCATTACCACAGAGCGGGTTTTGATAGCGGATTCAATATTTATACTTCTCAAATTAAAATTTTTTGGCGGAGTGATTACTACGGTATTTGGGCCTTGCCGCACGACCTTCACGCCGATACTCTCCAGAATTTCAATTACTCTATTTACTTCTTCAATACGAGCGATACCGTGCAAAGTTGTTGTTCCTCTGTTTAAAAGGGAAGCGCATAAAAGCCCGACGGAGCCATTCTTGGAAAAATTGGTCTTAATGGTTCCATGCAACTTCTTTCCGCCGTTCACTTCAAAGTCAATGGAATCATTTATGGAAACTATCTTATGACCCAAAACATTGCTTATTTTTGTTAAAAGTTCGGTAGTGAAATTCTGCTCACCCTTTTCCATTCTGGGTATTGAGCTCTGGGAAGTATTGAGCATTTTGGCAAAGTCTTCTTGGGTCATTCCTCTTTGTTCACGAAGGCTTTTAATAAAAATCCCTATTTGTTTCTGTTGGGTGTTTTTCATGTATTAAATTATATCTCATATATGATATAATGCAAGTTATCTTGTGGATAAATTGATTTTCACCAGCAATTAAAGTATTATTCCAATATGCCCAGGTGGCGGAATTGGTAGACGCGATAGACTCAAAATCTATTGATGGCAACATCATGAGAGTTCGATTCTCTCCCTGGGCACAGAACATTTTTTCACTTGATATGAACACGAGTATAGATTTTTATTTTTTAGAAGTGTGCTAAAATAAAAGCATGTCCAATACTTATTCCAACTCAATTTTTTGGATTGACACCGATAAAATAAAACCAAACCCTCTTCAGCCAAGGCGGGATTTCGACGAGGCGCGATTGCAGGATTTGGCCGACTCTATAAAGCAGTATGGAGTGCTCCAGCCGCTTACCGTTTCCCGGGTAGAAGTGGAAAAAGAAGGAGGCGGGCTTGTGACGGAATATGAATTAATCGCCGGAGAACGAAGACTCAGGGCTGCCAAGCTTGCCCTGGTCTTGCAAGTGCCGGTTATCATCCGCACCGGAGACACGGCCATAATGAAGCTGGAGCTTGCCATTATTGAAAATCTACAGCGGGAAGATTTGAATGCCGTTGACCGCGCGCGGGCTTTTTTCCGGTTAGTCAGCGAATTTAAATTCACCCATAATGAAATTGCGAAAAAAATGGGCAGAAGCAGGGAATATGTTTCCAATTCTTTACGTATTTTAACCCTGCCGGAAGAAATTTTGAATGCTTTATCCGAAGGAAAAATAACCGAAGGGCATACCCGGCCGATTCTAATGCTTGCCGACCATCCGGAAGAACAGCTGGTTTTGTTTAAAGAAATTTTATATAAGAAAATTACCGTGCGCGAAGCGGAAAGATTAGCCAGAAAAATCGCCTATGACCGTGTGCGCAAGAAAGAGTTCATGCCGGACCCGGAGATTACCGAGCTGGAAGAAGAGTTTCAAGAAAAATTGGGCACCCGGGTGCATATAGACAGGAAAGAATTAGGCGGGCAGATTAAGATTGATTTTTTTTCCACCGAAGACCTGCGGACGATTTTGGATTTAATACATAAGTCAGGAATTGAAAAAAAGCCGACTGAGATGCTTGAGAAGCACATTTCTCAAAATAATTCGGAAACAGAACAGGCAGCGGAAGCGATTGACGACCGGACAAAAGAAGAAACCCAAAAAGATGACACTGATTTATACAATATCTCTAATTTTAGCGTTTAGGAACGGCCGAAGGATTTAAGTTTTGCTAAAAGACTATTCTTTTCCAAATATGATCTTATATGTTTTTTAGCAATGGATGTTTTGACATATTCAAGCCATTTACTGGATGGTCGTGAATTCTTTTTGGTTATTATTTCCACGATATCTCCGTTCTTTAATTTTGAAAAAATCGGCAACATTTTGCTGTTTATTTTAGCTCCAAAAGTATGGTCTCCGATATCGGAATGTATGGAATAGGCAAAATCAAGCGGAGTTGAATCCTCGGGTAAATCGATGACATCTCCCTTGGGGGTAAAAATAAAAATACGGTCATTGAAGAAATCCATTTTCAAGTGGTCAATAAATTTTTTCGGATCGCCGGGGGTATAGTTTAATTCTTTCAATTCCTCAATCCACTTGAATTTATTTTTATCATCTTTGATTTTTTTATTGCCTTGCTCTTTGTAAGCAAAATGCGCAGCAATGCCATAAGCCGCTTCCGCGTGCATTTCTTTTGTTTTTATTTGAATTTCCGCAACTCTTCCCAATCCCGTAAAAATAGTCGTGTGAATAGAACGGTAACCGTTCGGCTTCGGAACGGCGATATAATCCTTAATTCTGCCCGGCAGGGGATTCCAGATAGAATGCACCAGTCCTAAAACCCTATAGCATTCTTCTACAGTGTCAACGACGACACGAAGCGCCACGATATCATAAATTTTTTCTATGTCCATGTCATATTTTAAAAGCTTTTTATACAAGCTATATTTATGCTTTATCCGGTAATCAATTTCAACGAATTTTATTTTATTTTTCTTTAATTCTTTTTCAAGTTCCATCCGGACCTCGGTAAGATTTTTCTGATAACTGTCTTTTTTTTCCTTGATTATTTCCTCCACTTGCGCGTATTCTTCCGGGTAAGCGTAAGGAAAAGCTGCGTCTTCTATCTCGCCTTTAAGTTTTCCCATACCGAGACGATTAGCCAGTGGCGCGTAGACTTCAATCGATTCAACAGCTATCCTATCCCTTTTGTCTTCACGCAAAAATTCCAAAGTGCGCAAATTATGCAGTCGGTCGGCAAATTTTATAATAACTACCCGCAAATCATTCGCCATCGCAATAAAAAATTTCCGCAGGCTTTCCACATGCCTTTCGTGCCCCCGATATTTCAAAGTTCCAAGCTTGGTTACTCCCCTTATTAAAAACAAGATGTCGTCGCCAAATTCTTTTTTTATTTCTTCCCCCGTTATTTTTGTGTCTTCTAAGACGTCGTGCAACAATCCGGCGGCAATAGTTTTCGCGTCCATTCCAAGCTGAGCTAGGATTTTTGCGGTTTCAAAGACATGGATGAAATATGGGTCTCCATTCATCCTTTTTTGTTCGGCATGCGCTTTCTCCGCAAAATTATAGGCTTTATTTGTAAGTTCTTCCTCTTTTTTGCTTATACCACCCGCTATGTTACTTATTATCTCCTGAACATTTGGCATTAGAGGATTATAGCATTTATATAAAACTTGGAAAAACGTAATTTACGTTTCTATTTTTGGTATTTTATGAGGATTATGCATCAGGCAGACTTTGTTTGAACAGCGTTCAGGGATGGTTTTGGTGCCTTCCATCATCAAACTTCCGCATTTTTCGCATGTTCTACCTGTTGGTTTTGCCTTAATCGCAAATTTGCAATCCGGATAATTTGAACAAGAATAGAATATTCCGAATCTTCCCCGGCGTTCCGAAATATCTCCTTTTTTACAGACGGGGCAAACAACTCCGGTTCTTTTCCGGGCTTCTTCGGCTTCGTCTTTTTTTATAAATTTGCATTTCGGATAGCGTGAACAAGAAATAAAAGTTCCGGTGCCGTCGCGTCTTTCTTTGATAACAAGTTTACCACCCATATCTTTTTTTCTTTTCCCCCCAGCCAACGCTAAAGCTACGGCGGGCGCGGCGCACTCCGGGCAGTCTTCACCGGTTTCTTCCGGACCTTTTAATTCCGTTCCGTCGAGCATCAATGCGCCGTCGCATTCCGGATATTTGGAGCAGGAATAAAATTTGCCCCCGCGGGAAAGCTTGATAATCATTGGACTGCCGCATTTCGGGCATTTAATATTTTCTGGAGCATCACCTAAATTTGTCGCTTTTTCCAATTTTTCTTTAGATTTCACGTCTTTGGAAAATGGCAGATAAAAATCTTTCAAGGTTTTTTCATATTCGCGCTCCCCCCGGGAAATTTCATCCAGCTCGTCTTCCATTTCGGCGGTAAATGTATCGGAAATATAATTAGTAAAATGTTTTTCTAAAAAGTCGGATACCACTTCACCTGTGTCGGTTGGGAATAATGTCTTGCCGTTTTTATTCACATACCCTCGTTCTTCGATTGTTCGCATTATGGATGCGTAAGTTGACGGTCGACCAATGCCTCTCTGTTCAAGTTCCTTGATTAGTCCCGCTTCGCTATAACGGCCCGGCGGTTCGGTGAATTTTTCTTCACTACTTAAGTTTAATAATTTTAATTTTTCCCCAACACTGCATTTGGGTAATTCAACATCTTCACCCCGTGCGCCAGTCTCCACTTTTAGCCATCCGGGGAAAAGCAACCGAGAGCCAGTCGCCGCAAAATCAGGCAATTCACTATGTCCTTCCACGATTGCTGTAATTTTTGTTTTAAGTAATTTCGCATCCGACATTTGCGATGACACGGCGCGTTCCCAAATAAGATGGTAGAGCCTGTCTTGGTCATTGTTGCCCGTGTGAAGTTTATCTATATGTGTCGGGCGAATAGCTTCATGCGCCTCCTGCGCATTTTTTGACTTGGTTTTATAAATCTTGGCTTCGGCGTAGTTATCCCCGTACTCTTTTTTTATAAATGAAATAATTTGGCTTTGGGCAATAGTTGAAAGATTCGTGCTGTCGGTTCGCATATAAGTAATGTGCCCGGCTTCATAAAGTTTTTGGGCTATTTGCATCGTGCGTGAAGGAGAATATCCAAGACGTGAACTGGCTGTTTGTTGTAGCGTAGAAGTGGTGAAAGGGGCGCGAGGTGAACGTTTCTGTTCGGATTCTTTTACGTCTTTCACTAGCCAGTTTCCTTTTTTACCGAGTTCAAGTATTTTTTCCACCAATTTTTCATTTCTGGGCTCTTCGGAACATTCCAAAGTAATTTTTTCTTTCCTTTTCGTATCAAACATTCCCAATATCCGCCAAAATTTTTCGGGAATAAAAGCTCGAATCTCTCGCTCTCGCTCCATTATAATGCGGAGTGCGGGGGATTGAACGCGGCCAGCCGAGAGTCCATATCGGACTTTTTTCCAAATAAGACCTGATAAATCATAACCTACAAGCCTGTCTAGCACTCTGCGGGCCTCTTGGGCCTTGCGGAGAGCCGTGTCAATCTTTCTCGGATTTTTTAGCGCCTCTTCCACCGCTTCTTTGGTAATTTCATGAAAAGTGACTCTTTTTATTGGCGCCTTTATTTTTTTGTCTTCATTAAGCAATGTTTCTATGTGCCAGGCGATAGCCTCTCCCTCGCGGTCTGGATCTGTCGCCAGGAGTATTTCTTTTGCTTTTTCTGCCAGTCCCCGGAGTTCATGCACGATTTTTTCCTTGCCTTTGGAAATTTCGTAATGTGGAACAAAACCTGCTTCTATGTCTATAGCTTTCTTGTTTGATTTTGGCAAATCGCGGATATGCCCGACAGATGCGCGCACGGTGTATTCGCCTTCAAGATACTTCTCGATAGTTTTTGCTTTTGACGGCGATTCAACAATTAAAAGTTTCATTAATCATCAGTATTACACGAAATAGTTTTTCAATGCAACTTTTCAATTTAAAAACTCACGCGAATTTCTCCCATTTCTTCCTTGATCAGTCCCTTGATTTCCATGACCGACAGGAGCGCGTTGGCGGTTGGCGTAGGCATTTTTATCGCGCGGATTAAATCGTCCCGGGAAGTCGGGTTACGCAGTATTTCCATAACTATTTTTTCTTCAGGCAATAAATCAAAAAATAATTTTGCCTGTTTTTTCTCGTCTTTATCCAATTCAAAACCCAATGCTTCCAAAACATCTTCCGCGCAAGTGACAGGCGTGGCGCCCTGGTGGAGCAATCTATTTGTGCCTTTTGAATTCGGAGAGAAAATTGACCCGGGCACAACCAATAAGTCTCTGTTATATTCCGTCGTCAGGCGGGCAGTAATAAGAGTACCGGACCTTTCTTCGGCTTCTATAATCAGGGTTGCTTTAGAAATACCGGCCATCAGCCTGTTTCTTTTTCCAAAACCCCAGAGAGTTGCTTTGAATTCAGGCTCGAATTCCGATATCAGGCAGCCGCCGTTTTTAATAATTTCTTCCGCCAATTTGGCGTTTGTTTTCGGATACATTGCTTCGCGCGATAATCCTGAACCCGGGAAGACTAGAACTTTTAATCCTACCGACAAAGCTTTTTTGTGGGCGATAGCGTCAATACCCATCGCCAGGCCGGAAACTATCACTATCGGATAACTTTTGAGCCCCGCGATTATTTTTTCACAAGCTTCTCGTCCATAGGAAGTGAATTTGCGCGAACCGACAATGCAAAGATAAATTAAATTTTCCGGAGGCAATTCTCCTATAATCCATAGGTCTTCGGGCGGTTGAGGAATTTCCAAAAGCGCTTTTGGAAATTTATTTTTTGGTAGTTTTTTGATTTCCATGATATAATCATACCATGCTAGACATCAAATTCATTCGCGAAAACAAAGATATCGTGCAGGCCGGCGCGAAAAAAAAGCATATCAATATAGACATTGACGCTCTTATTGCTATTGACGACGAACGCCTAAAACAGCTTAAAGAAGTAGAAGAACTCCGCAGTGAGGTCAACAAGGTATCGAATGACATCGCGCGCGACCAAGACACTAAATTAAAAATTCAGCTTATTGAAGAAATGCGCGCAGTCAAAGAAGAGATTAGGAAAAAAGAAGAAAAACTAAAAACGACGACCGAAGAATGGCAGAAAGCAATGCTGCAGGTTCCCAATGTGCCGGATATTTCCGTGCCCGAAGGCAATAGTGACGCCGATAATAAGGAAATAAAAGTCTGGGGTGAAAAACCTGTTTTTGATTTTGAACTAAAAGACCAAATAAACCTCATGAGCAAGCTTGATTTAGCGGATTTTGAACGTGGCACAAAGGTCTCCGGTTTTCGGGGTTATTTTTTAAAAAACGAAGGAGCACTCCTGGCTTTTGCTCTTTGGCAATTCTTTTTGGATAATTTAGTGAGAAAAGGATTTATACCGATGATTGTGCCGTCCTTAGTGAGAAAGCAAGCCCTGGTAGGTACAGGGTATATTCCGGGCGGAGAAGATGATTTATATAAAAATCAAGATGGAGACTATTTTGCCGGTACAGGGGAAGTTGCCACCATGTCTTATTACAGTAATGAAGTCATCGACAAAACAAAATTACCGGTAAAATTCGTTTCTTTTTCTACTTGTTTCCGTCGAGAAGCGGGTTCGCACGGAAAAGATATGAAAGGATTCTTCCGGGTGCATGAATTCTATAAACTAGAACAAGTAGTATTGTGTGAAGCCAGCCATGAAGAAAGCGTTAAATTCCATGAAGAAATTACTAAAAATGTGGAAGATTTGCTTCAATCACTCAACCTTCCTTATCATATAGTGGCCAATTGTGGAGGGGATTTAGGGTTAGGTCAAGTGAAAAAATATGATATTGAGGTTTGGGTGCCTTCACAAAACAGATACCGAGAGACACATTCCGCATCCTATTTCCACGATTTTCAAACCAGGCGTTTGAATATTAAATATAAAGACGCTGACGGAAAATTAAAATATACCCACTCTTTAAATAACACAGCCATAGCCACTCCAAGAATTATTGAAGCTATCTTGGAAAACAATCAGCAGGCTGACGGTTCCGTGAAAATCCCGGAAGTTCTGCGTAAATATATGGGCGGGAAAGAATCAATAAAATAAGATTATGAATAGAAATGTTTTAAATTCTCCGCGCCTTTTGGAATTAAAAAGACACAGGCAAAAGGCTGTTTGGGGTAAAATTTTTATTTTTTTGCTCGGACTTTTGGCAATTCTTGCTTTATTGGCTTATCTTTCCCACCTTGACAGTTTGAATATCAGTGAAGTGCAGATTGTCGGCAATAAAGTCGTAGACGCCGGAACAATCAAAGAAGTAGTCGAACAGCAGATTGCAGGGGAATATCTATGGTTTTTTTCCAGGACAAATATTTTATATTATCCTGGGGATAATATAAAAAACGAATTATGGAATAAGTTCAAAAGACTCAAAGACATAAGCCTGTCGATTAAAAATAATAAAATTCTGGAAGTATTTCTAACCGAACGGGTAGCGAAGTTCATGTGGTGCGGCGCCGTTCTGCTACAAACAGAAACAGAGAATCCAAAATGCTATTTTTTGGATGAAGACGGCTATATTTTCGATGAAGCGCCATATTTCTCCGGCGAAGTTTATTTTAAATTTTATGGTTCGGCAGATATAAATATTGACAATCCCTTAGGGCATAGCCTAACGGGCGAGCCATTCGGGTCTTATTTTTTTAAGCAAAATTTCAAACGGTTGGTTTCATTCAAAGATATTCTTATCGGCATCGGGTTGAAGCCGGTGGCGACATATATAACAGATGATGGAAACATAGAAATATTCCTTTCTAAGGGGGTTTTCTCGGCAACAGAACCAAAAATAATCCTCAAGACGGATTCTGATTTCCAGAACGTCGCGGAAAATCTGGAAGCGGCATTAACCACCGAGCCTCTGCAATCGCAATTTAAAAATAAATATTCTTCTCTTCAATATATTGATTTACGGTTTGGAAATAAAGTTTATGATAAATTCTCCCCCTAATTTCTGGCAAAAACTCAAAAAACCAATTTTTTGCCTGGCGCCAATGGCAGATGTCACCGATTGCGCTTTTCGTCAAATAATCGCTAAATACTCATGTCACGGCGGAGTAGGCGGCGGGCCGGATGTATTCTATACCGAGTTTGTTTCCGCTGACGGACTAGCGCACCCAGAAGCAAGAGAAAAACTTTTAATTGATTTAAAATATTCTGAAAACGAACGGCCGATTGTCGCGCAAATCTTTGGCGGGAAACCGGAAAATATCAGAATCGCTTCGGCCTTGTGCAAAAAGCTCGGTTTTGACGGCATAGATATAAATATGGGCTGTCCGGATAAAACGATAGAGAAACAATGTGCCGGCGCGGCGATGATGAAAAACCCAAAAATGGCACGGAAGATAATCCGCGCGGCCAAGGAGGGCGCGGGCGGACTGCCTGTGTCGGTCAAAACCCGCATCGGATATAATCACAACGAAATTGGCAGTGCGTCTTCCGGGTGGATTCGCGAACTTCTCTCTGAGGATATAGCGGCATTGATTATCCATTTACGCACCCGTAAAGAAATGTCCGATGTTCCGGCGCATTGGAATTTAATGAAAAGAATAGTGGAGATTCGCGATGAGATGGGAAAAGAAACTTTAATTTTAGGCAATGGGGATGTTTTGGATTTAGAAGATGCGAAACAAAAAATAAAAGAAACCAGTTGCGATGGAATTATGCTGGGCAGAGCTATTTTTGGCAATCCGTGGCTGTTTGCCAATTTGGCTTGCATAAAGCGCAACTGCCAAATTGAGCATCCCGCTTCAGATTCGCTAGTAAAAAAATCACAAATTTTAAGTAAATTTAAAAAAATATTTTCTCTCGCAACACAGAGCCGGAATAGTGCCGAGCGAAGCGAGTGTGTTGCCTTTAGCAAAAAAAGCGAATCTGGGGCTGGGATAAGTATTCAGGAAAAATTACTTATCATGATAGAGCACACCAAGCTTTTTGAGAAACTTTTGACTGGCCACAAAAATTTTGCAGTTATGAAAAAACATTATAAGGCATATGTGAATGGTTTTAATGGTGCAAAAGAATTTCGTATGAAATTAATGGAAGCAGAAAACGCTACCCAAGTGGAAGATATAACTAATGATTTTTTAAGAAAAATTTGATATAGTTATTCCATGCACGACTTAGCTTTATATCGCAAATACCGGCCGAAAAGCTTCAAGGAAGTCCTGGGGCAGGACCATATTGTGAAGGTCTTAGAGAGTTCGGTAGAGACCAATAAAGTTTCGCATGCGTATCTTTTCGTCGGTTCGCGGGGGACAGGCAAGACGACCGTTGCCAGGATTTTTGCCGCCGATATCGGCGTATCAGTCAATGATCTCTACGAGATAGACGCCGCTTCCAACCGGGGGATTGAGGACATAAAAGAATTAAGAGACGGCGTACGGGTATCACCCTTTGATTCAAAATATAAAGTTTACATAATAGACGAGGTGCATATGCTCTCCAAGGATGCCTGGGGAGCGCTGCTTAAAACCCTGGAAGAGCCGCCGAAGCATGTGATTTTCATTTTGGCAACTACAGAATTTCATAAAGTGCCGGAAACGATAATCTCCCGCTGCCAGGTTTTTACTTTCAAAAAAGCTTCCGACACGGTATGCAAGAAGATGGTGCTGGATGTGGCTAAAAAAGAAGGTTTTGATTTGGATGCCGGTTCGGCTGAACTTCTGGCTATTTTAGCAAATGGGTCATTTCGCGACGCGCTGGGCGAACTTCAAAAAGTTTTGAATTTTAGCAAAAGCAAGAAAATCAAAAGGGAAGATGTGGAAAAAATAACCGGGGCGCCGAAAACGACCCTGGTAAACGATTTCATTTCTGCTATTGCCGAGAAAAATCTGGAAAAAGGAATTGGAGTTGTGCGAAAAGCAGCCGAGGCGAATCTGGATATGAAATTATATTTCAAACTCATTATTCAAAAATTTCGCATCGCGATAGTTTTGCGTTATGCGCCGAAATTGCAAAATGAAATGGCCGAGGATTTGAGCGAGACGGATTTGGAATTCTTACAGGGTTTAGTAAAAAAAGATAAGGATGGACTACTTCGCTCGGGAGCACTCGCTGTTCTTCTTGAAGCGTATCAAAATATGGATAACGCATTTATCGCCGAGTTGCCGCTGGAATTGGCGCTGGTGAAGATAATAAGCAAAGAATAACTACTATATATGAGCAACCAGGATGTAACCACCCATAAATTCGTGGCAGTTTTAAACAAAAAAGCCGAACTGGGCAAGGTTGTAAATGCCCTTGCGCACATGTCTGTCGGCCTTGGCGCGAGCGCGATTCCGGAAGAGAAAGAATTAATGGGATTTATTGATTACATTGATAAAGATGGAAATCATCATAATAATTTATCAAAAAATAGTTATGTAATTCTTCGGGCAGATAATTCAAATCAAATAAGAACCGCTAGAAAAGCCGCACTGGAGAAAGGGATTCGTGTAGTAGACTTTACCAGCACTATGCAAGAGGGAACATATATAGACCAAATTAACCGAACTAAAGAAATTCCAGAAGCGGAGCTTGAATATTACGGCATTTGCATGTTCGGCCCGATTGCGGAAATAAGCGAACTAACCCGAAAGTTTCAGTTGTGGAAGATTTAGGAACCTAATTTGAGAACTACCAAGCCCAGAATCATAATGATGGTTCCTATTATTGCTTCTAGTTTTGGACGGTCTTTCAGGAAGAAATAACCAAACAAGAAAACAAAAAATACCTGCGTTCTAAAAACAGAAGAAACAAGACCTGGATTTCCATTCGCCAAAGCAAAAAATCCCACGATATTGCTTGCAGAAAAAATCACAGCCAATAATAAAATTAATTTCCCATTAGTTATAATTTCTTGGATGACTATTTTCTTTTTTTTCAACATCCACGGTAAAAGTCCTAAAATAATTATTAAATCTTCAACTAAAACAACAAATAGAAAATTTTGCGAAAAGGTGTGGTTAATGGCAATTTTATCAAAAATGGAAACAACGCTACCAATAAAGATTGAGACCATCATTAAAAAGGCCAGTTTGTTTTGGTAAAGAACTTTAAATGGTTTCAACAATCCTTCACGAGCTGAACTAACATTAAGAATATAAATTCCTAAAAGAGTAATGCCGCTTCCTAAAAAAGCATAAAGTGACACTTTCTCCGAAAGAATTATTATTGATAATATTAAGGTAAAAATGGGACCAATAGAAATAAGAGGATAAATCTCCGAGAGTAAGGAGTTTTTAATCGTTTTCCAAAAAATGATTTTTGATGCCGTATAAAATATTGCTGATCCAAATACCCCAATAAAAAACATATAATCCAGAGTAGGTATGCCGTTTTTCCAAGCAAACATAAAAACAAATGGAGTTGACGCCGTAATTATAACCCAATAAAAAATTACCGGGTCCATGTTTTTTATAGTGTGTTTACTTATAACAACATAAATACCCGTAAGTAAAGACATTAAAAGTGCCGCATAAAACCACATTCCGCTATTATACCAATTTTATTTATTAAGGAGTAGAGATTATTTATTTTTTATGTTTTTTACCTGACGATGACCTTGGATTATGTGCCTGAAAAGTCCGTCCAAAGGGGATATGGTACTAATTAGAGTAAGATGAAGTAAGGTTTTCTTGTCTAAAGATTGCTTTTCTTTTAACTCTGTATAAGTTTTGCCTTGAGGAAAACCTATTTTATCAATATCAGTTTCAGAAATTTTATATTCCATATCATGTGCACCTCTATTTCTTAATTTATTTAATGCATTTATAGAATCCCATAAACTATTATCCATAACGTTTAATGCTTTTACCATAATTAACTTCTGACTAAATGTAAAATTATTATCTAATAAGATATCTCCTCTCGGAATTTCTAATGAAATTATCTGATCTATGTAATATTCTGCAAGTAATAATGCTTTTAGTATCATGAGAATCGGATCAAGTTTTGGATTTACAACTTTCATGAAACGAATGAATCCTGTATCTTCTTTTTTGTTTCTGTTTTTTTTCTTCATAAATTTTAAATTACGAGCTGGGAGACTTGGAATCGAACCAAGATTCACGGCTTCAAAGGCCGCTGTCCTACCGTTAGACGATCTCCCAATTTATTGTATCTGACTCCCAAAATCCTAAAAACACTTAATTTATAGCATAAATTTTCATAAAAATCTAGATTTTGGTATACTTTAATATGCTTATGAAAATAAAAATAATTATAGCGGTAGGCGTATTGGTAATAGGGATAGGGTACTTTGCTTTTTATTTTAAAAACCCGGTTCCCGCCGGCAAGATGCCTGCGCAGAATTTGGACCAAAATTTACAGAAAATAACATATAACAATGCAACGACTGATTTAATTATTGTTGAGCTTCCGTTCCCAGGAGCGGTTACAGGGAAAGAATTCAGCGTAATAGGTAAAGCCCGCGGGAATTGGTTTTTTGAGGCATCTTTTCCTATTACGCTTCTGGATAAAAACGGCAATATGTTGGTAGAAACTTATGCTACCGCACAGGGAGAATGGATGACGACCGACTTTGTGCCTTTTAAAAGTGAAGTCAAAGCACCGATAGATTATATCGGTCCGGCTACTTTAATACTCAAAAAGGACAACCCTTCTGATATGCGAGAATTTGATGCATCTATTTCATTCCCAATAACTATTGAATATTAAAGTAAATGATACTTATTTTATGCCGCAAATAACTTACGAAGATTTTACAAAGGTGGATATACGGGTTGGGAAAATTGTTGAAATTTCAGATTTTCCCGAAGCCCACAAGCCTGCCTATAAGCTCAAAATTGATTTTGGCCCGGAAATAGGGGTGAAAAATTCCAGTGTGCAGGCGGTCGGAGCACACACCAAAGAAGAACTTCTGAATTCTTTCGTCTGCTGCGTGGTGAATTTCTCTCCGAAAAAAGTCGGACCCTTCCTTTCCGAAGTTTTGACTTTGGGTTTCAGGAATAATTTGGGAGGCGGCTGGATCCTGATTGAGCCGAAAACCGATTCGGTGGATTTGGGCAGCAAATTGGCGTAAAAAAATATACGTATTCGTATACGTATATAAATACGTATAGATAAAATTTTTGCTATAATAAAACTATGGGGGAACAATTAGGAAAACCAAATAATATACCAACAGAAATTCAAAAAGTTCCAGAAAAGATTCTTAGAGAAGACGCCTTGGCAGATTTGTTGCAAAGACGTAAAGCAGAGCTGCGTAAAACAGAACCACAAATAGCCGAGGAATTGTCAAAAATTTTGGGATATAAGGTCGGCAAAACTTCGGTGACACAATGGAGCCATAGATATGACCCGCATTTCCCCGAGGAGAGCAAACTTCAGGCTATCGCAGAAGTTTATGAACTTTCTTTATCGGAAGTAGAGCTAGCCAGACAAGAAGGTTTAACTGCCAGGGGAAAATTGACCGACTCCAGGAAAAGTCCAAAGGTCCAAAAACCTGATCGCGAAAATGATGTCTATGGTGGTGGCAGTATGAGCCGCGCCCATCGCGCAGGACGCTCCTAATGTGCTATTATTCTCATATAAATACGAGAACATGGAGATTGATGAATCAATATTCAATAAAATGAAAAGTTCCGCTCCGATAATCCTTCGGATAGGATTGTCTCTGGTATTTTTGTGGTTCGGCTCGCAGCAGCTGCTTCACACAAGTATGTGGGTGGGGCTAATTCCGGAGTGGGTTTTATCCCTGTCTCAACTCAGCGCCGCGACTTGGGTTCTTTTCAACGGCGCATTTGAAATTGTATTCGGTTTTTGCCTGCTGGCAGGATATTTTACCCGAATAACCGCACTTCTGCTGGCATTTCACTTGCTTGGCATCATATTTACTGTTGGCTATAACGACATTGGCGTGCGCGATTTCGGGCTTTCAATGGCGGTAATTTCCGTATTTCTCTATGGGAACGATTCCTGGTGCCTGGATAGATTTTTGGCAAAAAAGAGTTAATGTGATATAAAGTGGTATGTCCAAAACAAATAAACAAAAAAATTATATGTCTAAAAACTTGGGCCAGGGACTGACTTTTGACGATATATTGCTCGTGCCGGATTATAGCGAGGTTCTACCCAAAAATGTAATAACCAAAACAAAGCTAACAAAAAACATAAATCTTCATATCCCATTCATGTCCGCGGCCATGGATACGGTTACCGAATCCAAAATGGCGATAGCTATGGCGGAGCAGGGAGGCATCGGCATTATCCATAAAAATCTTTCAATTGCCGACCAGGCGCGGGAAGTGGAAAAAGTCAAAAGATATGAAGCAGGCCGGATTACCAATCCGGTCACGCTTCCTATTGATGCGACGGTAGGCGACGTATTTGCTATACAAAAAAAATATCATTTCGGCGGATTTCCGGTCCTGGATAAAAACGGCTTTTTGGCAGGGATTATCACCAACCGCGACCTTCGCTTCCAAAAAGACGAATCTACCCCGATAAAAAAAATAATGACTACCAAATTGATAACCGGCGGGCCAGATACAAGCATAGAAGAGGCGAATAATTTATTCAACAAGCATGCTATAGAAAAACTTCCATTAGTCGATAAAAATAATAAATTAGTCGGGCTGATTACTTATCGGGATATAGCTAAGTCAAAAGAATACCCGAACGCAACCAAAGATAAATTAGGCCGGCTCTGCGTTGGAGCGGCTGTCGGCACGGGAGCCGACGCTCTTCTGCAAGTGGAAGCATTGGTCAAAGCCGATGTTGATGTAATTTGCGTAGATACCGCTCATGGACATTCAAAAGGCGTACTTGATGTAGTCCAAAAAATCCGCAGGTCATATCCGAAACTTGATATTATTGCCGGTAATGTTGCGACAGAAGAAGCGGCATTGGCATTAATAAAAGCCGGGGCAAATGCCGTCAAGGTCGGCATTGGTCCGGGTTCAATCTGCACGACACGCATCGTTTCCGGCGTCGGTGTGCCGCAGCTTTCGGCTATTTCTGCAGTTTATCAAGCATGCAAGAAATTTAATATTCCGGTCATCGCCGACGGAGGCGTCAAGCATAGCGGCGACGCAGTCAAGGCTTTGGCTTTCGGCGCCGATGTAATCATGTCCGGGTCTATGTTTGCCGGCACGGACGAATCCCCGGGAGACACTATCGCAATAAATGACCAAAAATTCAAGAAATACCGAGGCATGGGCTCGCTCGGCGCAATGCAAAGAGGCTCCAAAGACCGTTATTTCCAGGATGACCAATATGATTTGACGAAACTGGTTCCGGAGGGCGTTTCCGGACATGTTTCTTATAAAGGCGCGCTGTCCGAAATCATCCATCAATATGTCGGAGGGCTTCGCGCGGGTATGGGCTATCTGGGAGCGGAAAATATTTCAAAACTGCGGAATGCTTCCTATTACACCATTACCTCAGCCGGATTAAACGAAAGCCACGTCCATGATATTTTTATGGTCAGTCCGGCGCCGAATTACAAAAAAAGATGACAAGAAAGAACGTAAGAAAAAATAAATCTAAAATTACTCCTATTATCGGCTTGCAATGGGGAGATGAGGGAAAAGGAAAGGGCGTTGCCCGCATTGCGTCTAATTTATCCAAGAATGATTTGATTGTCAGGTTCCAGGGCGGAAACAATGCCGGGCATACCATCTGGCATGCCGGCAAGTGTTATGTGTTTAAATTAATTCCGTCGGGAATTTTCGGCCAGGCGCAAATACATTTGGGCGCCGGTATGGTCATTAACCCGGGAGCATTTTTACAGGAAACCGGAACAATACCGAAATATGTTTCTTTTTTGGACAGGATGTCTGTTTCTCCGCATGCCATTTTGACAATGCCCACGCATATTCTGCTTGATTCAATTTCCGAAAAACAAAAAGGCGGGAAGAAAATAGGTTCTACCGGCAGGGGAATCTCGCCCTCTTATACCGACCTTACTTTGCGAAGGGCGCTCCGGGTCGGGGATATTTTCCAAAATGATTTCAAAAAAAGATACGCCGCGCTCAGCCGAGAGCATAAAAAAACTCTGCTGAATGTTTTTAAATACAAAGCCAAAGATAAAGAATTGAGAGAATCCGAGAAGAATTTTTTCCAGGGCGTTGAATTTTTGCGCTCGCTTCGTGTCATCCAATCGGCGGAAATCGTGGAGGCTGCGCTCTCCGGCGGGCATAAGGTCATTGCCGAAGGAGCGCAAGGGACACTGCTGGATGTCCGTTTCGGGAATTACCCTTTCGTGACTTCCTCGCACACTATAGCGAGCGGAGTCGGCACCGGGCTCGGCCTCCCGCCTTCCCTTATTGGGCCTTCCATCGGCGTTTTAAAGGCCTATACGACCAAGGTTGGAGAGGGGCCTTTCCCGACGGAGCTCGGCGGAATAAAATCCGCCATTTGGTGCCGGGATGAAAAATCCGCTTATGAAAAAGAAAAATTCCCGGAACCCGATTTAAACAGCCAAGATGAATTCGAGCAGGGCGTTGCGCTGCGAAAGGCGGGTAGCGAATTCGGCGCCGTGACCGGACGCTTGCGCCGGACCGGCTGGCTGGATATCCCGCTGGTAAAATACGCGATAAAAATAAACAATTCGGCGGAACTGATATTGACCAAGTTGGATGTATTGAACGGCTTTAAGAAAATAAAAATTTGCACGCATTATTTTATCAACGGCCACCGAACACAAAAAACTCCATTTGATCTATCCCGGGCAAAAATAAAATGCGTCTATAAAAATTTTCCTGTTTGGAAAGAAGAGTTGTCCGACTATGGTAAAAAATTGCCGAAAGAAGCTCTAAACTATGTAAAATTCCTGGAAAAAGAGCTTGGTGCCAAGATTATATATGTCGGCACCGGCCCGGAAGAGCATCATGTCGTGGAACGTTATTGGAGATAGGACTCCAAATTTTGTCCGGTGTAAAGGATTGTTTTTAAATTAGGGTATTTTTTAAAATCCAGGTCTTTAAAATTTTCCGCCTTATCATCAATGAAAAACACCTTTTCGTCCTTGTGTTTGGTGCAGATTTTTTCCACCATTTTCTTTTTACTTTCCTGCACCACAATAATTTCGGAAAATAATGAAGCGACGCCGGTCCTTTTAATTTTATCTAGCTGAAATTCAGTATCACCGTAACTGATTATGTAACAGTTTGATTTTCCTAACTTTTTTATCTCTTTGAGTAATTCCTCATTATTGAAAGTCTCTATTTCACGCATCATTTCTTCGTAGTAATCTTCCTTAAGAGAAAAATGAGCTAATAATTTTTTCATTGAAAAAAGCTCCCCACGTACCTTTTGGTAATACTCATCTATGTCATGAGTTGATATTCCGGCTTTTTTCAACCTGGGGTACATATGTTCATACCGACGTCTACCGGTTTGAAACAAAACATCATCAAAATCAAAAATGTATTTCATATTGTTCCGTTGAAAATTTTAATTAATAATTTTTTTCAGGCAATTGGCTAATTTTTCCGAATCGTGACGAATAAAACCCCGCAAATTCGGGGATTTGTCTCCTATTATGGCCTGAGGCATGACATGAGACAGTAAAGCGTCCCTGATGACGCGGTTATCCTTGAAATCATCTTCCACCAGCACGCCGTCGCCTTCTGATAATTTATAGCGCTCTATCTGTTCAGCAGACGGTTTTTCATTATTAACCAAAATAATATCAATTAATTTCCCGAGATATTTTTCCACGTTGTTCACATAACTGCTGACTTTCCAATGAGTAGTATGGCCTAATTTATTGGTAAGGTTAACCGGCAATATAATTTTTGCCTTGCTTTCTATGATCGCTTCCTTAAAACCGCTCACGATGAGGTTGGGAACAATTGAACAATAATAATTCCCAGGGCCGAGGATAATGTAATCCGCTTTTAATATCGCTTTTTCCGCGTTTTCATTCAGCCTCACGTCATTTTTATAAAAAATATCTTTTATGCCGGCATCCTGCAAGTTGGCATCCTGAATTTTATTTTCGCCTTCCAATATCTTTCCATCTGACAGCGTTATGGATAATTCCGCCTTATTACCCGTTATAGGTATGACATTTCCATTGACTTTCAGAATCTCCGACGCAATTTCCACTCCTTTTCCAAAATCACCGGTGACTTTTTCCAAAGCCGCCAAAAATATATTGCCGAAATTATGCCCTTTTAAAGTTCCTTCGTTAAACCGGTAATTCATAAGCTTGCGCACGATATCGCTGTGCTCGCTTAAAGCGACTAGGCACTGCCTGACATCTCCGGGAGGTAATACACCTAGTTCGTCTCTCAATACTCCCGTGGATCCGCCGTTATCTGACATAGAAACCAGCGCGGTCAAAGAAACATCCGGAAGATTTTTCAACCCAGAAAGCACGGTATAGCTGCCTGTCCCTCCGCCAATTGTAACAATATTTTTCATAATCAAAGTATAGCAAAATTTTCAAATTTGTCTTTAGTTTTTATTTTATATAGAATAGTACAAGTAAAATATTTATGTTATTAAAAAAGACGACAAAACAGGAAATATTGAGCATTTCTCATTATAATATTCTAAACGGCGGCGAAGGAAGGCTAAATGATATCCTGAAAGTAATAAAAGGGATTAATCCTGACATCTGTGGGCTTCTTGAGGCGGTAAAATGGCAAAATAAATCGGGACGTTTCCGAAAAATCGCGAACAATCTAGGGTATAAATTTGTCCATCTTGCTGTGGCAAACTCAAAATATAATATCGCCGTATTTTCAAAATTACCGATTGGGGTTAAAGTCATCAAAAAAGGAATCAGGCACGTTGCTCTAGAGGCAACCGTGAAAAGCGGCCCATTTAAAAGATTGAGCATTTTTTTTATTCATCTCTCCCCGGCATCGGAAGATGCCCGGCTTCTGGAAATAAAAGAACTGCTGAAACACGCCCAAAAATTATCTCAGGCTGTAATTATGGGAGATTTAAATTCGTTGTCATGTCGCGACCCGTATAACCGGAGAAAAATTCTGAAAGCGTTCCAAAAAAATAGTGTCACGAAATACGGAACTCGTAAACTGCGTTTTGATGTTATAAAAAAATTGAATTCGGCGGGGTTTAAAGACGCCATGTTTTATCTGAAGCGCTCTTTTGCCGCGTCTACTCCCACTCCGTCAAACAAAGACGTTAGCCACTCGGCCAGTGTCAGAATTGACTACGCTTTTCTTTCAAAAAACATCCTTAAATACTTAAAAGAGGCCAAGGTTTTCAAAAATCGCGCCGCCGACAAAGCATCCGACCATTATCCTATGTATATAAAGCTCATAAAAAACGAAAGGGGGTCGTGACTTGCGTCCGTACCCCCATTCCTCTTGATCACTTTCCGGCGAACAAGTCGCGGATGCGGCTCACTCGCTCCTCATCAGTAATTTTAAGAGGACAAAAATTACTGCTGAGGTCAAAAATCTGCGAGAAGTATTTCATTCTCGCCCCGCTCTGCGGTGGCATGAACCGCAAGGCGAGTTCACGGATAGCGTCCGGGTCCTCCAAGTCGAGCTTGGCAAGCGCGACCTGGATGTCCTGGTTGTCGGGAAGCGTCCGGAAGTAGCCTTGAACTTTCTGTCCGAACGCTTCTCCCATCACGCTTTCAACCGCCTTGAGGATGTCAGCTTCGCTGACGCCGGCATCCTGAGCGAGAATGCTGAAACGAAGCCGTCGCAAGACGCCGAGCGGGTCGAATTTGCGGCGAAGTTCCTGTTCCACTACCTCCGCCTCGGTCGGGTTCGGGAAGTGTACAATGAACTCGTCCTCGTACTTCACGAGAGGAGGGAAAGTGTCCACGTAGTACACTCTCCCGTCCGGCCCCAGGCAGAAATTCGACAGGCGGGCATCAATGCCAACCTCCCGCCCTGTCTGGGACAAGATTCCTCTCATGGTAGAGACGAGGCTCCTTAGGGTTTCGGCTCCGGCCTCGTCCTTTCGGAAAACTTCGTCGAGATCCCTTCCCACGTAAGGAGAACACTGTATTGCCTTCCCCCCCCTTACGGCGAACGTGTACGGCTCCGCAAGCTGGACTCCGAGCTCCCGGAGTTTACTGCGGAAATATACACTGGTCTCGTTGACCCAGTGCGCGTTTTCCGAATTCACTTTCTCCGGGCAAATCTCCTTCTCAACAATGACCCCACGGCCATTGTTAATGCAGGAGACCAGGGCGTACCTGGACTTTCTCTGCCATACAATGGCCATGATAATATCCTTTCTGGGTGGAACAACATGTTCAAAAAGAGTATGGTCTAAATCTTTATTTTGTCAATGAATATATTTGTTTTTAAGGCTAAAATATATTAATATGTCAATATGATTTCACGGATATATGTGACGCCTAAGGGAAAAGCCGATTTTATCAACTCTTACCTAATTTCGCATAAGTTTTCCAATGACAAAATCCTCAAAATAGCTCGGGTTTTGACTAACCCCATCCTGGAGGAATTCTCCATAAATAAATTTCCCAAAGTCAGGCATTTTTATTTCGCTATTGAAATCGGCTTTTTGCCGGGGGTGACGGACAATGTCGCTCATACCGTCCAGGAAACCATAATAGATTTGCTGCATATTAAAAAGAAATCTGATTTCGAAGTTTACACTTCAAAAATTTTTTTAATTTATAATTCAACCAATCTGGATGACGCAAAAAAAAATGCTTTTTCGCTTCATAATCCCTTAATAGAAAGGGCGCGAATCGCAAGTTTTAAGGAAATAAAGAAAAAAAAAGGTTTGCCTTTGAAGGTCCCGAAAGTAATTCTAAGGAAAACCGCTTCAGTTATTGAAGTTCCACTTTCAAGCGCCGCGGATGAAGAGCTCCAAAAGATTGGAAAAGAAGGCATAATGGGCGAAAATGGTGTGCGCCGCGGGCCCTTGGCTCTTGATTTGGCGTCAATGAAAACAATCCGGGAATATTTTAGAAAATTACCTGTCCGCGCAGGCGGGAAAAGAAATCCAACCGATATCGAGCTTGAGTCGCTTGCGCAGACCTGGTCCGAGCATTGTAAACACACTATTTTTGCCAATCCGATTGACGACATTCAGGACGGTTTATATAAAACATATATAAAAGGAGCAACAAATTTAATACGAAAGAAAAAAGGGAAAAATGATTTTTGTGTTTCTGTTTTCAAGGATAATTCCGGCGGTATAGTTTTTGATAAAGATTATTTGATAACGCATAAAGTGGAAACACACAACGCTCCTTCTTCTTTGGACCCTTTCGGCGGGGCTATTACAGGTATTGTCGGGGTAAATCGCGATGCTATCGGTTTCGGACTGGGCGCCAAGCCGATAGCGAATACTTACGGATTTTGTTTTGGCGAACCAAACGATAAACGGCTGCTCTTCTTGGATAAAGAAAGAAAACAAAAAATGCTTTTACCGGAGCGGGTTATGCAGGGCGTAATAAAGGGTATAAATGTCGGGGGAAATTGCTCTGGTATTCCCACTATTTCCGGATTTATAAAATTTGATGACCGGTACAGAGGCAGGCCACTGGTATATGCCGGTACCGTGGGGTTAATTCCACGAAAAATAAAAAACAGGCTTTCGCATGAGAAAAAAGCTCAAGCTGGTGATTATATTGTAATGGTTGGTGGCAGAGTGGGGCTGGACGGAATCCATGGCGCGACGTTTTCTTCGGTCGCTATGGATTCCAATTCTCCGGCTACCGCGGTACAAATCGGGGACCCAATTACGCAAAAAAAATTAAGTGATGCAATAGTTAAAGAAGCGCGGGATATGAATTTATACAACAGCATTACCGACAACGGCGCAGGCGGTTTATCCTGTTCGGTGGCAGAAATGGCCAAAGAGTGCGGCGGCGCGGAAGTGGAACTTCAGAAAGTGCCGTTGAAATATCTGGGTCTTCGTCCTTGGGAAATTTGGATTTCCGAATCACAGGAACGCATGACGCTCTCGGTGCCAAAGGGTAAATGGAAGGCATTTCAAAAACTGATGGAGGCTCGGGGAGTGGAAGCAACGGTAATAGGAAAATTTATTAAAAGTCCTCGTTGTATCGTAAAATATCACGGCAAAAAAATTATGGACATTGATATGGAATTTCTGCATAACGGACTGCCGAAACATCATTTAGTTACATCTCCATTTATTCAAAACCACCCTGAACCCAAAATTGAAAATAAAAAATATTACACCAAAGATTTGGAAAATCTACTTGGTACTAAAAACGTTTCTGGATTTTCTTTTATTTCCCAACAATATGACCACGAGGTGCAGGCATCTTCCGTCTTAAAGCCTCTCTCCGGACGGGGCCAAACAAACACCGATGCGCAAGTTTTTAAACCGGTTTTGAGTTCCGATAAGGGAGTCGTATTGTCTTCCAGCACTTATCCTTCATATGGAGATATCAGCGCTTATCATATGGCTGCCTGCGCTATCGATACGGTAATCAGAAATGTAATATCGGCGGGCGG
>MFUM01000002.1:64232-64528 GCA_001786955.1 Candidatus Nomurabacteria bacterium RIFCSPHIGHO2_12_FULL_42_19
TCACATCTCGCAATACTGGACAATTTCTGCTGGTGCTCGTCTAATGAACCTAAACGCCTGGCACAACTCGTGGATGCCGTCCGGGCCTGCTACGACTATGCTCTCGGTTATGGCACGCCATTTATTTCGGGCAAAGACAGCATGTTTAACGATTTTAAGGGTTATGACGAGAAGGGAAATCCTGTGGCTATTTCTATTCCACCGACTCTGCTTATCTCCGCAATTGGAGTAATGCCCGACTTACATAAAGCCGTTTCGCCGGAATTTAAAAATAGCGGTGATGTAATTTATTTATT
>MFUM01000003.1 GCA_001786955.1 Candidatus Nomurabacteria bacterium RIFCSPHIGHO2_12_FULL_42_19
CGCGCTTAAAAAGAAAATTAAAAAAATTGCGGTAAAAAAAAAGAAGGTCAAAACCGTCAAGCGGAAAGCAGCAGTCAAAAAACCGCTCGGCAAAACAAAAAAGAAAATTTCAACTCTTGACCTTCGGAGGTCGGATAAAAATCCCATTATTGAACCGGAAAATAATCTATCTTGGGAATCAAAAGCAACATTTAACCCTACTGCTTTTCAGCATGACGGGAAAGTGCATATTGTATATCGGGCAATCGGGGACAGCGATAATTCGGTTTTGGGTTATGTCACAAGCCAAGACGGCTTTTCGGTGTCGGAACGCTCTCCCACGCCCATCTATAGTCATTTTTTAGGGCAAAATAGAGATCAATCTCTTCCGCCAATTTTATACGGCTCCGGCGGAGGCTGGGGCGGCGGATGCGAAGATCCCAGATTAACGCTTCTTGATAACAGAGTGTATATGCTTTATACGGCTTTTGACGGATGGGGTTCGGTGCGAATTGCCCTGACATCCATCAGCCTGGATGATTTTATCAGCAAACGCTGGAATTGGAAAAAACCGGTTCTTATTTCTCCTCCCAATGAAATACATAAAAATTGGGTGCTTTTTCCGGAAAAAATATCTGGATCCGCCTCTGGCGGGAAGGGCAAATATGCGATTTTACACAGTATTTCTCCGCATATCATGATAGATTATTTTGACAGCCTGGATGAACTGGATGGGAACAATTTTATACATAGTGTCCACCAAAACAGTCTGTTATGGGGTTCCAGAGATAGATTAATAAGAGGCGTTGGACCCTCTCCGATAAAAACAAAATACGGATGGCTGATTTTATACCACAAAATGGAGAAACACGATTCCCATAGATACAAGCTTTGGGCAATGATTTTGGATGCGAAAAACCCGGCTAAAATTTTATATAATTCCAGTCAGCCAATTCTTGAACCGGATGAATGGTATGAGAATGAGGGGTATAAGAATGGCGTGGTATATGCTTGCGGAGCAATCGTTAAAGACGGAGAATTATTCGTATATTATGGCGGCGCGGATAAAGTCTCCTGTGTGGCTACGGCAAATTTGGATGAATTTTTGAAAGAGCTGGTTCATTCCAGCGTATCCAAATTAAAAAATAAAAAAATTAAAGCGTAAGTATTTATGTATGTTGTAAAAAGATCCCATCATAATCCGATTCTTGAACCGTATAGAGACCACTATTGGGAAGCCTTTGCAACGTTTAATATGAGCGTCCTTAAAAAGGGAAAAACTTTTTATGGCGTATATCGCGCTATCGGAGCGGAAGACAGATTGCGCATACCGCGGCAAATTTCCATAATCGGTCTGGGAAAGTCCAAAGACGGCAGGCATTTTGAGGAACGCATGCCGTTTATTGTTCCCAAAGAGGAATGGGAAAAATATGGCTGTGAAGATCCCCGCATTACTTATTTCGAGGGGCAATATTATATATTTTACACGGCGCTTTCCAAATATCCTTTCGAAGCCGGCGGAATCAAGGTCGCTCTGGCAATTTCAAAAGATTTGAAAAAAATTCATGAACGTCATTTAATAACGCCATTTAACGCCAAAGCCATGACACTTTTTCCGGAACGCATCAATGGTAAAATTACCGTAATTGTAACCGTAAATACGGACATGCCTCCGGCAAAAATTGCCATAGCGCAAGTCGACAAGATAGAAGAATTATGGAATCAAAAATTCTGGGAAAAGTGGTATGCAAAGATAGACGAATACGCTATTGATTTAAAAAGACTGCCGTCCGACCATATTGAAATCGGGGCTCCGCCTGTCAAAACTCCTCACGGCTGGCTTCTTTTATACTCACATATTCAAAATTATTTTCCAAATAATTTTGACCGCATATTCGGAATTGAGGCGATTCTTCTTGATTTTAACAATCCGCTTAAAATCCTGGGGCGCACACGCGGCCCCATGCTGGTTCCGAGAGAGTCATATGAACTTTTAGGCCATGTTCCCAATATAGTTTTTCCCTCGGGCGCAGTTCTGGAAAAGGACACGCTTTTTATATACTATGGAGCATCGGATACAACGGCATGTCTGGCTCATGTAAACATAACCGACCTTGTTTCAACGATGCGCCCCGAAACGAGCGCGCGATGGCACTTTAAACGCTCCGTTCGAAATCCCATCATCACACCGGATAAAACGCATTCGTGGGAAGCCAAAGCCACATTCAATCCGGCCGTTTTGCGGATACGAAATACAACGCATATATTATATCGGGCGCTTTCTTCCGACAATACTTCCTCTGTCGGCTATGCATCGACTAAGGACGGTGTTTCTATTAATGAAAGACAAATATTGCCGGCCTATGTTCCAAGGGAAAATTTTGAATTGAAAAAAATTGCCGGGGGGAATTCGGGCTGTGAAGATCCGCGGCTGACAAAAATAGGAAAAACTATCTATATGTGTTATACGGCATTTGACGGTATTGGTCCGCCGCGGGTTGCCGTTACTTCCATTTCGGAAAAAAACTTTCTACTCAAAAATTGGCAGTGGGAAAAGCCTATTTTAATCACTCCGGCAGATTTTGATGACAAAGATACCTGTATTTTTCCTGAAAAAACTAACGGCAAATACTTTATCTTGCATCGGGTTGGCGATGAAATATGCGGAGATTATCTGAAATCGCTTAATTTTAAAACAGAAACTATCAGGAAGTGCATTAGAATTATCGGACCAAGGATAAATAAATGGGATAGCGCAAAAGTCGGCATTTCCGCGCCGCCGATGAAAACAAAATACGGCTGGCTGCTTCTTTATCATGGCATTTCAAAAAATCACAATACCTATCGCATCGGGGCAGTCCTGCTTGATCTCAATGACCCGGCTATTACTCTTTCGCGCACGACTGACCCCATATTTGAACCGGAAGAATCATATGAAAAAGTCGGACTGATTAACAATGTTGTTTTTCCATGCGGGATGGCTGAAAAAGACGGCTTGCTTTATATATATTATGGCGGCGCGGACGCGGTTGTCGGAGTTGCAACCATAGAGCTGGATATTGTTCTAAGAGCCCTGACGCGGGACATAAAACTTGCCCGCAGTGCTGCGCATAATGTTGCAGGCGGAAAGAAGGAATAAACCCGTATACCAATTCATAGTTGCGATATGTCTCTGGGAGAAAAAAGATTCATTGTCCAGTCTGCGGCAACTCGTACTTTTTTTCTCCAAGAAATAAGCTTAAAAAGATATACCGTTCGCCAAAACCACCACGTAGTATGTCCGGAAAATGTAAAATTGAATATTTCACCGACTGCCATCCATTGTCCGAGCGACATCAGATTTCCGGAATTACGGTATAAAAACTTTTCCGGTATTTTATTGTTTATTAAAAGTTGTATATTTTTTGCAACAGCCTTCGCTTCTTTTTCGGCAACTTGAGCCAGGGCCGGCAAAAAAATATTTTTATTCGCATCCCTGAAAGCCGCCGCATCACCGATAGCGAAAACCTCTTTATGGTTTTCCAATTGCAGATATTCGTTGACAACCAGCCGCCCGTCGGAAGACTGCTTTGCCGGCTGGTTGAATTTCAGTTCTGCCGGTTTTACCCCGGCAACCCAAATAACGGTTTCCGTAAAAATTTTTATATTTTCATTGATAACCACATACGAAAGACCAACCTCCTTGACCGTCCTTGTGAGCATAACCTCAATTCCTTTCTTGCGGAGGATTTCAAGGCTTTTTTTGCGTATTTTCTCCCCGAAGGCGGGAACGAGCTCCGGACTTTTTTGTATGAGCACAATCGAAGTGTCTTCCATGATTTCTTCCGGGTAATAGCTGGAAAAAGTTTCTTTTATCAGCTCTTCCAGTTCTGCCGCGAGTTCCACGCCTGTCGGCCCGCCCCCGACCACGACAAATCTGAGCATATTTTTTCTTTTTATCCTGTTTTCGACATGCGAAGCGCGCTCCATAACCATAATGCAGCGATTTTTTATTTTAATTGCGTCGGCAATGGATTTTAGCGGGAAAGAATATTCTTCGGCTCCGGGTATATTGTAAAAATTCGTCTCTGCTCCGGGCGCCAACACGAGATAGTCGTAAGAAATAAGAGCATTTTCCACTTGGACGGTATGGCTGTCGAAATTTATAATTTCCGCTTTTCCCAGATAAAATTTATCCAGGCAGCATCCCAGAACTTTGCGAATCGGTTCTATTATATTGCCGGGATTTATCCCTCCAGTCGCCACTTCGTGCAGAAGCGGGGTAAAAAGAAAGTAGTTTTTTTCACCCACCAGAGCCAGTTCAATTTTTTTGTCATTATGAAAAAATTTATGCAGATTTTTCAGTGCATATACACCGCCAAATCCGTTTCCGATAATCAGTATTTTAATGGGTCGCGACATGGACTGATTATAACATTTTTCAAAAAACTGCTAGAATATACCCATATGCTTGAATCAATCGAATGGTTGCGGATTTTTATTTTTGATTACCGATTTTTTGAATATATTATTATATTTTTAGCAGCGGGTTTCGGAGGCGAATTTGCTCTTTTGGCTCTTGGTTTTCTTGCGGCCCAAGGCGTCATATCTGTTTTTTCTCTTATCATATTTAGTTTTCTGGGGACGTTATTTTCCGATACTTTATGGTTTTTGCTTGGAAGGACCGCAACTGTAAAAAAGATGATTTCACACCGCTATGCCGATACAACCGTCTCGGTTATTAATGAAGCAGTAAATCGCATGAGCAGAGGGAGTCATTCAACAGCGCTTATTATCGCCAAGTTCCTTGTCGGGACCCGTGTTTTGCTGATTATGTATGTAAGCACGACGAATATCAGGTTTCAGCAATTTATTCATTATGACCTGATTGCAATCTTTCTTTGGATTCTTGTTGTTATTCCGATTGGTTTTCTTTCCGGACTTGGGTTTACATATTTTGCAGAAATTTTAGAAAATCTATATATAGCCACAGGATTTATTTTACTTATTGTTATTCTTATAATAATCCTTGAAATATGGCTCAAAAAGATATTTACCAACAAAGTATGATACAATAAATATATGCAAATAAATTTACAAGGTAAAAATCTGGAACTTACGGGAGCTATTAAAGATTATGTTTTAAAAAGAGTTACCAACCTGGAGAAATTGCTTTCCAATATTGAAACGGAGAAAGGAAAGGCGATGGTAAATTTTGAGGTAAGCAAATCAACTGACCATCATAAGTCAGGGGAAATTTTTCATACTGATTGCTTGATTAAAATCAATGGAAGGGAATTTTATGGAAGCGCCGACGCCAACGACTTATACGCGGCGATTGATGAGTTGAAAGAAACTCTTTTTAACGAAATTAGGAAAAATAAAGACCGCCGGCAGACTTTATTCAAACGTGGTGCCGCCAGTGTTAAAAAAATGCTCAAAGGTCTTTCCAGGAGGAATCCTTTCACATCTAGATATTAATTTTTTAGAAAATCTTCGTATTTTGTCTCTTTTTTGCCTTCAGGCAGGATTTTTTCTATTATAAATTTGTCATTTTCTAATTTAGCTTTAGTTATTATTATTCTCTTTCCGTCTTTGAAGAAGAAGGTTCTCGGCCAATGCGCGTAGGCGCGGAATTTGTTATAATTTTTTACCGCATTATCTTCCAAGTCTATCAATCCGTCTTCTTTTTTGATTTTCTGGCAAAAAGTCGCTTGTGATTCGTCTTGTTCTTCTTCCCCTGCGAAGGGGGAGTGGCCAGAAGCCGAGGGGGTCTTTAATATTTTTACCAGGAGCTCTCCTCCGATTTTTATCAAGCGCTTGCGAAGTTCCGGAGTAGTTTCATCAGAAAATATTTCTAATTTTTCTTGCGCGATTATATCTCCGGCATCCATTTTATAGACCATCTTTTGAATCGTGATGCCTGTTTCCGTGTCGCCGTTTAAAATGGCTGATTCTACCGGTGAAGCCCCGCGGTATTTGGGCAATAGGGAATAATGGATATTTATGGAACCCAGTTTGGGTATATTTAAGATATTTTCCGGTATTATTTTTCCGTAAGCGACAACAATGAAAAGATCAATACCCCTACCCAGCCTCCCCCTACTGTAGGGGGAGGTGCTGAAAGCGGAGGGGGTATTTAATTTAAGGCAGGGTATATTATTTTTTTCCGCGAAGATAGCAACAGGAGAGGCCTCCACATGTAAACCTCTGCCTTTTCTTGCGTCGGGCGAAGTTACTATCAAAGAAGGCATAAAACCATTTTGTTTGAGAATTTCCAAAGTTTCCGAAGCCACATCCGGTGTGCCAAAAAACACAAAATTTAATCCATTACTTTTATTATTTTGCATATTTATGATTTATTTTATCTGGGGAAGTTCTTCTTTTATATCCTTGGCATGGTCAATAAAGAGTATGCCGTTTAGATGGTCTGTTTCGTGCTGGAAAATTTGTGCCAAAAGCCCGGATGCGCCACGGGTAAATTTTTTGCCGTTCTCGTCATAAGCCATTATTGTTGCTTTTTTGGACCTGAAAGTCTTGCCATAAAGCCATCTCACAGAAAGGCAGCCCTCCGGCACCCATTCTTTTTCGCGGGAAAGTTTGGAAATTTTTGGGTTGATAAACACTAAATCTTTTAGCGCAGAATTTCCTCGTGCGGGGTCGCTGTCTACGCCTGTTGGCGTAGCGCTGCCTCTTGCGCCGTCGCGCTGCGAGACACCCCGCCCGCGGAATTCTGCGCTAAAGATTTTTCCCGAAACTACGAAAATTCGTAGGGAATATCCGATTTGCGGCGCGGCTATGGCTACGCCGTCATCCTGGCTTCTCAAAGCTTCCGACATTTCTTTCAACACCTTTTTTATTTTTTTTGTTTTAATATCCGCAATATGAACTTCATGAGCCATATGTCGTAAAACTTTTTCCTTTTGCTGCAGAATTTTTTTTTGCATTATATTTTCTATAACCTGCAAACTATTTCAATTCCTTTAAATACTCCAGAAGCTTGTTTAACTTCACAGTATCTTGAGACCTGTTTGACATATCCCGCACTATAACAGAATTATCAAGCGCTTCTTTAACCCCAAAAATAAGCGCGTAAGGGATGGATAATTTCTCCGCAATAGCTAACTGTGAGCCTAAGCTGTCTTTGGATAGCGACTGAGCGATAGGGATGTGCGCTTTGCGCAGAATTTCAATTATATTAAGGCTCTTTAACTTCGCTTCAGCGCCGAGCTGGATGAAATAAATTTTCGGCTTCTTTAATATGCGGGGAGAAAGCTTTTTATACCAAGGCGCTCCCACTACTCTGTCCACTCCAATTGAAAATCCTACCCCCGGAACATCTTTTTTCCCTCCCAATTGTTTGGCTAAATAATCGTAATGCCCGCCGGAGGCAACTTGTACCGGCAGGACGCCTTCTTCTTCGCTCTCCGTGTACACTTCAAAGACCGTACGGGTATAATATGAGAGCCCGCGTACGAGATTTTTATTAATGTTGTACGGTATGTTCATTTCTTCTAGGTATTCCAACACCTCTTTAAAATGTTTTTTGCAGGAAGGGCACAAGTAGGAAACGGAATCCGGAGCGCTTTCGTTTATTTCTTTTGTTTTTTCTTCCTTGGAGTCCAGGATGCGGAGCGGATTTATTTTCAGGCGTTCCCGGTCAACAGCCGGCAGGCTATTTATGTGTTTTCTGTAATAACTTGTAAGTTCCCTTAGATATGCTCCCCGGCACTCTTTGTCGCCAATGGAATTAATATCAATAGACAAATTTTTCGCCCCGGCTTCTTCCAATATGCTCATCCCAGCCTTGATAACTAATGCGTCCATAATGCTTTTATCGTTTCCCAGTGAATCCAAATCAAATTGCCAAAATTGCCTATAACGCCCGCGCTGGGGCTTGTCATGTCTGAAAACCGGACCGTACTGGTAAAACATTACCGGTTGGGGCATCGTCTGCATTCCGTGTTCAATATAAGCGCGCATTAAGGGCGCGGTATGTTCCGGCCGGAGCGCCAAATGGTCTCCGCCTTTAGTTTTAAGCGTGTACATTTCTTTATCTATAATGTCGGTACCTTCGCCGATGCTGGTGGTAAAAATTTCTTCCTGTTCCATCATCGGAGTTTCTATCGGTTTAAAACCGTAGTACACCGCCACTTCCTGCGCCTTTTCAAATAATCCCTGGAAAGAATAATATTCCTCATTCATCAAATCTCTCATTCCTTTCGGCGATGCTACTTCTGTTCCTTTGTTTTTGTTTATTTTTTTCATGTTATTCTGTCTCTTTATAATTGCCCGGCAATAAATCTATTTTGCCTATTGGCAGCAAACGTAAAAAAGCTCTTCCCGACAGAAGATTTCTTTTTACCGCCCCCCAATATCTTGAATCGGAACTGGCATTTCTATTGTCACCCATTACAAAATATTCGTCCTTTTTTAATTCAAGGTGCGTATCATTATTTGCGGGATTTTTAACAAAAGGCTGGTCCAGCCTGAAACTCTCTTTACTCTTTCCATCGGTTATAGTTACATCATTGCCCTTTATGTCTACCGTCTCATTCGGAAGACCAATAATTCTTTTGATAAAAAATTTAGTCGGATCGTTGGGATACCGAAAAACAGCCACATCATTTCTTTTTATATTACCCAATTCATAAGATATTTTATCTATAATCAGATAGTCTCCGTTTTCAAATGTCGGTACCATAGAATTTCCCGAGACAACGAACGGTTCAACGATGAAGACGCGGATGGGGATGACGATAATTAGCGCTATAAACGCAAAACGCACAAGTTCCCAAAATGACTGCATTTTCGTTTTTTCTCCTGCCTGCGCGGGCAGGTCGGTTTTTATTGGCTCCATTGCTGTAGTATAGCAGATTTAATCCTTGACATTGTAGCGAAAGTTGTTGTCTGGTATAGACCTCACCCCTTCGCCCCTCTCCTTGCCAAGGAGAGGGGTTGGGGAGAGGTGAATTAGAATTTTATGCTATTATGTATTTATGAAATTAGTTGTTGGCTTGGGAAATCCGGGAGTAGAATATGAAAAAACCAGGCATAATGCCGGGCGAATTTTGGTTAGCATTTTGGAAAAAAAACTTGAAGATAAAAAAATTAAATTCATTACCCCCGATACTTTTATGAATAATTCCGGTCCCGCCGTCGCTAAAGCTTTGGCGGGCAAGAAAGCCTTAAAAGACTTGATAGTTATTTATGACGATATTGACCTACCGCTCGGGAAAATAAAAATTTCCTTTAACCGGTCTTCCGGCGGACACAATGGTCTTAATTCCATTATTAAAGCCTTAAAGAGTCAAGAATTTTTACGTATCAGAATCGGCACAGCGCTGGCGGCTCCGTCCGGCAAAATAAAAAAGCCGAAAGGGGAGAAAGCGGTGTTGAATTTTCTGCTCGGAGATTTCAAAAAATCGGAACTAGAAACTCTCAAAAAACTTTCCAAAAAAGTTGGCGAAGCAGTGGAAATGATATTTACGGAAAGTAAAGAAAAAGCCATGAGCTTGTACAACTAAACTATATTTCTTTGACCGCTTCGATAATGATGCTTTTTTCGCCGTTGCGGTTGGAAACTTTGCCGGAAAAGGCGATGCATTTTTCCGGCACCAGGATATCAATCGATGCCTTGAATATGGAAGGAAAAGCGACAGCTTCTATAGAGTCGGTCAAATCTGAAATTTTCAGAAATGCCATCCGGTCGTTGTTTTTCGTTACCACTGACCGGACCGTTTCTATTATTCCGGCAATCGTAACCGGCATGCCATTGCCCATCTCCTTCTTTATTTTTTTGATATTTATATCTCGTTTTTCCAATTTATCGCGCAGGCGGTCCAGCGGGTGCCCGGAAATATAAAGTCCCAATAATTCTTTTTCCCAAAGCAACTTTTCTGTCTGAGTTGCTTCTTGGGCTGGCTGCATTTTGAATTCCGGGGCTTTTATAGCCGAAGCTCCGCCAAAAAGAGAAACTTGATTTTCATTTTGCTTGTTTGTTTCGTGATTATATTGGAGCATTGCCTCCAGATTTGCGAGCAGTACTCCGCGGTCCGCCCATTCGTCCATACACCCTGATTTAATCAATGCTTCCATAGATTTTTTATTCAAATTTTTATGTTTAATTCTATCCAGGAAATCGGAAATTGATTTAAATTTACCGTTTAATTTTCTTTCGGCAATAATGCTATCTGAAATGTCGGTGCCTAGGTTTTTGATTGTATATAATCCGAATCTTATTTTTTCACTTTTATTTTCTTTATCTATATTCACTCCTTGTTTTTTTGATAAACAGGTAAACCCACCGAAACTTTCATTAATATTCGGAGGAAGAACCGGGATTTTCATATTTTTACATTCCTTTATTATCTCGGAAATTTTCTCCACGTCGCCTGATTCGGCTGTTAATATCGCCGCCATATATTCAACAGGATAATGCGCTTTCATATAAGCTGTTTGATAAGCGACTTTACCATAGGAAGCGGCATGCGCTTTATTGAAACCATAAGCCTGGAATGGCTCAAAAAGTTTCCAAAGTTTTTCGGCAAATTCTTGAGTTTGTCCGTTGGCGACGATGCCTTTGGTAAATTTCTCATATTGCGCCGCCATTTCTTTTGGTATTTTTTTACCGACAGCGTAGCGAAATTTATCCACTTCCTCCCAATTATAACCAGCTAATTCAAGAGCGCAGAACAAGAGATCGTCCTGGTAGACAATCAGCCCGTAAGATTCTCCCAAGAATTTCTTCATCCGTGGATCCAAGTATTTTACCAAAGCGGGATTATGCTTGCGCTTGATATATTCGGGAATGGATTCCATCGGACCCGGACGATACAAAGCTACCATAGCGTTGATGTCGTGGATGGAAGTGGGCTTTAATTCTTTCAAATACCTGGTCATCCCAGAACCGTTGAGCTGGAACAGTCCTTCCGTTTGGCCCTTGGCTAGCAGTTCAAAAGTTTTTTTATCATTCAGCGGAATCTTTTCTATATCAATATTTACGTTATAAAACTTTTTTACCAAATTTACTGCATCCGCCAAGATTGCCAAGTTGCGAATGCCCAGAAAATCAAACTTCAAAAGTCCCGCTTCTTCTATACTATACATATCATACTGAGTGATTATTTTACCTTCACCCTTAGGATCGTATTGGAGAGGCGTGTATTCTGTAAGCGGTAAAGGAGCGATTACCACTCCGGCTGCATGAACGGAAATATGTCTAACACACCCCTCTAATTTTTTTGCTAAATCTATTATCTTTTTAGTATCTTTTTCTTTTTTATAGGCTTCGGCCAATTCCGGAACAATTTCCATTGCATGGTCTATGGTCATTGGGAGACCTTGCGCTCCCAATGGAATCATCTTTGAAAGTCGGTCGGCAATAAAGTATTCATAACCTAAAGCTCTCGCTACGTCTCGTACAGATCCTCTGGCCATCATCGTGCCGAAAGTCCCGATTTGGGCCACCCTGTCTTCTCCGTATTTTTTCTTCACATATTCAATCATTTCATCCCGGCGATTATCCGCGAAGTCCATATCTATATCCGGCGCCGAGGGTCTCTGTGAATGCAAAAATCTTTCAAAAGGGAGTTTATAGGCAATCGGGTCTACATTGGTGATGCCTAAAAGATAGGTAACCATTGAGCCTGCGACTGAACCTCTGATGGTCGTCAATATCCCATTTTCCTTGGCATGGCGCAGAAGATCTCCCACTACGAGAAAATAAGGTTCATAGCCTTTGTCGGAGATAATTTTCAATTCGTATTCCACCCGTTTTTTTATTTCCGGTGTTTCTTTTAATCCCAATCGTTTAAACCCATCATAGGTAAGCTCCCGTAGTTTCTGGTCATAGGTTTTACCTGCCTCAATTTTAAAATCAGGGAAGACCCAGCTTCCCAGCTCCAGCTCCAGGTTGCACATATCGGCAACCTTCGCAGTATTATAGACTGCTTCCGGAATATCTCTGAAAACCTCCAAAGCCTTTTCCGAGCTCATAAACGAAAAATCGTCATTTGAAAATTCAAATTTGCTATTTTCTTTATTGTCTCCCTGGGTGTTTATTTGGAGTAAAGTATGATGCGCGTCATGGTCGTCTGTGCAAGGATAATGAGAATCTTGGGTAGCGACTAACATAATACCGCGTTTTTTTGCCAAAGCTATGAGCGTTTCGCGCACTTTTTTATCATTTTCCACCGATGGATGGCATTGAATTTCTATAAAATAATTTTCTTTGCCAAAAATATCCTGGTATTCGCGGATGATTTCTTCAGATTTTTTTTCATTACCTCGTAAAATACTTTGAGAAAGTTCGCCGCCCAAGCATCCCGAAAGAGCGATTATTCCGCCAGAATATTTCTTGAGTATTTCTTTGTCCATGCGTGGCTTGTAGTAATACCCCTCTAAGTTTGCAATCGTGACTAATTTAATTAAATTTTTATATCCCTCTAAATTCTTCGCAAGCAGAGTAAGGTGATAATAACGTTTTGTGCCTCCGATTTCTGTATTTCTATCCAAGCGTGAACCAGCTGTCATGTAGGCTTCCACCCCGATAATCGGCTTAATACCTTCTTTTTTCGCTAATTTATAAAATTCAATAGCTCCATACATATTGCCGTGGTCGGTAATGGCCATTGCCGGCATTTTGAATTTCTTTGCCAATGTTACTAAATCCTCAAGTTTAGAGAGTCCATCTAAAAGGGAATAGTGCGAGTGGGTGTGGAGATGTATGAAGCCCTTTTCCATTTTTCGATTATACACTTTTATTTGTTTTTGGTATAATGCGCTCATGAAAACAATCAAAGTCGGGATTAATGGTTTTGGCAGGATTGGCAGGGCTTTCCTTAAAGTGGCTTGGGATAGGCCCGAGATTGAAATCGTGGCAGTCAACGATTTGGGCGATATAGCCAATATGGCTTACCTGCTTAAATACGATACAGTTTACAGAGAATGGAAACACAATATTAAGACTGAGGGACAAGAAATGATTATTGACGGCAAGAAAGTAAAATTTCTGGCAGAAAAAGGCCCGGCCCTTCTCCCATGGAGAGATTTGGATGTTGATGTGGTTGTGGAGTCTACGGGACTTTTTACGACTTATGAAAAAGCAAAAGTGCATCTTGGTGCTGGCGCTAAAAAAGTTGTCATTACCGCGCCCGCCAAAGGCGAAGGCGAAGGGGTGCTTGGCGAGACGATTTTACTTGGAGTGAATGAAAAAAAATTCGGCACTTGCGATATTACTTCCAATGCATCCTGCACGACTAACGCCGCCAGCCCACTTATCGCAATTTTAGATGAAACTCTCGGAATTGATAAAGCAATATTAAATACCGTGCACGGATACACCGCTTCCCAGGCATTGGTTGACGGTCCAAGCAAGAAAGATTTGCGAGAAGGCCGGGCGGCCGCGCAAAATATTGTTCCAAGTTCTACTGGAGCGGCAATTGCGGTAACTAAAGCTTTTCCGAAACTCAAGGGGCTCTTTGACGGAATTTCCATCCGCGTTCCTGTTCCCGCCGGGTCCATTGTTGATATTACTTTTATTTCCAAAAAAGATACCACCAAAGAGGAAGTTAATGAAATTTTAAAAAAGGCATCAAAAGACAAAAGATGGGAAGGGATTTTCAGCGTAACCGAAGAAGAATTGGTATCTTCTGACATTCTGGGAAGCAAATATGGTTCTATCGCCGACCTAAAAATGACCCGCGTCGTCGGGGGAAATCTGGTGAAAGTCATGGGCTGGTATGACAACGAAATGGGCTACACCTACACGCTAGTGGACCATGTCATCAAAACAGGCAATACGATAAAATAAGCACCTTTACAAGTACCCGTAAATTAACCTATCATATATGATATACTAACAAAGTAGGGTTTTTTGTGTTAAAAAAATTATGCCGCATATTTCTGGGAAAAAATTAAAGAAAGAGGTCTTGAATAAGCTTTACAATCAGTTTGGGAAAGCATTTGAAAAGTCTGCCCGCAGCTCGAAGTCGAGCCTGTTTCTCGGGGATCTTTTAACCCATACAGAAAAAATAATGTTGGCAAAAAGATTTGCGGTTATATATTTATTGGCTCAAGGTGTTCCAACTTCATATATTGCCGAATCTCTCAGAATGAGTTATACCACTATTTTAAAAATGTCCCTTAAATATGATATTGGAAAATACTCTTCGCTTTTAAAAACTATTGAAAAAGGGAAAACAGATATTTGGAAAATTTTAGAAAAAATTGTTAGAGCCGGGTTACCTCCTATTGCCGGCAGAGGAAGATGGAAATTTTTATACGATAAAACTTCCTAAAAATCCAGCTCTTAACATACAATATACTGTATATTAAAAAAATAGCATTAACGGGTAAGAATAGCCCTTATTGAGGTGTTTTATTTTTTTAATAATTCAGGCAATACGATAAAATAATTATTTTATTTCTCCTTCAAATACACACACTGCCGGGCCGGTCAGCCAGATATTTTGGTATGTGCCGTTTTTTGCCTTTTTAAATTCTATCGTCAGGTTGCCGCCGGGCATTTTGATGTGGCAGATATTTTCTTTTAATATGCCCAAGTGATGCGAAGCGATGGCGACGGATGTCGCGCCGGTGCCGCAGGCCCAAGTTTCATCTTCCACTCCGCGCTCGTAGGTGCGGACATTGTATACCCCTTCTTTTATCTCCACATAATTTACATTACCTCTAGGATTTCCTTTTTTATCACGGATTTTTCTAGCCTCTTCATTAATTGGAAAGCTTTCTAGATTTATCACGTATTGTATATAGTGAGGAGCAGTCCCACACATTAAAAAGTTTAAACCGTTATAAACTTCTATATTTTCCATGTCCTTCATTTTGAGTTTTATTTTTCCATTATCCAAGATTTCTGCTTCGTGTTCACCATCCACTGCCAAAAATTTTACATGTTTTGGATCTTTTATAATTTTTAAAACATTATTTGCAAAGTGCACGATACAGCGTCCACCATTTCCACACATTGCGCCTATACTGCCGTCTGGATTGGCAAAAATCATTTCAAAATCATAACCCGGGTGTTCTTCAAGGGTAATTATTCCGTCCGAGCCGACACCAAAACGTCGATGGCATAAAAGCTTGATGTTTTCTACATCTTTTATATTAAACTTTTTATCGCGGTTATCTATCAAAATAAAGTCATTTCCGGCGCCGTGGTATTTATAAAATTTGAGCATATATAGTATAATAATAACATGAAAATCTATATCGGCTCGGACCATACGGGCTACGAATTAAAAGAGGAACTCAAAACATATTTGGCTGATTTGGGTATCGGTTACGAAATTATAGACAAAGGCGCTTTTAAATACGATGCCGATGACGACTATCCGGATTTTATTAAGCCCGTGGCGGAGGCTGTGGCAAAAGACGAAAAAAGCTTCGGAATTATTTTAGGCGGTTCCGGACAAGGTGAAGCCATGTGCGCCAACAGGGCAAAGGGCATTCGCGCAGCGGTATTTTATGGAGAAATGGTGGCCAAAGAAGCAATTGATATAAAAGGAGCAAAAAGCCCGGATCCTTTTGAAATTATCAAGCTTGCCCGAACGCACAACGATGCGAATATTTTATCTCTGGGCGTGCGATTTTTATCCAAAGATGAAATAAAATTTGCCGTAGAACTTTTTCTTTCCACCAAGTTTGAAGGCGAAGAGCGGCACGTTAGAAGGATAAAAAAGCTTGATTAATTAAATAATGGTATGGAAAATAAATCAAAAGAATTGAAAGTGGCGATAAAGGCGGCCCTGGAAGCCGGAAAAATTCTGGAGAAATATTTTGAGACAGAAATAATCAAAGAAATAAAAGAGGATACAAGTATAACCACTCTTGCCGACAAAGAGTCGGAAGATATCATAAAAAAAATCATTCTTGAAGTCTTTCCGGATCACTCTATTATGGGGGAAGAAACAGGAATGACAGAAAACGAAAGTGATTACATTTGGTATATTGACCCGCTTGATGGAACCAGAAACTTTTCAAATGGTATCCCGTTTTTTGCCGTATCTATCGCGCTCACGCATCAAAACGAGATAAAAGTAGGAGTGATATACAATCCAACCACTGATTCTTTATTTTATACGGAAAAAGGCAAGGGAGCGTATTGGAATCATCACAAAATGCACGTTTCAAAAGATAACGCAAAAAGATGTATTGTAACCGTGGCATCCGGCACTAAGCCGCTTGATACGAAACTGCGTAGAAATTTAATGCATGACCTGCCGGGGAATGTTGTTTCCTCTGTAAGAGATTTCGGAGCTACTGCGGTAGATTTGGCATATGTGGCAAGAGGAAATACGGAAGCGGACATCAAATTTGGTTTGCATATTTATGACTTTGCGGCAGGGATATTACTGGTGCAGGAAGCGGGAGGCAAGGTGACCACAACTGAAGGCAAGCCGTGGAAATTACCCGAAACTTCATTTATCGCCTCAAACGGGGTATTTCACGATGCGCTTGTAGAAGAAGTTAAAAAACAAAAAGAAAAATTAAACATAAGTTAGAACCATGAAAAGCATAACTCCCGCAATATTAGAAAAAGATTTTAGCGAGATAAAAAACAAGCTTACTTTTCTGCGCGGACGGGCCAAATGCGCGCACATAGATATACAGGACGGAATTTTTACCGAGAAGCCGACCTGGCCTTTTGCTTCTGGCGGATTTGAAGACCCGGATTTTCAAAAAATTATGAATGAAGAAGAGGGAATGCCGTTCTGGCAGGAATTTGATTTTGAGTTTGATCTGATGGTGGCGGATGCGGTGGAAAATTTTGATATTTATATGAAATTGGGGCCGAAAAGGCTGATTTTTCACCTGCCTGCGCAGGCAGGTCTAGGGGCGCAGAAAAATATTGAAGAGTTTGAACATTTTTTGGAAGGCTTGGATATGTATATGCGGGATAATATGGAAATCGGTCTGGCTTTCAAGCCGAGTGATGATTTGTCGGTTGTGTCGCGATTATCCCATAAAGTTGATTTCTTGCACTGCATGGGTTCTGACAAAATCGGCTTTCAGGGCGAAACTTTTTCTGAAAAAGCGTTGGAAAATATAAAATTTCTCAAAAAAAACCTGCCGGGAATCGTGATATCCGTAGATATTGGCGTTAATTTAGAAAATGCCAAGACCATATTGGATGCCGGCGCAGACCGGCTTACTGTGGGTTCCGGCATGTGGAAAAATCCGGACCCAATCGGCGCATTGGAAACTTTCCAAAGTTTGGTGTGACAATCCCACAGGTCCGACCTGTGGGTAAGCTGTGATATAATTCTTTATATGGGGCTAAGAAATTCTAATTTAGTGGAAAAAGAATATTATCATATTTACAATCGTGGTAATGGTAAAAATAAAATTTTTAATTCCAAAGAAAATTATGACCGTTTTACCAAACTTCTTTATATTTGTAATTCGGAAAAAAGTTTTAAATTTAGAGATTCAATCATAGATCAAAAGATAGATGCTTGGGACTTTGATAGGAGAGAACCGCTTGTAGAAATATGCGCGTGGGTTTTGATGCCTAATCATTTTCATATAATTTTAATTTTCCACAAGTCGGACCTGTGGAGTAAAAAGCATAATCCTATAACGGAATTTATGAGAAAACTTTCTACAGCTTATGCTATGTATTTTAATAAAAAATATAATAGGACTGGTTCACTTTTTGAAGGGAAGTTTAAATCCAAACATATTGGAAAAGATAATTATTTTAATTATTTATTTTCTTATATTCACCTCAATCCAATAAAATTAATTCAATCAGATTGGAAAGAAAATGGAATAAAGAATAAAAAAGAAGCAATTTCTTATCTTACAGATTTCCAATATTCAAGTTTTCAAGATTTTTATAGTATGTCTAGAAAAGAAAGTAAAATAATAAATAAAAGTTCATTGCCAGAATCTTTTAAATACAATCACATTAATGAGCTTTTTGAGTGGATAAATAGTTTCCCACAGGTCGGACCTGTGGGGACTGTGGGGAAATTAAGAAGTTAAGAAAAAAGGTCTTTATCTGGAACACCATAGCCACGCATTATTTTGTAGGCTTCATAGAGATCTTGGTCAAAAGGCCTTAAAGAGTCAGAAGAGTCCCCTGACTTGTTCTCAGGTCGGTTTTGTATTTTTTCATACAATGTTGTAGCCATATCCGGGTATTCTAGTGCAAATTTTTTGTAATGCGCTGTTGTTCTAAATACGTCACCTTGACCGCCTCCAAAATACATAAAGAAATTACCATAACGTGGATAATTAACCTTGTCCCGATGACTAAATTCTTCAAAAGTTAGAATTTTTGGTCCTGGCTCCGGAGTTGGTATGGTCGGTGGTCCTTGTGGCGGTCCCTGATTCATGTGAATATTATATCATAATGATTTGTTTTGGAAATATTTTACTATAAGGTGTATAATATGAAAGTGCTTCTAACCGAAGACCCCGAAGGAGAGCAAAGCTCCCTACGGGGCAGGAAAAATTTTAAATTTATATGAGTCATTTAAGTGATGAAAAGATAGTACAGTTAGAAAAAACAGCGAATGACATCCGCCAGAGCATTATTGAGATGCTGGTAGAAGCGGGGAGCGGGCACACGGCCGGGCCGCTCGGCATGGCGGATATTTTTACGCTTTTCTATTTTCATATTTTAAAACACGACCCCAAAAATCCATCTTGGGAAGAGCGGGACAGGTTGGTGCTTTCCAACGGGCACATTTGTCCAGTTCTATACGCAAGCATGGCGCATTCGGGATATTTTCCGCTTGAAGAATTAAAAACATTGCGTAAATTCGGCACCCGGCTTCAGGGGCATCCGCACCGGGAATATCTGCCTTACGTTGAGACCTCATCGGGCCCCCTCGGTCTGGGACTTTCGCAGGCGGCAGGTATGGCTTTAGCTGACCGGATGGACAAAAAAGACAAAGATAGATTTATTTATTGTTTTATGTCCGATGGCGAACTGGATGAAGGGAACTCCTGGGAGGCTATTATGTTTGCCGGGAAAAATAAATTAAGGAATTTGATTGTTGTGGTTGACAGAAATAATATTCAAATAGACGGTTTCACGGAAGACACTATGCCTCTTGAACCGCTGGCGGAAAAATGGCGGGCTTTTAACTGGCATGTGATAGAAGTTGGAGGGCATGATTTCAGGGCTCTGAATGAAGCGGTGGAAGAAGCGCAAGCGGTCTATGAAAAGCCGACAGTTATCATCTCGCACAATATTCCCGGCAAAGGAGTGAAAGAATTTGAACGCGATTATAAATGGCATGGTTATGACCCGAATAGCGGAAAATCCAAAGAAGATTATGCTATGGCATTAAACGAACTGCGCACTTTGGGCGGGAAAATTAAAAGCGAACACCAATAAATTATGAAATTTTTAAAAACATAACTTTTCTACGGTACAGATTTTTTGGTCGCGTCAAAAGGACTTACGCGACATGATTTAGCAAAATCAAAAATCCTGAAGTTCTCGGCCCGTCGGCCTCGAAACCCCTTCGAAAATTATATTAAATAAAATGTTAAATCCAAAATTAAAATTAAATCCGAAAATTTTCAACGACGATGTGGAGCAAGTGAATATCCGGAAAGGTTTCGGGGAGGGGCTGGTGCTGGCCGGCGAAACGAATAAAAATGTTGTGGCGCTTTGCGCGGATTTGACCGAGTCCACCCAGATGATTTTTTTTAAAGAAAAGTTTCCGGAGCGTTTCGTGGAAGTCGGCGTGGCCGAGCAAAATCTAGCCACGGTTGCTTCCGGCATGGCAGCCATGGGGAAAATTCCATTTATCTCAAGTTATGCAATGTTCTCTCCGGGGCGGAATTGGGAGCAAATAAGAACAACCATAGCCTATAATAACCGACCGGTAAAAATAATCGGCTCGCATGGGGGAATTTCAGTTGGCGCGGATGGTGGGACGCACCAGGCGCTTGAGGATATCGCCTTAATGAGAGTGATGCCGAATATGGATATTGTCTCTCCCTGCGACGCATTAGAAGCAAAAAAAGCGACAATCGCCTTAGCTAAAACAGAGAAGCCGGCTTATCTCCGCCTGCTTCGCGAAAAAACGCCGATTATTACGACAGAGAAAACTCCTTTTAATCTAGGCAAAGCGGAAATTTATTGGCTGCCGGATGCGGGGCTGGCGCAAGTGGGAATAATTGTGACCGGTGGACTTTTGCATCGCGCATTACTTGCGGCCAAAGAATTGGAAAGTGAGGGAATAAAAACAAAGGTAATGAATTTGGTTTCTATCAAGCCGATAGATATGGATGCAATAATTGCCCTGGCAAAAGAGTGTAAAGCAATTGTAACAGTTGAAGAACACCAAGTAATGGGTGGCATGGGTTCGGCTGTGGCAGAAGTTCTGGCGCAGAATTTTTCGGCGCCGGTAGAATTTATCGGAATAAAAGATAAATTCGGCCAATCCGGCACGCCGGATGAATTGATAGAGCATTATGGTATGGGGAAAAACGCAATAAAAGAGGCGGTGAAAAGAGTTTTGAAGAGAAAAGTTTAAAATATAAATTTTTCTCAACGCGCATATCCGCCGGCTGGCGGATTGCTATTCTCGTCGCTCAAGAAAATAATAATCGGATTACCGATTTTATTTTCTAAGCTCCTGCGAAATGTTTCTAAAAACTTATATTCTAAACTTTTTTTGCTTTGTAACCCCCCGGAGCGTTTTTAAGATATTCTTCCAGTTTTTCTCGCGAGAGCAGACCGACATTTGCGCCGACTTGTTGAACCACGGCCATAGAATTTATTCCCGCCCAGGCGAGAGCTTCAGTCAGCGTCTTGCCTAAAGCCAGAGCGGAAACAGTTGTAGAAGAAAAAGCGTCTCCGGCTCCGGTGCGCGAGTATGGAGACTTTGGGTCCGGATATACGGGCATAAATAGAAAATCTTTCCCGTCGTATGCGTAGGCGCCTTTCGGCCCGTCGGTAATGACCACGGTTTCGGGTCCCAGCTCCCGCATTTTAATCAGCAGGCCTTTGACATGCTTGGTTGGATTATTGTGTCGGGCTCCCAAACTTTTAATTTCCAGAATTCTTTCCGCTTCTTCCACGTTGCAGAAAAATATTTTTGAACGTTTATAAAGTCGCGCTAGTTTTTCTTTACCTAATTTTATTTCAAATTTTCCGGGCTGGAAGGCCAGATTTATTTCCGGATGAGAATCCAAATAATCGGCGATGGTGTAATGAAAAGGAAAAGCGGTTTCGTTCACCGAACTAAAATATATCCATTTAGGGCTTCCAATATCCGGCAAAGTATATTTATAATCCTGATGCTTTATTAGGATAGTGCGTTCCGGGCCGTACCACAGCACATAGTGGTAATTTGTTTTCATTCCGGGATTAATTTTAACAAAATCCGTCCGGACATTATTTTTTTTAAGCGTAGCCAAACAATCTTCTCCGTCTCGGTCGTCTCCCAGATTTGTGACTATTGCCGTATTAAGTCCCAGGCGCGCGGCAGAAACAGCGGCATTGGAAGCATTACCGACAGCCGGTATGACAAAAACATCTTCGTAAGGAACCTTTTCTGCGAAAGGAATAGCTATCTCATAACCCGGCGTATCCGGTTCTCCGATGATATCCGCTTTTTTTAACTTAATAAACGCATCAATGACGATATCCCCAATGGCCAAGAAATCTATCTCATTATCATTTTCCTTCATGCTATCATTGTAGCATATAAATATATAAAAATGATATGTCTAAAAAACTAATTTTAGTTTTAGTGTTGGCTTTTTTCTTTTTTAAATTTAATTTGGCGCAGGCGGAAGTGGTAATAAATGAAATAGCGTGGATGGGAACTTCCGTTTCTGCCAACAACGAATGGCTAGAACTCTATAACACTGGAAGCTCAAGCGTCAATCTTGCGGGTTGGGTGCTCAAGGCCACAAGCGGCACACCCACCATAACACTTTCCGGCACGATACCGGCAAATGGGTTTTATCTTTTGGAGAGAACGAATGATGATACTGTGCTGGGCATCACTGCCGATAATATTTATACCGGCGCGCTTTCCAATTCCGGAGCAATCATGGTTTTAAACAATGCAAGTGGGGCGGAAATAGACAGAGTGGATGGTTCGAACAATTGGCAAATTGGCGGGTCGCAGACAATCGGAGACAATACTACCAAACAAACAGCCCAACGAACATCAGGAGGAAGTTGGATTACTTCCAGCCCTACACCTAAAGCAGTTATACCATCTTTTTCTCCCGTGGGCGGCGGATCACTACTTGAAGAGAACTCTAATGACAACACTTCAAATACAACCAGTAATTCTTCCACTACCACAACCGCGGAAACAAAAACAAAAATTGCAGAAATATCAAAAATCAAAACTAAAATCACAGGCAAGACACTTGGTTTTGCCGGTCTGCCATTATCGTTTCAAGGAACAGCTTTTGGCCTCGAGGGAGAGTCGCTTTTTTTTGGAAAATATTTTTGGAATTTTGGCGATGGTGATTCAAAAGAAATTCAAGCGATTGACAACCGGCAATTTACCCACACTTATTTTTATCCGGGTGAATATATCGTATCTCTGGATTATTTTCAAAATTATTACTCTGATGTTCCCGATGCGTCCGACCAAATTACTATCAAAATAATTCCGGCTGATATTTTAATATCCAGAGTCGGGGATGAAAAAGATTTTTTTGTGGAACTCCGGAATAATACCGATTATACCGCCGACCTTTCAAATTGGATTCTTACAAGCGACCGGAAAAGTTTTACAATACCACGCAATACGGTTTTAGCGACAGAGAAAACAATAACCATCTCTCCGAGGATTACGAATTTTTCCATTGAAGATAAAAATACTTTGAAATTAATGACTCCGCAACAAGAGATTGCGTTTGATTATACCGCATCTGTTGTTCCGGTTAAAACTACGACCCCCTCCATCCCTCCCCCAAAGGGAGAGGTCAAAAATTCTTCCCTTCCCGACCTCACCTCGCCTTCGGCACCCCTCTCCTTGTCAAGGAGAGGGGTCGGGGGTGAGGTAAATTTTGAAGTTGCGCCCGCTTCTGTTCCAGACAATCAACCCCCCGCCGATAATCTTACCGCTTCAGTCGCAGAGAGCGACGTCGTAGATTCAAAAAATTCGCGCACAATAATTATTTTTGCCATTTTTATCATTTTTATCGGAATTTCGGCTAGTGTGGTGTATTTTGTCCGTTCTAAGGGGGATATTTTTCGTCATGGGAACGATTTTAAAATTTTAGACGAGTAGTTTTACTAAGAACGGTTCTTGGGGAAATTCTCTTAAGAACCGTTCTTAGTTATCCCCATAATTTGTGACCTTTTTCCTTTCTTAGCAAGGCTATTTTTTGATATAATACAGGGGTCCTAAGACAAAAAATGAAACATAAAAATGCCTTTGGGATATTAATTAGGAAAATTGTTATTTCGAGCTTTTTTGCTGTTGCTTTTTTCTTTGCGGCCTCTGTTTTTGCAGCCCCGGCACCTCTTTTTAATCCACAGAACAATATTTTGGACCCCGGCATTTCGGGCTGTGGACCTGCTGATGCAAACTGCTATGGGTTAAACACTACCGCCGCCGCTATTAATGCTACTCCGAACCAATCCGCTCCCGCGAATGGTACGAGGCAGGCTCCGGCAATCAGAATCTCCGACCTTGCCGCTGCTTATCAAAATTATGTTTCAATTTCACCTGCCTCGCCTCAGAAAGAGAGCACCCTAACTACGCTTCCCCAGTTGCTTGCTCCTATCGTTACCGTCACGCAAAATGCTACGAATGAGATAAAAATTTCGGATTCAGCTGCCGCATATAAAAATTACGTTGCGCAGCCGCCGACACCGCCTCCCGTGGTTAAAAATAATTCTCCGCAGAGCGGGGCGTATTCCGACTCCACCTCCGTTTCCACCAGCTCACTGCAAGCCGCTCTCACAAAACTTTTAAATAAGAAAGAAA
>MFUM01000004.1 GCA_001786955.1 Candidatus Nomurabacteria bacterium RIFCSPHIGHO2_12_FULL_42_19
CACCAGAAGGCCCGGCTGACATCGGCAATCCAATACGGAAATATCGGAATAAGCCCGCTTAAGAAATAGGAGAAAAACATAATTGCCGCAGCGAGCCGCGAAGCGCTTTCAGGCTCCTTGTAATCAGAGAAGGATTCTTCAGTTGCCCGCTCGGACAAAAAACTTCCGACCGACATGGAGAACGCTTCCACGCAGATTAAGACTATTCCTGAAATAATTATTTCCTTCCTCGCTATTCCGGCCGAAGCAATACCCGAAAGCAGGCCAACAGTGGAAACCAGGCTGTCTTCGGCGCCGAAAATAAAATTCCGGACATATAAAATAAAAGTTTTATGAGTCATTAAATCCTATGCCTTCTTTGACAGCCGAAAACCCAGAAAAGATAGATAAAGAGAAGCAAACGCCTCAACCCAATAAATCCACATTGGAATCATGAAACCGTTTATTTGAACCTGCCAGCCGGTAAGCAGCCGCGCGATATGCATAATGCCTACTATTAAAAATACATACGAAGCGACGGAAATAAAATTATTTTTTGTCATATCTATATTTTAACATTCATAAACACATTTTACCATCCTTTCAATGCATTCAAGGCGTTTGCTAAAAACCCCTGTGTTCCCTGTAAGAAACTACTTGGCGGAGGAGGCGGAGGCAGATTCTGCTGTTCTATGGGTTGTGGTTGCAATTGTTGCTGTGGTTGCATTTGTCCGGATTGATCAAACTGACCCTGAATAAATTGTCCAGGTTGCATTTGACCGGGTTCTCCGGGCTGAATTTGAATAAACTGACCAGGTTGCATTTGACCAGGTTGATTTTGCTGGTTTATGTCATCAGGACCTATCCCTGAACAAGTGCCCGGACCCGTACCGCAAGGACCAACATTAGTAACACCTTGATCAGGTTGACCGGGTTGTTGTTGAGGTAACCTTTGACCAGGTTGATTCGGTTGAACCTGTTGATTTTGTTGCGGCTGAAAATTTTTACATACTTCCGGATTTGAAATGCAATATTTTTGGCATTCCTCCGGCCCTTTGCACCCGCCCGGACCCGCCTGCTGCGGCATCCGCTGGCCGCCCGGATTTATGGTCCCTGGTCCGGGTTGAAAATTATCTCCCGATTGACCTTGCTGATTTTGATTTGGCTGTTCTTGTCCGGGTAAATCTTGACCCGGTGGTCTTTCTTGCGCACCAGATTTTTGAAAACACTGATTAATAGAGTCGCCAAATTTTCGTCCGATCACCGATCCAGTTTTCATTTTTTCCACAATATCAGCGCCCGAAGATGATGTGATACAATCTAAAACTTCCTGCGGTATCTGAGAAAAAGAATCTTTCATTCTTTGCTGGCCGTTTTGCATTTTTTGCAAATCCGCTTCCGGAATCATTCCATTATCTTTCCCGAAATTAAAACAAGTTTCCTGATTATCGGGATTATCACAAAAAGTACCACAAGCGTCTCTGCCAATACATCCGCCGGGACCCTTGCCGCCGTTTTTTATGGAATTTTGCGCCTGTTCTTCGGTCATATTTCCAATTGCCACAGAAAATTTAACACATTCTTCAACATGGCCGGGGTCGGCGCAATATTGATCGCAGGCCTGCAGGCCCTCTCCGGGTTGATTAGCCTGACCAGTGGGTTGATTTTGATTTTGTTGACTCGGTTGTTTAGGCTGATCGGGCTGATTAGATTGATCGGGTGGATTGGGTCTGCAAGCCGGAGGTTTGATTCCTTGTTTAAAAGCATTTAGGGTTTTTTGCATCTGTTCTTTTTGGTCGTCCGGCACCATTCCAGCCGCTAAAGAAAAGGTCATGCATTCTTCCATGTGAACGCCGCAATATTCATCGCACGCGTCTTTGCCTTTGCAGGCCGGCGGCTTTATACCTTGTTTTATCGCCGCTAAAACTTTCTTGGACTCCTCTTGTTTTTGAGGATCCATAATGCCCGCCTCAATGGAAAAATTCAGGCATTCCTCCATATGCTCCGATGAAGAGCAATAAGCGTCGCAGGCTTCTTTGCCGCCGCAAGCGGGAGGTTTGATGCCTTTGGCTATGGCTACCTGCACTTTTTTGGCTTCGTCCAATTCCTCGCCGGACATCAATCCGTTCTTTTCAGCAAACGTTATGCATTCGTCTATGTGAGCCAGATCGCTGCAATATGTATCGCACTTGTTCTTGCCTTTGCATCCGCCCGGGCCAGCCATTCCGATATCTTTAAATTTTTTGGCTGCGTCTATTTCTTCCTTCTGCATCAAATTGTTTTTTTCAGCAAAGCTAAGGCAGGCTTCTATATTCTCTGTCTTGTCGCAATAAGCCTTGCAGGATGCTTTATCCGCGCAATTGCCCAATTCAACAACAGGAAAAGAAATTTCCGGAACGGTTCGGCTGTCTGTTTGAGCATTGGCAGAACCGATTATTGCGCCCGAAATCAGGATTCCGGAAATCAATATTAGAATACTTAAAGTATTTTTTTTCATATTTTTTTATTAAAAAGGATTGGTTTTTAAATTTGTAAAAGGATTGGTTTTGCTGTAAGGATTAGCATTTGTATCCGGCAAATTAACGACAGGCGTCGTTACGTCCGGTGAAACGTTATTTCCAATCTCAGCCGAGATGTCGGCCGCTGTTTTTTGAATATCCTCCGCCGCTTGCTGCGCCGCGGATTTTTGCATTTTTATTTTCCAATAATAATAGCCACCCAGAGCCAAAACTAAAACCACAATTATCAGAACTATTATTGATTGTTTTTTGTCCATAAATTAATTATAACAAAAATAAAGAAAAGGGGTTCCTTTCAGGTGGATAACCGACAAAAACAGCATATTTTTTGCATTTTTAAAAATTGGCTCCGGGGGTGGTCTTACGCCAAGGCTACAGAACCACTTTTATTCCGTCGCCGTCTTTCGCTTGGTTAATAATCTTTTATACGCAAAAGCTTTACCTGAACCAGTTTTCAAATATTTTTCAAAATCTTTAGCTTTATGTATATTATCAAACGCACAATAAAAAACTAGTCTCCATGGAACATATGGAGAAGTATATTTTGAAAACTTATTGTTATGATTTTCTACTCTTTTCTTTAAATCGGTTGTGTAACCGAAGTAAAATTTGTTTCCGCTTTTGCTCCAGAGAATATACACGTAATGCATATCGGCATTATAGCCGTTCTGAAGCTTTAGCGAAAGACGGCTCCGGGGGTAGGGATCGAACCTACGACCAATCGCTTAACAGGCGACCGCTCTACCGCTGAGCTACCCCGGAATTTATTTTAAAAAGAACCAACAGTGGACCCAAGCGGGCTCGAACCGCTTACCTCCTCATTGCAAATGAGGCGCTCTACCAGATGAGCTATGGGCCCTAAAACATTTTGACTAAAATGTTCGGGCGACAGCTTTACTGTTTAGCCCAAACAATAGAGTTATTCTAGCTTATTTTGGCTATATTGCAAATATTAGAATTTATGCCACAGCACCTGATTGGTCACTTCGTGATGATAGACAACTTCGGAGGATTTGATAAATGAGCCGAGGGCTTTGGGACTGCGGTCAGCCGCATTCTGCTTGTATTCCGCGTATTTTTCCTGATTGACCGGATGGAGAATCCTGCCAATAAAATCATTGCCCTTGAAAAGTTTGATTGCATCATTGATATTGTCCGGTAAAACACGGAGCCTGTCGCGCTTATCCTTATCCTTTACAAGCACCTTGCCTTCAATTCCTGTTTTTATAATCGTGTAAAGTGCCAAGTAAGGATTTGAATCGGGAGCGATAGAACGGATTTCAATGCGGGTTGAACGCTCATCACCAACGGGAATGCGAATCATGGAGCCGCGGTCAATCGGCGAAACTTTAATCTGATTGGGCGCCTCAAAATGCGGGTCCAGCCGGCGATAGGCATTGACGCTTGAATTAAAAACGAGGCAAGTTTCCGGCGCATGATTTAAGATGCGCCAGATAAAATCCCAGGCAATAGCGGATAAGCCGTCTTTCCCGTATTTGTCATAAAATATATTTTTTCCTTTTTTCGCCAGAGAAACATTCGTGTGCATACCGGAACCATTGATGCCGACAAACGGCTTCGGCAGGAAAGTTGCTGTCATTCCCAAACTGTTTGCGACTTGGCGGCAGACAAGCTTATAAAGCTGGACATTATCAGCTGCCCGCACGATATCGGAATATGAAAAGTTCATTTCAAACTGCGAAGGCGCCACTTCGGGATGGTCTTTTTCATTTTTGAATCCCATGGCGCGCTGCGCTTCCGCCGCCCTGTCAATAAATACGCGCAAGCGATCTAAGGGCAATGAATGATAATAGCCGCCTGTTGAGATGAGATTAAAAGAACCTTCTTTTTCATATTCCTGCTCGGCATTGATTCCATCAACTAAAAATCCTTCCACCTCGGCTGATGCATAAGCTGTTATGCCGTTTTTTTTCTGGAGCTGCTCCGCATAAAGCTTGAGCTGGCCGCGAAAATCGGAAATATACGGCAGGCGGTCCCGGTCAAGCACATTAACAAATATTATGACTTTGCCCGGCCCGAAAATGTCGGACGGCAGGAAACGGATACTGCCCCAGTCAATAAGCAGGCGCAGGTCGGATTCATGCTGCTGGCTGAAACCGCGGATAGAGGAGCCGTCAAAGGTCAGATTATTCGCCGAGCCAAGCAGAAATTTTTTATCATAATCAAGCATATGAAAGCGGCCTTCCAGGTCCGTAAAGCAAAGCGTCACCGCCTTGATTCGTTTTTCTTTTTGCAGGTATGCGCGATATTCTTTTTCAAGTTCCGCCGAGCTGGCCTTCTCCGCTCTATCTTGAGCGCGCAGGTTCATGGCCTCAAGCTCCCCGTAAGGAATTTCCAAAAAGTTTTTCAATGCTTTATTATTTTCCATTGATTTTGCAAAATCACGTCGCGCAAACTCAATTAAAGCGCGACGCTCTTTTATATTAATTTAATAAATATTTAATATAATTAAATACTAAATTAAACTAATTATATACTATTTTTATATAATAGCTGTGGATAACCCCTCACATACGTGCACGTGAGGGGAAAATAAACAAAACCCCGCCTTACGGCGGGGTTTTGCGGCACATATACTGTCTATATAAAAATGTGAGAACACCTCACACTCACAAAAAGAGTATAGCATACTTGTCAGAAAATTGCAAGTAAAAAGCAAATAGTGTAGAATATCGGGGCAGGCATCGGGTAGCTACCCAGCTCCACTTTCAATACTGAAAGTAAAATTAGGTAAAAAATAGGTTGCTTATTTTACACAAAGTGATGAAATTGATTGAGTGTTGAAAGTGGGGCTGGGAGGAAAGTCCGAACACAGACCAGTTTAGTCTAGGAAAGTAGAGGGTAACGCCCTCCCATAGCGATATGGAGTTGCGAACAGAAACGACCCGGTTAAGTCCGGCTGAAACGGCTAAATACTTACTCCTGTGCAAGATCGTGTCCAGCCCCACTTTTCAAAAAGTGGAGCTGGGAGAATCGCTTGAGCCTATCAGTAATGACGGGCCTAGATAAATTGCTATCCCTCTCGTATGCTTAATCGCATGTAAGGGGCACAGAATTCGGCTTATAGATGCCTGCAAAAAAACGAGAGTCCCCCGCCCAAAGCGGGGGATTTTCTATTAATATACAAATAAAACCCTGTCCCCTTCCTTTAAATTATTTTTATCTGAAAATCCGGCATTAATCTCCAAAATATATTTCGCATTAATATCCGGTCCAAAAGTTTCCGGATAGGACTCTGGCCACGCGTCTTTTTTTATATATATCACTTTCATATCTTCAGTAATCCAAACGATGTCTATTGGAAAATTCATTCCCTTCATCCAAAAATAATATTTGCCGGGATGTTCAAAAACAAACAGCATACCCTCGTTTGTTTTTAATTCATTCCGTCCTCCGAGACCTTTTTGCCGTTCGGCGTCAGTCAAAGCCAAATCAACTTTAATATTGGCCCCCGTCAATCTCACATACTTTATATTTTCCGGACTAAGGTTCTTGACAGGCTGATTGATTAGAAAAAATCCTATTACAAAAAAAACAATAACCAAGGCGAAGCTAGAGAAAGAAGAAATATTTTTTTTATTCATAATTCAGGGCTATTTAGGATCTCCGTTCCAGCCGAAAAGTTTCCCAATAGAATCCGCGCTCTCGCGTTTGCGGGCGATTTTAATCATCCCGTCCCGGGCAATAATTTTTAGCGGTGTCGCCAGAAGACAATGATGCGAAGCCAGGCCGTCTTGATACGCACCGGTATCCAAGACCGCCACAAACTGGTCCTGGTTGTCATGAAGCTTCGGCAAAAGAATATAATTTCCCCCAGCTGTGTATTTATCATCTGAATCGCAAGTGCTCCCCGCTAGCCAGGTTGTTTTCAGGGCGCCATGCATATTGTTTGCCGGAATGACGTGGAACTTTTGGTGTATAGCCCAAGTATCCTTAATGTCGTTCATAAAAGATCCGTCAATAATATACCAGGCTTTGGCATTCGCTTTCGGTATAAATTTTTTGGAAAGCACTTTGTAAATCGTCATTTCTGCCGGAGCCACGATGTATTGCCCCCACTCTACTATAAGATTTGGATGCCTGATTCCCGCTTTGTCTGATAAATTTTTAAGTATTTTGATAATCTTACTGGAAACTCCTTTAGCGGTATAAAATTTTTTCTTTTCATAAGGAATGCCAAATCCGCCGCCAATGTCCAGCGTATCAAGCGAAGGATGGATTTTTTGCAATTGTATATACATACTAAAAGCATGCTTTATGCCGTTTAAAATACTTTTTTGTGTTTTAATCTGCGACCCCAGATGGTAATGCATCACTTTAAGGTTTTTCATTTTGTTTAATTCAAGAGCATCTTTTTCTGAAAGTCCGAAACGGTCAAATTTTTTATCCCAATGCGAATCGGTTTTAATATTCAAATCTATCCGAGCTCCGATGTCGCCTTTATATTTTGAAAGCCTTTCAATTTCATCCAGACTTTCTATAATCGGCACAATATTCATACCTTTAGCGCGAAGTTCTTCTATTAAATCCAAATACTGGTCGGTTTTCGGGCCGTTGCAAAGTACGCGGATTTTGCTGTTGAATTTCTCTCCTTCCCAAAGTTTCTTTACAATCCAAAGCTCGTTGGCGGATGTCGCTTCCAGATTGGCGCCCTCGGAAAGGAGTGAAAGGATAAATTCCTTATTTTGATTCACTTTCATTGGATAGTGATAGAAAAATTTCCCCCGATAGCCGTATATTTTCATATAGGCTTGAAAATAGCCAATCAAGTCTTTTAATCTGTCTTCAATGATAAAAGGGAAAATTACCTGCAGTGGCGTGCCATATTTATACGCCAGGTCGCTTAAATTATAAATGTGATGGCCTTCAGTGGCTGTCAGTTCGCCGTCCTTATTGACACCGAAAAACTGGGTGTTGAATTCATCCGCTCCGAGCTTCCAAAATTTCTTCCAATTTTTCTGCGGTCTTTTGGGCTTTTTGGGTTTTTTCTTCGGCATCTAAGTAAAAATAATTATAGCAAGTGCTGATAAAATGTAAACCCCCACATCTATATATAAGTGTGGGGGTAAAGGATTTTAGGATTTTAAATACCCTTTTAAAAATTCCTTCTTGAATTCAAAGAAGTTGTCGTCCAGGATTGACTGCCGGATTTTTTTAACTAAATTAATAATGAAATACAAATTATGTATTGAAGCAAGAGTTGCGGCCAGTATTTCTTTACCATGAAAGAGATGGGCGAGGTAAGCGCGGGAATAGTTCGCGCATAAATAGCATTTACAATTCTCTTCAACCGCATTAAAGTCATTTTTATATTTAGCATTCATTATATTTATTTTCCCATTTTTGGTATAGAGTGAGCCATTGCGGGCATTGCGCGTCGGCGCAACGCAATCAAACAAATCCACGCCGTTTTCTATGCCCATAAACAAATCCTCCGGCTCGCCGATGCCGAGCAGATGCCGAGGCTTTTCTTCCGGCAATATTTCATTTACCCATCGGACCGCTGTCTGCATATCTTCCTTGGCAAAAGAGCCGCCGATACCAAAACCGTCAAAATCTAAACTCTTTAGAAAGTTTGCCGATTTTTTTCGGAGCGTTTCGTCTCTTCCGCCTTGCACAATACCGAACAATGCAATGTTGTTTTTTTTATTTAATTTATCATGTTCTTCTAAACTTCTTTTTGCCCAATTATGAGTTCGTTCCAACGCCTCTGTCTGATATCTAAAATCTTCCGCCGGGCTGGTGCACTCGTCAAAAGCAAAAATTATATCTGCGCCCAGGTTGTGCTGGATTTGGATTGATTTTTCCGGAGTGATGTAATGGATGCTGCCGTCCAAGTGCGATTTAAAAGAAACCCCGTCCTGTCCGATTTTAGCCAAACGAGGAGCACCAGAGTCATCAAAGCGTTCCGGAATCAACAAGGACGAATCGGTAATTTTTGTGATTTTAGAAACCTGCTTACCATAAGCTGCGCCCAGGGAAAAAACCTGAAAGCCGCCGGAATCGGTAATTATAGGGCTATTCCAATTCATAAATTTATGCAGACCGCCCGCTTTGGCTACCAACTCATCACCAGGCTGTAAATATAAATGATAGGTATTGGCTAAAATTACTTCAGCTCCCAGATCCCTAGCCTGCTCGGGGGTCAGAGCTTTCACGCTGGCTTTCGTGCCGACCGGCACAAAAGCCGGAGTCTGAATAACTCCATGCGCTGTAGTGATGACTCCCACCCTTCCTAAACAATTTTCCAATTTTTTCTCTATTTTGAAATGCATTGATTTTGCGAAATCACGTCACGCAAGTTAATTCTGATGAATTATGTCGTGTTCTCCTTTAAAACACGACCGGCGCGACGCTTCTATATTTCCACTTCCACGAATTTTAACTCCTGAATATTGACCGGGCTGGAAAGCAACGCTTTGGCAAAAGGATTGCGTGGGTCAGAGATTATCTTTTCAACAACAGCCAAAAGCAGAGAATTAATGCCGGGCAAAACCACCTGATCTCCTTTTTGCAAGATAAAATCTTTAGGCATTGTCATTTCAAAATTTCCCCCGCCCCGCCCGACAACTTCCATAAAAACATCCCCGCCTGCGTGAGCAGACCGACCCGCAATTATAGCCTGCGTTCTTTCTCCTGCATTTGAAAACAAAATTACTTTGGAAGAATTGTCATAAGCAAGGCTCACGCGCCCAATCGGCACATTACCTAGGGCAAAAACTATATTCCCCGTTTTTACTCCCCTGTTCGTGCCCGTATCAATGATAAGCGTATCATAAGGAGATTGATTCGGTTTGGACAAAATAGCGGATAAAATCATCTTAACCTTTTCGTTTTTCCCTGCCTTGCCGACAGGCAGACGTCCTAAAATTTCCTTGATTTTTAAATTCTCATCCAAAATAGAATTGTAATTCGCTGTTCTTGCTTCTTGTTCGTTCAGTCTCAATTTCAAATCTTCATTTTCCCAAAGAAGAGATTTTTTGGAATAAAAATAGGAACCGGCATCTGATAATTTTCCATTTATGTTATTTCCTAAAATTAAAACCGGGCGGAAAAGCCATCCGCTCATATAGGACAGCCCGTTAAAAATTCCCGTTCTGAAATAAAATAAAACAATCAAAACAAAAGCGCTAAGCGCAATATTTAAAAATTTTTTTCTTTTATTTTTTTTATCTAGGAGGTAGCTCATCTTGGTTGCCAATCAGAATTTCTTTATAAAGAGGAAGATTGTCCAGAATTACCCCCGTCCCGCGAGCCACGGCCGAGAGCGGATCTTCCACTACATAAACCGGAATTTTAAGAACTCTTTGTAAAAGCTGGTCAAGCCCCGGAAGCAAAGCCCCGCCGCCGGACAAAGTAATCCCCCGATGCATTATGTCGGATAAAATTTCCGGCGGTGTCGTTTCCAGCATGTCTTTCACGCCTTCTACCAGACTTTTGATTGAAGATGAAAGCGCTTCACGAATATCGGAATCCGTCACCACTACTTCGCGCGGCAATCCGGTAAGAAGGTCCCGTCCGTGGACTTCTGTTTCCATGTATTCTCCCTGGACAACGGAACCGATGGCAATCTTGACCATCTCGGCTGTCCGCTCTCCAATCAGTATTTTAAATTCATCGCGCATATAAGTGATAATGTCATTATTCAGCCGGTCGCCGGCTATTTTCAGATTTTTTGACTTGACGATTCCGCCCAAGGAAATTACCGCAACATCTGTCGTTCCGCCGCCGACGTCTATAATCATGGAACCAACGGGGTCTTTGATTGGAAGCCGGATGCCGATGGCGGCCGCCATCGGTTCTTCTACCAGGAAAACTTCCCTGGCGCCGGCGGAGCGCGCCGCATCGTAGACTGCCCGCGTTTCAACGTTAGTCGTGCCGGATGGCACGCCGACCAGGACTCTCGGCCGCGCCAACTTTTTGGACATTTTGTCGGCTTTGTTTATCAGATAGGAGAGCATTTCTTCGGTTACTTCAAAATCGGAAATAACGCCATCCACCAGCGGACGGATAGCTTTGATGTGCCCGGGAGTGCGCCCGAGCATTTCTTTGGCCTGCACGCCAACTGCCAGGATTTGATTGGTTTTGATGTTGACTGCCACGACTGAAGGCTCGTTGATTACGATACCGTGGCCTTTCAAATACACCAAGGTATTGGAAGTGCCCAGATCTATGCCGATGTCGTTGGAGATTAATTTGTAGAATTTTTCAAACATAATTAAGAACGGTTCTTAAGAAGTTTCCCCAAGAACCGTTCTTGTTAATTCTTCTAAAGAAACAATTTTTCCTTTCTCTTCAGCACGTTTTTTTAATTCTATTCCTTTTTCTTTTATACTCCGTAGAGATACAACCGCGCGAAATGGTATTCCAAGTAAATCCGCATCAGAAAACTTTTCTCCAGCCGATATGTTCATTCGGTCATCGAACAGGACTTCAATACCCGCTTTCGATAAGCTTTTATAAACTCTATCAGCTTCTGCCGAAGTTGTTTCATCGTCCCCAAGCGCAAGCAAATGCACCTGAAATGGCGCTATAGATTCCGGCCAAATTATACCTTTATCGTCGGCCAGAACCTCTACCACCGTGCCCAAGAGACGCCCCAGCCCTATGCCATAACAACCCATTAAAACAGGGTGTTTTTCCCCTTTTTCGTCTGTAAAGGATAAATCAAACGGCGCTGAGTATTTTGTTTTTAAGTCAAAAATATTCCCAACCTCAATAGCTCTTTGCTCGACTAATTTTTCCTTTTTCAGATTAAGCTGGTTTAAAATCTCATCACTTAAAACCTCCTTATTCACGGCAACACCGCTCGCTTCATCAACATAGATAACATCTTCGCCCACGGGAGTAATGGTTTGAAATTCATGCGAATATTTTGCAAAAGTCCCGCCTGAAGCGAAAGTCATATAAGTCAGGTGCCCAATACCGACTCTGGAAAAAATAGTTTTATAAGCATCTTGCATTTTGCTGTAAAAATTTTCAAAGTCCCCAGCCGAAGTGTGAAAAGAATACATGTCTTTCATGATAAATTCCCTACCACGCAACATTCCGGACTTGGCGCGAAGTTCCATTCTAAACTTATTTTGAATTTGATAAATATAGAGCGGAAAATCTTTATGCGAGGAAATATAATTTTTTAAAATTGGAACAACTATTTCTTCATGGGTGGGTCCCAGGGCAACTTCCCGACCGGAAGAATCTCCGACTTTGTATAAATCATCCATTGCCTGCCACCGGCCGGTTTTTTCCCAATTTTCTTTCGGCTGCATTGTGGACATCAGGACTTCCTGCCCACCGACTTTATCCATCTCTTCCCTGATTATATTTTCAATTTTCCTTAAAACCCGAAGCCCCAGCGGCAGGTAGCTATAAACTCCGGCCATTTCTTTGTGAACAAAACCCCCGCGAATAAGCAATTCGGCGTTTCTGGAAACTTCATCCGCCGGACTCTCTTTTCTGGTCCTGGTAAAAAGCTTAGATTGTCTCATGCTGTTAATCATACTTGCATCTTACCCGAAAAAAGTCTTTTGGTCAAAGCAAAAACTCTTCCATAAAATAGAAGAAAAATTTGCAAAAAAGAGAGTTTTCTGCTATATTATTCGTATGCAAAAAACAGATATTAGGAAAGATTCAGATACAATAATAGAAAAAATGTTCAAAGCCGGAGCGCATTACGGCTACAGCAAGACCAGAAGACACCCTTCTGTTTCTTCGTATATATACGCCACAAAAAATAACGGAGACATCATAAATCTTGAAAAAACAGGTGTGATGCTGGATGAAGCCGTGAAATTTGTAAAAAACCTGGGAGCTCAGGGTAAAGTTGTCCTTTTCGTCGGCACAAAACCTGAAGCCAAAGAAACAATCAAAAATGTTGCGGAATCCCTGAATATGCCCTACGTCATGGAAAGATGGATAGGGGGCACCCTCTCTAATTTCATAGAGATAAAAAAAAGGATTGCCGAACTGGAAAATTACCATAAAGACAGCCTTGAGGGCGGACTGGATAAGTACACAAAAAAAGAACGAGTGATAATGGCTAAAAAAATAGAAAAACTCACAAGATATTATTCCGGACTGATTGGCTTAAAAAAAACTCCGGATGCTTTATTTATTATAGACGGAAAAGCGGAGCATATTGCCCTAACTGAGGCAAAAAAAGGAAATGTGCCTATCGTTGCTTTGGTAAACTCTGATTCAAATATTAAAGGTATTGATTATCCGATTATTGCCAATGATTCCGGAATTCCATCCATCAAATTTTTTGCCGCCGCTATTGCCGATGCTTATAGAGAAGGTCAAAATTCCGCGCCGGTTAAAACATTTTAAATCCACATGTCTATTCAAATCACCACAGAGCAAATAAAAGGGCTCCGCGATATGACTGGCATTTCGGTAATGCAATGTAAGCGCGCCTTGGAAGAAGCCGAAGGCGATATAAAAAAAGCGCTGGCTATCTTAAAAAAAACAAGCTCGGATATTGCGCTTAAAAAAGTTAATCGTGAAGTTAAAGACGGAAAAGTTTGCATTAAAACAGGAAACCTGCCTCCTGCCCGCGCAGGCGGGGCGCAGGCAGGTAAAAAAGCAGTCTTGGTGTCTTTGCGCTGTGAGACCGATTTTGTCGCCAGAAATGAAGACTTCGCTAAGCTGCTGGAAAATCTTGCGGAAAAAGCGATAAAAGTCGGAGTAGAAGAAATGAAAAAGGAGGCCAAAGACATGATTGATGCTATAATCCAGAAAACCGGAGAAAATATCCAGCTTGGCGACACATATGAAGTAAATGGAGGTATTTTGGGAAATTACGTGCATAATAATAAGACTGGAGTTATCGTAAGCTTGACAGGGGGTGATGCGGAACTTGCAAAAGATATAGCCATGCACATAACTGCCATGAAGCCGGAATATATTTCGCAAGACGAAATAACAGAAGATGCCAGAAAAATAATGAAAGAAATTTTCGAAAAAGAAATAGCCAGTATGGACAAGCCTGCGGAAATAAAAGAGAAAATGCTTCTCGGAAAAATGGCGGCCTATTTCAAAGAAAAAACCCTGCTTGACCAGGCATTCATAAAAAACGGGGAAGAAACAGTGGGCCAGCTCCTGGAAAAAGCCAAGGCAAAAATAAAAGAAGTAAAAGCTTGCTTAATATAAGAATTAAAATATGTATTTTCTTTTAATTTTATTTTTTACATCGCTTCTCGGAATCATTTTTATGATCGGGAAAAAGTTGGTTTTACTGAAAAACGGGCAGATATTGAGCAGAGAAGAAACTTTTTTAAAAGCCCCTTATTTGGAAGAATGGAAGCATTTGACCGTTAAAAACATAAAAAAGCACGGTTATACGGGGCTCGTAGCCACAATCAGACTCTATGTCCGATCTTCCAATCTTTTAAAAAATAAATATCAAGAAGTAAAAATTAGAATAAAAAATGTGCGCGAAAAGAGCCAAAACGGCGGCTTATCAGAAAAAAAGGAAGCCAGTAAGTTTTTAAAAATGATTTCGGAATACAAACATAAAATCAGAGAAATAAAGCATAAAATACACGAGGAAGAAAATTTGTAAATGTGTTAGTATATTGAAGTTAAAATAATATTGCCGGCATAGCTCAGTTGGTAGAGCACTTCTTTTGTAAAGAAGATGTCCGGGGTTCGATCCCTCGTGCCGGCTCAATAGATAATTAAGGACTTGTTTTATTGTTCCCTGCGGATGTTGTTCCCTGAAGCTTGAAAGATTCCCTGACCCGGGATGAAAGCTCGTCTATGTCATGGAAACCGGTCAATACATCATCGTCAATCACCAGCGCCGGAAGCACAGTATCTTTTATCTTGTAAATTTGCAGCATGGATTTTACAGCTGAAAGGTCGGTACTATAATCAAAAGAATAAACGCGAAGCTCCGGATATTCCGTGCGCAGGCTTGAAAGCACTAGACTTTCCCGCTCACACAAGCCGCAATTTGCCGCTGTTGTATAAAAATAAAGAATAAATGCGGATTTTACCCCGCAGCGCGCGGAAATCTTTTTTGCCAGCAGATAATCCTTAATCTGCAGCAATGAATAATATTTTTTCAAATAAGACACCTCATCCGTAGCGCCTAAATTTTTTTGGCTCCATTCCAGCTTATTGCCCAATTCGCCAAGCTCGTCAGAAAATACTGAATCGGAAATATTCTTGCAAGAAAGTTCGGAAAGCAGGGAAAATTGGGTTTCCGAGGAAAGAATATCTATGGCTATTTTATCTTGAATCGCTTTCAGTTGATTGATTTTTTGACTGCCAAAATAATTGCTGAGATAGCTGGCACTGGCGAAAAGACCCACGGTAATCAAAAACACGATTAAATATTTTTTCCAGTCAATATTATTATCCATATATTTATCTCCAAGTCGGTTTTTTGGATAAAATGGTATTGTAAACTCCTTTTATAAGCCAAAATGGAGCGATAATGCTAAAAACGGGAAAGAAATAAAGCATATTAAGGGAAAAAAGAGTTTTCTCTTCGGTCATTTTCCGCCCAAAAATTATTGCAAAAATTACCAAAAAATATATGACGAACACAAGAAACATAAAAGACCGGGTATTTATAAAAAAGGTATCAAAATAAAGACTTTTGATGGAGAAATAGAATCCGATAGTATTCAAAACTATAATCTTTGAATATAAAAAATTTCCCAAGTTATATATAATCTGGCCGAAAAGGTAGCTGACCGAAAAAATGGAGATAATTCCCATAGGCAGGGTAAAAGTGGCGAAATTACCGTATTTTTTTCTGAATAAAACATCGCGGTAATCAATCGTGTTATTTATAAAACCATAAATCCAGCGCACTCTTTGGCGGTAAAGCTTTCCGATTGTCGGCGGCGTATTGGTATAAACATACGCATCATTGCAATGCTCTATTTTATAGCGATTTTTCTGCATGCGATAAGCAATTTCCATATCTTCCGTGTTGTGGCCATGGCGATATGGTCCTAGTTCATCAAATACTCTTTTCCTGAAAATTGTCAGAGGTCCCGGAGTTACATTGATAGCTCCCAAAAAACCGAGCATCTTTTTAAGATAAACTCCCATATTGTACTCGGCTTTCTGCGCGTATTGGATAAAGTTTTTCGGATTATGCACAATCACTGAGGGGGCTACAGCCATGATACTGGGATTTTTTTCAAAATAACCCATAATTCGGACAAGCGACTCCGGATCTGTCACGGAATCCGCATCAAGACAGCCAAAAAAATCAGTCTCTAGATTTTCCAGTCCCAGATTCAGCGCGGTATATTTTCCCCCATTTTTCTTGTAAAAAACTTTTATGTTGGGATATCCCGAAAATTTATTTATTACATTCCAAGTGCCGTCGGTAGACCCGTCATCCACGAGAAAGATTTGAATCCTATCTTGGGGGTAATTCAAATCAAGCAGAGAGCGTACTGTTTTATAGACAGTTTTTTCTTCGTTCCAGCAAGGCACGGTAATCGTCACCTTTGGATAAAAGCTGAGCTTAATTTTTTCATTTCTTTTTCTGGTGACTATCTTTTTCCTGTTCTCAAAAAAAGTGACGAAAAAAAAGACCTGCACGTAAACAGAAAAAAAGACCAAGATATAAAATATAACATCCGAAATTGAAGTCATGCGCTTACTGCCAATATAGCATTTTAGAAGTTAGATGTAAACCCGTCACACTTACTTTTATGACACAACTAAATTAAATTATTACATATCGTTAAAGTAAGTGTGCGGGTAAATGAAAAAACAAAAATTACATTTTCTTGTCCATACCCCCCGCTTCACAAGAAGCACAAGCTTCCATGCATTTCTTGCACCTGCAGCCAAAAATCTTCATAACTGCGGCGAGACCCACAAGAACATAGACGACTCCTTCAGCAACCGGCCAAGAGCCGAGAAGTAGATTGACAACATTCCAATTGCTGCCATTGCCCATCAACAATGCCACGCCTACCAAACCCCAATTCAAGCCTCCTATAATCAATAAGGGCTTCCTGACTTTCCTTACAACACACCCACTTTTACAACAACCTTTTCCATTACACATATATTTTTCTTAAATTAATCCCAACGCTCTCGGGTCGGGACTCCGACTTTACATCGGGGTTAATAAAAAAGACCTTTATGTTAATACAGTTATTATATCATATTCTTAAAATATGCTACAATGGTATATTACAAGTTAAATAGCAGAAGAAGTCGCGCTTCAATGGACAATTGCGCGACACGATTCTGCAGAATCGAAATATGCAAAACAATGACCAAAAACCGATAGCCGGGGCAATCCTTATCGTAGGGGTTCTCATCGCCGGAGCAATTCTGTTAAAAGACAGCAAGGCGCCAATAGTAAATGCACCAGCTGCAAACAATGAAAAAAATCCGACAACCGGAAGACCGGTCTCATCGGCTGACCATATAATAGGAAGCCTGAATGCAAGATTAGTTATAGTAGAATATTCGGATCTTGAATGTCCGTTTTGCAAAGTATTTCACGACACAATGCATAAAGTGGTAGATAACAGCAACGGCAAGGTTGCTTGGGTGTTTAGGCATTACCCGATTCCCCAACTTCATTCAAAAGCTTTTCGCGAAGCCGAGGCCACGGAATGCGCTTGGGAGCAGGGCGAAAATGACGCTTTTTGGAAATATACAGACAGGTTGTTTGAGATTACTCCATCCAATAACGGCCTGGATGCGGCTTTACTGCCTGAGATTGCCGAATATGCCGGATTGAATGTCGCGTCTTTTAATGATTGTCTGGTTAGCGGAAAATTCACAAATAAAGTTCAAGCTGATATTGATGATGGAATCAAGGCAGGCGTAAATGGAACCCCGTCTTCTTTCATCCTGCAAAAGGGTTCCCGCGTTGATACTATCCCGGGTGCCCAGCCGTATGAATCGGTGATGCAAAGATTAAGCGAGATAAAATAAATAAAACTAGTCAAAATAATTTTTCAGACGGGAAATTTTGTCGTGTTGGCGAAGTTTTTCGTGAACCTTGGCTTCAATTTGGCGAATACGCTCGCGGGTAACACCGAATTCTTCCCCTACTCTTTCCAGCGTATGCTGAATGCCGTCAAGCAGGCCATAGCGCATTTCAAGAATTTTCCGCTCTTTCGGGTTAAGTTCATCCAAAACTTCGCGAATCTGGTCGGAGAGAATCCGGCGGGAAGATTCCTGGTCGGGACGCAAGATTTTATCGTCCGGAATAAAGTTTTCCAGGGTTGACTTGTCGTCATCGTCCCCCACCGGCTGTTCCAGGGATACAGTCTCCTGGCTGATATTTTCAATAACATGGATTTTTTCAACCGGGATGCCCATCTCGGTCGCAATTTCTTCGGCTAGCGGTTCCCGGCCTAAATCCTGGCTGAGCCTCCGGTGTGTCTGCTTATATTTGGAAATTGTTTCCACCATATGCACCGGTATGCGAATAGTTCTGCTCTGATCAGCCAAGGCACGGGTAATGGATTGGCGAATCCACCAAGTAGCGTAAGTAGAAAATTTATATCCTTTGGTCCAATCAAATTTTTCCACCGCCTTGAACAAGCCCAAATTCCCCTCCTGAATCAGGTCAAGCAGAGTTAAATTCGCGCTCCGGCCGACGTATTTTTTTGCGATTGAAACCACCAGACGCAAATTAGCGCGGGCCAATAAATTCTTTGCTTCCATATCCCCGCGCTCGATGCGCTTGGCAAGATCCTTCTCGTCACCCGCACGAATGAGAGGATATTGCCCTATTTCTTTCAGATACATTTGAATTGAATCATGCAAGCTTGATTTATTTAAATCTTTATCATTAAGGTCAAGGTCGAGATTAAGCAAATTTCCGCCTTCCAACACATCAATCGAGGCTGCAGAAAATTTCTCATAAAGCTCGTCTAAAAACAAAATATTGTTTTCGATGTCCGGAAAAGTTTTTAATATCTCGTCATAAGTGATAAACCCGCGCTTTCTTCCTTTTTCTATAAGAATATTTGCCAAATGAGCTAGGTTTTCGGCTTTCTTTTCAGCATAAGATAATTTTTTGGTTTTCGGGGCTTTTTTAACTATTTTACGGGGCTTTTTTTTGATTTTTTTTACCTTTTTGCTTTTTCTCTTTTTCGCAACTTTCGCTTTTTTATTTAATTTTCTGTTTTTCTTTTTCATTAATTTTTTATTTACGATTATTTTTAATATTCTCTTTTTTCTTATTCAATTCATTTATTTCCTTCAAAATCTTTTTACCTATTTCCTCATTAGACGTTTGTCTTAATTCCAGCATTTTCTTGCTTAACTCTTCATTAATATTTTCTTCTTCAAGATTCAGAAACATCTCCGTTATGCTATTTTCTAATTTTTCGTTGTTCGTATAAAATACTTCTGCTTCGAATATAAGATCTTGTTTGACAACTTCATACTTTTTATAAACTTCTCCTAATTTTTCAAAAATTGCCTTAAAGTCTATAGCGGACGTTGGACGTCCGAGTTCCGGACGTCCAACGTCCGCTAAGCTTTGCTGCCAAAGAGCGATGCCCAAGAGTTTTCGCTCTATGTAATCTTTTCTGTACATCTTGGTTAAGCTCTCTCCCGCTTCCTTAATTTCTTCTTTTTCATATCTGAACTCTTGCTCAATTTTTTTTAAATCATCCTGTAATGCATTTTGAGATATGCCCGAAAGGTCGCTAATCTTTTTTATAAAATGCATTTTTTCTATCGAGCTTTCGAGCGCATTTACAAACGGTAATATTGTGCCTTTTATTTCCCTACCGGCCTTACGGGTGTCATTGCTATAATTTTTTAAAACTTTACTTAAAAGAAATTCTATAACGTGTTTAGAGTTTTTAATGGCTTCGCGCCAGGCATCCGAACCCGTCTTCCCAATCAAATCCGCCGGATCGACACCATCAGGCATATCCACCACTTTTACATCCATCCCCAAAGAAAGAGCGATTTTGCCGGCACGAATGGTCGCACTTGCCCCCGCCTTATCAGCATCAAAAGCAAGCACTAGATTCTCCGATAGGCGCCGCACCAGTCCTAAATTGCTTACAACATTTTCTTTTGAAACAGTAGAATCCGATAAAGCTGTGCCGGATGTCGCGATTGTGTTTTTATATCCCGCTTGATGCGATAATATCAAATCCATCTGACCTTCCACTAAAACAGAGAAGTTGTTCTTGCGGATGGAATCCTTAGCCTTATCAATTCCGTAAAGCACCGCATTTTTGCTGAAAATGGGCGTCTCGGGAGAGTTTAAATATTTCGGTTCTCCTTCCCCTGTAATTCTTCCCGAAAACGCTATAACTCTTCCGCTTGAATCATTCATGGGAAACATAATTCTATTGCGAAAACGATCATAGTATCCTTTCTCCGTTTTTTTAATTAGCCCGGCACGCTCTATTTCTAAATCACTAAAACCTGTCAACTTCAAGTGTTCATAAAGCGTCCGCCAGTCATCCTTCGCAAATCCAATACCAAAATCTTTGATTGTTTTTTCGCTCAGTCCTCGAGATTTTAAATATTCTATTTGTTTCGTTTCTAAGTTAGAAATAAAGAACTTCTCTGCTTTCTCCATCGCCCTGTATAATTTTTCTTTTTCGCTTTCCGCTTCTTTCATTTCTTTGCTGTAAGCCTTAAGAGGCACTCCGGCCCTATCTGCAAGAAGTTTTAATGCGCCTTTAAAATCAAGCCCTTCAAATTCCTCGACAAAGGTAAAAATATCACCCGACGCCCCGCAGCCAAAACAGTAATAAGTGCCGCGGTCGGGAGAAATGAAAAACGAAGGGGTTTTTTCATTGTGGAACGGGCATTTCGCCTTCAGGTTTACGCCTGTCTTCTCGAGCTTTATATAGGAAGAGACTACTTCTTCAATCGATAGCCTCTCCTTAATTTTTTGTACGGGGGAATTCATGAATCTTTATCTTTGGTTGTTTTTAAAATTTTCATAAATAAGCTTATAAATTATAGATAATCTGGGTTTGATATACATGTTTCTAATAACTGCCTTGACACATATTTCATATTTGCTATACTTCGGTAGTAAATGGCTTCGGCCTCCGAGAAACCCCCGCAAGGGGGTTTCGTCTTTTATGGAAGAATATTATGTATTTTCTTAATTATCGTACCAAAGTCATTCTCTTTTATCATACCAATTTTTCTTGAAAGCCTTCTACTATCCAAAAGTCTTATCTGTGATAAAATACCGGCATAAGTCTTTCCACTGAACTCATATTGGTGATAATAGTTATTGTTTTTCTTGGAGCTTGTTAATGGTATCGCTAAAAATATACTGTTATTGAATTTTCTAATAATAAGGATAGGTCTTTCAAATAATTCATTTTTCCCATCTTCTTCATAACCTATATTTTTACCAAGTGAACAAAACCATATTTCTCTTTCGTGGAAAAAGACATTAGATTTCTTGGTTGATAAACTTTTTTTTAATTTATTCCAATCGTCATATTCTTTTTCCATATTTTTATTATTCTTTTTTAGAAACAACTTCTCTATTTTTAAATCCGGTTCCGGCCGGAATCAGTCGTCCAATAATGACATTTTCTTTAAGCCCCCGCAGAAAATCCACTCCGCCTTTAATGGCATTTTCAATCAGGACGCGATTGGTGTTTTGGAATGAAGCGGCCGAGAGCCAGCTCTTGGTGCGGAGTGATACTTCGGTAATGCCGAGCACTACTGTTTCGGCTTTTGCTTCTTTTCCGTTTAAGTCGGCGACTCTTTGATTTTCTTCTATAAAGGCCGTATTCTCAACGATATCGCCGATTGAAAAATTAGTTTCACCTGCATCTTTTATTTTTCGCCGAGAAAACATCTGACGAATAATTATTTCCGTATGCTTTCTGGATATTGAGGCACTTTGAAGCTCATAAACTTTGTTTATTTCAGTAATGATATATTCTTCAACCAATTCTTTATTGCCCAATTTAAACATTTCGGCAATATCGGCCGATCCATCGGTCAAAAGCTGTCCTTTTTTTACCTGCTCCCCTATTTTTACGATTGGCATTCTACGGAAAGCCACAGTGTATTCCATCTCGTTTTTCTTGCCGTCAACCTTGCTGTCAGATAGAATTTTAATTATTTTCTCTTTCCCGTCTTTAGCTTTGATTTCTATTATCTCGCCATCGGTCTCGGAAATAACTGCGGGATTTTTTGGAATCCTTCTTTCAAATATTTCCTCAACACGCGGCAGACCGGTCGTGATATCGGTTCCCGCCACGCCTCCGGCATGAAAGGTGCGAAGCGTAAGCTGCGTGCCGGGCTCACCGATAGCTTGAGCCGCGATAATGCCGACAGCCTCGCCTTGTTCCACCAGATGATTGCGCCCCAAATCAAGCCCGTAACACATCACGCAAAGACCGTGCACCGTTTTGCACGTAAGCGGAGAACGGACGAATACTTCCGCAAAACCCGCTCCTTCAATATTGTATGCTTCTTCTTTGGTAATCAAAAATCCTTTCTTGTAGATGACCTTGCCGTTTTTGTCTTTAAGGTCGCCTGCGAGTATGCGTCCCCGGATGTTTTTTGAAAGCGGAATTTCAATTCCGGAAATATTTTCCCTGGTAACTATTTTTCCTTCTTTCGTGCCGCAATCCTCTTCGGTAATCACAACATCCTGCGCCACATCCACCAATCTTCGAGTCAAATACCCGGCTTTCGCGGTGTTAAGCGCCGTGTCGGAAGCGCCTTTTCTGGCGCCATGAGTGATAACGAAATATTCAATCGGGGAAAGTCCTTCTTGATAGCAAGGAATAATCGGAAATTCCAGTGTCTTGCCCTGGTTATTTTGAATAAGACCAATCATGCCTATCATTTGTACTAGAGAACTCATCGTACCGCGGGCTCCGGAAGTAACCAAGTCAAAGGTAGAGCCATTCTGGTCAAGAGTGCCTGGCAGGACTTTTTCCAAATCTCTCTTGGTATGGGTCCAGATTTCAATAATTTTCTGGTATTTTTCTTCTTCGGAAAGCAAACCTTCGCTCCATTGGGCCAATACTGCTTCTTCCAGTTTTTTACCTTGTTCTATAATCTTCGGCTTTAAGGGAGAAACCTCCACATTGTCCAATCCCCAAGTAGTGCCGGAAACTGTCGAGTATTTGAAGCCGAATTCCTTGATTTTATCCAGAATAGGAGGAGTATTGTCCACGCCGCAGTGTATGATAAGCTCGTCCAAGAGCGAGGATAATCTTTTTTGGTTCATTTCATCGTTCACGTAGGTAAAATCGTTAGGCAAAATGCTGTTGAAAAGAAGTTTCCCCACAGAGGTCTCAAAAATTCCCCCGTCAAACTTTCTATATTTGTGCGTATCGGTCGCGAGAACTTTTATTTTGGCGCGCAGAGACACAACTCCGTAATCATGGGCGGTAATAGCGGTATTCGGACTGGAAAAATATTTTCCTTCTCCTTTTTCCCCATCGACAGATTTGGTCATCCAATAAGCCCCTAGGACAATATCCCGGCTTGAATGTACTATCGGGTCTCCATTTTGCGGCTTGAGCAGGTTTTTATTGGCTGCCATTAATTCTCTGGCTTCCCATTGCGCTTCCTCAAGAAGCGGAACATAGACAGCCATCTGGTCTCCATCGAAGTCAGCGTTGAAAGCCTGGCAAACCAGGGGATGCACCTGAATAGCGTTGCCTTCAATTAAAATCGGATTAAAAGCCTGAATACCCAAGCGATGCAGGGTCGGCGCGCGGTTGAGCAGCACATATTTTCCCTGAATGACTTCTTCCAACATCGCCCAGACTTCTCCGGTCCTCTCTTCTATAAGCTTGTTGGCTCCGCGGATATTGAATGCAAGTTCCGCCTGTAGAATTTTTGAAATTACGAATGGCCGGAAAAGCTCGAGCGCCATATGCTTCGGCAATCCGCATTGGTTGAGCTTGAGCTGGGGACCGACGACGATAACCGAGCGTCCCGAATAGTCTACGCGCTTTCCCAGCAAATTCTGGCGAAAGAGGCCTTGTTTTGACTTTAGATTATCCGACAGGGATTTCAAGGGGCGTTTTTGGGACTGACTCATCGCCGCCGAATCGTTCTGCTTGGCAATCGAGTTGTCAATCAATGCGTCAACGGCTTCCTGAATGATTCTTTTTTCGTTTCGTAAAATTACATCCGGGGCATTAATTTCTTTCAATTTTTTCAAGCGATTGTTTCTATTTATCACCCGGCGATAAAGATCGTTCAAATCGGAAGTTGCGTGCCTGCCCCCGTCGAGAGCCACCATCGGGCGAAGTACCGGCGGAATAACCGGAATAACCGTTAGAAACATCCATTCCGGCCTGATTCCCGCGTAAGTCATCGCGCGGATAAGGGAGAGCCTTTTTTGCAGTTTTTCTTTTTCAGCCGCGCTCGCTTTTTCCGCCATCTTCTCCGTGAGATGTTTTAATTTGTTTAAATCAAGATTCTTAAAAATAGAATAAATCGCCTCGGCACCGATATTGGCTTCAAAACAAGTACCGTATTTCAAAGAGTAATGATGGAAGGAAATTTCGTTCAATACTTTACCTTCGTAAATTTCTCCGATTTCTTTCTTGGTGATGGAAAGCAAAGTTTTCAGCTTCTCGCGGATGTCGTCATCAGCCGAATTTTTTAATTTGGTTTTATATTCCTTGTCCAGACCCGACAGAATATTTTCTTTTTCCTCTTCGTGAACCTTGGTAATGATATATCCGGCAAAATAGATTACTTTTTCAAGATCGGAAACGGAAATATTCAGGAGAATGCTCATGCGGGAAGGCACTCCGCGCAGAAACCAAATATGCGAGACCGGAGTGGAGAGCTCAATGTGTCCCATGCGCTCCCGGCGCACGATAGAGCGCGTAACTTCGACTCCGCATTTTTCGCAAATGATGTCTTTGTAGCGAATTCGGCGGTATTTTCCGCAGTAACATTCATAATCTTTTTCCGGTCCGAAGATTTTCTCATCAAAAAGGCCTCCGCGCTCGGACCGTCCGGTGCGGTAATTTATTGTTTCCGGTTTGGTAACTTCCCCAAAAGACCATTCTTTTATCTGCTCCGGAGACGCGAGCCGGAGCGCGATGCGGTCAAATTCAGTTGTGTTGAGAGTTTTCATATTTTTTTATTTATCTCCGGATTTTTTTAAATCGACATCAAGCGCAAGACCTCGCAGATAATTCAAGAGCACATTGAAGGACGCGGGAGAATTTGGCGGCCTAATTTTTTCATTTTTGATAATGGAATCAAATGTCTGAGAACGGCCTAAGATATCGTCGGATTTGATGGTAAGCATTTCGCGCAAAGTATAAGCCGCGCCATAGCCTTCAAGCGCCCAGACTTCCATTTCTCCGAATCTCTGTCCCCCGCCCTGAGCTTTTCCGCCCAAAGGCTGCTGAGTAATAAGCGAATAAGGTCCGATGGAACGCATGTGAATCTTGTCTTCCACCATGTGGTGCAATTTGAGCATATACATATAGCCCACAGCCACATCCTGCTGGAAAGCCTCTCCGGTACGGCCGTCAAAAAGTTTTAATTTCCCATTCTCCGGCAACCCGGCTTTAATCAATTCTTCTTTTATTTCTTCATGCCGCGCCCCCAAGAATGGCGGAACAATAGCCTGATAGCCGAGACTGTTGGCAGCCATGCCTAAGTGCATTTCCAAAATCTGCCCCAAATTCATGCGGGAAGGAACGCCGAGTGGAGTCAGGATAATATCAATCGGGGTTCCGTCTTCCGCGTAAGGCATGTCTTCTTCGGGAAGAATGGTTGAAATGACTCCTTTATTCCCGTGCCTTCCGGAAAGCTTGTCCCCGACTGAAATATTCCTGATCTGCGCGACTTCAACCACGATTTTTTTGATGATTCCGGCTTCAAGCGCATGCCCTAAATCACGGGAGAAAATCTTTACGCCAATAATGCGCCCGCGCTTGCCATGTTCCATACGGAGCGACGTATCTTTCACGTCGCGCGCTTTCTCGGCAAAAATTGAACGAAGGAGCCGCTCTTCCGGGGTAAGCTCGGTCTCGCCTTTGGGGGTAATCTTGCCAACCAAAATATCATTTTCCCGGACTTCCGCGCCGATGCGGACAATGCCGTCTTCGTCGAGATCTTTCAATTTTAATTCGCCGACATTCGGTATGTCGCGGGTGGTTATTTCGGGCCCGAGCTTGGTATCGCGGACCACGCAGGTAAATTCTTCAACATAAACGGAAGTGAATTTGCTATTTTTAACCAGGCGCTCGGAAACAATTATCGCGTCTTCGTAGTTGGATCCGGACCAGGACAAAAAAGCCACAAAAATATTTTGCCCGAGAGAAATCTGCCCATTTACCGTGCTGCTGGTATCTGCCAATATATCGCCTTTCTTCACTTTATCGCCTACGTTCGGGAGTGGGCGTTGATGAAAGACTGCAAAATTGTTATTTCTCAGAAAATTAATCAAGTTGTAAATTTTTTCTGTTTTTCCCTTGACGACTATTTTTTTTGCATCTAAATAAGAAACAACCCCGTCTTCCAGGCAGATAACCAGCCGGCCTGAATCGCGCGAGGCCGATTCTTCAACGCCGGTTGCTACAAGTGGAGCCTCCGGAAGAACGCAGGGCACAGCCTGTTTCTGCATATTGGATCCCATCAGGGCACGGTTCGCGTTATTGTGTTCTAGAAATGGAATCATTGAGGTCGCGATAGAGAAAGCCTGGTTGGGGGCAACGTCGATAAAATCAATCTGGTCGCGGGAAACTCGTCCTGGTTCGGTTTTAATTCTGGCTTCCACTTTTTCCTCGGTTATTTTCCCATTTTCGTCATAAGGAATTCCGGCGTGCGCGATGTTGTACTTTTCTTCTTCCAGCGCGTTCAAATACACAATCTCGCTGGTAATCTTCCCGTTTTTAACTTTTGCATAAGGGGTTTCAATAATTCCGAAATCATTTATTTTGGCATAGGTGGAAAGATGAAGAATAAGCCCGATGTTCGGGCCTTCCGGAGTATGAATCGGACAGACTCTTCCGTAGTGCGAAGGATGCACATCGCGCACCTCCAGTCCGGCGCGCTCACGAGTAAGACCTCCGGGTCCCAGGGCGGAGAGAGTGCGCAAATGCTCTATTTCATAAAGTACATTTTCCTGCGCCATGAATTGCGAAAGCTGGTTAGTGGTAAAAAATTCCTTGATGCGGGCCTGTAGCGGCCGCTGGTTGATAATCTGAATCGGCATTGCCGTGTCAACGTCAATAATGGACATGCGGTCTTGAATATTCCTTTTAATCTGCATCATGCCGGTGCGCACTTTTTGCTGAAGTATTTCTCCGACAAAACGCACGCGTCTCTGGCCTAAATGATCTATGTCGTCGGCTTTTGCTCCGGGAGTATTGTTTAAAATAATGATATTAGAAATTACGGTCACTAAATCTTCCTTGGAAATAGTTCGGCGGGCGAGTTCCATTTCGTCCATCGATTTTAGAAAACGCTGATTAAATCTGAACCGTCCAACCGGGGAAAGGTCATAACGTTCCGCGGTAAACAAGGAATTGATAAATTCTTTGGCATTGTCAGCGGTTGCCATGTCGCCGTCCCGGAGACGCTTGTAGATTTCAATATATGCATCATTCAAGCTTCCTTCTTTATCTTTGGAAAGAGAATCTTTAATAGTTTTTTCCGCAACAGAATTTTTCTCAAATGCTTTTAGAATCATTTCGTTCGTTTCATAACCCATAGTGCGCAAAAACGTTGTCGCAGGAAATTTTCTCTTTTTGTCTATTCTTATATAAATTCCCCCATCCGCTTCCGATTCTATTTCAATCCAAACTCCGCGAGCCGGAATAATTTTTGCGCCGAAATATTTTTGACCCTTGCTTTCAGATTCGGTGAAAAAAACTCCGAAGGACCGTGCGAGTTGCGGCACGATAACGCGCTCTACTCCGTTTATAATGAAAGTCCCGTGCGAAGTCATCAAAGGAAGCTCTGACATGAAAATCTCCTGCTCTTTAACAGTACCTAAAATTTTATTGGTCAGTCGGACCCGCGCTTTAAGCAATCCTTGATGGGAAAGCTTGTTTATTTTAGAATTATTTTCGTCGGATTTGGACTCACTAAGAGAAAAAGAAGTGAATTCCAGTTGAAACTTTTTTCCGGAGTAATCTGCGATTGGAGAAAATTCTTTAAAAACTTCCCCGATACCCTGTTCAATCAGCCATTTGAAACTTTTTAACTGAGCTTCAATCAAATTCGGAAATTCCACCAAGGGTTTTTTGTATCTGGAAAAGTACTTTTTGGGACGCTTTGTTTCTACGTGCATATTGATTGAGTCCAAATAAAAGAAAATAAACGAAAGAAAAACATACGAGGAAATGCTTTTCTCTAGCTTCTTTAGATTTATTTAGATATGATTAAGTTAAAACCTTGTAATATATACACAGGATTGCATCCGATACTCAATCAATGAATCTCAGCCACCTTACTCCTTTTCAACTTTTTTGTCAACTAAAACTGGGGATTATCTATTTTTCTTCCATTCCTCTATTTTTTTGTGGTTTCCAGAGAGTAAAACTTTCGGAACTTTGTAATTTTTATTCTTATATTTTAAAACTTCCGGGCGGGTGTAAACTTCACTACTAGAGACTCGTTCTTCTTCTAGTGATTCATATTTACCCAAAACCCTGGGAATCTGGCGAGAAATTGAGTCTATTAAAACCATCGCCGGTAATTCGCCTCCGGTTAAGACATAATCCCCTATTGAAATATCTTCTGCCTTAAATATCTTTTTGACCCGCATATCTATGCCTTCATAACGGCCGGAAATCAAAATAATATCGGTGTATTTTTTTACGGAATTTTTTGCATATGCCGTATTAAATTTTTTACCGGATGGAGAAAAATTTATTATTTTAATTCTAGAGCGTTTAGAAAGTGTTCTTGCGAATGGTTGACGTTGCGTAGTAGGAAATCCTGAGCGAGAACACTTTCTAAGAGCGTATTCAATAGCCTTTAGCATCGGCTCGGCTCTCATCACCATTCCCGGCCCTCCGCCGTAAGGCTTATCATCTACCGGGCGATACCCATTGTCTTTAACCCTCCTCCGCTTAAAAGCTTCGGACGGGCGAGTAAAATCCCGCGGATTGTAAAATTTCACTTCTATCAGCTTGTTCTTCAGAGCCCGTCCGACAATAGACTCATTTAGGTATGAACTGAACATTTCTGGGAATATGGTAATAATGTGAAATTTAATCATAAAAAATTGCTTTGCCCGTCCGTAGCTTTAGCGAAGGAGGGTAATTATATGAAAACGCATTTTTATATTATATTACAAAACCCCGCTTTAGGCGGGGTTTTGTTTCAAAAACTAGATTCCCTTAAGGTCTTCCATTGCTTGGTCCACAGTCTTGAGCGTTGGGGCGGAACTCATTGATCCCGCGGGTCTCTCGGGTCTCATACTCCCCGCCGGTTCGTTGATTTTCAGATTCACACGGGCATTGTTCTTCATGCCAATAATGCGGAGCAAGGTGCGGATAGCCTTCGCAGTATTACCCATCCTTCCGATAATCTTGCCCATGTCGGCAGGATTTACGGTAAGACTGATGAGCACACCCATTTCATCCACCGTGCGATCGATTTTTACATCGTTCGGATTGTCTACGAGAGCTTTTACTACATACTCTAGAAATATCTTGTCGGCTTCTTCCATATGTGTTTCAGAATTTTATATTTTTAATCTAACTTTGCAGTGTTACGACCTGACATGCTGCCATACCTGTAATTATACGAAATTATTTTTTCATTTTCAACTCCTTTCTCTTTAGTGTCGGCTTCTTTTTCGGCAGCACATTAACTTTTTTCCCTTCAATGACCTTGTCGTGCACCAAGAAATTATGCATCGTGTCAGAACATTTCGCGCCTTGGGAAATCCAATACTTTATCCGGTCAGCTATCAAGTTTTTCTCCCCGGCTTTTGGATTATAGGTGCCGAGTATTTCCAAAAACTTTCCACTCTTGGTGCTATTTTTTGAATCGGTCAAAACAGCCCGAAATGACGGATCATTTTTCCTGCCTATTCTCTGAAGCCTTATCTTTAACATGCAGTGAGTCTAACATAAATTATATAAAATGCAATCCGCCCCTATTTTATGCTATATTTAAAAGAATGAAGGAATCTAAAAACAAATTGCAAGGTATTATTTCCATCTCTTCAAAAGGCACAGGCTATGTGGCAACCGGAGAAGTGAAGAATAAGGGCCAGGACCCGGAAATTGATTTCCAGCATTTAAATACCGCCCTGCACGGAGATATGGTAGAGATAATCTTGCACCCGAAAGGTAAAAATCGCCAAACTGCTGAAGTTTCAAAAATAATATCGCGCGCAAAAATGAATTTCGCGGGAGTTCTGGAAGAAGAAAACAAAATGTTCTTCCTGAAACCGGACGATACAAAAATGTATACAGATATTCTAATCCCAACCAAGTTTTTAAATAATGCGAAAGTTGGACAAAAGGTTTTTGTGGAAATAATTTCATGGAAAGATCCCCACAAGGCTCCGGAAGGAAAAGTAATAAAAGTTTTAGGCCGTCCGGGAGACAATGATACTGAAATGGAAAGTATTGCGATAGAAAAAGGCTTTGATGCGAAACTTCCGCATAAAGTGGAAGAAGAAGCAAGGAAAATAAAGCAAAACGGCATTAAAGAAACCGACTATGCCGGACGCAGAGATTTTCGCAAAACCCTGACCTTCACTATTGACCCCTCGGATGCGAAAGATTTTGATGATGCGATATCTTTCAGATTCCTCCCCTCCTTAAATAAGGAGGGGGCAGGGGGTGGTAATTCAAAAGACCACCCCGCCTCCGGCACCCCTCCTAAAAAAGGAGGGGAAGAGCAATATGAAGTCGGCATACACATCGCCGATGTCTCGCATTATGTAAAAATCGGCAGTGCTTTAGATGAAGAAGCGCGAGAAAGAGGAACTTCGGTATATTTGGTAGATAGGACGATACCAATGCTGCCGGAAACGCTTTCTAATGATTTGTGCTCTCTGGTGCCAAATAAAGACCGGCTTACTATGAGCGCAGTATTTATCATAGATAAAAATGCTCATGTAAAAAGCAAATGGTTCGGGCGCACGGTTATACATTCAAAAAAAAGATTTACTTACGAAGAAGCCGAGGAGTTAATAAAAAAATCCGCTGCGCCGTTCCATAAAGAACTTTTTATCTTGAACAGCTTGGCAAAAAAATTAACCGGGGAAAGATTTGCGCAGGGCGCAATATCGCTTGACCAGGAAGAAGTAAAATTTGTTTTGGATAAAAATGGAGTGCCGTTGAAAGTAATAAAAAAAGAGCGCGGCGATTCAAACAGGCTGATTGAGGAATTTATGCTCCTGGCAAATAAAAAAGTGGCGGAGGTCTTGTCTCCAAAAAATATAAAGGGTGTGAAAGATGAAGGCGTATCCATATACCGAGTGCACGATCTGCCGAGTAAGGAAAAAATGGCCGATCTGGCGTTTTTTTTGCGAAGTTTGGGACATAGAGTCTCCTTGCAGAACGGCCTTATCCCGACATATGAAATAAATAAGCTTCTAGAGAGTTTGGCCGGCAAAAATGAAGAAGATACGGTGCATCGCGCAGTTATCCGTTCTATGGCTAAAGCGCTTTATTCCACCAAAAATATCGGGCATTACGGTCTGGCTTTTCAATATTATACTCACTTCACTTCCCCGATTAGGCGCTATCCGGACATCATGGTGCACAGACTTCTGGAAAAATTCCTCTCTGGCAAAAAAATAAAAAAGGAGGATTTAAAAGAGAAATTAATCGAATATGAAAAAATCGCCCTAAATGCATCCGAACAGGAAAAACGCGCCGCAGATGCCGAACGAGCTTCCATAAAATATAAACAAGTGGAATATATGTCCAGATATCTGGGAAAAAGCTTCGACGGGGTAATCAGCGGGATAACCGAGTGGGGCATGTATGTGGAAGAACTAGAGACAAAATGCGAAGGTTTGGTGCGGGTACGTGATATGAATGACGATTTTTATATTTTCAATGAAAAAAAATTGGAATTAACCGGACAAAAAAAGAAAAAAAAGTACAGGCTCGGCGGCCGTGTCAAAATAAAAGTAAAATCGGTTGATTTGGAGAGAAAAACGATAGATTATATATTGACATGAACTTTGTTTTTAATTCAAAAATAAAATTGTGGAAATGGATTTTAGCCGCTATTTTTGTAGGATTTTTTTTGACGTCATTATTTTTTAAAAATACGGAAAAAGAAGGAATATTCCGGCCGCAAAATAATAAAGCTTCGGTAATACAACTTATCGCCCCGGAACCAAAAACAATAAAACCCCGGTATTTTTACGTCAATAAAGACGCAAACGGACAACCTAAAGTCTCCGCCACGGCATATTTGGTCGGTGATTTGAATACCGGAGAAGTCGTTTTGGCAAAAAATCAAGACCAGAAATTCCCGATTGCTTCCATATCCAAGCTGATGACGGCACTTGTTGCTAGAAAAATAACAACTTTGGACGATACGGCGCGGGTAAGCAAAACAGCTTTGGCAACTTACGGCAAAAACGGCGAATTAAGGTTGGGAGAAAAAATAAAAATCGCCGACCTGATATATCCTCTTCTTTTGGAATCAAGCAATGATGCGGCGGAAGTACTCGCCCTGCATTTTGACAGAAATAATTTTATTTCAAAAATGAACCAGGAGGCGGAAAAATTAAAGATGTCCGGAACGTTATACGAAGATCCGAGTGGGCTTTCTCCCAATAACCAGTCGACCGCTTCCGACATATTTAAGTTGACAGGATATTTGATGCAGCAACAGCCGGATCTGCTGAAAATCACGACAAAACGAAGTTATTCCGATAAAAAACATTCTTGGTCAAATATCAGCCAGTTTCTGGGCAAAGACGGTTATTTGGGAGGAAAAAGCGGATATACGGATGAAGCGAAACAAACAGCTGTTTCTATTTTTTCTTTGCCTCTCGGGGAAAATAGCTACCGCCCTGTTGCTATTGCCTTATTGCAAAGCTCTGACCGCTACAAAGACGTAGAAAATATCCTAAATTATCTGAAGAAAAACATATACTACGGGGGAGAAGCAGATGCAAATACCAATTGGGTGCAGGAAAAAATCGGAGTGCCGGATATTAAAGATCCTAATTTTATAACTATTGTTTTCGCCGGCGACGTAATGCTTGGACGCGGAGTCCGAAATTCAGTTATAAAAAATTTCAATAATGATTATTCCGCGCTGTTTGGAAAATCAAAAGAACTGTCGGAATTATTAAAAAAATCCGATATTGTTTTTGCTAATTTGGAAGGTACCGCTTCGGACCAGGGCATTGACCAGAAAAATTTATATTCTTTTAGAATGGACCCGGCCGTCATTCCGGCCTTAAGGGGCGCGGGCATCAGCATTTTATCTATGGCTAATAACCATATTGCGGACTGGGGACGCCTGGCATATATTGATACGCTTTCGCGCTTGAAAGAAAATGAAATACTCTACACCGGTGGAGGAAATAATAAAACAGAAGCCGAAACGCCGGCAGTTATTGAAAAATACGGAATGAAAATCGGTTTTCTCGGTTTCTCCGATAAAGGACCGGACTATATGGCGGCAGACGCCGATAAAGCAGGCGTTCTTCTGGCCAACGATCCGGATTTTGATGAAATAGTTAAAAAAGCCAGCGCCAAAGTTGACTATTTGATAGTTTCGTTTCACTTCGGTGATGAATACCAGGCGAAGCATAATGCCAGGCAGGAATATTTAGCGCACAGGGCGGTTGATGACGGCGCGAAAATTATTATTGGAAACCATCCGCATGTCATAGAAGATACGGAAGTTTATAAAAACAGCTTCATCGCCTACTCGCTCGGCAACTTTATCTTTGACCAGTCTTGGAGCAAGGACACGATGAAAGGCATGCTTCTGGAAATTAAATTAAACAGAGACGGTTCTATGACAGTCAAGAAAAATATTGTCCAATTAAATTCCGCTTTCCAGCCGGATAAAATAATTAAAGGCAAAGAGGAGAAAGTGATTTTCGGGAAGTAAAAACAATTGAAATAGATAAAACTAATTAATTTTTATTTCGCAATTTGAGTAGCTTCTTCGAATTTTACCGAGAGAAGTTTGGAAGCTTCGTTGGAGCCGATGGTGACGCCGTAAAGAATTCCGGCTCTGGACATCGTTTCGCGGTTGTGGGTAACGACGATAAGCTGGGATTGCTTGGAGAGCTTCTCCAGCATATCCCCGTATTTTCGGGAGTTTGCTTCATCCAGCGCCGCATCCGTTTCGTCCAGCACCAAAAAAGGCGGCGGATTGACTTGCGACATAGCGAAAAGAAGGGCAATGGAAGTAAGCGACCTTTCTCCCCCGGAGAAAGCGTGAAGTTCCTTGACTTTCTTGCGCGGCAAAGAGACATTGATTTCTATTCCTTTTTCAATAACGATGTTCTCATCATCTTCTGATTCCCCCATTTCATCGTCATCTTCATTGATTTCATCAACTTTTTTCTTCTTAGTTTCAATAATAGAAATAGATCCGTGTCCGCCGCCAAACATTAATGAAAAGAATTCTTGAAACTCTACGTTGATTTTTTTGACACCTTCCTTGAATTCCGTATCTATTTTTTCCTTCAAATCAGCAATAAGTATAACCAGAGATTCAATGCTTTTGGATAAATCTTCCATTTCTTTCGTTAAAAATTGATCCCGCCCGGAAACTTCTTTATATTCCTTTATCAATTCCGCTCCGTTGCCCAGGCCCGTATCTTCTAATTTTATTTTTATGCGCTCAATTTTTTTCTTTTGGTCTTCTTGGTTATGCAATTCCCCGTTGTTTTCAATTTTATAGTCCTTATAAGAAAAAACTTCCCGTCCAATCAGGATTTCCCCTTCTTTTATCTCATTTTCAAAAGATTCGGCCCTATTTTTCAAATTCCCTTCTTTGATAGCCACAAGTTCCAGAGCGGAAGACAATTCTTGTTGTCTGACTCTCCAGGCAAATTTCTCCCGTTCAAGATCGCGTAAGGCCTCCATTTCCTTGTTTATTTCTTGTTTCAGTATCTCTATTGATTTGGCAATTTCTTTTTCTTTGCTTTCAATCCCTTTCATTTCTTCCAAGATTGCCTGCTGGGTTTTTTTTAGTTTTTCAATTTCTAAATTGTGGCTGGATTCATCCTTGTCATTTTGAGAGAATTTTTTCAAAATATTCTTAATACTCTCCAAAACGGGCCTAATCTCCTCAATACTTTCTTTTAAAAAAGCCAAATCTATAGAATTATTTATCTCACTGATTATGGCTTTGATTTCTTCCTGTGAAATTTCTATAAATAGGGATTTCTGTTCTTTCCTGCGTTCTTCCATTTCAACCATTCCCTCTATCCGCCCAAGCTTGCGTTCTATTTCACTTTTTACTCCGCGAAGGGAGTTGAGGCCTTCCTCAATTTTTCTCAATTCTTCTATTTTACCCCCACCCATCCTCCCCCTTATTAAGGGGGAGGTGTCAGAATGACGGAGGGGGTCGTTGTTTTCAACAATAGAAATTTTACCAGTTACATTTTTAAGTTCATTTGAAAGCTTGTTCCTTTCAGATGATAAATCGGCTTTCTCTTTCTCCAAAAAGATGCTTTCTTTCTTCAGATATTCCCCGTAAAGAGCCGTCAGCTCTGTTTGCATTTCTTTTGTTTTTTCAAATTTTTCCACCTGTTTCTTGAGAAAGTTAAGATGTGGGGCATTTTCCCGCCGCATTAAGGAAACCTCTTTCATGTTTTCATTCGTCCGTTCAAGTTTTCTCTCGCTTTCTTTTATCTTATATTGATAAATTTTAAGTCCCAAGGCATCTTCTACCATTTCTTTTTTTTCTCTTGCATTGGCGCTCAAAATCCTGTCTGTCTCGCCCTGAGAAATAATGTGATGCCCGGAAGAACCTATGTTGACCGAGGCCAGCAAATTGTGAATATCCTTCAGTCTGACTTCTGTGCCATTTAAAATATATTTATTCAACCCATCGGAAAAAACCTCGCGGGAAATTGAAATAACATCATAATTCAAATTAATATTCTCTCCCCCGTCATTGGAAAGCTTGAAAATTTTGTCGGAATTATTGAAATAGATGGTGACGGACGCCCGTGAGGCTTTTGGCAGATTTTTAGAACCTTTAAAAATGAGATCCGAACCGCCTTTTCCGCGCATGGATTTCATGGATTGTTCGCCCAAAACAAAGCGGATGGATTCCACCACATTGGATTTTCCGGATCCGTTCGGGCCGACAATGGAAACAATGGGATTTTCAAACTCTAAAACAGTTTTTTGGGCAAAAGACTTAAAACCATTTAGCTGGAGTGTTTTGAGCCGCATATTATTTTTAATCCAGCCAATTTTTTATTTTTAATGCGGCTTCAGCCGCTTTCTGTTCGGCTTCTTGTTTTGATTTGCCCTTGCCCTCGGCAATCAAGTCCGGTCCGAAATAAATACCCACGGTAAAATGCTTGTCGTGGTCCGGGCCCGACTGATGCAAAACCTTATAGGCGGGAGTAACCAACACGAATTCCTGCGCTTTTTCCTGCACCAGGGACTTTGCATCGCGCCAAAGTTTTTTATTTACTATTTCTTCTGTCTTGGGCAGAAGAGTTTCAGCCACGAATTTATCTGCCGCATCATATCCTCTATCCAGATACATAGCTCCGACAAATGCCTCATAAGTATTCGCCAAAATATATTGCCTGGCTTTGCCGTAATCTTTGGCTTCGCCTTTGGACAAAAGTAAATAGTCGTTCATTCCTATTTTTAAAGCAATTTCAGAAATAATAACGGCATTCACAAGAGCGGAACGAAGCGCGGTCAATTCTCCTTCCGTATAGTGCGGATATTTTTTATAAAGAAAATCGGTGACAATGAGCTCGAGCACGGCATCGCCTAAAAATTCCAAACGTTCATTGTGGGAAAGAGAAGCCGCCGGATTTTCGTTTATATAAGAACGGTGCGTAAAAGCCTGTTTAAGCAAATCCTTATTCTTAAAAATTACTTTTATTTTTTTCTCAAAATTTGAAAAATGTGTCATGTTATCTGTTTGTTTTTTGTGAAATAATTTCAACCGCCTTGCTAATTAACGGGATAATGTCGTTATAAATACGGAGTTCCGGGATTGCGGAAAGCTCAAACCATCTTGCCCCATCCAGTCCGCCGGATTTTTCCAAGGCAAGTTCTCTGTATTCGCTCTTGGCTAAAAAATAAACCACCTTTTTCAGGCTTTTTCCTTTTTCTGGATGCGTTGCCACATATTCGTTTTCCCCCAATTTTTCTTCCATTTTAATATCAAGCCCGATTTCTTCCTTTATTTCTCTGATTGTCGCTTCTTCTTCGTTTTCTCCCTTTTCAATACTGCCCTTGGAAATAGTCCAATAGCCGAAAACATCATGCACTAATGCAAAAAAGACTTTGTTATTCTTTTTCGCATAAACAAGCGCTCCGCCTTTTTTCTCAACTGGCAATTTTGCAGTATCCGGCACTTCTTCGTGTTTTTTCTTTCTGCTGACTTGTTCTTTTCCGGGCTCGCCTATTTCTTTATAAACCGCGCCTAAGACGCCGTTGACGAATTTACCGGAATTCTCTCCGCCGAAAGTTTTTGCCAGTTCTATCGCTTCATTGATAGCCACTTTCGGAGGCACTTCCTTCCTGTCGCCAAAAAGGAGCTCCGTTAGGCCGATTCTCAGAATATTCCTGTCAACAACAGAAATCTTATCTATCGGCCAATCAGGCGCGGCCTTTTCTATGATTTCGTCAATCATTGCGCGCTTCTTTAACACTTTATCCATAAGCGAGAACACAAAAACATCATCCTCCAACCCTGGGGCAAATTCTTTTAAATTTCTTTTGAGAATATTATTTATCTCTCCGGAAATATCGGAATTGCTGATTTTCTTATCATCGGACCCGCCTGCGCTCGACTGTGGCGAGGCGAGCAGGAAATCCCACTCAAAAAGCGTCTGAAGAACTATTGATCTGGAAAGGTGCCTATTTGCCATAAAATAATGAACGGGGTGAACAATTTGTCAATTCACCTCACCCCCGACCCCTCTCCTTATCAAGGAGAGGGGTGCCAAAGGCGGGGTGAGGTTATTTCTCCGCTTTTTTTGCTTTTGCTTTCTTTTGTCTCTTTTCCGTCTTTTTGACTAAATCCAAAATCTTTTTCCCGCGGTAAAAACCGCAAGATGAGCACACTGTATGGCGTCTTTTTAGGGCTTTACAATTTTCACACTTGGAAAAACTCGTAGTTTCCAAGGCGTGGTGCGAGCGACGGTTTTTTGTATGCGATTTTGTATGCCTCATTCGTACTACCATAATGAATACATCCTAGCATATTAAGGCCGAAAAGCAATTTTCATATTGAAAATAATATGTTATTATAAACGAATTATGGAAAAGACTGAAAAACTAGGCAATTTAAGGCATACTCTGGCTCACCTGCTCGCATCGGCCATCGGAGAGATTTATAAATTTGATAAAATCAAACTTACCCTCGGTCCGGCCATAGATAATGGCTTTTATTATGATATTGATTTTTGCGGCGAAAAAATGACCGATGCGGATTTGAAAAAAATTGAAGATAAAATGCGGAAAAATTTGCCTAAATGGACAGAATGGGAACATAAAGAAATAAGCAAGGACGAAGCGTTAGAATTTTTCAAAAACGAATACAAGGCGGAATTAATAAATGAAATCGCCCTACGCGGAGAGAAAATTACTACTTATACTTGCGGAGGATTTACTGATTTATGCCGTGGTGGACACTTGGCGCATCCGTCTAAAGAAATAGATCCGGATTCTTTCAAGCTGGACCGCGTGGCCGGCGCTTACTGGCGAGGAGATGAGAAGAACAAAATGCTCACCCGAATTTACGGATTGGCTTTTGAGACCAAAGAAGAACTGGATGCATATTTAACACAAAGAGAGGAAGCAGAAAAAAGAGACCATCGAAAGCTCGGACAAGAGCTTGATATTTTTATTTTTGATGACGATGTCGGCCCGGGACTTCCGCTTTGGTTGCCAAATGGCGCCGTGATTATTGAAGAACTGGAAAAATTAGCAAAAGAAACGGAAGAAAAAGCCGGATATGTTCGTGTGCGCACTCCCCATATTGCCAAAGAATCAATGTATAAAAAAAGCGGGCATTTGCCTTATTATGCAGACAGCATGTATTCGCCGATGGACTGTGAAGGAGAAAATTACTATCTCAAAGCGATGAATTGCCCGCACCATCATAAAATTTTTGCCGCGCGGCCAAAAAGCTATCGTGATTTGCCCCTGCGGCTTGCCGAATATGGCACAGTCTATCGTTATGAAAAATCCGGAGAACTTTTCGGGCTTATGCGCGTACGCTCCCTCTCAATGAATGACGCGCATATTTATTGTTCGGAAAAACAATTCGCGAATGAATTTCGCGCAGTTAATGAAATGTATCTTAAATATTTTAAAATTTTCGGAGTTGAAAAGTATATAATGCGATTCTCTACCCATGATCCGAAAGAACTTGGAAAAAAATATGTGGACGAACCGGAGCTCTGGCTGAAAACGGAAAAAATGGTCCGTGATGTTCTGATTGAATCAAAAATTCCATATGTTGAGGTGCCGAATGAAGCGGCTTTTTATGGGCCAAAAATAGATGTGCAAGTCTGGAGTGCTATTGGGAAAGAGTTTACTCTGGCCACCAACCAGGTTGATTTTGCAGTGCCTAAGCGTTTTGATTTAACATTCACAAATAAAGAAGGCAAGGCAGAAACTCCGCTTTGTATCCATCGTGCGCCGCTCGGCACCCATGAAAGATTTATCGGCTTCTTGATTGAGCATTATGCCGGCATCTTCCCTCTTTGGCTCTCGCCAGTGCAGGTAAAAGTAATTCCTGTCCGCACAAATCATAATGAATATGCGAAGCAGATTTTTGAATTATTAAAAGAAAATAACATCCGTGCGGAATTGGATGATAGCGATGAAAACCTCGGCACAAAAGTCCGCGATGCAAAAAATAAAAAAATGCCTTACTGGATAGTCATCGGCGACAAAGAAATAGAAGCAAAAAAAGTAACTCTTGAATCCCGCCTGCCTGCGCAGGCAGGCGACGCTGGACAATTAGGACAAATTTCAAAAGAAGAACTCGTCGCAAAACTTGTGGCCGAGGTCAAAATTAAAATATAAACCCCCAACCTAAAGTTCAAGTACCTCTTTCACAATTTGGTGTGCAACGATTTGAGCTTGTTTTCTACCCAACGCAGGAGTCATCTCCTCAATTGCCTTTGCAATCAAAGAATCTCTTTCCTCTGGTTTGCTATCTGTCCTTTTAAGCCCCGTCATTAGCTCTACTCGCGCATCACGCAATCGCAAGTCTGGTGATTTTTGGTTTAGATCTGATTCTCTCATTTTATATAAACTATTAAGCTAATAATGATCTAATCATACAAGTTAAGAACTTATATATCAATCTCCGCCAGCTTGGCGTTGGATTATTTTGTTGCATCGTAATCTTCAATATTCTCTTCAATAAAAGAATTTATTATATTCATAATATTATGTCTTTCTTCTGGTTTGCTTTCAGCAACTTTACAGGCAAATTGATAGATATCTTGGTTGGGAGTAGAGAGCCATTTGCCATTTTGAACAAGAAAAAATAGCAGTGTTGTAACTGCAATTCTTTTATTGCCGTTTTGAAAGGGGTGATTTTTTACCATCAAATAAAAGAGTATTGCTGATTTCCCGATAAGGCCTTCGTATAAACTTTTTCTATCAAAAGTTTGAAATGGTGTTGCAATACAACTTTCCAATTTATCTGGAAAACGCGTTTCAAAGTCAGGAATTGGTTCATTCCATTCCATAAATTCCTTGGCGAGTTGAAAAGCGATATATTCCACATCTGCCAGATTAATACGTTTAATCGTTTGACGTGCCATAAAATTTTAATTATTCTTTTCCGAGTTTTCGCAATGCGGGACCATATTTCTTTACCACACGCTTAACAACATCTTCTATATCCTTTTTGCGACGATCTGGCACAAAAACGCCTAAAATGGTCTCATATTCTTCTCTTGGAATAATATAATTTCTTCCAATTTTTTCAGCATGTATTTGGCCTGACCGAATCTTCTTAAAAATAGCAACTCTGGAAACACCAAGAAGTTTCGCTATTTCCGGCGCAGAAAAGTACTTTTTGCTCTCTCCTTCAAAAATATGCTTATTTTTCAACATATATATAGGTTAACATATGTTAACTCATAAATCAATGGGCTAGATATCAATCTCCGCTAATTTTGCATTTGATTGGATGAAAGATTTGCGGGGAGGGACTTCGGAGCCCATGAGGATGTCAAAGATTTTATTCGCTTCCTCTGCATCAGAAATATCCACGCGCTTGAGAACGCGATGTGCGGGATCCATCGTCGTCTCCCAGAGTTCTTCCGGATTCATTTCACCGAGACCTTTGAAACGCTGGATATGTATTTTGTTAGGTTTAGCCCCGACGTTCTCCTCAGGAGAAGTCGGAGTCCCGACCCCTTCAGGCGTCGGGAGTTCTTCCACTTCCTGTATTTCACTCACGTCCGCGTTCTTGCCGACAATTTTTATTTTTTCATTATCGGTGTATGCGTAAGAAATCTCTTTCCCCTTTTTTATTTTATAGAGTGGTGGCTGGGCAATATAAATATACCCGGCATCAATCACTTGCCTGAAATATCTGTAGAAAAGAGTCAGAAGCAATGTACGGATATGTGAACCGTCCACGTCGGCATCGGTCGCAATAATTATTTTATGATAACGAATTTTCTCCAGGTCAAAAGTATCCCCGATAGATGTGCCCATCGCAATAACTAAAGATTTAACTTCTTTGGAAGCAAGCATCTTATCTATGCGCGCGCGCTCCACATTTAAAATTTTTCCGCGTAGTGGCAATATCGCCTGGGTGCGGCGGTCCCGTCCTTGTTTTGCCGAACCGCCTGCCGAGTCTCCTTCCACTAAGAATAATTCCGATTCTGAAGCATTTTTGCTTTGGCAGTCTGCCAATTTTCCGGGCAAAGTCATCCCCTCAAGCGCACCCTTGCGAAGCACTGAATCCTTGGCTGCCTTGGCCGCTTTGCGGGCCTTTAGGGCCAGAATTGACTTGTTTATTATAGATTTGGCGTCATCCGGGTTTTCTTCCAGAAAGTTCGCGAATCCCTCGCCGAATACGGTCGCCACGGCGCCCTGAGCTTCCATGCTTCCCAATTTTCCCTTGGTCTGCCCTTCAAATTGTATCTCGCGAAGCTTGACCGAAATAACTACCGTCAAACCTTCCAGGACATCTTCGCCCGTAAATCCGCCTTCGGACTCTTTCATCATTTCATTTTTCTTACAGTAGGTGTTGAGCGTTCTGGTAAGCGCCGTCTTAAAACCGGTTACATGCGTCCCGCCCTCCTGGGTGAAAATATTGTTGGCGAAAGGGAAAATCCTGTCCACGATATCATCCACATACTGCAGGGCTATCTCTACTCCCACGCCATCCAGTTCTCTTTCAATATAAAAAATATTATTCTGGACCGGTTTGACAAATTTATTGTAATACTTTACCAGAGAAATCAGTCCGCCTTCAAAATAGAAAGCAACAGAGGGAAGCTCAAGCCCAAGTTCGCGGAAATAAAATACATCCTCGTCATTGAGCCCCTTTTTATCGTCCCAGCCGCGGGCGTCAATTATTAAAATCTTCAATCCTTTCACCAAATAGGCTTGTTGGCGAATGTGGCTGATGACCGTGTTCCAGTCAAATACAATCTTACCAAAAATTTCCTGGTCGGGCTCAAAAGTAATTATGGTTCCGTGCATCTTTGATGCCCCGTTTTTTTTTACAGCGAACTTTTTCTTGCCTTTAGAATATTCTTGAATATATTTTCCGCCATCCCTATGCACTTCCGCCTTGCAATAGATGGAAAGCGCGTTTACCACCGATGCGCCGACTCCGTGTAAGCCTCCGGAAACTTTATACCCGCTATTTTCGCCGCCGAATTTTCCTCCGGCATGCAGCGTCGTCATCACGGTTTCCAGCGCGGAAACTTTTGTTTTTTTATGCATATCCACCGGAACGCCCCGGCCGTTGTCCGCCACGCGAATACGGTTGCCCGGAAGAAAAACAATTTCAATGTCATTGCAAAAACCTCCCATCGCCTCATCGCGGGAATTGTCAAAAATCTCCCATATTAAATGATGAAGCCCTTCCGGCCCTGTAGTGCCAATATACATGCCTGGACGGCGCCTGACGGGCTCCAGGCCCTCTAGAACGGATATGTCAGAGGCATCATAATGGTGCCCTTTTTCGGCACCTTTTTTTGCTCCTTTTTCGTCTTTTCCTCCCTTTGCCATATACTCCTATTATAGCAAATTTTACCGCACTTGCCAACCATTATTCTCCTTGATTTTATTGGTTATTTGAGTCATAACTGCATTTATTTCCGCATCTGTAAGAGTCCTATCAAAAGACTGGAAAACTACCCTAAAAGCATAAGAGATTTTATCGTCCTTTTTAAACTCATCAAAGAGTTCCGGGCCACGAATTGCAAGACTTCCGGCATTATTTTTTATAATTTTTTCTACATCTTTACTTTTAACTCCCTCCGGCACCCAGACGGCAATATCGCGTGCGATAAAAGGAAACAAGGACCACATCTTAAAAGCTCCGCCTGTGTGCTTTTGCGAACGGTGACGTTGCGAAGCAGGATATTCCTGAGCAAAAGCATCAGGCGAGGCTGATTTACAAAATTCTTCAAGACTCATTTCTTTTACTTCTTTTTTATTTCCATAAGCCACATTCATTTCTTCCCCGCTCTTTTTAAACACCGTTCCAATTTCAAAAATTTTTATTTCGTCCATCCCCAACAAAGGCACGTTGAGTTGGTTTAATTTCAAACTTTCCTTCAGTCCGTCAGTCAGATTCGTCCGCAAAAATTTTTTATCCGAAGCGCTCTGCATCACTTCCACTTCCCCACTATTACAAAAAGTATAAGTCATTACTTCACTATATCCTTCGCCGAGCAATTTATTTCTCGCCCAGGAAATCTTCGCATAAGTTTCATTTACTTTTGTTTTAAAATTAATTTTTGGTATTTTTCCTTTTACTTTGTCATAGCCAATAATCCTTCCGATTTCTTCTGCCATATCTTCCTCAATTACTAAATCAAGCCGCATCGGTGGCACGGTGATTACGTATTCTTCTCCCCCTGCTAAGGGGGAGTGCCCATCGGGCGAGGGGGTCTTTGTATATTCAAAGTTATATCTTTTCAAAATATCTTCCACTTGAGACACAGAAATGTCCAAACCAAGAATTTTTGAAATTTTTTCCACCGAGAAAGAAAGCTTTCTGATCTCCTGTTTTTGGGGATAGACATCGACAATGTTTTCAAAAATAGCTTCCGGACACATTTCTAAAATAAGCGCCGATAATTCCAGCATAGCGTGCGGGCCAAGTTCCGGAGATAAATCGTTTTCAAAGCGCTTGCGTGCGTCCGTAAATATATTCAAAGCCTGCGCGGTTTTTCTTACGGAAGTTGGATTAAAATTAGCAACTTCCAGAATTATATCTTTTGTATTATTATCTACTTCCGCAATTTTCCCGCCCTTGATGCCAGCAATGGCTAAGACATTCTTATCGTCCGAAATGACCATATTTGAAGATTTGAACTTTATTTCTTTATTGTCCAGGGTGGTCATCTCCTCGCCGTCTTTACCGTTTCGGACAATTATGTCGCCCTGTATTTTATCCAAATCAAAAGCATGTGCGGGCTGACCGCAATCAAACATCACAATATTCGCCGCATCTACCACATTATTTATGCTTCTCTGCCCTATTGACTCCAGATGCTTTATGACCCATTCCGGACTGGTGCCAATTTTAATATTCTTTACAATTCTCCCCATATATCTTCTACATTTATCTGATTGGACATCAATTTTTAATTCTGCCTGCCCCGCCGGAGCCTTGGGCGCAGGCGGGGGAATTTTATACTTCGGAGCAGGATCAACATACTTTATATTTAAAAGTGAAGCGAGTTCACGCGCCACGCCCTGGTGGCTAAGTAAATCATGCGCGCGGTTTGGCAAGATTTTCAAATCAAAAATATTATCATCCCCTTTTTTCTCTAAACTCTCAACTTCACAAAGATGGTAATTAAAAACATCCACAAATTTTTCTGCATCAGGTGCTTCCGGTATATACCATTTGAGCCAATTGTAAGAAATCAACATAAATTAAGTTATTAAAACTGATTGAGGCGTAAATCTCCCTGATAAAAAAGTCTAACATCCGGAATACCCCATTTAATCATAGCAATACGGTCCAATCCTCCGCCGAAAGCAAAACCTTGGTATTTTTTAGGGTCCAAGCCGCAATTTTTGAGTACATTTGGGTGTAAAACACCTGAACCCATCATCTCAAGCCACTTCCCTTTGAACTTGGCGAAAACTTCCAGAGATGGTTCGGTAAAAGGGAAAAAACTGGGGCGAAATTCTACCTCCACATCATCACTCAACATTTTTTTGTAAAAATGGGTTAATACGCCCTTCAAATCAGCAAGGGAAACATTTTCTCCCACCATTGCTCCGTCTATCTGATAAAATTGCATTTCGTGCGTTGCATCCGTAGCTTCGTTGCGGAAAACTTTTCCGATGGAAATAAAAGCGGCTGGCAATCTGCCGTCTTTGCCCGCTTGCTCAATCGCGCGGGCGGTTACGGTCGTCGTATGTGTTCGCAACACAGATTTTGAATTACCACCCCCTGCCCCCTCCTTATCAAGGCGGGGAGGATTCTTTTCTCCTCCTGCCTGAGGAGGAGTGCCCGAAGGACGAGGTGGTTCTTTTATCCAAAATGTATCCTGCATATCCAGCGCCGGATGGTCTTTCGAAAAATTCAAGGCGTAAAAGTTATACCAGTCGCTCTCCAGCTCCGGCCCGGTCGCGATTTCAAAACCAAGCTCCGAAAAAGCCCGATAAGCCTCCTCGGCTAACAGAGAAAGCGGATGTATTGTGCCCTTTTTTATGTCTTCGTTCATTGATTAATGATGCGGGTGAATGGAGCCATCATGTCCTAATTTATATTCAACCGTTTTGCCATTAACATGAGCAGAAAAAACACCACTTTGATGATTTTCAACATGTTTAAATAATTGATCTCTTAGCTCATCACTCATGCCTGCTAGGGCAGCATACGCGTGAGGGTGATTAGTAGCGTTAATATCATGCTCACCTATTTTTAGTCTTACATTTTCGTCTGACATATATTTAATAAAAATTAACTTATAATAAACAGATTATACCAAAAAATACCTATTTTACCAGTCATTTTTTCTTATAAATTTCTGCCATCCGGCAGTATTCGCATTCGGTATTTTTGCCGTAAGAATTGTAGCGGCACTCCCGCTCCAACCAACGTCCGTTTTTCACCGACTCATCGTAATCAGCAATATCTTTTTTTAGCAGTCTAATTTCTTTTTCGGTGATTATTCTCTCATAAAAACTTTCTTTTTCATCTTTCGCTTCTAGAAATTCTAGCCGGCTTTCACTGACACTTACTTTCCACTCGGGGCTTTGATTAATTAAAAAAGAATACATCGCAAGCTGCCGTAAATTTCCACTCATCCTTCCTTCTTCGTCAAGCTTCTCAATTTCGAACTTTTTTCTTACTCCTCCGGTCTTAAAGTCCGTCACCCGCACCTCTTTGCCGTTTAAGTTTTCAATAAGGTCGATTTTCCCGTAAATCTTCAGGTGCGGATAATCGTTGTCTTTTATGGCAATGCTTTCTTCGGTCTTGCGGCTGAATTTTATTTCTTTCAGGCGGTTCTCTGTCCAGGATAAAACTACGCTTAAAATTTCTTTTCCTATTCGCATACGTTCTCTGGAATCTTCAAACTCCCGCTTCAAAACCTCTTCGGTAACGATATCCTCGACTTCGCCCGGAGTTGGAATATTTTTCATCTTCAAAATCCTGTCTATTGACGCATGGACGGCAATACCGAATTCCAAAACTTCAATTTTATCTTTAGGCAGCTGCAATAAATTTTCAAAATACCATTTCCACGGGCATTCAAAGAAATTATTAAGCAACGAGACAGAAACATACCTGTCTTTGTATTTGTCTTTCACCAGCTTCGCCAGATGTGAAAGGTTCGTATTTTTATGAATTTTTTTCTTTAGGGCCTGAGCCTTCTCTTTTTTAAAGACTTGGGGAGGCAAATCCGCTATAACCCTAGCAAGCTCCTGACTTCCTCCTTTCAAAGATTCTTTGGAATAAGAAAGGGTGCAGAATCTTTTGGCCCGGGTTATGGCCACATAGAGTTTGCGTTTTATGGCATCTATGTCTCGTTCTTCAACCCCCTCCGCTATACTCTCGGATAATGTAAAGCCCATATGCCTGCCACCCACCAGTGATTTCTCATCCATGTGCGCAATCCAAACATAATCGAATTCCAACCCCTTCGAAGAATGCATAGTAAGAACTTTCACCCCCTCAGAAGAAGTAGTGAGAATTGGTATATGTTCATTATAAAATTCCAATTTTTCCAAATACGAAACGAACTGTGTGAATGTGATGTTGGGATTCTTTTCTTCTTCCCGAATCAAAAGTCCTAAAACGGTATCTAAAATTTCTTTGCCTGAAATAATTTTTTTCTCCCTGTTTTCGTTCTCAAATAGTTCTTGTCCGATTATTTGAATTAATGATTTCAAATCATTATCTTTAGAATCATCTTTCCATTTAATAAGTTCCCTAATCCACTTCTCTACATTATTGTCAGCGGAAAAAAGAGTCGGAACTTTTTCGGAGATTTTTTCGAAAGAAAATTCTCGCATATTTTGAGAAACTATAAAAGCATGAGCCGAAAGTGGTTCGATGCCTGATATCTTGTCAAAAAAAGACAGGGCTAGAGACGTAATATCTCCATTATTAATTATTTTCAAAACTCGGATGAGTGCCTGCGTTTCCTCCTGGTCGAAAAGGCTTAGAGCTTCAAGGGTTCCGACTGGCACTCCCCCTTCATGTAATAATTCAAGTGCTCTGCGGACTTGTCTGTTCTTTGGCACCAGTATCGCGCAATCGTTAGAGTTTATCCCCTTTTTTATTTTTTCTTTTATATCAATTAAGGCGGCATAAATTTCCTCTTCCGGATTATCGGCCTCAAATAGTCTTATTATATGTTTTTCTTTATTTTGGCTTTTCAGTTTCTGGTCGGATAATACACTTTGCAGGAGTGCATGAGAAGCATCCAAGATCACCTGCGTAGAGCGATAATTGTCTACCAAGGTGATAAGCTTGGCGTCCGGAAATGTCTTCTTGAAACCGGCAAAGTATTCTATCGAAGCTCCGCTAAATCCATAAATGAGCTGCCTATCGTCGCCGACCACAAAAATGTCCGGCCTTTCAACAGCAGCCCAAACGCTGGTTAAAAATTCATTTTGCACGCGGGAAGAATCCTGATGCTCGTCTATGAGAATATACAAATATCTTTCTCGGATGAGTGAAGCGGCTTCATTGGAAACTTCCACAATCTTTAACAGAGATTCCAAAATGTCGTCATAATCCAACACATTTTTTTCCTTCTTTTTTTTCTCATATAAATCAATAAATATAATAACCTCCTTGGTCCGTTCCAGGCTTTCACTTCTTTTGGCGTCTTTTTTAAATTTGCTTTCGCCCAAATCTGCAACTTCTTTATCGATGCTCTTTGAAAATTCTTTGAGTGTTATACGCCCCCTTTTTAAAAGTGAGATGAGAGACTTTAGGTCTTGAAAATACCGCATAGGATTACCCCGCGGGCGAAGGTATTCCCAATCATTGTCCCGTAATATTTGGTCGAAAAATATCGCCCGGTCGGTGTCTTCCAAAAGTTTCGGCGCTGCCGTGAGCCTAAGAACCTTAAAATGTTCTTCTATTATTTTCATACCAAAGCTATGGAAGGTAAAAATATTTACTTTTTCTCCCGATTTACCGATATAACGATTCAAGCGCTCTTTCATGGCATCCACTCCGGAATTTGTAAAAGTGAGACATAAAATCCCGTCTGCCTTGATGTCGGTTTTCTGTAAGATATTAGCAATGCGAAGCGCCAGAATCTGCGTTTTGCCCGTCCCGGGGCCTGCCACCACCATTACCGGACCGTCTATAGTGTCCACGGCCTCTTTTTGAGCCTTGTTTAGATTTTTATATTTCTCGCCAAAAACATCACTATCGCCCATAGACACATTTTAACACCTTAAGAGACTTTCTCCATCTGCATTATATAACCAAATTATGTGTCAAATAAACGGTAAAATGCTTTCTTTTTATTGGAAATAATGTAAATTAGAGACAAGGAGGATTCGCATAGCGGTCTAGTGCCGAAGGAAATATAGACTTGGAAAGCGCTTTTTTGTTTGTTAGTATTTGAATTGAAAAATGGAGGGTTCGCATAGCGGTCTAGTGCGCACGCTTGGAAAGCGTGTGTGGAGCAATCCACCAGGAGTTCGAATCTCCTACCCTCCGCCTTCGATTGCCGAAAATAATTTATTTAGGCGGGGATATCTATTCGCTCTGATCGGTCTTCTTGATCGGCTTTTTGTCTGGCACGAACAACTTCTTCCATGTGAGTAAGTTCCGTCCTGGCCTGCGTTTCATTTTTGCCTTGCGTCATAAGTTTTTTCATCTCTTCCTCCCATTCTTCCGGAAGATATTTAAAGCCAGAACCTTGATAACCCGAATTATTTAAATTTTTTGGTTTTTCTATTTTCATAAATTTATTTACTTTTTACACCTCTAATAAAGGCATTATAACATACTTAAAAATTCTTTCTCGCTTAATATTTTTACACCCAGCTTTTCGGCAACTTTAAGCTTGGAGCCCGGGTCCGCTCCGGCTACGATATAGGAAGTATTTTTTGAGACGGAACCCGCGACTTTCCCTCCGAGAGCCAGGATTCTTTCTTTAGCAATTTCTCGGGACATTTGGGAAAGCGTCCCGGTCAAAACGAAATGTAATTCGGTAAATTTGTCGGCTTTCTTTTTTTCCGCTCTTTCCACGATTACGCCATTTCTTTGCAATTTTTTTATGAAATTCAAATTATTTTTATTATTAAAAAAATCATAAACGCTTTTTGATACAGCCGGGCCGATGTTTTCTATACTATCTATCTCAGCAAGGACTCCCCTTGCTGAAGTTATTAATTTTTCCAGAGTGCCAAAGTGTAGCGCTAAATCTCTTGCTGTTTCCTCCCCCACATGCAGGATTCCGAGCGCCCACAGAAAGCGTGAAAAAGGGATTTTCTTTTTATTTTTTATTTCATTGATTATGTTTTCCGCCGATTTTTCCCCAAAGCGTTCCAGGAGCGCTATATCTTCTTTTTTAAGGGTGAAAATGTCGGCTGCGTCGGTAATGAGCCCTTCGTCCTTGAATCTTCTCAGTATTTTCGGGCCTAATTCATAAATTTCAAAGACAGAAACAAAATGCTCTAAATACCTTTCGTTTTTTGCCGGGCATTTAGGATTGCTGCAATAATGAGCGACAGAGATATTCTCCAGCTCGCAAGATTTCTGAGTCGCGTAAGTCCCACCCGGTACCCCGGGAAGGGTCAAGCGCGAAGAAATCTCGTGAGCCGAAGAATCCCCCATCTTTTTCTTCCTAACTTTTCCTCCGCAGGCCGGGCATTTGTCCGGCATTTTGAATTTTTTTTCTTTGCCTGTCCGCATCCGAATCAGCACCTCCACTACTTTCGGTATCACATCGCCGGCTTTTTCTATCACGACCGTATCCCCGATACGCAAATCAAGGCGCTCTATCTGGTCCATATTATGGAGAGTAGCCTTGGACACCCGGGAACCCGCCACCAGCGTCGGCTCAAAAAGAGCGAGCGGTGTCAATACACCGGTACGCCCGACATTTACCTTTATATCCTTTACTATTGTTGTCGCTCTTTCCGCCGGATATTTGAATGCCACCATAAAGCGCGGCGCCTTGCCGACCACCCCTAGTGTCTCCTGTAATTTCAAATCGTCCACCGAGACAACGACGCCGTCCGTGCCGTAGAGAAAATCGGGCCTGATTTTTTCAAATTTCTTTATGAAAGTAAACACTTCATTCATATTAGCGCACAGAGCCTCCAATTTCTCAACTTTAAATCCAATCCTGCGGAGCATTTGATGTTTTTCGGAGTGGGTTTGCATAGCCGAATCATGAATTTTCTGAGTCGCGTAAGTCCCACCCCGTACTCGGGGAAGGGTCAAGCGCGAAGAAAATTCATGATTCGGCGTAGCCTCGGCTATATCGTAAGCAAAAAAATCCAATTCCCTTTTGGCGGCTAATTTTGGATCCAGCTGCCGCAAACTTCCTGCCGCGGCATTTCGGGTATTGGCAAAAAGGGGTTTTCCTTTTTTCTCATTTTCTTTATTCAATTTAACGAGCATTTCTTTGCTCAAAAGCGCTTCTCCGCGGATTTCCAGGTGCGGAAGGTATGGTTTTTGGAGAAGAAGTGGAATTGAATGTATGGTTTTGAGATTTTGGGTTATGTCTTCCCCAATTAATCCGTCTCCTCTCGTTGCGCCGCGCATAAACTTGCCATTTTCATAAACAAGCGAAACTGCCAACCCGTCAAACTTGACTTCGCAAAAATAATTAAATTTCGCGCGCGCAGGTAAAAGCTTTTTGATTCTTGTTTCCCACTCATATAATTCTGTCTCACTAAAAGCATCATTAAGAGAAAGCATGCGGGTTTTGTGCTGAACTTTTACAAATTTATTAAGCGGTTTGCCGGCTACTCTGTTTTCCGGAGCATTTAAATCGTTAAATTCGGGGTATTTTTTCAAAAGCTCTTTAAGCTCGTGAGTGAGAGAATCGTAAACATCGTCGGTTACACCGGGGGCGTTTTGGGTATGATATAAATCACGCAAACGCGCGATTTCTTTTCGTAATTTTTTTACCCGCTTGGATTCGGCGAGGCTGGTTCTTTTTTTATCTTCCACCTCTTTCATATATTAATAAGATACTCTGATTTCACGTTCAATGCGATTCGGATTAGAGGGTAAACATCCGGAATCGCCAATATTATATCCCTTTGAGGTAACTGTCGTGATTATTGACGGTGCTTTAGTGATATTATCTTTAAAAACAGTCACATTGGCACAACCAAGCTCGCTATTACCCAGTCTGGAAACGACAAAATTCCAGGATGGGAAAATGCCATTCAGGGTAATATTGCCACCGAGACACTGCACTGTGCCTGATCCTCCGCTCTGCACGAAAGAATTACTGGAAGGTTTGTCATTGTTGAGTGCGCATTCGGCGCCGGTATCAGCGGCAAAAAAAGCTTCATTGGTGTCTTTGGCGGAAGTGCCAAATCTGATTTCTTTCAAAGCAATATTAGCAACACCCAGAGCGATGGCTAAAAGAATACTTGAAAGAGTAACTGCAAAAAGTATTACAAATCCCCTATTTTTTTTTATTTTTTTTATAATCATTGCGTCCAATTAAATAAATTTTCTGAAAAAGTTATGCTGTAATTCCCTGAACCTTGAGTCCAGGAAACGGTTGAGAAAATTTTAACTTCCTCCGAATTTACTATAGTTTTTTGAATTGTGCGGCTAAAACTAGAATCGGCAGGAGAGGAAGGAGTTATGTCGGCTATGTTGGCATCTCTGAAATTACTCCAATTTTTTCCTGTCGTTTCGGTATATAAAACATAAGTGTCACGCACATTCCTGGCATACTCGATGCCTTCTTGGGTCAAATAGGCGGCAATTATTTTCTTTTTGGCATAATTGGTATCGGCAATTCCCTGAGACAAAATTATCAGCAGGCCTAAAATTGACACGGAGAAAATGGAAACAGCAACAAGCGTCTCTATTAAAGTGAATCCCCTCGGCAAGTTTGGAACTTTTTGATTTTTATTTTTTTGTTTAAAAAAATTTCTCATAATTTTAAATATCTATCAGTCTTTGGGACACTGAAGTCTGCAGAGAAAAGGGCGTGGCAACATTTTTAAAAGTTATCGTTCCAGTCAGTTTGATAGTAATAAAAGGTTGCTGCTGGTCGCCGGGAGGAGAAGTATAATTAGGGGGTTCGGCGCCCAATACTGAAAATCCGGAAACCGCCGAATCAATTACAACTTCGTCGGGAGTCAGTTGGATAAAATTAGATGCGCTATAAGGACCCGCCGTTGATTTGAAAATCTTGCCGCTGTCCAGATAGTAAATCCATTGATCGTCGTGATTAATCGGATCGCCGTCTGCAGCAGTAGAATCGCCATCGGCAGATTCAAAGGCTATGGCCCAGCCATTTATGCAACTCTTTGGAACGCTCACAATCGGAGAAGTAGTAGAAGGAATCGTGTCTCCGGCTGTAAAACAGTGATAATTATATCCTGTTCTTAAATTTCTGGACATATCTTCCAGAATAAAACTTAAATTGTCTATTATTGAGCGCATGCTTTGCGATTTTTGGTGAAGCAGGTTGGCATTCAGGAGAGCGCCCATGCCGGCCATAATAATAATTATAAAAATAGACACGGCAATCATTGTTTCAATTATCGTATAACCGCCTTTAATTTTAAAATCTTTTTTAAGCATATTAATTTATCTGCACTCTGCCGGAAGGGTATAATTTAATTACAGCCGTCATTGATTGGGGTGATTTAATGGTAATTTGAATATAATCAAAATTATTAGTTAATGTTGTACCACTTGAATCTTTAAAAATTGCGCCGGAATCTGTCCGTTTAAAAATAATAGATAGGGGGCTAATTGGAACACTCGGAACACAAGCAACACCGGTGCATCTGTCTATTCCAAATATGTAATTATTTTTTTGAATATCTATAGTGTTTAATGCTTCTCCGGCTTCGTAACCATTAAGATTATTAAAATCAGCAAAATAAATAAAACTTTTATTATTACTGAGGTCAAAATAAGTTCCATAAGACGGCTTCCAGGGCGAAACGGTTGGCGCCTGGGTCGGCAATAAGCCGGATAGGGATGATTTCTGCGCCTGAACGATTTGCAAAGCAATATCGCTGGCAAGATTTTTTATGTCAACTTTTGCCTGAAAACCCCCGTAGTTAAACATCACAATAGAAGACATGGCCGAAAAAATGCTCAGAACAACAATGAGTTCTACATAACTCATTCCCGCATTTGTTCTATTTTTTTTGTTTAATTTTTTCATTTTTTAAAGAAAGAACCGTTCTTGCTTAAAACTTGCCTAAAAAAGACGCAATTCAAAAAGAAACGCCAAGAGCGCGCCTAAAACCAGATATGGAGCAAAGGGAATTTCGCTTTTTATTCCGTATTTTTTAGAAAAAACAACAAGAGAAAGACCGACAATGGCCCCAAGCCAGAAAGCGACCACAAGGCCGGAGAATGCGCGCGCGAGCCCAAGCAGCCATCCCAAGCCGACTGCCAGTTTGGCATCCCCCAGCCCCATCCAAGTTCCGGAAGACACGAGCCAAAATAAATAAAAAGGTAAAGCAATCAAGAAGCCGGACAAAAATTCCAAAATTGAAGGCATGTGCGGATAAAAACCTGCCTGCGCCCAGCCTGCGCTGGCAGAAGACAGGCCAGAATTGTTAAAAAAGAATAAGCCGATAAAACCAAGAGCGCCTAAGGCAAAAGCGAGCGAGTCGGGGATTATTTTATGCCGGAGGTCGTAGACGGCAATAACCACCAGAAGCGCGAATATCGCGGCATAATAAGCATAAGCGATAATAAATGCGGGAGTAAAAAAACTAAACTGTCCGCCCAGGGCGGAAAACTTTAAAAAGAGCGCCGCAAAAATCAGGCCGGTCGCCAGCTCGACCAAAGGATAGGAAATTGAGATTCTTGTTTTGCAGGTTCGGCATCTACCTCCCAAAACAAAAAAACTTGCGAGCGGGACAAGCTCATACCAGCAAAGAGTATTCTGACAGGACATACAGGCGCTTCTCCCGCCGAAGGATCTCTCGGTGTTCAGCCGGGCAATGACAACATTTAAAAAACTTCCGATAATCAGGCCAAAAAAAAAGAAAATAATTGTAACTACAATGATCATATTAATTAAAACTATCCGTAATTAATCACAAATCGGGCCGGAAATATTACCTATTTCCCCTTTGGCGTTGCCTTGAGAATCAATACACCAATAATTGAAATTTCCTTCTTTGCTTTTTAGTAAAGCCGAAACCACATAGGCTGAGGGATTAGCAGCACAGGTTGGCATTGTCCCGCCACTTTGTTTTTGCGCTTCCAGTATCGCTGCCCAAATTACAGTATTGCTAAATGGCGTACCGGCAGTCTGAGCGCAAGGTCCGATACTATGAGAATCAGTCCCATAAGCATTCGGAATATTATTCAAATACAACAACTCCGTTTGCTGCATTACGGTCCTAAGATTTGTTTTAACTCCGGCATTTGCCCCTTTGGCTCTTGAAGCGGAAGTGGAAGTTAGTATTACTCCGGTCAAAATAGCAATAATCGCGACAACGACCAATAATTCAATTAACGTGAAACCTCGTTTAAAATTAGTTTTCATAAATTTATCTTTCCTATTAAAAGGACTTTCTAATCCATTTATTATACCAAACCAAACAAGCAAAAACCACCCTGAGTTTTCTTGGAGGGTGGTTTTTGTTTGTTGTAATCTTTAAACAGATGTTATGAACATACGCCAACTGTTGGTACGGTGTTATAGGCCTTTACCCATCCAGAGTTATCTACGCACCATGTTCCAGTGCCTTTTAACGCAGGAACACTCATAGACCACTTTTGTCCACTTGAACCAACAGAACAAGATGCGGTGCTGCCAGATTGAGTATTAACTTGAACAATTGCTGCTGCAATAACAGGATCAGCAAACATACCAGTAGCTGTGGTACATGCGGTAGCGCCAAAATCAGAAGCAGCATATTTATTACCACCAGTGACACTATCATAATAAAGTTCTGCTTGTGCACGAACATTTGCCATATTCGCTTTTACCGCCGCATCCGCGCCCTTGGAACGCGCCGAGTTCAATGATGCAAGCACGACTGATGCCAATATGCCGATAATCGCCACGACCACCAAAAGTTCAATTAACGTGAAACCTTTATTCATTTTCATAATCTTAATTTCTAAACTAAATTAATAATAATTAATAATGCAATTTCGACTCCCGCCTGCTCCCATAGGGCGGGCAGGTATTTTTAATACGTTCATTATAACATATATGCAAAAAAGTTATCCACACCCCTAACTTATCCCTCCCGCTAGATTGTAAATAGGCATTAATACGGAAACCAAAAGTACACCTACTCCCAAGCCCAAGACCACAATCATTACAGGCTCTATCATGCCGACTAATGTATCAACCGCATCGTCCACTTCCCGCTTATAAAAATCGGTCAGAGTTTTTAAAATAGCGCCGAGAGAGCCTGTTTCTTCGCCGACTAAGACCATTTGCACCATAATTCCGGGTATTTGTTCTCCGTGCTTTTCAAGCGCCGCCGAGAAAGCCAATCCTGATTTTACTCCGTCTGCCACTTCTGCCAGCAGGTTTTTATATACCAGACTGCCTACGACTTGCCCGGTAATGTCTATTGCCCGAACTATCGGGACACCCGACAGAAGCATAGTGTTCAAATTGTCCGTTATTCTGGAAAGATAAAGTTTTTTATATAAATTGCCTACAACCGGAGTGGAAAGACGCAAACCATCAAGATATACTTTCCCTCTCTCCGTAGAAGCCAGCCGCCAAACCCAGATTCCTAAAAGCACGAGAAAAATCAGCGCAAAAAGACCGTAGTGAACAAAAAAATTAGAAACGGCAATCACTATTTTAGTATAAAAAGGCACGGCTTGGCCGGAATCCAGAATAATTGTGGAAAGTTTCGGGATTACAATCACGAACATCAAACTCATCACGATAAAAAAGGTGGCAATAACAAAAGCCGGGTAAATAAGCGCGTTCCTGGTCTTGGAAGTAAGGGCGTATTGGCGATCCAGGTAGTCTGCCAAATGCAAAAACGTTTGGTTGAGTTTTCCCGTCTCTTCACCCACCTTAACCATATTTATATAAAAATCGGAAAAAACATCCGGATGATGGGAGAGAGAGCCAGAAATGGAAACCCCCGCCTGAAGATCGTCGCCAACTTGGGTAAGCTTATGCCCAAGAAGTTTGTTTTCGGTGTTCGCCGCAAGCATCGTAAAAGCTTTCAAGGCAGAAACCTGCGCTTCAAATAAAGTGGAAATCTGGCGTGAAAGAATCACTATGTCTTTCGGCTTTACTCTTTCAAAAAAGGAAAGCTGGAAAATCGATTTATTTTCTCCCTCTTCTTTGATAGAAATAACAACCAAGCCCCTGCGCTGAAGCCCGCTTATTGCTATGTCGCGGTTAGGCGCATCAATTTCTCCCTCTTTGTTTATACCCTTATCATCTATTGCCTTGTATTTAAATAACATAGAAATTTAAATTAACTTTTTGACCACAGGTCGGACCTGTGGGTTTCCCATAGGTCTGATCTGTGGTCCTATTATATCAAGCGCTCAAGCCCTTTTGGATTAAGCGAATATTGATAAGCGTTATCTATGGAAATTTCCCCGGCGCGCACAAGCTCTATCAATGAATGATTCAAATCCACCATTCCGGATTCCATTCCCGTTTCAATAACCACATCTATTTCGTGCGTGCGTTTTTCGCGGATTAAGTTGGCAACCGCATTATTATTCAAAAGAAGCTCATAAGCCGGAATAAGCCCGCCCGCAATTCTGGGAATAAGCCTCTGGGAAAAAATACCGAGCAGGCTGGCTGCAAGCTGGGCGCGGATTTGGTCCTGCTGGTCGCCCGGAAAAGAGTCAATTATCCTGTCAATGGTCTGGGAGGCGTTATTGGTATGTAGGGTTGAAAGCACGAGATGCCCCGTCTCAGCCGCCGTTACAGCGGTTGCAATGGTTTCCGGATTGCGCATCTCACCTACCATTATTACGTTCATATCTTCGCGAAAAGCCGATTTTAGCGCCGTATGAAAATCTTTCGTATCAATACCGACTTCACGCTGACTAACAATAGATTTGTCGGGCGTGTATACATGTTCAATCGGATCTTCTATGGTTATTATATTACGCGCTTGTTCATTGTTAATTACATTAATCATTGCCGATAAAGTGGTTGACTTGCCTTGTCCGACAGGACCAACAACCAGAAAAAAACCCTGTTTCTTGCGGGCTAAATCGGCCAAAATGGGAGGCAGACGCAATTCTGTCATAGTCTGAACTTTAGGCACTAGTCTGAAAACTATATTAATCAAGCCTTTTTGGTAAAAGGCATTGCCGCGCAGTCTCGCTTTGCCGCGAAAATCATAAGAAAAATCGGCTTCTTGGTTTTCCTTAAATCTGTCAATTTTTTCTTTTTCCAGTATTTCGCCCAAAAATCCCAACATATCTTCTTGGGTCAAGACCGGATGCTTGGCAAGAAAAATAAGTTCTCCGGATACGCGGATAGCCGGCGCGCGCCCGGCGCCCAAATGCAAATCCGAGCCATTTTCGTGAATAACATTCAAAACAAGTTCTTCAAGTTCTTTTTTATAATCCATGATTTTTTATTTTGGAATAATAACTTTTTTTTCTAAAATTTTTATCACTTGGTCAATTACTTCTGCCGGAGTAGAATTCGCCTTCACGATATATCCGGCTACTCCCAGCCGATTGCCTTCGTCAATATCTGATTGCTGGCTTTTATTGGATAAAACTATTTTCAAGCAATTCGGACACAATTTTTGCATATTTATTTTCGCCAGCATCTCAAAACCGTCCATCTCCGGCATAATGATATCCATCAGCATGACATCAGGGCTTAATCCGCCTTTAAGTTTTTCTAGAGCCTGTCCGCCGCTTGGCGCCGTATAAACCTCAAAATTATTTTGGCTGAATTTAAGCGCATACATATCCAAAAGAAAGCTATCGTCATCAACTATTAAAATTTTTCTTTTTTCGCCTTCCATATAATATTCCTTCTTTAAGCCAACATCCCCAATTATACTATAAAACAGCCACCAAGAGAAATTCATTGTTGCACATTCTATTCGCTCTCATTGCTGAAATTGTAGACTTCCGTGAAAGGAATTATGCCTTGCAGGGACTTTAACATGGCATCTTCTCTCATCATCAGCATTCCTTTACTGCGGGCCAATTTGTAAATTGCCGCATTGGTGGGATTTTTCAGTATTATAGCCTGCATTTCCTTGTCAATTTTAAACATTTCAAAAACAGCAATACGGCCGCGTGTTCCGGAAGGACATTCGGGAGACGGTACGGTATCGTACATCTTGTCGCCTATTTTCGGCTTGAATTCAGCCGGTAAATCTTTCATTTGCTCTTCAATCTGCATCCTGACGCTTTGATCCATCGGCATCTCTTTGCGTGAAGACGGAAAGGTCATCCGAGCCAGACGCTGGGCAATAGAAACAATCAATGTCGGCGCAATCAAATATGGGTCAACTCCCATGTCCACAAGGCGAGGGACCGCGCCAATCGCGTTATTGGTATGAAGCGTAGAGAGCACGAGGTGTCCGGTCAAAGCCGCCTGAATCGCGAGCTGGGCCGTCTCCTTGTCGCGGATTTCTCCAACCATGATTATGTCCGGGTCCTGGCGCAGGATTGAACGAAGTCCTGAAGCAAACGTATAGCCAATCTCGGGCATCATTTGCGACTGATTAATATCCGGCATATGATACTCCACCGGATCCTCCAAAGACACAATATTGCTTTTTTCCTTATCCAGCTCATTCATCATTGAATACAGAGTAGTTGATTTTCCGGATCCTGTCGGGCCGGTAATCAGGATAAGCCCATACGGCTTTTTTATCGCTTCTCTGATTATGTTCAGATTTGTTTCCGATAGGCCTAATTGGTCCAGCGGCTTGACTCCTTTTTCGGAATCCAGAATACGCATGACAACTTTTTCGCCATAATATGCCGGCATGGTGGAAACGCGAAAATCAATCTTGCGCCCGTCAATATTAGCGCTAAAAGACCCGTCTTGAGGCTTACGTTTCTCGTCCAATCGCAGCTTGGAAAGAATTTTTATACGCGCTACAATCCCGCCATAAACATTCGGCGGCAATACTATTGTGGTATGAAGCGCGCCATCCACCCGAAAACGTACTTTTACTTTTTCCCCCGTGTATTCAATGTGTATATCCGAAGCGCCTCCTTCAATGGCGTTGCGAAGTATGACGGCGACAATTTTTATAACCGGCGCGTCTTCCACTATTTTTGCTTCTTCGCCCGGTTTTATATTTTTAATTTCTTTGCTTAAATTTTCCTCGCTCAAGCTTTTAACATTGGCCATCTCCTCCTGACTCAATTCTTTAAGAGCTTCTTCAACTTGGCTTCCTATGCCCTTGTAAGTTTCCATAATGCCTTCATAATCGCTTTTGGAAATAAGAAAAATTTTGAAGGGAATGCCGATTTTGGTGGAAATAAACTGCAACGCATCCATCGCCTGTATATTTTCCGGGTCCATTACTCCCACTTCCAATACTCCGTCTTTCAACTCAATCGGGGCAAAATGATAATGGGTCGCCGAGTCTTCCGAAATATATTTCAGGGCATCAAAAGATGTTTCTGCCGGATTTATATTTTTCACCGGTATGCCCAAATATTCTCCTTTTAGTTCAAGAATTTTTTCTTCCGGAACGCCGGACTCAATCAGCACTTCGTCAACATCACCGTCATAATCCCGGCTTGCACGGCTTTTAATCTCGCTTATTTGGCCTTCTTTGATTACGCCTCTTTTAGCTAATTCTTCTAAAAAGCTCATAAATTAAAATTAAGGAACGATTGGCGTCTGATTGTTTGGGATCGTATTTGGAACATTTGAGACATCGAGAGGCGCGGATATATTTTCAGCGCCAAATTGGGCAAAAGGATTTGGTCTGCCTTCGGTGCCATCCGGTATAAGATTTATTGGAGTATCGTGTAAATTAATAAACGCCGGATCGGAAAAAACAGCATCATTCAATTTTATATTCTTGACATTCAATAGCAAGGTAAGAAAATCCCTGGCAACCAAAGAGGTCGGGTTTTGAATATTTATATCCGCAGGTAAATTATTCGCGTCCGGCAATGAAGTATTGGAAGGCGATAAAACCAAACTACCTTGATCGGGGGATGATTTTATGAAAAAAACATAAATCAAAACAAAAATCCCGGCGATTATTACAAATATTATGATGTTTCTGATTTTGGGAATCATTTTAATTTTTTAGCCAATAAGTTCTAATGTGAAAATTATATTTGTAAACTTCGGAAGAAGAAGCCGATTTTGTATTGATGTTCACGCCCGTATCGGATGAAAAGGCAATTGATGATATGTCCACAATCCTGAGATTACTTTCCAGGTTCTTGGTAAAATTAATAAAATTATGATAAGTTCCCGATGTGGAAAATTCCAAATCAAAAATTCCATAATCCTTGTGCGCCGGCTTGGCAATTCCGCCCTGGACCACCGCTGTTGTTGTAGTCGCCACGGCATTTGTATCCGTTGTGTTATATTTTACATCTTTCAAAACCATTCCATAAGGCGACGCCATTTGTTCTATTTCAAGAATCAGACGGATATTGTCAACATTCTCAGGCAGGAGTTTTTTAATTTTTATTAAATTTTCCGGATCAACAGCATTGTATTTGGCGGTCAATTTATCCCGTTCGTTTTCAAGCATTTTAGAATTGTCAAGCGCTTCATTATAAGCTGTGGCCTGGATTTTTAATGCGGACACATCTTCATAAAGGGGATTAGCAAATACGAAAAAGACAGAGACTGCGATTCCTATCAAGATAATTGGCATGATAAATCTCATCATAAAAATTTAACTCTGGAGTGTCTGTTTATAATTGACAAAACTCGGATCGACCGAAAATTCCAAATCAAAAAGAACACTGCCTTTGTCGTCCAGGGTTAGGTTGGAAAAAATAGGATCAATCAAATTTTTATTTTTAGCGAACAAGTCAGATTGAAGCGCCACCGAACTATAGCCGATTGCCTGTCCGGATATTTTAATGCTTATCCTGGTATTTTTATCCGTTTCAAGATTATAGCCGAATTTGGTATAGCGGATGGTTTTCATGGTAATGCTATCCAGCGTATTGAAAACGGGAGTAATGGCAATATGTTTGGATAAAATTTCGCTTGCTGCGCGCAGACGCCTGTCTAAAGTTTGCAATTCGGTTATTTTAGAAGGCTCAAAACGATTTTTGGCCAAGTTAAGGGTGTTCTCCATTTTCGTAATGTTTTTTATTACGATTCCTTTATAAAAATAAAGGCCTCCGGTTGCTAAAAGCACGGCGAATAAAACAAAAATAGAAGCAATAAGCAAAATACCGACAGGCCGCGCGGAAACAGCGCGCTCCCTGACTATGGGTTTTTTGGGTATAAATGATGTTTGAAAATTTTGATCCATCTTCTTTTCCTTGCTTTATTATCGCACTTATTGTAATTTTCGCAATGCCAAACCCAAGGCAACCGCGAATTCAGGGCCCATAGTTTCAAGAACTTTTTCCAGAAACGCCGGCGCACTTACCTTGGAAAAAGGACGGCCAATTTCTATTTCCGCCCGGAAATTATTTACCGCCACCTCTTTCAGTCCTTTCAAAAGGGACCCGCCACCGGTAAATATTACCTTGCTGATAGTCCGATTATACTTCTTTTCGTATCCCAACAACACATTATTAATCTCGGAAAAGATATAATCAATATGAACTTTAATAATATCAGCCAAGCTTTTTTCTGCCGGGTTTCCAAAAAGGCCGAATTCCTTCTTTATTTTTTCCGCTTCCGAAAAAGAAATGCTCAAAGACTTGGAAATGGAATTGGAAATGTCCGCTCCTCCCCTGTCTATCGTGTGATAACCCTTAACCATGCCGAATTCAACGATAGAAAGCTTGGTATGCGACGCGCCGAAATCTATCAGTAAAACCGGGGAAAGCTCGTGTTCAAAGTTTGCCCGGATGGAAGAAAATATTTCAATCTCAAAAAAAGAAGCCGAGAGACTGCACTGGGAAACAATTGAACGGTACTTGGCAACCGCATCGTTTTGCGTGGCGACGACCAGCACGTTTATCTTGTCTGCCGGCTGGGGCGGCAAATCGGCATTGTTCGCTTCCTCAAAAGAAGCTTCTCTTTTCGGCAATATGAAATAATCAATGGAAACCTCGGTAATCGGCACCGGGATATATTTGCGGGCTTCGGTAGGAATAATCGCGGCTATTTCGGCGTCTTGTATCTGAGCCGGGAGCTCAATGGTAAAAATCAGGCTTGATTGAACCGGAATGGAAAGGGCTGGAGAGGCGCCGGTCACGCCGGATTGCTTGAGAACTTCCTGCAGAGCCAGCACGATTTTTTCAATGGGAAGATTGGTAACGCGCCCTGCATCAAGATCGGCGTAAGGACCAAGCGCTATCGCTCCATAAGTTTCAAGTACTGCTTTGCCTCCTTTTCTTTTAATTTCAACCACCTTAATCGCCGAAGAACCGATGTCAACACCAACAGCGCTGTTTCCATCGCTGCCCTGAAGCCTGCTGAAACTTGAAAAAAGATTTTTTAATAAATTATTCATCCTTAATTTATGCTAAAATACCCCTTAAGTATAACATATATGAGTTTTTTAAACACCATATTAGGCATAGTTTTTCCCGTAAAATGCATATTGTGCGGCAAAACCGGGGTGGATTTATGCCTTGAATGCCTTAAAGACGCTCCGGCAGCCGAACGCGAGAGCGCAAGATGGATTTTCCCCCTTTATGATTATCGCCACCCGGGCATCAAAAAGGCATTATGGTTCCTAAAATATAAAGGCAGGAAAAGATTGGCGGACGTTTTTGCGGAAATTATTTATGGCAGGATTTTGGAAGAATTGTCCGATTTGTCCGTAATGGAAAACTTTAACAATGCTATTTTGGTCCCGATTCCCCTTTCGCCGAAAAGATACCGCGAACGGGGATTTAATCAGGCAGAATTAATTTGCAAAAAGCTTATTGAGATAGATCAAGATGAAAATTTCAGATTGGAAGAAAATGTCTTGATAAAAATAAAAAATACCGAGCACCAGGTGCGTATACAGGATCGGCGCGCCAGGTTAAAAAATCTAATTGGCTCGTTTGCGGTAAAAAATGAAGCATTGGTAAAAAATAAAAATATAATCCTGATAGACGATGTCACGACCACCGGCGCGACCTTAAACGAAGCGCGGAAAACTTTAAAGCAGGCGGGCGCACGAAAAATAATTGCTTTCACGATTGCGCATTAAGACATCTATTTAAAAAATTTTATATTCTCATATTTTATTGCTATAATGATTTTCATGAAACACTGCAAGGATTGCGAGCCGGCGCAGGAGAGCCATTTCGTGGCATATACTTCCGTTGTTCTGAGCTGGATAGACGAGCCGTTTTTCGACCTGATGGAAAGAATTTTCAAAAATATCGCCGAGACGTTGGCGGATGAAATTACCCTGCCTTTTTTTAAATTAATGGTTTTTTTAAAGCTCGGGCATTGGAGCGACAAGCCTGACGGCAAAGATACTTGGCGCACGAAGTGCTTCTGGGAAGAAGCGGAACGGCGCGGGATAAAGATGCGCGAATTCCATTTGGGCCCTATTAAAGACGCTTTCATCGCGGAATATAAAGGCCCGCCTTCGCTAAAGCTTCGGCGGACAAGCAAAACAATACTCTTTGACGGTCTGCCCCGCCCCGGTTTTAAAGAATCCCCGGCGCTCAAATGGATGGACAATAAAGGCATAATGAAAGTAAAATTCCTGAAAGAAGGCTTGCCAATCGCGAATGGCGGAGTGGCTTTTACTAAAAGAGGCGCATTAAAAATTTTTAATAGCATAGCAAAACCGGTTATCACTAAGCCGAATCTAGGTTCCAGGAGCCGACACACGATGATACACATAAATACCGGAGAAGGCCTGATTGCCGGCTTTAAAAAAGCGAAAAAGTTGTCTCCGCTTGTCGTGATTGAAGAAGAATTGCGCGGATATTTATTCAGAGGCACTTTAATCGGCGGGAAATTAGCCGGAGTGGTCCGGCGCGACCAACCGGAAGTCACCGGCGATGGCATGCATACTTTGAAGGAATTAATGGAAGAAGAAAATAAAAGACCGGAACGCAACGGCCCGATTTTTCATAAAATAATCGTGGATAAAGAAATGGAAATAGAATTAAAAAGAGAAAATATAACCATGGATGATGTTCCGGAAACGGGAAAAGTCGTGACTTTTTCCCAAAAGACAAGCCGGAGCTGCGGCGGGACCACGACTGAAGTTACGGACATTGTGCATCTCGAGAATGTGGAAATGCTGGAGCATGTTGCCAGATTTTTGGACGACCCGCTCATCGGTGTAGATTTTATAATTGAAGATATTACCAAGTCGTGGAAAGAAGAACAGCATTGCGGAATAATTGAATGCAACAGCTTGCCTTTCATAGATTTGCACCACTATCCTCTTTTTGGGAAACCGAACAATGTCGCCGGCAAGCTTTGGGATTTGGTATTGCCGGAATCAAAAATAGATTAAATTCGTTTTAGTGTTTCTATGGAAATCTCTGATTTAGGGTCAAAAGCGTCTGGATCCATTTTAAGATGCGATACATATTTTCTCTCAACAGCAAATTCGCCTAAGAATTTTAAAAAATCTTCTTTGGTTTCCCTCTCTCCTTTTTCCTCCAGGTGTTCAAGAGGATGCGCTTCCGGGGTAAATTCAAAATGCCCGCATATTTCTCCGTCTTTATAAACTCGTAAATGATACTGGTCTTGGAAATCCGTTAATTTCCTCCAGCTCAAAACTTGGTCCTCATCCACCCAAGCGATAAAGTGATTGCCGAAACCCCATTCATCGTGGAGATGCTGTTTAAGCCCTTCCAGAGTCTTTCCGGGCGTCAACCAGCCAATATGGTATTTTTGCCTGCCTTTCTTGTGCCAAATAAGACCGGCTTTTAAAAGAATTTTGCGAAAGGGCAGGAAAAAACTATATATAAAATCCCAAATTTTTTGCTTTAGTTTGTCTTCCGGAGTCATAAAAACAATATAGCACGAAAACTATTCGGTAGTCACCCCGTCAAATTCCGGGCTATCGGCTTCTGCTTCGGCGCGAGTCGCCCGCATTACGCCGTCCTTGTGGTGCGCCGGGGAATAAATCGTGTAAAGTTTCAAGGCTTCGGTCTGTGAAATATTAACTACATTATGCTCCGCGCCAGCCGGCACGATGACCGCATCGCCGTCACCGACCGCGTATTCATTGCCGTCGATAAATACCTTTCCTTCTCCTTTTTCAAAGCGGAAAAATTGGTCGTTGTCTTTGTGAATTTCAAGGCCGATTTCTTCGCCGGGCTTGAGGGCCATCAGCACAAGTTGGTTGTGCGCTCCGGTATATAAAACTTTCCGAAAATTATTATTTTCAAGAGTCAGTTTTTCTATATTATTTTTATATCCTTTTTTCATAAATATATTATATCACTTTTTTAATTTTGGGCGGGACACTCGGATCGGCATGGCAGTCTGTTTATTTTAAAGATTTTTGCTCAACTGTTCTACAACCTTCCCTAACTCAATCCAAGATGTTTTACGCCCTCCGTTTTGTTCCAGCCAGGAGCTTTCCAAATCAATAAGTCGAACACTGTTTTTGCTTCCAAGAGATTTTTCAGGAACTACATAGAATAACCACTGTAAGGGATTTCGCTGATCACACGTTTTGTTGAAAATTCCATGCCACGCGAATATAAATAATTCGCAGAATCTTCCTTGTTCCTCAATCTGTTCATCTAGGTGATCTCGTTTAAAATAAGACGGTTTGTTTTTTATTTGTGTAGAAAAAGCGTGAATAGCTTTACTACGGGGCGTCCATAATTGTTTTGCCGCAGATTGTTTAAGCTGTATGCGAATCCGCTTTATTCCGTTGCCTTTCTGAAAATCCCACGGATGCCAACCTGCAGCCACCCACTCCCATGCAGGATCGGTGATGAAAAGTGCTTGCCATACCATAGCTTCTGCGTAACTGCCTCGCTCACGATTATCCATAATTTTTTGATTATAGAGATGGTCAATAAGTCTTTTTATGATTTCTTTATTGGACATGTTTGGTTTAAGATTAAGGCAGCGGAGTCTACCGATAATAAATTAAATGCTTTTTTAAAAACGCTCGACCGGAGCCAGATTTTAAATATTTTTCAAAATTAAAAGCCTTGTATTTGTCTTTTGTTGCAAAGTAAAAATCTAATTCCACTGGCAAACGAGTCGAGGTAGCGGGCACGTTACCTTTTTTGTGTCTACTCAATCTGTCTTTCAAATTGTCAGTACAACCAATATAAAAACCATCTTTACATTTTAAACTGTACACATAATACATTGATAAAGTATAACAGCGAAGGTCGCCTTCGCAAATCTCCTGGCGGATTTCATCACGCCGAAGGTTTGCTACTGCGAACCGAAGGCGGATGAGGTGGGATTCGAACCCACGGTCCTTTTAAGGGGACGGCGGTTTAGTAAACCGCTACCTTAAACCACTCGGTCACTCATCCAATTTTTTATAATAACATAAGGGAGTATAGCAAAAAAAATGGAAAAATAGCATTAATATGCTAGAGTAATTACGTAATTGATTACGTAATTAATTACATAAAGGAGCCGTGTCTATGAAATATAAACTGCTTTATATTTCATCTGTTTCGCCAAAGCGAATAGGATTATGCGCCAAAGGCGCAATCCTAAGGGAAGAGCCCGAGAGGGCGCGAAGACACGTGACTGAACGAAGTAAAGGAGCCGTGTCTGAGCGGTCTAAGGTACATCTTTGCTAAAGATGCAGGGGCTTTATACCCCCTCGCGAGTTCGAATCTCGCCGGCTCCGCATTGGGAAAATAAAATTTTAGGCTCTTTTCTTTTTTAAACTTTTAACTGCTTTGTTTGTAATTCCTTTCCACTCGCTTTTTAATTTTTTGGCTAGAGCTTTGATGTCTTTCTCATGTAATTTATACTGCTTGGCATAATTTTCGGTTACAACATCTACCGCTTTGTGATAAACAGGAGCGCTGACTTTTTTAGCCTTTTTAACTTCACTTATTACCTCTTTCTTTATTTTATCCATCAAGACTTTCGCTTTCTTTTGATGCGCCTTAGCCTTAGGACCAAATAAATAATACGCTCCGGCACCAAGCGCCGCTACTCCCGCTCCCACTGCCGCCATTTCACCCCCCGACATCCCCTTTTTTTTATTTGTATTATTTTTTTTCATTTGATTTGATTTTGCGAAATCATGCCGCGCAACCGTCCGTTTTAGCGTAGCGTTAATAATTTTTAATCTTTTCGACTTTTTCTCTTTTTTCTAAAAAGAAAATTGAACACCGCGCTGTCCCTCACGTCTTCCAGCAATTCTTTCGTCGTATCACCCACATTGTCTATATTTTTTTCTATCTTGTCCATAATCCTTGAAAATGTGTTGGTGGCGCGGATAAGGTAAAATAAAAATATCGCCGTTAAAATCCACAGCATAACAAAGCCGACGGATGATATAAAAAAGAAAACTTGTGATTGTAAAACGAGATCCATAACTGCATTATAGTATATTTAGTTATATAATTCAAACATGGAATTGAGCAACCAGTTAGAAATAAAATTCCGCCTGGATATAAATCAAAAGAAAGCTCTGCGTCGGCTGAAGATTTTCTCGGTAGCCGATTTGCTGTTTCATTTCCCTGTCCGTTATAGCGATATCAGCGAAGTAAAAAAAATCGCGGAACTGATTCCGGGAGACATAGCAACGGTATACGGTAAAGTTTCAAAACTGAAAACCAAAAAAGCTTTCCGCTCAAGAATACCGATGGCTGAGGGAGAGATTGAGGATTTGTCCGGAAAAATAAAAATCATCTGGTTCAACCAGGCCTACCTCGCCAAGATGATTAAAAATGGCGAAAATGTAAAATTAACCGGAAAAATAACATTGGGGAAAAAAGGCATCTACCTCGCTAACCCGGAATTTGAAAAAATGCCCGATATGCCGATTGATTCGCATGATACGCTTTTCAGGCCCTCTCGCCTTCCGGGCACTCCCCCCCGCCCGAACGCCGAAGGCGGGCAGGCTTCGCAGGGGGAGAAATATATGGGCTTTTCGTACCCAATTTATGCGGAAACGCGCGGTATCACTTCCAAGTGGTTCTACCACGCAATTGAGAAAATATTCAAGGAAAAAACTCTCGACAATATTGCAGACTATATCCCAAATGACATCCTACAAAAATACCATCTGCCTACTTTAAAAACAGCGTTGGTTTGGATTCATAAACCGAAAAACAAGAAGAATGCCGAGAGCGCCCGCAAAAGATTCGCTTTTGAAGAAGTATTTTGCATCCAGCTGGAGCGCCAGCATGATAAATTTGAATACAGGAAGAATAAATCTTTCCAAATAAAGCCGAATGAAAAAGATGTGCAGGATTTTTTGAAGCGTTTTCCTTTTTCTCCGACCAATTCGCAAAAAAAATCAATTGATACGATCTTGACGGATATGGCGAAAAATTTTCCGATGTCCCGGTTGCTGGAGGGCGATGTCGGAAGCGGAAAAACTGCCGTCGCCGCAACTGCCGCTTATGTAGCCCAGAACCAAAGACCTGAAGATAAAAATGGCAAACTGCAAAATTTTGGCAATCTGCAGACAGCCTATATGGCGCCGACGGAAATCCTAGCAACCCAGCACTTTGAATCTTTTATAGAATATTTTAAGCATCTATCAATCAACATCGGTTTAATTACCGGTTCCGGGTGCAGAAAATTCCCATCAAAAGTAAATCCAAGTGGTTGGACCACTATAAATCGCGCACAACTTTTGAAATGGGTAGCGGAAGGTGTTATGCCAATTTTAATCGGTACTCACGCCCTGATTCAAAAAACGGTCAAGTTTAAAAACCTGGCCTTGGTTGTGATAGACGAACAACACCGTTTCGGCACGGCGCAGAGAAGAAAACTTGTTCGCAAGGACACAAAAGGAAACATAAGCGCTCCGCACCTGCTCTCAATGACCGCCACCCCCATCCCCCGCACACTTGCGCTGACGATTTACGGAGACCTGGATTTATCGCTTTTAGACGAAATGCCGGCCGGCAGAAAACAAATAATTACGGAAATAATAACGCCCAACAAAAGGCCGGAGACCTATGAAAAAATTCGCCAAGAATTAAAAAATGGCCGACAACTTTATGTCATCTGTCCGAGAATTTTTGAGCCGGACCCGGAAAAAGAGCTGGCGCTCAATGTAAAATCAGCAGTAGCCGAGGCTAAGATATTAAAACAGGGAGTTTTTAGAGAATATGAAATAGGTGTGCTGCACAGCAAAATGAGCAAGGAGAAAAAAGAAAAAGTAATGGCGGATTTTACTTTGGGAAAAATAAATATTTTGTGCGCCACGTCCGTCGTGGAAGTCGGCGTGAATGTGCCGAATGCAACAGTCATAATCATCGAGGGCGCGGAGCGTTTCGGCCTGGCCCAGCTGCACCAGCTCCGCGGACGGGTTATTAGAAGCACCCATCAGGCATATTGTTATATTTTTGTAAGTGAAAAAAGTCGACCCTCCTCCGCTAAAGCTACAGGCGGGCAAGGAAAAACAATAGAACGTTTAAAAGCGCTTAAAACCGCAAAGAACGGCTTTGAGTTGGCGGAATTGGACCTGACTCTCCGTGGCGCAGGCGAACTCGGAGGCACCAAGCAATGGGGCATTACCGACCTAGGGATGGAAGCGATAAAAAATATAAAAATGGTGGAAGCTGCCCGAACCGAGGCTATCCGCTTGATTGAAGAAGATCCGGAACTTGCCAAGTATCCCCTCTTAAAACAAAAAGTGCGCGAAAAAACGGAAGAATTTCATTTTGAATAAATATTTATCTTAATTTAAATAAAGTTATCATTTTGTAACGGTCGTCAAATATGTTAACATATATATATGTC
>MFUM01000005.1:0-546 GCA_001786955.1 Candidatus Nomurabacteria bacterium RIFCSPHIGHO2_12_FULL_42_19
GGAATGCGGAATAATCAACGGTGACATTTGGCCTGGGTGTGTTATACAAATATCTTATGGTCTTTTTTATCAAGTCGCGGCTTTTATACTTGGATTGTCAGCAAAATTTTTCAATGTATTAATAACTATCACATTGAGCAGTACATTATTCGCTAAGTCCACTTTTATTCCCACTGCGTGGACAGTCGTCCGTGACCTTTCAAATATTTTCTTTATACTTATTTTGCTTTACATAGCTATCAAAATTATTTTGGACCTTGGGGGGTCTGAAGCTAAAAAAATGATAGCAAAAGTTATAATTATTGCTCTTCTTATAAACTTTTCTATGTTTTTTACAAAAGTAGTTATTGATTCTTCTAATATTTTGGCGTTGATTTTTTATAATAAATTAGATGTTTGTGTAAATAAAAATGCTACTACAGGAGAATGTAGGCCTTATGATAGTGGAACAGATTCTGCTAAAACGGGTGTTGAAGAAAAAGATATTTCCGGTGCTATGACAAATGCTTTTAATCCTACTAGTAGTTTAACTTGGCAAAACTTTTT
>MFUM01000005.1:597-120059 GCA_001786955.1 Candidatus Nomurabacteria bacterium RIFCSPHIGHO2_12_FULL_42_19
TTTTGCCGCTTATGCATTTTTTATCGCCGGCATAAGTTTCTTGGGCCGATTAATTGAACTCTGGATTTTGATTATTTTCTCTCCTTTTGCTTTTATGTCTTTCTCTGTCCCACTTCTAGAAAAAGTTGAGTATATAGGATGGGATGCTTGGTCTAAACGTCTGCTCGCAGTGTCATTTATGGCTCCGATTTTTATGTTCTTTATGTATTTTATATTTTTATTACTAAAACCTCCAGGCTTATTTGGCAATCTCCCAATAAACAACGGCAGTGGTCTTATGGGCGCGATACAAACTATTCTACTTTTCGTTATTCCGGCATTGGTAATCTTAATCCTTCTTCTTCAAGCGACTAAATTTGCCAAAAAAGGTTCAGGGGTGCTGGGAGAAAAATTAATATCTGGCGCAAAAATAATCGGCGGACTGGCCACCGGACTGGCCTTGGGCGTAGCGACGGGCGGAGCGGGAGTGATAGGACAGGCAAGTTTGGGCAGAATGGGTACCTGGATGGCTGACTCTGAAAAAATGAAGAAGTGGCAAACGGCCGAAGGTCCCGGCATGCGCAATGCTCTCAGGAGATTTACCGGCAAGAAATTGAGAACAGTAGGCGACTATGCATCTACCAGCAGCTTTGACGCAAGAAAGGGCGCAATTGGCGGCGTCTTAAAGGCCGCAGAAGGAGTGACTGGGCTAAAATTTGGGGCAGCATCTAAAATATTGGTCAAGGACGGCGGATTCAGGGCAGACAGAAAGAGGTCGGTGGAAAAGAGGGTAAAGAGGGCCGATGAACTCAAGGTTGGAGAAGATGAAAAATTGACACAAACTTTACATGGACATGAAAACAACAAGCAAGCACTCCTTATGGAAGGAGCTGATGCCGCAGCTCAATCTGCATTAAGATCAGAAAATGCCGGAAATGGAACAACGATTCCACCAACCCCGGGATTTGCCGACGCCCAGATTGCAGCCAAAAAGGCCTCTGATCGTGTAATCGAACTAAGAAATCAAAAATCAAAAATCAAAAATGCAACCGGAGCAGATGCTTTTGTATACGATGCTGAAGCTGCGGTTGATGAAGCGGCTGCTGATAGATTAAGAACGGCAGCAGAAACAGCACAAAGATTGGCAGCAACAAATCCTGCCGACGCAGTTCTTGCTAAGACTGCTCGTGATGCTACTCTTGAAGCTCATGCTGCTACCAATAAAGCTAACGCTACACGAGCAGCCGCTAGAGTGGCTCATGCTTCTATCGACAATGGCGGAACATCAATAAACGATTTGGAGGATAATATTATACCAGAAGCCAAACATGCGATAGAAGCTGAAAGTAAGAGAAGAGCTAGGGCTTCTGCTGCAGATATTCCTGGCATGATGCCATGGACAAAAACAGCGTTAAGGGTTGCCTTAGCTGTAGCGCTTCCAGGAGTAGCAGCTCCAGCAGCGATGTTCGTCGGTCCTTCCGGGGACACTTTTGCTGCCCGCAGGGAAGCTCGTCACAAAATTATAATGGGGGCTGCTTTAGATAGTGGTAAAAAATAAAATAAAAATATGACTGATAAATTAAAACAAATTATTAAAGAGGAATTAAGTAAGCTACCAAAAGAAGCGCAGGAAGCGATCAATTCTTTGGATTGGAGCAGTATTATTGAAGAAATCGGCAAAAAATATCTGCTCAACGAAAGCGAGATAAATCATCTCCAAGCCGAGACCTTGACTGTCTTGATCGGTTTAACCAGTATGGATTTATACGCGACACATATTGAAAACGAAATCGGCACAACCAAGGATGACGCAGAGAAAATAGCCGCGGAGGCAACGGAAAAAATATTTAAACCAACAAGCGATGTTTATATAGAGAATATTAAAAAAAGCGGCAAGGATAAAAATTCAAAACCGAAACAGACAATTGATTTTATTCTTTCCGGCGGAGATTATTCTGCTTTTGTGGAAGAAAGAGAAACACAGGTCCCTTCCGGCTCCCTCTCAGCAGGGAGTGGTAATGGAACAGGGAACCACCTCGCCTTCAGCACTCCTCCTCAGAAAGGAGGAGAGGGTAATAACACAAAAATCCCAATGAAACCAAAAATGACAGACATAAAAAGCAAATTTACCATATAATTAATAACATGAACGACACCGTAGATTTATTGCAAATAAGAATTGAAAAGGCCAAGAGGCAACTGTCGGAAGACACGCTGAACGCCATTGCCGCTGTTCCGTGGCAGGCGGCTATCTTGAAAATGAGAGAGACAAAAGGATATAGTTTTGAGCAATTGGGAGATTTGGAGCTAGAAACAGAATTATTGCTTTGCGGGCTTGTATCTTCCCAGGATTATCCGAAGGAATTGGAAAATAGGATGAAAATATCAAAAGCGGCCGCAAACGAGCTGGTCCAGGAAATGAACCGCGAAGTTTTCTCAAAAATAAAAGAAGAACTGATTAAAAAAACCGAACGAAAAAAAATATTTGAAAAAAATTCTTCTCTTGAGGAGCACCCGTCAGGGGGAGATGAACAGAATCCATCCACCCCATCTCTACGAGCCACCCCTCAAGAGGGGAATAAACACGACACTGTGGAAGAGAAAAAAATCAATACGCAAGTATTAAATTCCGCCGGGATTGAGATTATTAATGGAAATGGGAATGAAAAAAAAGAAACGCTGCCAATCCCGGAAAAATTAGAATTGCCGGCAAAGCCTATAATTGAAGCTATGGCAAAAAGTAAAGGCTGGGAGAAGCCGAACCCCGCAACAAATGAAAAACCAGCCGCCTCCGCAGTAAGCTCCGACGCACCGAAGGAAGAAATGCATTCAATGTTGTCCCAAAAATTTGCTAATTCTTTTCAAATCCCTTCGGTAAAGACCGAACACACTTTGGACAATATTACAAAAACAAATTTACCAAATCCGTCAAGCGTAAAAGTAAACGCGCCAGTCATGGACCCGTATAGAGAGCTTCCAGAATAATAAAATGCAATTCAAAGTCCCACAATTTTTAGACATAGAAGACAAAATATTCGGCCCTTTCACCTTTAGGGAGTTTGTTTATTTGGCGGGTGGAGCAGGCTTGTGTTTTGTTCTTTATAAATTATTGGGTCTCATCTGGGGAGCTATCCCGATTTTGGCCATTGCTGGATTTTCCCTAATGCTTACCTTTTACCGTCCCAATAATAAGCCTTTTATCAATATGATTGAGGCGGGATTCAAATATTTTACCAAAAACAAACTCTATATCTGGAAAAAAGATAAAGATAAAATCAAGAACGACCGAATGCGAATTGCAAACGAGAGTAAAAATGAGGCAATGGGGGAATTGGGAATGAAACTAAGCGGAAGTAAGCTGCGGGATTTAGCCTGGAGTCTGGATGTGCTCGATTTAAGTAAGCAGAAAGATAGTAATGTATAATAAATAATATGGCTTTAAATGCAAAAGCAACACAAGAATTCGTCCCGATTAAGGAAGTACGCGACGGAATAGTCGTGCTAAAGAACGATGAGCTTCGGGCAATCGTGCTCGCCAACTCAATCAATCTATCTTTAAAATCATCCGACGAGCAAAAAGCGACGATATCGCAATTTCAAAACTTTCTTAATACGCTGGATTTTCCCGTGCAAATATCGGTCCAATCCAGAAAACTGGACATCCGCCCCTATCTTTTGCTTTTGGAAAACAGGATAAAGGTGCAAAACGAGCCATTGCTTAAACTGCAAACAAAGGAATATATAGAGTTCATTAGGAATTTTACCGAAACGGTAAGTATAATGACAAAAAGTTTTTTTGTGGTAGTGCCTTACACGCATACTGTCTTAAAATCAGACTCCGGGATATTCGGAAAACTGTTTTTCAGAAAAAATAAAGAAGAGGCGCGAGTGGCTAGACAGATAGATTTTGAAGAAAAAAGATCGCAGTTGGAAGAAAGAGTGGCTGTCGTGCAGCAAGGTCTTGGGCGTTGCGGCATAAACTCGGCTCAACTGGGCACTGAAGAAGTGGTGGAAGTATTCTACAAAGTCTTTAATCCGGGAGAAGCGGAAGGGAAAATCAAGCTTGAATAAAAATATGATGGAATTTTTAAAAAAATTATTCGGAAAACAAAACGCGGTTTCTCGGGGAGAAACACAAGCTTCTACTTTGGCGGTATTGCCGGAAGAAATCTATGAATCCGCCAACTTGGAACTTCAGGATGTCATTGCGCCGTCCGCCCTGAAAATCGAGTCAAAATCAATAAATTTGGGCGAGAAAATTGCCCGCACTTTTTTTATAATATCTTACCCGCGATTTTTAACCGACAATTGGTTTTCTCCAATAATCAACTTGGACAAAGTTTTTGATATTTCAATCTTCATCCACCCGATAGACACATCTCTGATGCTGAGACAATTCCAAAAAAAAGTCGCCGAAGTGCAGAGCCAGATAAGTGTCCGTGAATCAAAAGGAATGGTGCGCGACCCGATGCTGGACACCGCTTATCAAGACCTGGAAGGGCTCCGCGACAACCTAATACAAGCGCAGGAAAAAATGTTTGATGTGGGTATTTATATCACAATTTATGCGGATAATGATATGGAACTTTTTAAAATTGAAAACGAAATAAAATCAATGCTGGAGTCAAAACTTATTTATATCAAGCCGGCGCTTTTTCAGCAGGAGGAAGGCTTCAAGAGCGTCATTCCGATAGATACGGACCTGTTAAACATTCACCAAAAATTGAATTCGGAGCCGCTTTCCAGTGTTTTTCCATTTATTTCTTTTGACCTAACCTCCGACAAAGGAATACTCTACGGCATCAACAGACATAATTCATCTTTGGTTATCTTTGACAGATTCTCGCTGGAAAATTATAACTCGGTGACCTTTGCCAAGGCGGGCGCCGGAAAATCTTACGCAACAAAACTGGAAATTTTAAGGTCTTTGATGTTTGATACTGATGTTATTGTGATAGACCCGGAAAGAGAGTATGAATTTCTGTCCGAGGCCGTCGGCGGGCGGTATTTTAATATTTCTCTTTCTTCGGACCATCATATTAATCCTTTTGACCTGCCGATACCGCACGAGGACGAGACAGCCGAGGATGTTTTGCGTTCAAACATTATAAATTTAGTCGGGCTTTTCCGGTTAATGTTGGGCGGTCTCACCCCGGAGGAAGATTCAATGGTTGACCGGGCTATTTCAGAAACTTATGCCATAAAAGACATTACTCCTGAATCGGATTTTTCAAATATTGACCCTCCTCTCCTGTCGGACTTTGAAATGGTACTCTCGGGAATGGATGGAAGCGATTCAGTCGTGCAAAGACTGGTAAAATACACGAAGGGTTCTTGGGCAACTTTTTTAAACAGGCCTTCTAACGTTGATATTAATAAAAAATTTGTGGTTTTCTCCGTCCGCGATATGGAAGACGAGCTAAAACCAGTCGCTATGTATATCATCATGCATTATATCTGGAATGCGATACGCAAGAACTTAAAAAAACGCCTGCTGGTGGTGGATGAGGCGTGGTGGATGATGAAGTCCGAAGATACGGCATCATTCTTGTATTCTATCGCGAAAAGAGGCCGAAAATATTATTTAGGTCTTTCCACTATCACTCAGGATGCGGCCGATTTCTTGAATTCTCCGTATGGAGTGCCGATAATCACAAATTCTTCCATCCAGCTTTTGCTGAAACAATCCCCAACCACGATTGATATTCTGCAAAAGACTTTCAATCTGACGGACGAAGAGAAATATCTGCTCTTGGAGTCAAATGTCGGGGAAGGCATATTTTTCGCCGGGCTGAAACATGTTGCCATAAAAATCATTTCTTCTTATACCGAAGATCAAATTATCACTTCCGACCCTTCTCAGATATTGTCAAACCGCAAAGCCAAACAGGAACAGGAAGCAGCAGAGACTAAAACATCACCTTAAGTCACCTCACCCCGGCCCTCTCCAAAGGAAAGGGAGAAATGAAAGCTCCTTCCCCTTGGGGGAAGGTGGGGGATGGGGTATAATTAAAACATGAGACCCAAATTTTTATTTTCATTTCTAATTACAATATTTATAATATCGGGGGCTGTTTTGCCGTTCAAGGCAAATGCCGCTTCGCCCAGCAGTATATCGGTAAACGTCGTGCCTGAAAATCCGGCTCCAAATGAAAACACAAGCATTACTTTAAGCAGTTATGCCAATAATCTGGACAGTGTTTTAATATCGTGGTCTGTAAATGGTAAAAGTGTTTTGTCCGGAATCGGCAAAAAGTCTTTCTCGGTAAATGCAGGAGCTGCCGGATCGGAAACAAGTGTTGTGGCTACGATATCTCTACCCGATGGCGCAATAGACACCAGAATAATAATCAGACCTGCCGTTATGGTCCTGCTCTGGCAAGCAAATGATTCTTATGTGCCACCATTTTATAAAGGCAGGGCATTGCCGACGCCGGATAGTGAAGTGAAAGTAGTGGCTATGCCGGAAATAAAAAGCGGTTCTGGTTTTGTTGATTCAAAAAACATGACTTACGCCTGGAAAAAAGATTATAACAATGACCAAGAAGGTTCAGGTTATGGTAAAAATTCTTTTATTTATATAAATGATTATTTGGACAACTCAAACAACGTATCAGTCACAGCATCAACTATAGACCAAAAGTATTCATCAGAGGCAAATATAACCATAGGAACATACCAGCCAAAAATCGTATTTTATAAAAATGACGCCAATTTGGGAACAATTTGGGAACAGGCTCTTTCTAGCGGACACAAAATTCAAAATGAAGAAGTTATGGAAGCGGCGCCGTATTTTATATCGCCAAAAAATATCGGAATTCCAATCCTCGCCTGGAATTGGTCTATTAACGATAGTTTGGTAAACATTCTCGGCTCTAGAAAAAATTTAATACCGCTTAGGGCGCAGGCGGGAGTTTCCGGGACGGCAAAAATAAAATTGGAAATTGAAAACAAATATAAAATTTTTAGCACAGCCAGTAAGGAGATTAACGTAGAATTCTAGAATGAAAAAACTTTTACCATACATTTTAATACTTATCGTTCTAGCTAGTTTTGTTGTTCCCGCTCATTTTAGTTTGGCTTTTACCTGCACAACAGCTCCAACGTGTCAGCCCCCTTCAGTACTTACGTCTGATGGTTGCTCGTGTACTTATGTTCTTTTGTCTCCATTACCTAACACTAATGGGGAAACACTAAATACTTTTGACCCTACAGGTGAAGGCGGCGGCGCCTTGGGCGGGTATCTAAATCTAATGATAAAATTATTCATCGGCATCTGCGCCGTTCTAGCTGTGATAATGATTGTCATGGGCGGGATTCAGTATATGACCACCGAACTGATATCAAGCAAAGAAGAAGGCAGGAAAAGGATTACCGGCGCTATACTCGGGCTTCTTCTCGCCCTTGGGGCATATACGCTTCTTTTTACCATAAATCCTGATTTGCTTAATACTGATTTAGAAAGCTTAGAAGATGTGACGGTGGTAGTCGATCTTGGAGGTGAATCTCCTGATCCTTTCGTTGCTATAAGTAAAACAGCACTGCAATCTTTTGGAATAACAAAATGTACCGGAAGCGGGGGGAAAAGTGCGGTTGCTGGTATTGGCCAGCAATTTGTCGGCAAAACAACCTATAGTCAAGCAACGGGGAAAAGAAATACTATTAACTCATCGATTATAACTTTAGATTGTTCTGCTTTTGTTGCTCAAGTCTATAGTTGTGCTGGATTAAGTTATACAGGAGGTAATACTAATGAAATGTTTGGAAGCGGTGCTACCGCGGTAAATGGAACAACTTATGATTTTAGCCAACTACATTCCGGTGACTTGGTGGGGTGGAAAAAAGGAGATAAAGGGGGTGGAAAAGTAGAAACTAACGGTCATGTAGCTATCTACCTGGGTAATGGACAAATATTGGATACACAATCTGGGGGCACGGCAGTAAGACAATTAGATTCAATAAAAAATAGAATTACCTACGTCAAGTGGCCATAAATTTTATGTCAAAAAGAAATTTTATACTTTTAATAATAGTCCTGGTTGTCGCAGTAGTGGTAATTTTAGGATTTTTATATTTCCGCCAAGGGACAACGTCGCCGGAAGATACGAATCAGGGCACCAATTTTGTTTCAACATTCAACCCATTCGGAAATGGCACGACATCTCCCGGAGGAACAACTTCTCCAGCCGATGTTTCCGGATATCAGCCACCTGCACAAGGAGCAAATATAAAATTGAAAAAAGTTTCCAGTATGCCCGTAGCGGGATTCGGGGTATTGGTAAAGGAAAGATTGAAAGATGTGCCGATAGTACCAATCACCACCGAAGACGGAACCCCGCCGAAAACAGTGGTCACTCCACCATTAACTGAATTTGCCCCTGCCTTAAGATATGTGGACAGGATTACAGGAAACATCTATCAGACTTTTGCGGATAAAATAGAAGAAAGAAGATTTTCAACAACAGTAATACCCAAGATTTATGAGGCATATTTCGGAAATAAAGGAGAGTCCGTGGTTATGAGATATTTGAAAACAGACGGCAAAACAATTGAGACTTTTGTCGGCAGTCTTCCGAAAGAATATCTGGGCGCGGACACAACTCCTGATAATGAAATAAAAGGGTCTTTCCTGCCGGAAGATATAAAAGATGTGAGCATTTCTTTGGATGCTTCAAGCATATTTTACCTGTTTAATATCGGAGATAATACGGTAGGCACGACTCTTAATTTATCGAATAATAAGAAGGCTCAAATTTTTGATTCGCCGTTTACCGAGTGGTCATCGTGGTGGCCGAACAATAAAATGATCACCTTAACCACCAAGCCTTCATCCGGCGTCCCGGGGTATATGTATGCAATCGACCTAAACAGTAAAAATCTAAGTAAAATTTTTGGCGGCATAAACGGATTCACAACTCTCGCAAGTCCTAGCGGGAAATTGGTTCTTTACGGCAATAACAACCTATCGCTCAGCGTTTATCACACAGACACGAATGTCCCAAATTTGCTGGGAGTCCGAACTCTGCCGGAAAAATGCGTTTGGGGCAAAAAAAACAATGTTGTTTATTGCGCTGTGCCCAAAATAATTGATGTGGGCCAATACCCGGATGCCTGGTATCAAGGAGAAGTGTCTTTTGGGGACCGGTTCTGGAAGATAGATATTGAAGACGGGAATGCAACCATGGTTGCGGATCCGACTACAATAAATGCAAGAGAGGAGATTGATGGTATAAAACTTGCCTTAGATGAAGGTGAAAATTATTTATTCTTTATAAACAAAAAAGATTCCTTCTTGTGGGAACTAGAATTAAAATAAATTTTTTATTTTAATTCTAGTTCCCTATATAGCCCCGATGTATTTAATTACCACTCGACGGGCATGCCCTGTGCCGACTGATTCAGTCTTTAAATCAGCTGCGTCAGATAAAAATTCGTGAACAATTCTGCGTTCAAAAGCCGACATTGGGTCAACTTCTATATTGGATTTAAAATATCTGGCCCGTTCTGACATCATATGCGCGATTGCGCGGATATTTTCTATGTGTTTTTTTTGAAAACCATTTATGTCAACGAGAACACCCAAGCCTTTTTGCGCTCCTGCCTCAAGAATAGAGGCAGTTTTCGCTTCAATAATCCTATGAACAAGATGGTTAAGAGCATGTAGCCCCTCGCCTTCGCGCCCTAAAAAAAGATGCGGTTCGTTTACTTCTACTGAAATCCATATATTCTCAGGTCCATTTTCGACAATAGAAATGTCATTCAGTTTTACCGTGGTTTTTTCAATCAATTCTTTTATTAATTTTTGAATTTCATTTTTATCCATTACTAAATTCTTTTTTATTAACATAAATCTGCTGTCCTACCATAAAAATATTGCTTGTAATCCAATACAGCGCAACCGCGCCGGAAATAGTATAAGCGATAAAAGCGACAACAAATGGGAAAATATATTTCATTTGCATGTGCATACTCTTGGTAAAATTATCCTGAAAAGAGTTTCCGGTCCCCGAAGAAACGGCGGGTTTTGGCATAAAGTATGCCTGTAAATATTGGGACACCCCTGCCAGAATTGCTAAAACTAGGCTTTTTTTAGTTATATCAAGAAGACCAAGAAAAACCATATTTATATTTTCCGGAACATGAATAAAAGAGTAAAGAAGCCCGTTTTGGAAATTCATCCCTTTAAAAAAGACATAATATAAGGCAAAAATAATCGGAATCTGGATTAAAACCAAAAGACATCCTGAAAACGGGTTAGTTTTATGTTTCTTATAAAGCTCAAAAGTCAGCCTGGCTTGTTCTTCTTTATTTGCGCCGCTTGCCTTTATTTTATTAAGCTCGGGAGTGAGCAGGTTCATTTGAGCCTGGCTTTCAATAGATTTTTGGGAAAGAGGGAAAAGCACTATTTTTACAATGATAGTGAGAACAATAACAGCAATGCCAACGTCCCCGCCGGGTATAATTGACACTAAAAAAGCCAAGGCGTTCAGTAATGGCTGATATAAAACGATATTCCAGATATGCGAAAGCATATTCTAATCTTACTCCGAAGTAAAATTTTTAGCAAAATTTACTAAGGGACAAGTATTAAAATAAGGCTACTTAATTTAATGGATCGATATGATTTTTTTGCCACGGGTGACAGCGTAAAATACGCAAAAATCCCAAATAAATCCCTTTCAGCGCTCCCTGTCTTTCTATGGCTTGTTTAGCGTATTCCGAACAAGTAGGATAAAAGACGCAGCTCGGTTTTTTAAAAATGGAAATGTTTTTTTGATAAAAATCAATTGATTTTATTAAGTATGTTTTTAATTTCATTTTCAATAATTAAAATATCATCCTGATATTTTCTAAAAACAAAAACACCAAGAAGTCCGACGGGGAATTTATTAATATGTTTGTTCAAAATAGAATATCCGCGCCGTCTCAGTAAATTCCTTTTAACCGCGAGTCGGGCAATGCTTTTGGGCGCAATAAAAGAAATCCTTATTTCTTTACTATTAGTATTTATGAACCTAAAGGTTAAATTGAGCGAGCTTAAAATCCTGCCCGTTTTAAAGATTTTTTCCACCGCTTTTTTATCGGCTCTATTTTTTTTAGGAAGCATAACTTGTCCCGCTATGGGCGTGGATTAAACTAGGCTAAACACTGAGTTTTTTTCTGCCCTTTTGGCGCCTTCTTAAAAGCACTCTTTGTCCGGTTTTGGTTCTAGATCTAGTTAAAAATCCATGCGCTCTGGCTCTTTTTCTCTTCTTTGGCTGATATGTTTGCGACATATGATTAGTTTATAATAAAAACAGACATTAGGCAACTAAGTATTAAGCTCTGACTAGCGCCCATATTTTTATCCACAGCTTATCAACAGAGTTAATAAGTGTTTACGGGTGCTATCTGATTTATAAAGAGTATAATACGGAACTATGAATACGAAACAGTTGTGGAAAAATTGCCTGATGGAAATCGAAACTGGCATCTCAAAAGCAAATTTCAGTACTTGGTTTAAAAATACATCCATCATAAAAGAAGACACTGGCATCATTTATATCGGGGTACCGAATGAGTTTGTCCGCGACTGGCTTATGAATAAGTACCACAAGCTTATTACTAAAACCATAGCGGATGCATATGAAAATATGCGCGCTGTAGAATACACTATTATCAAAATAGAAAACAGTAAACAGGAAACAACAATAATAAATGAGACCGTGGACAAAGAGCTACCCCTAAAAGACCTATACATAAACCCGGAAGACAACTTAAATCCACGTTATCATTTCAACTCTTTTATTGTGGGAACTTTTAACGAACTTGCTTATGCCGCAGCTCAAGCAATAATAGAAAGTCCGGGAACTAAGTATAATCCGTTTTTTATCTACGGAGGCACCGGACTTGGAAAAACCCACTTAATTCAGGCGGTTGGAAACTCGATAAAAAACAAATATCCGGACAAAAAAGTGCATTATATGACCTTAGAAAGGTTCGCGACAGATTTTGTAAACTCGCTTCAAAACAACAAAGCAAATTCTTTTAAAGAAAAATATCGCAGGTATGATCTCTTAATCATAGATGATATCCAATTCATAGGCAAAATGGAAAAAATCCAGGAAGAACTTTTTCACACCTTCAACACTTTCCATGAAAACAACAAGCAAATTATTTTTTCTTCCGACAAGCACCCTAATTATATTCCAGAACTGGCGGACCGTCTAAAATCCCGCTTCGCTGCGGGAATGATCGTAGACATCTCCGAACCGGAATATGAATCCCGTCTAGCAATTCTAAAAGTAAAGCTCCGTGAAGTTAATATCGATTTAGACCAAGAAATAATAGAATATGTCGCAGGAGCGGTACAGGGAAACATCCGCGAATTAGAAGGAAGCTTAAATCTTATAGTTTGTCAATATCGGCTGAAAAACAAGCCCCTTTCCCTGCCAGAGGTAAAAAACCTGTTGAAAAACAACATGAGGCCAAAGAAAAATATGGCCATAAAAGATGTTGTAAAGATAGTAAGCGAGTATTATAAATTAGAAGAGTCATCGGTTTACGAAAAAACCAGGAAAAAAGAGATAGTCAAAGCCAGACAGGTTGTAATGTATCTACTTCGGGAAGATTTTAATGTTTCCTATCCTTTAATTGGGCAAAAACTGGGAGGAAAGGATCATACAACAGTTATACATTCATGCTTAAAAATTAAAAAGGATTTAAAAAACGACCCTGGTTTATTACAAGAGTTGGAACAAATGAGAATTATGTTTAAATAATTGTTAATAAACAGCCCAAAAGGTAGTAATAAGTAAAACAAAAATTGTTAATTTAAAAGAAAGAAAATTTTATAAATCATAATCAATTAAAAACAAAAGAAGTTATTAGATTCAAATGAAAAATAAAAACAAAGAATAATCATATTAAGTAAGACAAAACATATTTATACACTTATCAACAGAACTAATATTATTAATAATTTTAAAATATATAAATATAAACAAACATGAAACTAGAATGCTCGGTTGAAAAAATTAAAAATGCAATCTCTCAAGTGGAAAGAATAACAGGTAAAAACTTAACCTTGCCAGTTTTAAGCTCAGTTTTATTAATAACCTCGGGAAAATCTTTAAAATTAAGGTCTACAAATTTGAGCCTTGGTGTCGAGATTGAGATTCCCGCAAAAATAGAAAAAGAAGGAGTTTTGGCTATTTCTGGGTCGGCGTTAAATGCGACCTTTTCAAATATTTTTCAGAACGAAAATGTGTTTCTTGAGGATAAAGACGGGAACCTACTAATCAAGACAAAAAAAAGCCAAATAAAATTAAAAAGCCAACCCCACGAAGATTTTCCGACGATACCAATAGTTGCCGGAGCCAGTTTTGAGATTGAGTCAAAAAAATTAATTGAAGGGATAAAATCGGTTCATTATAGTTCTTCTGTTTCGGATATAAAACCGGAAATTTCAAGCGTTTTTATCTACACCAACGGGGACAGTTTGGTTTTTGTTTCCACGGATTCTTTTAGGCTGGCTGAAAAGAAGGTTAAAACAAAAGGACTTGAAGAAATTCCGGGAATTCTCATCCCATTTAAAAATATTTCTGAAATACTGAAAATTTTCGGAGAACTTCAAGGAAATGTAAAAGTGTGTTTTAATAAAAACCAAATCTCTTTTTCTTCCGACAATGTTTACTTAACTTCGCGGATAATTGATGGAGTTTTTCCCGACTATCGTCAAATTATTCCAAAAGATTCATTAACTGACGTTGTGGTTCTTAAGCAAGACCTATTGAATGCGTTGAAGCTCTCAAATGTTTTTTCAGATAAATTCAACCAGGTTAATCTTTTAATTAAGCCCAAAGAAAAAGTTTTCGAACTCTCATCCGCCAATAACGATATTGGGGAAAACAAGACCTACCTGGATGCTGTTATTAACGGGGAAGCCATTGAACTGAGTTTTAATTATAAATATCTTTTGGACTGTTTCCAGTCGCTTACCACAGACAGCATTTCTATAAAATTATCCGGAACCTCCAAGCCAATAATTATAACTTCCGTTTCCGATTCGTCGTTTACTTATCTCATAATGCCGATAAATAGGTAAAATGATTGTAATAAAAGACTTACTCGGAAAATTTAATAATATTCTTCTTTCTGAAGAAGGGAGAAAAGAATCCATTCGGAGTATTATTTCCGAAATTATTAAAGTGGAGATAAGTTCTAGGGAAATAGAAATAAAAAACAATACGGTTTATTTAAACATCAAGCCTATTTATAAGAACGAAATTCTTCTCAAGCGGGAGCAAATCTTTTTAAAACTAAAAAAATCTTTAAACAAGGGGGTTCCGCAGGACATGCGATAATTATTATTGAACTTTGAAGTTTAAAGTTGTTTGGCTGCGGTTGTAGGCTGTATCATAAGAAATTATTTTTAATTCATTAGTATCTTGCAGATTTTCCAGCTCTCTTGGGATGAAAGAAAAAACAAAAGGAATTTCCGAGGTTTCCAAATAAATATCATTTATAAAAACGTCTATTTTTTGCAAAGGAAAAGGCCCGGAACTGGATATTTTTAAGCGTATTTTTTGGTCATAAGAGTAAATTGATGTTTCATTTGGTTCAAGAATTGAAACTACCGGTTTTGATAACGGAGTATGGACATCATCTAAAGCTGTCGGTTTTTCACCCCATGTTGTCACGCGGTATTTTTCTTTGTTCTGCGCCCACCAGTTTTGTACGGGAATTTCCCAATGATTAAACTGGGAACTGCCAGCCGGACTCAGGGGCGCTGGTCCCAAAATATCATCCCTATTTACCCAATATAAGATTGAGTGCACGTTTGTTATTACTTTTTCCTGCAGGGTTTCCCTTGGTGTGTTTTCGGTGGCTAATTTCCCGGAAATCTTGTCTATAAAAAAGTTTTCATTTCCCTGCCAAAATCCACGAAGAGCCGGCTTCACCTTAGTCGGGTCAATTTCCAATTCCGGTTTTTCAAAACTTTCATTTGGTAAATTTTTTAACACCTCATTCATAAATTTATTCCAAATCGGCCCTGCCACTGCCGCTCCGCCTTTTTTCATCGGAGTATTGTCGTTATTCCCTGCCCAAACACCTATCACAACAGACGGCGTATATCCGATAGTCCAGGCATCCTTGTTATTATTTGTTGTTCCCGTTTTTGCAGCCACTTCTCTCCCTGGTATGAAAAGAGCTGAGTGCGATCCAAACGTCGGTATACGGGCTTTCTCGTCCGAGAGAATGTCTGAAATGATTAAGGTGGTGTTTTTTGGCAAAATTTCCTGCGGATTTGTCTGAAATTCTTCTAAAACTTTTCCACTTACATCTTCTATTTTTAAAACTCCGGTATATGGATTTCTTATGCCATTATTTGCAAAAACCCCGTAAGCCGATGTCATATCCAGAAGCGATACTTCTCCGCCTCCGATAACAAGGGTAAGCCCATATCGGCCAATATCTTTCAAGGTGCTAATGCCCATGTTCTCGGCTGTTTTCAGCGAATCCGGAAGTCCCGCCAAATAGAAAAGTTTTACCGCTATAATATTGATAGATTGCGCCAGAGCATCCCGCAACGACATTGGCCCACGATATTTTCCGTCATAATTATCGGGCATATAACAATCTTTTTGATCATGTCCGGGAAAAGCCTTGCCTGTGGCGTCACAGGTCGTTTGAAATTCTGTAGGCAGGTCAAAGAACGCAGTTTCCGGGGTAAAGCCCTTATTGAAGGCCGTAGCGTAAATGAAGGGCTTAAAAGAAGACCCAGGCTGTCTATTGGCTGTAGCGATGTTGTAATTGCCGTCAATCATTTTGTCAAAATAATCCCTTGATCCGACCATTGTCAAAATTTGTCCCGTTTTCGGATCTATTGCCACCAGTCCCGCATTTTCTCCCTTCCAGTCTTTTTCATTTTGCAGCGCACCCTCCTTTACAAATTGTTCCGCTTTGGCTTGCAGGCCGATATCAAGCGTTGTCGTGACTTTTAGCCCGCCATTTTCCACCATCTCACCTCCGTATCTTTCTTCCAGATAATCTTTAATAAAAAAAACAAAATGCGGCGCCTTGATGCCCATGGTTGCCTGCGGTATAAAAACAACTGTTTCGTTTTTTGCCTTATCGTATTCTTCTTGGGCAATGAATTTAAGTTCCAGCATCCTGGAAAGCACTAAATTTTTCCTGGCTTCCAGTTTGTCTTTATTTCTTCCATAAGGAGAGAGAGTGGTCGGAGACTGGGGGATGGATGCCAGATAAGCCGCTTCCGCTAATGTCAAATCTTGAGCGTTTTTATTGAAGTAAGTTTTGCCCGCCGCTTCTATCCCGTAAACATTTCCGCCGTAAGGAACTTCGTTCAGATAATATTCCAGTATTTTCTCTTTTGGCATAGATTTGTCTATTTTAATTGCCAAAACCCATTCTTTTATTTTTCTGATATAAGTTTTTTTCTGCGTCAAGAGAGTGTTTTTTACCAGCTGCTGAGTTATGGTTGAACCGCCCTGAGTGCGGCCTGTGCCAAAAATATTAGACAAGACTGCGCGGACGATGGAAGTGACCCTTATCCCGCGATGATTGTAGAATTCGGAATCCTCAATCGCGACAGTTGCGTTCTTTATATTCAGGCTCATTTGGTCAAAAGGAACATAGGTTCTTTTTGTGTCCTGATGTATGTCATAAAGCAGGATTTCTCCCGTGCGGTCATAGATTTGAGTGGAATTCGCGACTTTTCGGTCCTCAAAAGAGTGGAAATCGGGAATTTGCAAAGAAGAAAGCAGGGCAATTATTACTCCGAACGCCAAAATAAAAATACTTGCCGACAGCAGTATCAGGTTTTTTAAAGATTTTTTGGTTTTAAATATTTTTCTCACAACTCGAATTATAGCAAAAAATGTGATATTATTCGAATATGAAAGTAATAAAAAATGCTGATAAAAATCGAGACAAAATCGATGAATTACTGACTCGGGGAGTCGATAAAATCTATCCTTCTCCCGAAGCTTTGGAGCAAGTATTGCGTTCCGGTAAAAAAATAAAATTATATCAAGGTTTTGATCCTACCGGAAATAAACTGCATATTGGTCACATGGTTGGTCTACGCAAACATCGACAATGGCAGGATCTTGGCCACGAAGTTATTTTTTTAATTGGAGATGGTACTGGAGAAGCGGGAGATCCAACCGGAAAGAAAAAAACTCGAGAAAAGTTTTTTACCAGCCGAGAGCTTCGCGCCAACGCCAAAGATTATCTTATTCAAGCCTCCAAGGTGGTTCGTTTCGATGGGCCCAATCCAATCAAGATTTTGTACAATGGGGATTGGCTGAATAAACTTACCAAAACAGACATCTTGAATATTGCGCAAAATTTTTCCGTCCAGCAAATGATAGAAAGAGATATGTACCAAGAGCGCTTGAAAGCCGGAGAAGAAATAAATCTACGGGAGTTTTTATATCCGCTTCTTCAAGCATACGATTCGGTTGCGATGGATGTGGATTTGGAACTGGGCGGTTCCGATCAGACTTTCAATATGCTAGCTGGCCGCACTCTGATGAAGAAAATGAAAGGCAAAGAAAAGTTCGTAATGACCACACCACTTCTCTCGGATTCGAAGGGGGTAAAAATTGGTAAAAGCGAAGGCAATGTAATTGGATTAACTGATGAGCCCAACGACTTATTCGGCAAAATTATGTCTTTGGGAGACGATGCCATCATCCCGATGTTCACTCTCCTGACCGATGTACTAATGGAAGAAATTAATTCTTTTGATATTAAGAAAAACCCGATGGATTTGAAGAAAAAAATCGCTCATATACTCGTTTCTAGTCTGTATAGTGAGAAGGAGGCGCAAGAAGCCGAAGAGAATTTTATTAAAACTTTTCAGAAAAGAGAAATACCAGAAGAAATGGAAGAAATAAAATATAATAAGGGGGAATTATTGAGTGAAGTTTTAGTAAAAAACAAAGTTTTATCTTCTAAAAGCCAATGGCGCAGACTGGTTTTAGAAAATGCCGTTCATGATTTAGAAAAGAATGAAAATATAACCGATGTAAATCTTAAAGTTTCAGAAAATTTAACACTTAAAATAGGCAAAAAAATATTTGTGAAAATTATACAACAATAAAAACGCCCAATTGGGCGTTTTTATTTTCTTATCTATCTTTATCCGGGTCTTCTTCATCTAATCCAAAGTCATTTATTTCTTCCAAATTGTCCGCATTTTCATCATCACTTATTTGGAAACCATCTTCTATGTCTTCATCCTCATTATGCATAAAAATTTTTTTAAATTTTTATAAGCGACCTAATAATGCCTCTTTTGTATCAAAATCTAAAAAGGTTGGCAATAGAAAGTGTGGATAACTTTCGCTTCAATATTTCAGATGCGCAAAAGCCGTCAGGGCTATCGCGACAGCGTCCAGTTCGTCATCCGATTTTTTAGAATCATCTATCTCAACCAGTATTTTCACCATTTTATTTATTTGTGTTTTATCCGACCTGCCGTAACCAGTCGTGGCTATTTTTATTTGTAGCGGGGAAGCTTCAAATATTTTGAGTCCGGCGCAAGCCGCTTCGTAAATCACCACTCCGCGCGCTTCAGCGACGCGCATTACGGTTTTTTGATTGGTAGTCAGGAACAAAGTTTCAATCGCCAGAACTTCCGGTTTATATTTTTTTATAATTTTTTTTACTTCTTCCCCGATTAGTTTTAATCTTTCCGAAAATTCTAATTTAGCGGATGTCTTGAAACATTCCGAAAAAAGCACGCGTTCTTTCCCCTGAGGTCTTGCCTCAGGGGTTCTTTCTAATACCGCAATTCCTAATCTTTCAAACCCTGGGTCAATTCCCAAAATTCTCATGACTAGATTTTAGCACATTCCTCCCCTCCTTGATTAAGGAGGGGAAAGGGGTGGTAATTCTTTAAGCACCACCTCGCCCTTTAGGCACTCCTCCTTCATAAGGAGGAGAGGGAGAGCACAAAATACACCAAGTTATTTTCCACCTTGCTTATTTGACACTTCTTCATGAAGATGTAAAATTAAAAGCGACACAGCTCTTTGACGCCACGCGCGAAGGCGTGGCCTCGCGTAGAGGCTGTGTCGGAGGATACGCCGATGAAGATTCGCAAGAAAGCGTTCCAGGCGAACGTCGCAATGATGCGCAGGTAGCGCGCTGCCTCGGAGCGGTTAAGGGGGTCCTGTGTGACCCCCACCGCCTTTATCTCAAGGTCGTTAAGATTTTCCTATCGGAGAAAGCACTGGCGGCTTTTTCATTTACCAATTTTGTTTTAGAGCAGCTTTTCTTGCCCCTTTTTGATATCAAAACCCAAATGTTCATAAGCTTTCTTGGTAGCCACGCGGCCGCGGGGGGAGCGCTCTAGCAGGCCGAGCTGGATTAAATATGGCTCGATTACTTCTTCTACCGTCGCTTCTTCTTCGGACATTGCCGCGCCGATGGTTTTGAGCCCCACCGGTCCACCGTTGAATTTTTCAATTAATATTTCCAAAAATTTTCTATCCGATTGATTTAGACCTATATCATCTATCGCCAGCATGTGAAGCGCTTCTTTTACTATTTTTTTATTTAAATTGTTTTGCTTCTCTTCCTTTTTCTTACTTACCTGGGCAAAGTCGCGGACTCTTTTTAAGAAGTAATTTGCCGTGCGGGGAGTGAATCTACTTCTCTTGGCAATTTCTTCCAAAGCGTCTTTTTCAAATGTGATTTTTAAAAGTTTACTGGACCTCTCTACTATTTTTGCAATTTCTTCATTGGAATAAAATTCCAGCCTGAAAACTCCTCCGGAAAAACGGGAACGAAGAGGGGAAGACACGAGCGCTACGCGGGTCGTAGCCGCGATGAGAGTGAAAGGCGGCAAATCAAGCTGAATCGTGCGGGCCGATGGTCCTTTGCCGATGATAATATCCAAAACCCCGGACTCCATCGCCGGGTAAAGTATTTCTTCAACTATTTTATTGAGCCGGTGAATTTCATCTATAAAAAGTATGTCACCCGCAGCCAAATTGGTAAGGATAGAAGCCAGGTCACCGACTTTTTCAATCGCCGGTCCAGAAGTGATTTTCATCTGCCTGCCTGTTTCTTTGGCAATCAGGTGCGCCAGGGTTGTTTTTCCCAGTCCGGGAGGGCCGTAAAAGAGAATATGTTCGGGAATGTGTCCACGCTCTTCGGCTGCCCGCAGGAGGATTTTGACGTTGTCTTTTATGTGTTTTTGACCGATATATTCATCCCAGCGGGTAGGGCGGAGAGTTTGGTCTAAAAAAGAGTCATCAGAGTTGGATGTTTTTTCTATATTTGATTTATCTAGCTTTTTCGTTGTTTTGCTTGACATTGGCTTGATATTATGCTATGCTTTCAATACTGATGTTTTATCAACACAGTATCAACATAGCTATGCACATTATAGCATTTGAGTACCGTTTAATCATAGTACAATATGTTTTGAGAGATTTTTAAGCCATTGCCAAAGACAGGAAGAAGGCATTAATCTCTAAGCAATCAGCCACCGGTTATACAATTTTGCACAGGACGTTCTGGTTCTATTTATAGACCACTGGGGCTATCCTATAATATTTTGTTACTCTTGGGGCCTAGCCCCGAAAGGATTGTTTAGAGATTAATGCTTTTTTTGTTTTCTACTCCTCATTTAAATCCACCACGCTTTGCACTTCTTCAAAGGAAGTAATGCCGTTTAGCATTTTTACCAGGCCATCCTGGCGCATGGAAAGTATTCCCTGGTCGCTGGCCACTTTTTTAATTTCCCGCTCACTGGGATTTTCCGGCATTATTTTTTCTATGGCCTCGTTTGTTTTAATCGCCTCAAAGATGCCGATTCGGCCATTATAGCCGGTGGAATTGCACTTGTCGCAACCGACGGCACCGAAAAGCTTGAAAGGCGCATTCTCATTTAAATTGTGTTTTGAAATATCTTTACCTTCTTCTTTCATTCCGGCGATTATTAATTTTATAGTTTCACTTTCTTCTTCTGTGGGAGCGTGTTCTTTCTTACAGAAAGAACACAGCTTGCGGACCAAACGCTGGGCTAAAGAAATAGATAAAGCGGAAACTAGAATTTTCGGATTTACTCCGAGGTCAATCAGGCGGGGAATAACCCCGGCCGCATTGTTGGTATGGAGAGTAGAAAAAACCATATGGCCGGTCAAGGCCGACTGCACGGCGATTTCCGCCGTATCTCCGTCGCGGATTTCTCCGACCATGATGACATCCGGGTCCTGGCGGAGAGCCGAGCGCAACCCTTCCGGAAAAGTGTACCCTTTTTCAAGATTTATCTGAGTTTGAGTTATCCCTATTAGATGATATTCAACCGGATCTTCAATGGTAATTATATTTATTTCCGGCGAATATATTTTTCGCAAAAAAGCGTAGAGAGTGGTTGTTTTTCCGGACCCGGTCGGGCCGGTGACTAAAATCAAGCCGTTCGGTTTTATAATTTCTTCTTTTATAATTCCAAAAAGATAAGATTCGATCCCCAGTTCCTCAAGATCTACTTGGAGGGATTTTGGGTCCAAAATGCGCATCACGATTGATTCGCCGTAGGATCCCGGGATAAGCGAGGACCGGATGCTTATTTCTTCATTTCCTTCCATAATATTAAAACGCCCGTCTTGCGATATTTTGGAAGTCAATTTCATTCCGGATAATAGCTTAATGCGCGAGTTAAGCAGACGATACACATCCAGCCCGAAAAAATTCACATCCTGAAGAACGCCGTCCAAACGAAGCCGCAATCGCCCCCTTTCTTTTTCCGGTTCTATGTGTACATCGGAAGCCTTGATAGAGATTGCCCCGGCAAGAATTATTTCAAGCAGACGGGAAATCTTGTGAATTTTATTTCCTTCCAACGCTTCCGTTACCATTTTTTGGATGTCCTGTATCTTTTGTATTTTTTTCGCTGTTTCTCTCAGAATTTCTCCGGAGATATCCAAGCCTCCGATTTTCGAGCTTTCCGCCATTGAAATTTCCTTATACCTGTTCCAGACTTTATTTATGCTGGCTGTTGATGCCATGTAAAAAGCGGGAACCAGATTTTTTCTTTCCATATCGTCCTTTAATTTTTTTAAAAGGTCATCGGTTGGGGAGTGGATAGCTATAAAAATATTTTTTCCAAAAAGCTTAAAGGGCGCCACATTCATTTCCCTGGAATCTTTTTCGGATATTGCCCGAAGCGCTTCGTTGTCTATGCCTAGACGGTATAAATCGATATAAGGAAGGCCGTATTTTGATTCTGCTAAGGTTGCCACCAATTGCTCTTCTTCCTGCTTGTGCAAGTCTTCCAGTTGTTTGTTTTGTTTTTCTTCATCAAATAGAGCCATTGTGGTAAATTATAGCCTATTTTAATTTCAAAAGATAATGTCAGCAATTACGAAAATATGCTAGTATCAAAATATGCCGAATAAGACAGCGAAAATTTCAAAAAATACTAAAAAAACCGCCCAAATAGCCAAAATGTTTCTTAATAAAATATTAAAAAGGAACATTAAGCATCGAGGCGCTTTGGTGGTGGGTCTTTCAGGAAATTTAGGTGCCGGGAAAACAACTTTTATCCAGGCTGTTGCCAGGCATCTAGGCATAAAAAACAAAGTTAGCAGCCCGACTTTCGTAATTATAAAAAAATATTCTCTCAAAAAACCCGGAGATTATAAATTTCTGTTTCATTTGGACGCTTATCGCCTCAAAAACGAAAAAGAATTATTACACCTGGGTTGGGGAGAGATTATTAACAATAAAAAACACCTGGTTTTTATTGAATGGCCGGAAAACGTGCCTAAAATTATTCCTTCTCATGCCAGATTTGTTTATATTTCCAGCGACGATAAAGAATATCGATATTTTAAGCTTAGATAATTAATTTCAAGATTAGCCTTGTTTTAGATGCTATAATTGAGTTAATGTCTAAAGATAGCAAAACATTAGTATTACTGGATGCTCACGCCATAATACACCGCGCTTATCACGCCCTGCCAGAATTTTTGTCTTCAAAAGGAGAACCTACCGGGGCGCTTTATGGTCTTTCCAGCATGCTAATGAAAATAATTAGTGAACTGAAACCGGATTATATTGTCGCTTGCTATGATTTGCCGCAAAAAACTTTCAGGCACGAAGCTTATGACGGATATAAAGCCGGCCGGGCGAAAACTGAAGAGGCTCTTGTCACGCAGCTGAAAGATTCCCGTATTATTTTTGAAGCTTTCGGCATACCCACATACGATAGCCCGGGTTTTGAAGCTGATGATGTTTTAGGGACGATAGTTGAGAAATATAAAAAGGAAAAAAATTTTAAAATCATCATTGCTTCCGGCGATATGGATACTATGCAATTGGTTGATGATAAAAAAGTGCAGGTTTACACTTTAAAGAAAGGCATTAATGACACTATTTTATATGACGAAGATGCAGTCGTAAAACGATTCGGATTCAAGCCTAAATTTTTGCCGGATTATAAGGGATTGCGCGGCGACCCGTCGGATAACATTATCGGAATCAAAGGCATTGGCGAGAAAACCGCCACCACTTTGGTTACGACTTTTGGAACCATTGAGGAGATTTACAAAAATATCAAAAAAAATCAGGGAGTTTTACAAAAAACCGGCCTCAGTCCCAGAATAATAGAATTAATTAAAAATAACGAAGAAGAAGCTCTATTTTCAAAAACATTGGCGAAAATAAGAACCGACGCGGCCATAGATTTTGTTTTGCCCTCCAAAACTTTTTGGGAAAGTGCGGATTTAAAGAAAGTTGAACAAGTTTTCGTTAATTTTGAATTCAGAAGTTTGCTGGGGCGCTTGAAAAATTTCTTTGGAAAGAATCCTCCAAGCTCGCCTTCTTTAAATATTAGCTCGGAAAAGCTCCAAGAAGCCAGTATTGCCTTATGGCTCATCAATTCCGACATAGCAAATCCCAAATTGGAAGATATTTTGTTTTTTGCCCAGATATCTGCCCGCCCTCCTACGTCAGGAGCAGATGAGAACTTTTTTGAGAAAGCTTATGAATACGTTTTCAAAAAATTAAAAGAAAACAACCTGGATAATGTATATGAGGAAATAGAAAAGCCGATTATTCCTATTGTGGGAAAAATGGAAAAATGCGGGATTCTGATAGATAAGAAATATTTTGAGAAATTGTCCGGCGAATATCATAAAGAATTAGACCTTCTGGTTAAAAAAATATACAAGATAGCGGGCACGGAGTTTAATATTAATTCTCCGAAACAATTAGGAGAAGTGCTTTTCGGGAAAATGGGCATAAGGTCAGGCAAAAAAAAGAATACCAGCGGATCTTTCTCCACCAAAGTTTCAGTTTTGGAAGAACTGGAAGAAGATAATCCGATTATAAAAGAAATTTTAGCCTATCGGGAATTGCAGAAACTGCTTTCCACTTATATCGATGTAATTCCAAAAATGGCCGGCAAAGACGGCCGATTGCATGCCAGATTCCTGCAAAACGGCACAACGACCGGCCGATTTTCTTCACAAGATCCGAATTTACAGAATTTGCCGATAAAAACGGAGCTTGGCAGGAGAATCCGGGGCGGTTTTATAGCGCAAAAAGGCCATAAGCTAGCCGCTTTTGACTATAGCCAGATTGAATTAAGAGTGGCAACCATGCTCTCGGGAGATAAAAAATTAACACAGATTTTTCGCGACAAAAAAGATGTTCATGCCGGTGTCGCTTCTTTTGTATTTGGCGTGCCGTTGGAGCGGGTTGACGGCGAAATGCGCCGCCGCGCGAAAGTTATCAACTTCGGCATTATTTATGGTATGGGCGTATCCGCTTTACGCAAAAATCTCGGGGGTACGCGCGAAGAAGCGCAAAAATTTTATGATAATTATTTTAACCAATTCTCGGGTGTGCGGGATTATTTGGAAAATGTAAAAGAATTTGCCCTGAAGCATTCTTATACGGAAACATTGTTCGGCCGCCGCCGTTATTTTCCGAATATTAATTCCAGAATTCCTTTTTTGAAAAATATGGCAGAACGGACTGCCATCAATGCGCCGATTCAGGGCACGGCCGCTGATATTATTAAGCTTGCCATCAGGTATGCCGAAGAAGATCTGAAGAAAATGGGAATTCTGGATGAGGTTCATTTAGTGCTTCAAATCCACGATGAATTGGTTTACGAAATCAACGAGAATGTATTACCGCAGGCTGATGAAATAATAAAAAATGCCATGGAAAATGTGTTAGAAAGGTCGTATTTGCGCTACAAAACCGATGTTCCTCTCCTGGTGCATTCCGGTTTTGGAAATAATTTCGGGGAAGTAAAATAAGACATTTGTGATATAATAAACAAATGGAAAACCATAATAAAAACTATCCTGAAAAACAAAGCGTCCATAAGATTTTAGCGCACTCTTATTCCGCTTATTTCCTTTTTTTTCTGATTAGTGTCTGCCTGGACCTGATTTTTAATTTTAAAATTTCCAGCAGTCCTTTTGTGGCATTTCTGGGGGCTTTCTTTTTGGTAATTGGGACATTTTTGATTCTCTGGGCGCAGAAAACATCGCGGAATTTAAAAAAAGAAAATGTCAGCAAAGAAACCTTTTACCACGGACCTTATTGTTTTACCAGGACCCCCACCCATTTTGGCCTTTCTTTCCTGATGCTGGGATTTGGAATGATAGCTAATGCTTTTTTTGTTGTTGTCTTTGCGGTTTTTTCTTTTATTGTCGCGAAATTCTTCTTTTTAGGCAAAGAAGAAAAAATTCTTGCCGAAAAATATGGCGCCCCTTATTTGGAATACAAAAAAATGGTCAAGTTTTAATTCATTAAATATTTATGCTGTATCTTTTTTCCGGCGACGATACTAAAAATAAAACTTTGAGTTATGAAAAATTCATGGAATCCCTGACTGTGCAGGCAGGCATGCCGGGCGGCACGGAGACTTTTTTTATAAATAGAAATGATTTTGATCCGGTCCAAATTGAGAGTTTTTATTCGGGCGCCAGCCTTTTTTCCGCCTCATGCGCGGTTCTTTTTCAAGATGTTTTTGAGCGGGAGGAAACGCGTGATTTCATTTTAGGCAAACTGGCATTCATGAGCCAATCGGGAAACTCTTTCGTATTTCTGGAGGGGAAATTAAACAAACCTATTCTTGATGCTTTTAAAAAGGCTAGAGCGGAAATAAATATCTTTGAGCTTCCAAAGGAAAAACTAGAGAAGTTTAATACCTTTCTTTTGGCCAACGCTTTTGGTGAAAAAGACAAATTGAACCTCTGGATATACTTTCGGCAGGCGCTTTCCAGGGGAGTAAGTTTGGAAGAAATAGTAGGAGTGCTTTTTTGGAAAATCAAAGACCTGCTTTTAAGAAAGAATTTTAGCAAATTCTCCGAAGGACAACTTAAGGCCTTTGCTTCTAAAATCTCCTATCTTTTGCCGGAAGCCCGGAAAAAAGGCCTGGATGCCGAATCCGCCTTGGAGCAGTTCCTGCTTGAAGCTTTTTAATTTATTTTTTACCTTGATTTTTGGCCTTATTTCGTATATATTTTATATTCAAACGAAGAAATGCGCCCGTAGCTGTTTTGGTAGGTCGTTAGATTATATGCGCCCGTAGCTGTTTTGGTAGGTCGTTAGATTATATGCGCCCGTAGCTCAGCTGGTAGAGCAGATCCCTTTTAAGGATAAGGTCCTCGGTTCGATCCCGAGCGGGCGCACAAAATGTTAAGACATTTTGTGCGGGCCGCAGGCCTGACGAGGCCGAGGCGGGGTCGCGCAAAAATTTAGTAAAATTTTATGGGTGACCACAAAGTATGGAAACGAGAATTTGTCAAAATTGCAAAAAAAATTTCACTGTAAAACCTGATGATTTTTCTTTTTACGAAAAATTAAAAGTTCCTTCACCCTCTTGGTGCCCCCATTGCAGATTTATACGGAGACTAACATTTATAAATCATCGCTCTCTTTATAAACGTACCTGTGAGAATTGTCACAATAATACTATTTCTATGTATCATCCTAATACACCCATAATTGTGTGGTGCGTGAAGTGCTATATAAGTGATACGTGGGATGCCCGAGATTATGCCCAGGAGTACAACTTTTCCAAAACATTTTTTAAACAATACAAAGAGTTAAAACAAAGCATCCCGCATAGAGCACTAGATCAGAATGAAAAAAACGGTACTGGCTGTGAATATTCCAACTTATGTTACACCAGCAAAAATATATATCTTTCTTTTGATGTGGGTGGTTCTGAGGATATTAAGTATTCAAGCTATGTTTTTAAAAATAACAAAAATTGTATTGATTCTTTATTTATTAAAGAAAACGATCGATGCTACGAGCTCGTGCAGGCAATTTTGAATTATAATTCGTCTTTTCTAATTGAAAGTGATCAATGTATTGATTCGCATTTTCTATATGATTGCTCCAATTGCGTTAATTGTTGCCTATCTTCAAATATTAGAAACAAAAGTTATATATTTAAAAATAAACAACTAACAAAAAAAGAATATAAAAACGCTGTTGCGACACTTCAACTTGAAACTTATTCCGGGCAACAAAAAACAGGAAAAGAATTTATCGAAATGGCACAAAAGGCAATTCATAAATATGCTCACATAAAAAACTCAGTAAAGACAGTTGGGGATTTTATAGAAAATTCGAAAAATATCTACCACTCTTATGGTCTTGTGGATGCTGAAAATGCTAAATACATTTTTATAGGCGCAAATACGATTAGAGATTCTCGTGACTTAGTGTCTGTAGGAAGACTTGAAGAATGCTATGAAGCTATTCTTGCGGGGAGAGGAGGTAGCCGAGTCATTTTTTCATTTAGTTGTGGAGGCGGAAGCAAAAATATTTTTTATTGCGATAGTTGTAGGGGTTGCTCTGACTGCTTCGGCTGTGTTGGTTTGAGTAAAAAACAATATTATATTTTTAATAAGCAGTATTCCAAAGAAGAGTATTTTAAATTAATTGAAAAAATAAAAAAGCACATGGATGATATACCATATATAGATAAAATTGGCCGTAAATATCCTTTTGGCGAATGTTTCCCTACGGAACTTTCCCCGTTTGCTTATAATGAAACTATTGCATTCGAAGAACACCCTCTATTAAAAAATGAGATAATTGCTTCGGGATACAGATGGAAAGATATGGAAACAAAGTCCTACATTCCAACAATCAAAATAAATGCATTGCCTGATAGTATTGATGATGTTGCTGATACTATAATAGACGAAATTATAGAATGTCCAAATCAAGGTAAGGTAGAAACACAATGCACTTCGGCATATAGGATATTACCTGACGAATTGTCATTCTATAGACAAATGAATCTACCGATACCTAGATTTTGCCCTAATTGCCGATATCATGCTCGTTTAGTGTGGAAGAACCCTTTTAATTTTTATGAACGAGAATGTATGTGTGAATTGAACAATCACAACCACCAAACAAAATGCCTGAATACATTTGAAACAATGTATGCCCCAGATAGACCCGAATTAATTTTTTGCAAGGAATGCTATCAAGCTGAGATTTCTTAATATGAAAACAAGTCTCCTTCGCCAAGGCTCCGGCGGATCAAGGGAAAATATAATAATACTGCATAATATCCGAAGCGTATCCAATGTTGGCGCGATGTTCCGCACAGCCGATGCGGCCGGTATTAATAAAATTTATTTGACCGGCTATACCCCTGCACCGCTTGACCGTTTTGGCAGAAAAAGAGAGGATTTGGCTAAATCTGCTTTAGGCGCGGAGGAGTATGTCAATTGGGAAGCTAAAAAAAACCTACCCGCCCTCATGCGTAGCTTACGGCGGGAGAAATATCAAATTATTGCTATTGAACAAGATAAAAAATCAGTTGATTATAAAAAAATTAAGTTAAAACAAAAAAATGTATTTATTTTCGGCGCCGAAGTGACAGGTATTCCAAAAGATATTCTAAAAAAATGCGACATAATCGCCGAGATTCCTATGCGAGGCAAAAAAGAATCACTCAATGTCTCCGTGGCGCTCGGCATAGCACTGTTTGGAATATTAAAAATATAAAATAAGGTTTTTGCCGGTACGGATTTTTTGAAGTTTAAAAAACCCTGAAATGCTCGGCTCGTCAGCCTCGCAACCCCTTAAAAACCTTATTTAATATTTTTGATGAAACGAGCAGAAGTGCGCGCTGCGGCCGTTGATGACTTTTCTTTTGATTATTCCTTTGCAGCCTTTTTTCCTGCATTTTTCTCCCGTGCGCTGGTAGGCCTCGTGATGAAGTTGAAATTTTCCCGGCAAACCATGAATGTTGCGGTAGTCAGACATTGAATCTCCGCCAAAGTTGATGCCTTTTGCCAGTATTTCTTTCATAGCCTTAAACATTAATTTTATTTCTTTATCTTTTAATTTCGAAATTTTTTGTTCAGGGTTTACTTTTGCTCGCCAAAGCATCTCGTCTGAATAAATATTTCCGATACCGGCAATGATGCTTTGGTCCATCAATATGGTTTTAATTTTTCCATTCGGTTTTTTGTTCAGGCATTCTTTTAGTTTTTCCAAAGTAAATTTTTTATCCAACGGTTCCGGACCGATATTATTTAAATGCTTAGATTGATGAGCAGTATAACTATCAAGCAGGGTAATCTTTCCAAATTTGCGTGCATCTGAAAAAGCCAGATGTTTCTTGTTTGAAAAAACAAAAATTGCGTGAATAAATCTATTATAGGGGTCGTTGAGAGGGCCCTTTTCTGAAGGAATCCATGACCCCACCCTTCGCCCTCCCCTTGTTAAGGGGAGGGTTGGGGAGGGGTGGAATTTATATTTTCCATATAATAAATGCCCCGTCATTTTCAGATGCACTAAAATAGTTTTGCCGTCTGAGGTATTTATTAAGATATTTTTCGCCCGCCTTTCAACCGACAAAATTTTTTTATTTAAAATTTCTTTTTTGAAAACCACAAAAAACTTAAGATTGGCGATTGAGCTTTTTTGGCGTTTGTCCTTGGTCGCCAAATCAGTCCAGACATTTTTTATAGTCAGGCCTAAGATTGTCTTTCTTAATCCTTTGACGGTTGTTTCAACTTCCGGCAATTCCGGCATGGTATAATCATACTATGAAGAAGATATTATTAATAATTTTATTTCTTGGTTTTATTTTAATTCCAATATTTTTTGTCTATGCCCAGGAAACAATCAAAATATTGCTGGTGCCGGGACATGACGATGAAGTCTGGGGAGCGCAGTATGGAAATATGAAAGAAGCCGACATGACTCTAGCCTTGGCGACCAAGATTTATAATCTTTTAAAAAAGGATGAAAAATTTGAAGTTTATATCACCCGCAGTTCGGAAGGTTATACAAAAGAATTTGCGGATTATTTTGCCGACCGCCAGGCGGACGTGGTATCTTTCAAGGAAAATGCCAAAAAAGAAATGCAAAGCAAGGTTGACAACGGGAGTTTTATTCAAAAAACAAATCCTCCGCACAATAGAGTGAGCGAAGATATGGCTATAAGATTATATGGATTCAATAAATGGGCAAATGAAAATAAGATGGACGCGGTCATTCATATTCATTTTAACGACTATCCCAGGCCGAAGAAGTGGACCATAGGAAAGTACAGAGGTTTTGTTATTTATATACCGGAAGGCCAAATGGTAAACTGGATGGGAAGCGGGCAGCTTGCCGCCAATATTTTTATACAATTAAATAAAAAATATGCGACGAGTAATTATGAAAAAGAACTGGGCGGACTGACTCCGGACCAAACACTGATAGCCCTGGGTTCAAACGGCACGTTGAATGCCGGCGCCCGATCGGTTCTTGTAGAGTATGGCTATATTTACGAAAAAAAATTTAGAACAAAAAATACCCGAGAACAAACTTATAAAAACATGGCGCAACTCACCGTCACGGGTGTAAAAAAATATTTCTTCAAGAACGGTCCTTAAGAGAATTTCCCAAGGACCGTTCTTATCTATTTCCCGCTTAGTATTTTCAACGCTTCGCGAATTTTGGCATTGGTATTCGTGTCGGGAACCTCGCCCGTACGGCCATGGCCGAGGGAGATTTTTTTCAAAGCTTCACGGGCTTCATTTTGAGAATAACCGAGTGATTTTAAAGCTTCCAAGGCATCCAATTCTCCCTGCAGGGAAATCCCTCCTTTTTCATCCTTCATTTTTTCCGCAATTTTATCTCGCAGTTCAATCACGATTTTTTCCGCAGTTTTCTTGCCGATGCCGGATATTTTCGTAAGATAACCCGTATCGCCCGTGCCAATGGCTTTTTTTAATGTTTCAATTGACGTAATTCCCAAAATAGCGAGAGCCCCCTTCGGTCCGATGCCGGAAACATTTATAAGCATTTCAAAAAATTCCAATTCTTCCCGGTTTAAAAATCCATATAAATCCAGCATATCTTCCCGCACGTGAGTGTGAATCCAAAGCATTATCTCTGTCTTTTTTGCTTTAGAGAATACATCACTTGAGACATTTATCTTATAACCGACTCCATTTGTCTCAACTATTAAAAACTTTTCCGTTCTTAAAACTATTTTTCCTTTTATGCTTCCGATCATGGATTAATCATAACATATCCCGCCGAATACGGGCATTTGCGTTTTCTGGATATTTTTGATATGTTTACACCATGCCAATTACACAATCAGCCAAAAAAGCAATCCGCGGCTCGCTGCGCAAGAAAGCTTTCAATGACCAAAGAAAGCGGGTAATGAAAGAAATAATCAAGAAAATTGAGAAAATTGCCAAAACCGACAAAGCTGAAGTTGTGAAAATGCTGAGCTCCGCTTTTCAGGCCATAGACAAGGCGGCGCAAAAGGGCGTGATTAAAAAGAACAACGCCGCCCGCAAGAAATCCCGTTTATCAAAATTGGTTCGTTAGGATTTGTTGTTTATAAAGCAATCTGTCTAGCCAAGCTTGGCTAGCGAACTGCTCGTCGATCAAGAAAATAATAAGCCGAATACGCCTTTTATTTTCTAATCTCCTGCGCAAGGCTTTCTAAACAACAAATCCCAACCCCCTTTAATTTTTTATGAACCACCTTCTTGAATTTTATGGAACCGAATGCCCGCATTGCGTGAGTATGCATAAGTTGGTGGAAAAATTAGAAAAAGAAGAGGGGATAAAAGTTGAAAGTTTGGAAGTTTGGCACAATAAAGAAAACGAAAAGCGTCTGCTGGAGTTGGATAAAGAATTTTGCGGCGGCGTACCTTTTTTCTATAATCTGAAAACCAAGAAATGGATTTGCGGGGAGGGGAATTATGAGACACTGAAAAAATGGGCGAAAGGAGAAGAATTTACACAAGAATAATACAAATTAAAAAAGCCCCATACGGGGCTTTTTTAATTTGGAGAGAATATTATGCGCGTTGGACGTTCACAGCATTCAATCCCTTTGGTGACTCTTCTGTTTCAAAAGAAACAGCATCACCTTCTTTGAGCTCGTCAAAGGTTACGCCAACCAAAGAATTGCTGTGAAAGAATAAATCTTTCGCAAGGCCTTCTCCGGTTATAAAGCCGAAACCTTTATCAGTGAGTCTTTTTATTGTACCAGTCATTGATTTTTTTTAGCCCCGACGCCCTTATGGAGTCGGGATCCCGACTTTACGTCGGGATTAATTAATAATTACAAATAGATATACGTAAGAAATCGACTTTAATTTACTCTTCTTGCACCTACTTTGTCTCACGAGTATAGCATAATAGACACCCATTTGTCAAGCTAATTTCAGGATTGATGAAGTATTGGATCTAAAAAAGTAATCAATTCTACACCTTTTATTTCTCTTAAAATATTAGGTTTTAGACTGCCCAGCTTGATATTCATAATTCTTTCACGCTTTAGGTCGGCGACTTCTTGGAAAAGAGCGGAACACATTCGGCGTATCTGGTGCTTTTTGCCTTCGGTCAACACTATTCTGAAAGTAAAGTCGTTTATAATTTTCACTTTACATGGTTTTGTGATATAACCCTCAATATTTACTCCAGCCTCCATTTTTTGCTTGAAATTTGAACGGAGTTTGTTTGAAGTTTTGACAACATATTCTTTTTCGTGAAAGTATTTTGGATTTAAAAGCCGTTCGGTAATACGTCCATCGTTGGTTAATATCAGGAGTCCGTGTGAAGCTTTATCCAATCTTCCTAAGGGGAAGAGGTTTTCCGCGCCCCGCTTAGCGGGGTAAAGAGAACCAGTTTCAACTCCAATTAGTTTATTATATGCAAAATATAAATATTCTTTTGCCTTGGCGCCTCTTACTTCCACGGTGTCGGTTTCATTGATTTTACTGCCGAGCAGGGCTAATTTACCGTTGATAAATACTTTTTTATCGGCTATCAACTCATCAGCGCCTCTTCTGGTGGAGATTTGTTTCAAAGCAAGATATTTATTAATTCGCATCGGGTAATTACTCATATCTTAACGCATCTATCGGATTTAGCATGGCTGCCTGGCGGGCGGGGTAATAGCCGAAAATAATTCCAATACCGGCCGAAACGCCAAAAGCCAAAAGGACAGAGGAAAACGAGACTTGTGTTCGAACGATTCCGGTGGAGGTCACCGCAAAGCATATGAGCCACCCCAAAACAATTCCCAAAAAACCGCCAATAAATGTCAGCATGACGGCTTCCGAGAGGAATTGCAGGTTTATATCTTTTCTTTTTGCCCCGATGGCTTTTCGCAAGCCGATTTCTCTAGTGCGTTCTGTCACGGTTGTCAGCATCATATTCATAATTCCTATCCCGCCAACCAAAAGCGAAATTGAAGCAATGGCCGCCAGAAAAAGGGTAAAAGTATCTATGACGGTAGTCAGTGTGCCTAAAATATCTTCCTGCGAAATGATTGAAAAATCCGCTTCGGCCACGCGATGTTTGTCTAAAAGCGCGTTAGTCGCCAGGTCTTTAACTTCCGCCATTTGATTTTTGTCGGTTACAGATACGGCCAGGGTTGAAAGATAATCCACCCCGGAGAGAATTTTCTGCATAGTGGAAAGAGGGACAAAAACCATATCATCGGGACCGGAAAATCCGGCTCCGCCCTTGGCGGTCAACACTCCGATAACATTAAAATTAACCTTATTGATACGGATAGTTTTTCCAAGCGGATCTTCATTCCCAAACAAATCAATTGCAACCGTAGCTCCCAGCACCGCCTGCCTGCCTATGCTTCTCTCATTTGCCTCAGAAATAAAGTTTCCGTTCGCCAGAGCGATATTGTGCACGTTCATATAATCCGGAGTTGCTCCCGTTATGGTGGTGTTGGTATTATTTCCGGTTGCTACCACTTGGAATCTGCGGGAGACTTCGGGTGAGACAGCCGCCACACCGTCTAGGGCTTTTATAATATCTATGTCTTCATTTTCCAGAGTTTGCGCCGTGCCGCGTCCGGAAGAAACGATTCCTCGCCCCGGCTGGACTACCCCCGGAAGAATTACCAAAAGATTTGAGCCAAGACCTTCAATGCTTGACTGGATGGACGCCTTGGCTCCATTGCCGATGGAAACCATGGCAATAACGGAAGCAATGCCTATGATTATGCCAAGCATCGTAAGACCCGAACGCGCTTTATTGGAGGACAGGGAACTATATGTTTCTTGTGCTATGTCTATCGCTTTCATTTTATCATTTGTTTTGTATGCGTTTTCCTATCTTCCACAAGTTTTCCGTCCTTGATAAAAAGAATTCTGTCGGCGTGCTCGGCTATTTCTTGTTCGTGGGTGATAAGAATTATCGTGCGTCCCAATTCTTTGTTTAATTTTTGGAAAGTGCCGATAACAATTTCTCCTGTTTTTGAATCCAGGTTTCCGGTCGGTTCATCGGCTAAAATAAGCGACGGATTGTTTACCAAGGCTCTCGCTATTGCCACCCGTTGAATTTGACCGCCGGAAATTTGATTGGAAAGATGATGAAAATGATTCTCATCCATACCTACGGAAATAAGCGTATTTTTTGCCCTTTCTTCCCTAGCTGTGCCGTGCACTCCGGCATATAACAAAGGCAGCATTACGTTTCGCAGGACAGTTGCCCGCGGCAGCAGATTAAAAGCTTGAAAAACAAAGCCGATTTTATCCCTGCGAATATCCGCCAGCCTGTCGTCGGACAGGGAAGAAATATCTTCATTATCAAGGAAATATGTTCCACTCGTCGGGCTGTCCAGTGCGCCTAAAATATGCATTAATGTTGACTTGCCGCTTCCCGAGGGTCCCATAATGGCGACAAATTCTCCATCGGCAATTTTGAAAGAAACATTATTCAATGCGTTAAATTCAACATCTCCCGTTTTGTACGTTTTTATAATATTTTTTATTTCTATCATAAGATATATTAACGTCCTCGATTTCCCGTAGTATTGCCGAAGATGCTGGGGGCTGATGACGCGGTTGCGGCTGTGGACGGCAGTATCGTCCGGGTGACTATTTCATCGCCTTCTTTGATTCCTGAAACAATCTCGCTTTGCAAATCATTTGAAAGGCCGATTTCTACGGGGATTTTATTCAGGATAGCTTTGGAAACAATGCCGGTTGACCCATCCGCGGATGACCCTGAAGGCGCGTCAAAGCTTTCAATATAGCTTGTTCCGGCTTGTCCCGCCTGCCGGGCGGGCAGGGATTTTATGGCGCTATTCGGGACAATCAGCACATTCTGCCTGATGTCTGTGGTAATGGCGGCTGATACGCTCATTGCGGATTTTATTCTTTCATCCTGCGTGTCAAAACTAGTTTTTACAATATAAGTTACGACTCCCTGCGAAACCGTCCCGACAGTATCAATATCCGCAACAACGCCCGAGATAACAAGGTCTGGTATCGCGTCAAAAGTCAGAGCAGCTTTTTGCCCGATTTTTATTTTTGCCGCGTCAACCTCATTGAGCGAAATTTCCGCGAGCTGTTTTTTGGTAATTAATGTTGCCGCGACAGCGCCTGAATTTACAGAATCCGATTTTTTGATATTGACTTTCGCTATCGTGCCTTCAAAAGGCGCGCGGATATAATAATCCGCCAATTCATCTTTCGCGTCCTGCAGCGCATTCTCTTTTTGTTTCACGGAAAGTTCCGCCGATTGTATGTCCAAACCGGAATTGGGAAATGCGTCTTTATAATTTTTTATGCTTGTTTTGGCTGAAAGAAGATTTACTATGTGAGTATTGGTTTTGGAAGTATAAGTATTTAAGCTTGCTTTATGCGCGGTTATTATCGCAGGCGTGTCGGCGTCATTTTTCTGTATTGAGCTATTTATAAAATCAATGAAATTATTGCCATTTTTAATCGCATCGGAAATGAGCTTGACTGTATCATAAGTTTGCAAAATTAAAGCCTCAATAGTCGGATTGTCCGAAATTCGGGAAACTACCTTGTATTTCTCAAGATTTGCGTCGTAAGCGGTCTTTGCCTTATTGTAGGAATCTATGAAATTTTGTTTTAAGACTACAGCCTGATCATGGTCTCCGTTGCCAACCTGTCCTTCATACCAATCTATATTCCATTGTTGCTGCGTCCCCGCACTGCTTTTAAAAAACATATCATTCAGGCCCGTCATAATCCCCGGCAGGTCAAGAAATACGTTTAAAACCGCGCTAAAGCCGTCATCATAGCTTTTAGCCAGATCAGCATTCATGTTTTCATTTGATTTTTGAATTTTTAATTTTTCCAAAGCGATTTTAGCGGACTCCAAATTTACTTCCGCGTCGCGCACGGATTTTTGCGCGTCTTTGTCATCCAGTTTTGCGATAAACGCGCCTGTCCCGACTTTTTGCCCGTCTTGCGCGGCTATGTAAACAACCTCTCCGGAAACCTTGGCTTTGATATCTATCTGATTTGAAGCGGAAACTTGGCCGCTGCCGGAAACAGAGGAAATAATCGTGCCTCTTTGGACTTTGGCCGTTATATAGCGGATATCTCCGGAGGTATCGGTAATTTTTTTATAACTCCAATATGAAATAGAGATGATTATTATCAAAACGACCACGCTTATTGTTTTATGGGCAATGACATGTGATTTTATTTTATTCAGGCGTTTTTTCATTTTTTTAGCGGCATAACTAAATTATAACATAGATTTTTTCTATTATTATTTTCCCAAATTATCTCCCCGATGGTCTAATTTATATTATTATTATTTATGCTTTTGATCCGAGAATTGACTATACGCGCGTTTGCTTAAAAGGACAAGAATAAGGATAAGAATAAGTAAGATCAGCCAGCCAAATAAATTAGCCGGGAAAAAAGAACCAGCTCCGAGGGCATTCGCTCCCAGCATAGAAGCCACAGAAATCTCGTTTTTGTCTACCGAGACGGCATCGGTGCTGGTAACTTTGGCGGCCGTTGCGGTGTTTTGTTTCTGGCTGTTATTTTGGCTCGGAGCATTACCGCTTGTTACCAGGCTTAAAACCGCTCCCTCGCTTCTGCCGTAGGAATTCTGCGCTACGGCTCGGAAGTAATATGCTGTGCCCGGATTAAGCCCAGTAATCGTGTTGGTGTGCCTGACTGCCGGCGCCCCATTTATTGGCGTTAGGACGGTCTGATTGCCTAAGCTGGGAGTCACGCCCCATTCAAACCAAGAATTGGCTGAATTACTGTTTCCGGCCAGAATAAGAGAATTAAATTGCGCCGTATTGTCCGCCAAAACCGCTCCGGAAGTAGTGATAGCGGCGGGAGACATTGAATTGTTGTATCCTGAAGTTGAAAAATTTGTCGTAAAAGATGCCACGTTTCCATAAACTCTTCCTTGTGAGTTTTGCCCGACTGCACGAAAATAATAAATCGTGTTGGCGGTAAGCCCCGAAATATTAGTGCTATAACTGCCGCCGTATCCGGTATTAAAAATATAAGCATTTAAAGACGTAGAATTTCCGAAACTTAAATCTGTTCCATATTCAAACCAGGCATTACCCGGAAGGCCTCCGGTGTTGACCGAACCGTTGAGAGTCGCATTCATTGGGGTAATGTTGGTTGCGCTGCCAGTAGAGACATATGCGCTATATGCGAAAAGGGGGAAAGGGGCAAGACCAAATAATATCGCTCCCATAAGGGTTATTACAAAAAAGTTGGTTATTTTATTTAACATCTTTCAATTATAGCATTTTATAGAGAAAAGTCAAATAATTGTGCCCTCAGTAGGAATCGAACCTACATCGCAAACTCCGCAAGCTCGCATTCTATCCATTGAACTATGAGGGCATTTTCCCGTCAAAAATCGGGCGCATTTGAAGATTAGCAGTTTTTGATAAAAAGTCTATTAGAAACCGAGCACTTCCATGATTTTTTCCGAAGGATGTTCTTTCATTTCTTTTTCTTCAACATTATTGGAGAGCATGACGGAATGAATTTCTTCTGCCATCGTTTCATCTATCGGCATTGATAAAATCGGCATGAAAGCTCTCTCGGAATGGATAAAGAGTATCGGCTTGACGCTTGTTTCTCCCGATGCGCCCACTTGAACCCAAAAAGATTTTATATTTTCATAAGGATAAAGGCGGTTTCTTATTTTCAGACCCTTGGCGTTGAGTTCATAAGAAATAACATCCGGTTTTTTAATCGCAAAAAATCCGAGCAACACTCCGCCCAAAACAAGCAATATCGCGAAAAAATAATTTCCATAAATGATTGAGGCAATCGAACTGGTTGCAACGATAATGCCAAGCGCCCAAAACCAGTCCCGGCTTCGTTCCTTTTCTTCGTATTCCAGAGCAGACCAAGATAATTTTTCATTATCATCCATAAATCAATTATATCAGACAATACCCAAAGTTGTCTAACAAAACAGCGAAAATATAATCGCTAAAAGACGTATATTTTACTATTCAGTTTCTTTGTCGGTAAACACTACAGGCCGTCTGGAATGAGTTTTGTCTATTATATCCCAAATTCTCGTGCAGTTAATGACATTTTCAGCTAATCTACAATTGTAACATTTTTACTTTTATGCTAGTGCTGATAACTTTTTTATGGTATAATAATTGAAATCGTGGTATAATAACAGCAACTTGTGGTCTAATGGTTTTACGTTCTTTATTTATAATTAAATAATATTGATTATGAAAAATAAAAAAAGTAAAGTAAATGAATTAAAAGAGTCAAAAGAGCTGGCCTTGCACTATATGCAAACACTGGTGGATGTCGCCAGAGAGTCGTTCTTGATTCTTGATTCTGACCTTCGCGTAATTTCGGCAAACCCGACTTTTTACCAGGTTTTTAAGGTTGTACCGAAAAAGACGATAGGTAAACTTTTTTATAAATTAGGAAATGGCCAGTGGAATATCCCCGAACTTAAGAAACTATTGGAAGAAATTTTGCCCAAGAAAAAAGTGGTAAAAAATTACGAAGTTGCGCACATTTTTGAAACAATTGGAGAAAAAACAATGCTGCTTAATTCCAGGCAGATAGATACGGTGCAATTAATTATTCTAGCCATAGAAGACATTACCGATAAAGAGAGGCTTGAGAAAAAATTGGCTGAATATGTCGAAAAACTTGAAAGCAAGGTGGAGAAACGGACAACAGAGCTTGCCGCTCGAATAAAAGAATTGGAATCAATGAATAAGTCCATGGTGGGAAGGGAATTAAAAATGGTGGAACTCAAAAAAGAAATTGAAAATTTGAGGAAAAAGGTTAAAAATGGAAATGGCAACGGCAAAAACAGCAAGAATGGAAATCATAAAAATGGCAAATTACATAATTCATGAAAACAGCGCCGATTCCGGAAAACGAAAAAGAGCGCTTATTTTCCCTGTATAAATTAGGGCTCCTGGACACAAAACCGGAAGAGCGTTTTGACCGCATTACCCGTACGGCAACTAAAATTTTCAATGTTCCTATTTCAACTCTAACCCTTATTGATGCGGAACGAGAATGGTTCAAATCCTGCCAAGGGCTTACAAAACGCGAGGGCAAGCGCGCGATTTCTTTTTGTGGACATGCATTGTTGTCCAATAAAATATTTGTCATACCTGACACAAAAAAAGACAAAAGATTTGCCGATAACCCTATGGTAATCGGCAAGCCATTTATACGCTTTTATGCCGGCATGCCGTTAATGAGCATTGATGGAGCGCGAGTCGGAGTTTTTTGCATTAAAGATACAAAACCGAGAAAATTTTCAAAAAAGGATGAAGAAACCTTAAAGGGATTAGCCAACTGGGCGGAAATGGAAATTAATTTCCATAATTTGAATTTAGCCTTCAAAGAAGAAGAAAAAACACAAACAAAGTTAAAGTTCCAGGCGCGCGATTTGGAAAATGCGAAAATAGCTGCCCGAAACGTTCTTGAAGATCTCCAGATTGAGAAAGAAAAACTGGCTCAATCCAATGCGAGAGATGAAGCACTGCTCGAGAGTATCGGGGAAGGTTTGGTTGCGGTTGATAACGACAGAAGAGTAATAATTATAAATAAAGTGGCCAGCGATATGCTTGGCTGGAAAGCCAAAGATCTGATTGGCAAGGTAATTACCGGGTTGCCCCTGGAAGACGAAATGGGCAATCTCGTATCGCTTGACAAACGGCCAACTACCATAGCTTTAAAGACCGGCAAAGTTGCAAAAGTTGTCTATTTTTTTGCCAGAAAAGGCAAAATCAGGTTTCCAATGGCCATTACCGCGACACCCATCAAGCTTAGAGGAAAAACAATAGGATTAATAGAGATAATTCGGGACATAACCCGTGAAAAAGAAATTGACAAGGCAAAAAGCGAGTTCATATCTCTCGCTTCCCACCAGCTCAAAACCCCGCCGACTGCCATTAAATTGCTTATTGAAAGGCTGCTGAGCGGCAAAATGGGAAAATTCACGGAAAAACAGAAAGAATATTTTGACGATATCCAATATTCGAACCAGCGGATGATTGATATTGTAAACAAGCTTTTGAACGTATCGCGCATTGAGCTCGGAACATTTGCCATTCAGGCAAGCGAAAATGATGTTTGCGCTGTTGTGCGGAGCGTTCTTGATGAATTGAAATTAATCATTGAGAAAAGGCGATTGAAGTTCAGAACGATGTTTGGAGAAAAGAGCATCAGGTTGATGATTGATGAATCTTTATTCCGTATGGTAATTGGCAATCTTGTTATGAATGCCGTCAACTATACGGCGGAAGAGGGTGAAATCCAAGTTGAATGCAAGACAGTGAATAAGGGACAAATGCTCGGGGGCAAACTTTTATCCGAGAATTGTTTTGCGGTTATTGTATCTAACACCGGCTACGGCATTCCTAAAAATGTGCAAAATAAAGTGTTCACTAAATTTTTTAGAGCCGACAATGCCAGAGAAAAACAGGCCAACGGAACGGGTCTCGGGCTTTATATCATAAAATCCATTCTTGACCATTCCGGCGGGTCAGTCTGGTTCACTTCGCAGGAAAACAAAGGGTCGATATTTTATGTAACTATTCCTATGACCGGGATGAGAGTGAAAATCGGCACAAAAAAGCTTGTTGGTTGATAAGGTTGATTGTGGTATAATATTTATGTTGTGACCGAAGATAAAAAAATAAAAATTTTAATTGTTGAAGACGAGGCGGTAATTAGCAAAACATATGCGGAAGAATTGCGCAGTCAGGGATTTCTTGTCCTTACGGCGGCAAACGGCAAAGACGGCTTGGAGCTTGCTTTTCGCGAAAAACCGGATCTTATCTTGCTGGATATTCTGATGCCGGTAATGGATGGCCTTACAATGATGGACAAATTGCGGGAGAAAGACCTTTATGGAAAAAATGTTCCGATAATCCTTTTAAGCAATTTGTCCGCCAGCGAAGAAAAAATCATGGCGGCGATTACAAAAAATGAGCCCGCGTATTATTTGGTAAAATCCGACTGGGATTTAAGCCATGTAGTGGAGAAAGTAAAAGAAAGACTCAGTAGAGTTTAACCGCGCCATTCTTTTTAAAAACAACTGCTTTTCGTGCGGAGGCGGTGAGATTCGAACTCACGGACCCCGTAAAGAGTCTCTTGTTTTCAAGACAAGTGCCTTCAACCACTCAGCCACGCCTCCGTTTGTTATTTAATTGACGACAATGCGTTTTTGAAATCTTTTTTTACATCAACCCACTTTTTCTTTACGATTTTGAAAATATAAAAAATTTCCAAAATTCCAACAGTATTTAAGATAATGAGCGCGACAAACCATTTTTTATGGTTATGTTTTGCGGCTGTCCACAACGCATAAACTTTCCAAGGAATAGTCCAAAGGGCTAATATTAATAAAAACATATTAACAAATGCATTGGTAAAAATTGGATTATACATACGGAGATTATATCAAGAAAATCATATTTATGCTAGTATTTAATTATGATATTTTCCGGGAGATTTTTGGGCGTTGATTATGGAACAAAAAGAATCGGAGTGGCAATTTCGGATAAAAATAACACTCTGGCTTTCCCGAAAGAAATTATTCTGAATGACAAAAATGCTTTAAAAAGAATTGGCGATATAATCACCAAAGAAAATGTTTCGGAAATTGTAATAGGAGAATCGGTGGATTTTTCAGGGAAATTAAATGCGCTGTCGGGGAGAATCGAGATTTTTATCTTAGACTTGAAAGAAAAATTTAAATTACCCGTTTACAAGCAGAAAGAATTTTTAACATCGGTGGAAGCCCGTAAATCAGGAAATAATAAAAAAAGTTTAAGTCCATCGCAAGCGCACAGCAGAGTAAAACAAATAAAGAGCGGCCGGATAGATGCTTCGGCGGCTGCGCTCATTTTACAAAGATATCTGGACAAAATAAATAACCCGCGCCACAGCGTGGCAAGAAAATGATTACATTAAATGATTTTAAAAAAATTGATATCGCGGTAGGAAAAATTTTATCCGCGGAAAAAATTCCCGATACGGACAAATTATTGAAACTGTCTGTTGATTTAGGCGAAACGACACCACGGGTTATAGTTTCCGGAATTTCTTTATATTTTCCGGATTGTTCCGTTTTAGTCGGCAAAAAGTGCATTTTTGTCGCGAATCTGGAACCGAGAGTTATTCGTGGGATTGAAAGCCAGGGAATGATATTGGCAGTTTTTACGGAAGACGGCAAATTTTCCCTGCTGGAACCGAACAATGATATTCCTGCCGGCACGCGAGCGAAATGATGGCGATAAAAACCTGGATATCGTATAATATTACTATGTTCGGGGATTCATTTAATAGGTTTTTCTTCAGGTTTTTTCCACCGCCTAATTTTTTAATAACGCCTTCTTTTGGCTTGGACATTTCCGATGAATCATTGAAATTCGCAGAGCTTTTCGCGACCAAGAATGGCATTAAGGTGGGACGATATGGAGAACGCACCATACCGCCCGGGGTTATAGAATCCGGCAAAATTAAAGATTCTAAAAGAATGGAAGAAATTTTGTCTTCACTCAGGAAAGAAGAAGGGATAAAGACTGTGCGTGTTTCCCTGCCGGAAGAGCAAATGTATCTCTTTCAGCTTCGATTGGGAAAAACGGGGTTGAAAAACGTCAAAGAGGGAATTGAACTTGCCCTTGAAGAACACGTGCCGGTACCGGCCCAAGACGCGATTTTCGATTACGATTTAGTCAAAGAAGATGCGCAAAACTTGGAAGTTCAAGTTGCCACCATACCGAAAAATATAATCGAAAACTACTTGTTGATTTTTAAGCATTCCCAGATATCGGTTCAAGCATTCGAACTTGAAGCACAGGCGCTTTCTCGGGCAGTTATCAAAAAGGGCGATATGGAAACTTATATGATTGTGGATTTTGGCAAAAAACGCACCGGTATTTTTATTGTATCCAGCGGTATCGTAATGTTTACTTCTACTCTTGATATGGGCGGGGAGATTATGAATAAGATGATTAAAAAAAGCTTTAATGTAAGCATTGAAGAAGCGGAAAAAATGAAACAGCAATACGGTCTTCAGCGCAATGTCGCAAATAAGGAAATATTCGCCGTGCTTCTAAACAGCGTTTCTGTCCTGCGCGACGAAATAGCGAAACACTTCTTATATTGGCATACGCATAAAAATGAAGAAGATAAAAATAATCCACCCATAAAAAAGATAATTCTTTGCGGCGGCGATTCAAATTTAATAGGGCTTGCCGACTATATTTCTGTCAGCATGAAAAGTCCGGTGGAAATGGCCAATGTCTGGATTAACATAACGAATACGGAAAATTATATTCCGGAGATGAGTTTTAGGCAGGCGCTTTCATTCGCGACCACGCTCGGGCTTGCGCTGGGAGATTTTGAAAATTGATAATTTATGATTAATTTAATTCCAAAAGAAGAGAGGAAAAAAATGACTATAGGTTTTTACTATAAGCTTGCAATTTTGTTTTTGATGGTGCTTGATTTTTGCATTTTGGTTGCCGTTATTTCTATAACCCCTTCTTATTTTCTTTCTTCCGCAAAAAGCGCTTCAATCAATACGAAATTAGAAATTCAAAAGAATGAGCCGTTACCTTTATTTGACCAGCAAACTCTCACGGTCATCAAAGGTGTAAACAACAAACTTGATTTGGTGGAAAATGCCGAGAAAAACAAATTTCTTGTTTCCCAAAAAATCATCCGGGCTATTCTTTTAAATAAAAGATCGGATATCAAAATTACCCAAATTTTGTATGAAAATGACCCGGCTCAGGGCAAGAAAATCAGCATTACCGGCACGGCGCCTTCCCGTGAAATTTTGCTTCTATTCCGCCGGGCACTGGAAAATGATTCCGCTTTTAAAAATGTCAATTTGCCGATTTCAAATTTCGTGAAAGGATCCAATATACAATTTTATCTAAGTCTGATTCCTTCATAATATGAAAAACAATTTTCAAAAAATATCATTAATTCTCTTGGCAGTATTTTTTGTGTTTTTCTGTTTTGCTTTTGTGTTTTTATACAAAAAAATAAATAGCAACAATCAAAAAGCCGAACAAGATGCGACAACTTGGCAAACAGAAACACTCCGGCGCGACAACATAAGATCTTTAGATCGCTTGCTTCAAAAAATCGCTGATTCCAGAATCCTGCTTGAAACTCATTTTGCCAAAAGTTCGGACGTTGTGCCCTTTTTAGATACAATTGAAAAATTGGCGCTAGGGGTGGGAACTAAAGCCGAGGTTAATTCGGTTGATATTTTAACAGATAATACCGGACTAATAGTTGGATTAAAGGCATCGGGGTCTTTTGAAGCAATTTATAAATTTTTAACGCTCCTGGAAAATTCCCCCTACGAGCTTGATTTTCCTTCAATAGATATGCACAAATTGGCAGTGTCAGGCGTGTCCGACGAAAATATTCAAAATTTGAAATGGGAAGCTACCTTTAGAATACAGCTTCTGAGCTTTGTCCCATAAATTAAAAAAATGAAAATAAAATTTTTTAAAAAAGAAAATAATTTTAAGAAAAAAAACTTTGCCTTTAATCCGAATCTCTATTGGAAAATTGCCGTCTGCGGCTCCCTTACTATGATTCTTCTGTCTTTTCTTTTCGGCTATCGTCTTTTTATGCAGATAAACCAAGAATCTATTTTGCCAATTATCAACGGCAATGAACAAGTTCCAACAATCAACGAAAATCGTGTTGGAAAAGTGCTTGATTATTTTTCTGAAAAAGAGCAAAAATCGGCTAGAATATTAAATTCTTCTTCCCCGGTCGTTGACCCTTCTCTCTAAAAGTGGTAATTTGTGATTATCTGCGCGGTTAGCTGTTTTGGTAGGTCGTTTACCTAAATTCTTGCGCGGTTAGCTGTTTTGGTAGGTCGTTTACCTAAATTCTTGCGCGGTTAGCTCAGTTGGTAGAGCAACCCGTTTACACCGGGAAGGTCAGGGGTTCGAGTCCCTTACCGCGCACAGAGCCCTTGTAGTTCAATGGATAGAACGAAGCTCTTCTAAGGCTTTGATGTAGGTTCGATTCCTACCAAGGGCACACGTTAGTGAGACCGACCGAGAGGCTTATTTTGGGGAATTAGGGTAGGGTGGATTAAATAATTTTAACTTCCACACTATCACTTATAGAAATGCTGTTATTAAGATCAAGTTCAGTGAGAAGTCCTACTCTAATAATTCCTTCAAATATTTTACATTCAGGTATTTTAATTAAAACTGAATATTCTCGATTTTTATCATCACTAAGTTTTGTCCAATGTCCCTCATATCCTTTTTGCGTCCATAAATCTTTCCTGTTTTTCTCACCAACAAAAATATCAATATCCATCACAGCTGGATTGTGGTCCCACCGAAATATAAATCTTGGCAATTTTTTATCGCTTGAAAAAAGTTCGGCAATTACAAGATAACCATTTTTATCTTTAAGAGCTTTTTTGTCGGAATTCATGCTTAGAGTATAATCACTGTCTTTATACTTTATTGATATTGGCTCCACGCCAGTAGTTCCACCGACCCTTATTTGTTTTTCAGAAAATTTATTTTTACCCATAATTAAAAAGATTATTTTAAGTTATCAAAAATATATTTTAAATCTAGTATTCTGCCAATACTCTCTAATTCTCCCTGCTGAACAAATGTTGGTATTCCAATTACACAACCAGAGTCCTCAATTGCGATACCACCCGAATTACCGTGATCAATTTTTGCCGATGTTTTATAGTAATGTACGCCATTATTGTCAGTTTCAACACCAGATACTATTCCATCAGTTACAGTTAAGCTATTTCCTCCCACTGCTGGATAGCCAAATACAGACAACGGAGTGCCAATATCAACAGAAGAACAGTAATAAGTTTCCGATTCTGCTTGCGCGTAAAGATTTAGATCTTGGAAACTACCTCTGTTACCAATAGAAGTATCAGTAACGATCTCAACCTTAACAAATGCCGTATCAATATAACTCTTGAAAAACTTATAGCCAGTACTCTTGAAAATAAGATAACGATCACTATTGGTGTAATCTGGGTATAAAACTATAACACAAGAAGATATTGAATTATCGTCTGTTTCAACAACATGTAAATTTGTTTGAACATAAAATGGAGCAAGTCCTGACTGGTTTGTTGTCATGTAGAGCATACCAGTTCCTTGTTTAAGATCATCTGAGTGAGAATTAGCAAAGCATAATATTTTAACAACTGATTGAGAAAACTTTGTCAAAAATGCACCAGTAGGGCGAGTGTCATTTATTTGCACTGGTCTATTTTGTAATTCTTGCAGAGCTTGCTTTGTGGCATTTTCGTTTGCTCGTGACTGTTGTAATTGTGAGCTTTGTTGTTCTAACAAGCCTTGTTGTTTAGCAAATGTTTCTTTTTGAGATATTTTCAAAGATTGAATTTCTTGTAATGTGTTTTGTGTTTGTTTATAGAGTGTAAAACCAAACCAGCTAAATAAAATAAAACCAAAAATAACAGCACCCGTTACAAATTGTGCATTCGAAATTTTGATCGATTTAATACCAACTATTAACGTAGAAAATTTAACTTTATAAAACAACTGGTACACCAAATAAAGTAAGCCGAGAAATAGAACTGTTAAAATCGGATAGGTAATCTCTTTTTTGTTAAATAATGACTTGATTGAAGTAAAAAATTCCCGCAATGAAGTTATGATTCTCGATTGTATTTGAGTGGTACTGGCCGTGCTTTCTTTTTTGACTTCTTTTTCGAATACCACACTAGGGTTTTTTGCTTTAAGATTACTTAAGGTATCACTTGGCACTAAATCTGAATGCAACCATCCATTAGTAAATCCTGTACTTTGGAAAAATCCGCTTTTATTCGTACCATGGTCAACTACAGACACAAAATACCAATCGCCTTGTTTCTTTTTAATAGTTGCATCTCCATTAAATGTTCCCCAATTTGCAATTCCACAAGAAAATGCGGGGCAAGCACGTACCTTTTCACTACCCATTAAATGGAAAGTAACCGTGTTCTCAAAAACTACTGCAACATCTTTTTCAAAAACCTCATTCAAAATAACCTCGATTGTTGCAGAACAACTGTTTGTCCCCCCGGGTCCTCTGACTGTCCATGTGCAACTTCCTTTGCCTATTTTAGACGGTCGGACTTGACCAGAATTACTTGTTCCGTTAATGATTTCTTGTGCGTTTGAAAAATTAAGAAATTCTGAGGTTGTATAGTTCTCCGTATAGCCACCAAGATATTTAAGAACACCATCACAACTTGTTGTAATACCACTCAACGGTCCAGTAGTTTTCCAAAAATTTACAGAATTTTCTCCTTGCTTGACTATCGATGGAGTAAAAGACATTGTGCACGTCGGAGCAGGAGCCGCATAAGCCAAAGAATTTATAGTGAATATAACTCCTATAAAAACAGAAATTATTGCAATTTTTCTAAAAATTTTCACTATATATATTAACTAATTATTACTTTTTATCCACAATACAAGAATAGCAAAAATCAGATGCCTTTTCAAGGTATTATTTTTGATTTTAACCATACCCAAATTTCCCCGAATAAATTCGCGCGGGTTCCTCTCCAGACCCAGTAAAATAGTTTTTGTAATTTTTGTAGGTTTTATTTTCCACTGGCATGATTCTTACATGTAACTATATGCTACTTAGCAAGTAGTTTTATAATTTCTATCCAATCCTTACCTCCTTATTATTCATCAAAATTTTACTCCTCAAACAGGAAAGTAGTTCTCGCTTCTCTAGTATCGTACCTCCTCGTAAAACATGCTTTGCATAATTCCGTATATCCACATCCGCTACTTTGACAGTCGCTTCTTTAAGTCCAAGTATCCCAACATTAAATCTCTTGTGTCGCTCTATTTCATCTTTTATTTTTGTCTTCATTCCAATCTCGTCAAGGTCAATTTCATCCATCAATCCTGCAAGCTGTTCTATCAAATTTTCCTCTCTTAGATAGCCCGACTTGCAATCTTTGTCTTGATATCTGCAGCACCCATAGTATACATATCGATGCACATTTCCGTTGTTTTGTTTCTTAAATTTTTCATCAGCTGTTATGCCTGATCCACACAATCCGCAGGTCATGAGTTTAGTAAAAGCAAATTCTTTATGCTCGCCCTTAAGTGTATACTCCATCATTTGTTCCTGCACTTTATCAAAAAGTTCTTTCGTGATAATCGGAGTATGCTTGCCTGTATACCACTGCCCTCCACCTTTTGGATATTCAAAACTGCCGTAGTAAAAAGTATTTCTTAGAGTAATGTATATATTACTTATGGTAAAAGCCTTGCCAGTTCTAGTTTTGAACTTCATCTCATTTTTGAGCCAAGCATGCAATCTTCTTCCGCTCATTTTCTCATATGCTACTTTCTCGAACATTTTCTTAATAATTGGTGCTCTATGCTCATCAATTTCAATATGACATCTTTTGTCTGTATTTTTACTATTAAGATAACCAGTGGGTGCCGTGCATGGCCAGAGTCCCATTTCACATCTGGCTCGCAGTCCTCTTTTCACATTGACGACTTTGTTATCGTTCTCCAATTTCGCTTGGCTTCCTAAAATCATCAGCAAGAATTTTTCATTTGGACTATTACTGAATTTCTGTCCGTAGGTGCGTATCTCATGAAGTATTCCCTGGTCCATCAGGTCTACAATTCTTCCAAGGTCTCCTGCGTTTCTTGAAATTCTATCCGGTGCCCAAGTAAGTATTCCATTAAACTTCTTTTGCTTTATTTGATCCACAATTTCGTTAAACACTGGTCGTTGCCCGGCTTCTTTCGCAGAGTGTGATTCTTTTTTGATTTCTACTATCTCAAGGTGATCACGTTCTGCCATAGAGATCATTTCTTTGATTTGGCTGTCTATGGAAAGAATTTGAGCTTCTTCGCTCTCCGTAGATTTTCTTGCATACAGACAATATTTTACCTTTATGGGAGCTTGTGCAATTCTCGCCATAGCCCCAACTGGCATTTGTATTATTTCCATATATTCAATGAATGACGCAACCTCTCTTGAGAGTCTAGGAGGGGTAAGTTGGTAAAGTGTTGGTAACTTAATTTCTCAAAAAGCCTTTATTTTTCTACTCAAAAGTGGTATAGTAGACTTTATAAAATTATGGATAATCTTTTTACAAATTATATCCAATCCATCTCTGCTAAGTTTTCGCATAGAGAAACAAGTGAAATGGGTTATCGGACAGATTTCGAAATCCTCCTAAAAGGTGTTTTCGAATCAATTAATGTTAAGAGAATTGATCATGATGCAAAAGCCATACAAGGAAACAAGCCTGACTTCGCTGTGCTTAAAAATGATGTGCCTATTCTGTATATTGAAGCAAAAGATATAGGAGTTTCTTTAGATAAAGTTGAAAAGTCCGAGCAGATGGCGAGATACTTTGGCTATACAAATTTAGTTCTGACAGATTATGTAGAGTTTCGTTTTTATAGAAACGGTCTTCGTTATGATGAGCCAATAAAAATAGCAGATTATGATATAAAAAATCGAACAATTACGCCTATTTCGGAAAATTATGAACATGTTGCCAAAACACTCTTGGATTTTACACAATCGCAAAAAGAGCCAATACGCTCCGGCAAGCACCTCTCAAAAATTATGGGAGGAAGAGCACAAAGAATTAGAGATAACGTACGACAATTTCTTATTACTCAATCGGATAAGAACGCAGAGCTAGTTCGCTTGTATGAAACGTTTAAAAAACTTCTAGTTCATGATCTCACAACAGATGCATTTGCCGATATGTATGCGCAGACTCTTGTGTATGGTTTATTTGTCGCTCGCTATCATGATGAGACTAGAAAAGATTTCTCACGACAAGAAGCACGAGATCTAATACCCAAGTCAAATCCACTTCTCCTGCATTTTTTTGACCATATAGTTGGTCCAAATTTTGATAAACGACTTGAATATATCGTTAATGAATTGTGTGAAGTTTTTTCTCATGCTGATGTTCAAGAACTAATGAAAGAATATTTTAAGGATGATTTATGGGGTAAAACTCAAAGAGGCCCTGATCCAGTTATTCACTTTTATGAAGATTTTTTGAAAGAATATGATCCTGATTTACGCAAGAAAATGGGTGCTTACTACACTCCACTACCTATTGTGCAGTTTATTGTGCGTTCTGTTGATTATTTGCTTGAAAAAGAGTTTAGTCTTATGTCTGGTTTAGCTGACACATCAAAGACAGATGACGGTATTCATAAGGTTCAAATTCTTGATCCAGCCGTAGGAACAGGAACATTTATAAGTGATATTATAGGGAAAATTTACGAACGAATACTGAAAAGAAAACAGGACGGTAGTTGGCCGGCGTATGTACATCACGACTTGCTTCCACGTTTACATGGATTTGAGCTTATGATGACGCCATATACCATAGCCCACTTAAAGTTGGGAATGGCTTTTAAGAAAACAGGGTTCAAGTATTTCAATCAACGTCTTGGAATTTATCTTACAAATTCCCTTGAAGAAGGTGTTGTACAAGATGGAATGTTTACTGGATTTGGTTTTGCTGAAAGTATTACAGAAGAATCAAAATTGGCATCAAAAATTAAGAATGATAAACCGATTATGGTTGTCATTGGTAATCCACCATATAGCGTGAGTTCGTCCAACAAAGGTAAATGGATTCAAGATCTCATTAAAGTTTACAAAAAAGATTTAGGTGAGCGTAAAATTAATCTTGACGACGATTATATTAAATTTATTCGTTTCGCTGAGCATTTTATAGAGAAAAACAAGAGTGGCATCGTGGCTATGATTACCAACAACTCATTTATTGACGGTATTACTCACCGCCAAATGAGAAAACATCTTCTTGAAACATTTGATGACATTTATATTCTTGATTTACATGGCAACTCCAAGAAAAAAGAAAAAGCACCTGATGGAGGAAAAGACGAAAATGTTTTTGATATTCAACAGGGTGTTTCAATAAATATTTTTATTCGTAAAACCAAGGATAAAAAAAATCTTGGCACTGTCTATCATTCAGAATTTTTTGGAAAGCGTGAAATAAAATTTGAAACGCTCAATGATTCTGATCTAGATAAAATCAAATGGCAAAAACTTGACTACTCCGAACCATATTATTTTTTTGTGCCGAAAGATTTTAGTGCAAATGAAGAATACGAGAAAGGATTTAAGGTTGATGAGTTATTTGGTATTTATTCTTCTGGAATCGAGTCAGCAAAGGATGATTTCATTGTTAAGTTTTCTGATAAAGAGGTTCTTGATTTAAGAAATTTTATTGAAGTTCATTCAGATAAGGAAATATCTGATGCGTATAATCTAAAAATTAACAAAGCTACTCAGGTAAAAAATGATTTCAAAAATATTACAGGCAATTATGCAAAATTATCCTACAGACCTTTTGATACTAGGTATACGTTGTATTCATCTAATAGTACAGGTGTTTGGTTTCGACCGAAGTATGAGGTGATGAAACATCTAACTAAAAATAATCTAGCTTTATTAACTTGTAGACAGCAGACTAGTTTTGGTTTTCAACATATTTTTGTAGCAAATACTATAGTTGAAAGATGCGCTGTCTCTCTACAGACAGGAGAAGTTACTTATGCATTTCCTCTCTATCTATATCCCGAAGAAGGTGAAAACCCACGAGTTGGAGAAGCCGGGAACATCCCCGTTGAGCGTATTTCGAATATTAGTATCTCCATAGCACGGGGTATTGCTAAAAAAATAGGTAGAGTTTGGTATTCGGTCGCTGAATATCCCACCAAGCAGGGAGATGTCCGACTAACACCTGAAGATATCTTTGATTACATTTATGCAGTTCTACACTCTCCAACATACCGAGAAAAATACAAGGAATTTCTCAAAATAGATTTTCCTTGTGTGCCGTATCCAAAAGACAAAAAACAATTTGAGGCACTTGTTATGTTGGGGTGCGAACTAAGAGAAATTCACTTACTTGAATCGTCAAAAGTCAATAAATTTTTTACAACGTATCCTGTTGTTGGATCTGATATAGTCGAGAAAGTTTCTTACAAAGATGGCAGGGTATGTATCAATGCTGAGCAGTATTTTGGTAATGTCCCGGAAGTTGCCTGGAATTTCTATATTGGCGGCTATCAACCTGCTCAAAAGTGGCTCAAGGATCGCAAAGGTCAAACCCTTTCAAATAGTGATATTGAGCACTATCAAAAAATGATTGTTGCTTTATTTGAAACAAATAGAATCATGAAGGAAATAGATATTGTAGAAGATTTAAACAAAAAATAAATTTATGGAAAAAAAAGTTATAGAACAAATAAAACAAAAATTTACTGTTCTTCAAGATAAACCTCTAGAAAATGGTGAAATTGATAGTTTTGGTCATGGAGAAATTGCGAATAGTGTCATAGAGGTAATTAGAAATGCACCTCGTCCTTTCAATATTGGAATATATGGACAGTGGGGAGTAGGAAAAAGCACGATATGCAAAATTATCGAGGGTAGGTTATCAAAAGAAGAGGGTTATAAGGTAGTTTATTTTGATACATGGAAATATGAAAGAGATTCATTCCGCAGACAATTTCTTATAACCCTTGATCAAGATCTAGAATTAGGTTTCAATTACAAAGAAACACTAAATCAATCACTCTCAATCCCGTTTAATTTAAGCTGGACGGAAAGTATAAAACTTGCGCTAGGTGGTTTTTTATTTAGAACTTTCGGTATTTTGATAATAGCCTTGGTAATTATTTTTATTTTTCAACAGAGCATATTCCCTTTCTTTATTTCGACAGATTACACTGGGCTAGCAAGACGAGTTATAGATTTAGGAATAATTGGGGTACTTCTTGCATTTATATTAGATACAATAAAGCAATTTCGAGGAGAGAAAACCATAGATAAAACAGACTCAGCAGAAGGGTTTGAGGAATATTTTGCTAAAGTTCTAAAAGAAATAAAGAAAAAAGATTTATTAGTAATAATAGATAACTTAGATCGTCTTTCAAGTGAAAAAGCAGTTGGTCTACTTAGTGACATAAAAACTTTTCTTTCAGACGAAAAGTACTCTTTTCAAGGTAGTAAAATTGAGAATAGAGCTGTTTTTATAATACCTTGTGATAATAAAGCAATAAATGATCAACTTATAAACGAGTATGGAGAGGACTTTGACACTGAAGAATATTTAAGAAAGTTTTTTAATCACTCTATACAAATACCAAAATTTCTTAATATTGAACTAGATGATTTCATAGTAGGTAAACTAAACACCACTAAAATTATTGAGTTTAAAGATAACTATGACCTAGTTTTTATTTTGAGCTATGCATTTAGAAATAATCCGAGAGAAATAATACAATTCATCAATTCCTTAATTTCTCTTTACCTACTTGCAAAGGAACGAGAAATTAAGCGAGTGATTGAAGCAGATCATATTGCATTTCTAGCAAAAGTGCTAGTTCTTCGTGTAAAATGGCCCAGGTTATACGACAAAATAGAAGACAGAGTTTTGAGAACTGGAGATAAATTATTAGAGATTGTATCGAGAATTAAAGAAAATGAAGACAAGGTAGAAAAAATAAATCTAGATAATTTTCTTCGTGTTACTTCTCACATAAACGATGATGAATACCAAGATATTTATTTCTCTCTAAGACAAAGTGAGGCACAAAAAACTATACCAGAGTGGAATAGTTTTGTAATTTCTCTTTTAGAAAATCGTAAGGCTGATGCTGGAAAAATTTATACTGGAGTTAAATCCAATAATAAACTTTATCAATTAGGTCAGCTTTTGGCGGATTATTGTAGACGAAATATACAAAATGAAAATCTGCTCTTTAATATTTTTTCAACAGTCCATCAAATTATTCAAGTAGAAGATCTTAAATACTTTCAAGATGTATTTTTATTAACATTCAAAAATGTTAATAGTGGAAGATTTAGTTCATCAATAGATACCATTGATCTTTCTAATTTATTTAGTAAAGGACTAGATGGTGTATCTTCAGCAAACAAAAAAGAGTTTAGCCAAAATCTTGTATCAACAATTAGAAATATTGCTTCAACAGATACTGTCGAAAGAGAAAAAATAAAATATATAAAAAAACTTTTTGAAATTATTAATCAAGATGAGAATAAAGATAACTTTAAAACAAGAAATAATGAAATTGGAGACGAAAAAAGAAATTTAATTGGACACTTAAAACATCAGGAATTATTTCCTGAAATCCAAAAAGAGGACAAATTCCGTAAAGATATACTTAATGATATTTTATATATATTAACAACACTGGGTCCTACAAACAACAAGCACTACAATGTAGGGTTAACTCTGTTCGGAAACTTATTGCAATGGCCTCCTATAGTCGAAAATAATGATGTACGTTTTAATGTTTTAGAAAAAAGTTTAGATTTTTTAAATAAATCACAGCCGCCATCATCTGATGATGGAACCGTAGGAACTATTCTAAACACATTCACTACAAGAATATCAACTTGGTATTCCACCAATAAATCACCTGCAGAAAGATCAATATGTGTTAAAATATTTCAAAAAATTAATCTAGATATAAATATAAACAAAGAACCGGCGTCCAAAACCCATCAATATATAACTGAAACCAGTAATACTTCTGACGTTATTTTAGAAACACTTGGCAAGGATTTTTTTACCAACAACGAAAATGCTAGAAAGGGTTTAATAGGTAGAAGCAGAACAACTCTTGATTTATTGAACAAACTTCCCTTAAAGAAAAAACTTACTAATGAGGAAAAAGTTGATATTCTTGCCCATTTAATTGGAAACGCTAAAGAAGCCCTTTCTTTCTTAGAGTATGTTGATTACAGTATTCCGCTTGAACGTAATAGCGATACTAATTTTTTGAAAAATATTATTCAACAAATGATAAACGCAAGTAGCTTCTCCGATACAAATCTATTGGCAAAATGGCTGGAAGCTATTAATAAATTAGGTATTCATGTAGATCAAGTTGATTCACTTGTTCAAAAGATGAGACAGTCTCGTAATTTATCGGGACAGCATAAACAGGTCATCGCTGACTTTGTGTTAAGACAATCGAAGGACTTCGGCGATCTTGTAGTTAAAGAATTTCAGAGTTAAAATTGTCAAAACTTTTATTGATTATTAAAAAGCTTAGTAATTAATTTCCCTTACTCTCTAAAAAATTCTCCTGATCTTGTGCTAGCAGGGGTCTCAAGAATAACCTCAGGTATCATGCCTGAAATATATCCACGCAATTTTACAATTGAATGACTACTATTATCACATCTTTGGTAAAGCATTTCTGCTAGACCAAATTCTCCTTTACCATCTTTGTGTAGAAATTGCATTGATGCCATTGCATCGTAATAGTATTGTGCTCCTGAGAGCCAAAGCTGTGATAGCCAATCAGGCATCTTCTCGTACTGGTATTTTGAAAGTCTCAAATCACTCGGATTTCTAGTTTTTGTTTTAGAAAGTTCTTCCAAGATGCCGTGATCTTTTTTTGTGAATGCTTCTTCGAGTTTTTTACTTCTTTTCTCTAAATCCTCTTGCCAGTGTTTTAATTCAACTTCTACCTCAATAATCCACTCAAATTTGGGGAGTAACGATATCTGACGATTCACCTTTTCTTGATCAATACTTTTCTTTGTCTCTAAGAGCGTATCTCTTGTAAGGCGTGCTTGGTAGATAGTAAAACCAAGTGCAAGAAGTGTCGCAAGCGAGGTTATTATCGTGATTATATCTATAGTATTCAAATATGTTTCCATATTTCTATTTTACTACATATACACAACTTCTGATACAATACATTTATCTTAGCAAGTTATTTTTAACTAATTATCATAAATTTCTAAAAAATTCATCAACTATGTATTACCTATATATCCTCAAATGTGCTGATAAAACTTTATATACTGGAATTACCACAGACCTGAAACGAAGAATTCTTGAACATAACAGCACCAAGTTGGGAGCAAAATATACTTCTTCTCGAAGACCTGTAAAAATGGTTCTCTGTAAAAAATTTAAAAACAGATCTTCTGCTTCTAAAGAAGAGGCTCGAATCAAAAAGCTGAAAAAACCTAAAAAATTAGAGTTAATTAAAAAATCTTAAAAAACTAACATTTGTAATTTTTGGTGTGATATTCAGTAAAGAATTACTTATCCTTACTCTCGTCATCCTCATCTTCAAAAAACTGAAGTCTTTTATCAGACTCCGAACCGCCTTCTTCTTTTTCATTCTCTCGTTCTAGTATTCTTTTAACTTGTCCTCTCGCTCCTTCGGGACCATCTTCCAACTTGGCAACGGCTATTTCCGCCAATTGTTGCTCTGCCACATTTCTTTCTTCAACACTTGGTCTATCGGAGACAATTTCATATTCGTGAATAAATCGATTGACAGTAGTGTATTTGGGATGGTTGTGTTGTAGCCAGAATTTTATGGCTTTTAAGTCGTCATCCTGGATTAATCGTACAAGTCTGGACTCGGCTATATCGTTAATAAAGAATTGTCCCGCTTCAAGAGCCCGGCCAGCTGCTCGCGCGAACACATTATCGTTCGCGCGCCATTTGTAGTAGGTTGAACGACCGACACCTGTGCGTTCGCAGGCAAGCTGAACTATTCCAGCCCTTCGAAGCTCTTTCAGTAAAGCTTTTTTTTGTTTCTCAGTCTCAACTGCCAGTGTCGCCAATCTTTTTTCCTCTTTAGTGAATTTTTCATTATTCAACATAAAGAGTTTTATTAGTTAATTTTAATGGCTTTTTTGCCGGTGTGTTTTTCCCAGCGTTGTTTGATGATCTCCGTATACACCGAAGATTTTTCCATAACTCTGCATTTTCGACCGAGCTTCAGACAAGCTATAAGAGTTGATCCGCTACCCCCGAATGGCTCCAGGACTAAGTCGTCACGTTTCGTAAGAACCTTTATGTATGGGATAAGTAATTCTAGGGGTTTGGTCCCGAATATGATATCTTGCCCGGAAGATTTCTTATCAGCGGCGATATGGGTGATAAAATCAGTGGGACAATACTTTTTACCTTTACCGTAGCTCTCCCATGTAGGACTTCCGGTTGTGGCAAAAAGAGCATTATCATATTCATTTTGGAACAACGGTTCTGTTTCAGGATCTAGGTTGAGTTCAATCTCACCGCCAGTACCGACAAGAACAATATCATGCTTGTTGAAGAATTTATACTTTGCGGAAAAACCCTGCATTCTGTTAGGCACGTGCCAGATGATAGTGTTACGATATTTCCAATATTTCTCAAGGGCATTCCAAATAGTTCTAAGGTTTTTTGGGTTCTCAAAAACAATAATTGAGAAGTCGGGCTTCTGAACTTTCGAGACATTTTCCATCCATAGATCGGTAAAGTTATCAGGTAAAGATTCCGTTTCAAGATAGCGACGATTCTTCTTTGCACCAAAGCCGGTAGTTACACCGTCTTTCTGTTTAGTTTTACCTCGGAGATAGTCTAAAATATATGGAGGATCCGTAAAGCACATGTCGGCTTTTACTCCTTCCATTAACTTGAGCATATCTGTCTCGACACAGCTGTCTCCGCACATGACAAATGATCCCTCGATTTCGTAGATATCACCCTTTTGAACGGTGATTTTCTTGATATCCATTTTTTCAAGTTCTTTCTCGAGATTAAAATGTTCGGGAGTTGTATCAACATCAAAGATTGAGTCAAGTTCTTCCGTGGTGAAACCAACATCACAAAGAAATTCTTCCCCAAAATCTTTAAGTAAGGTGAAGTCAAATTCGCCTAGATTTTTATTAAGACGAACATTCAACTCTTTTTCCATTTCAATGTCAGGAATGTTTACATAGACTACAGGAATCTCCTTATAGCCAAGTTCAGTTGCGACCTTGAGTCTAAAATGTCCTCCGATAAGGACATTCTCACGTCCCGGGGCATTATTGGCTAATAGGGGGTCAACACACCCAAAACGAGTAATACTTTCACGAAGTGCGTTAGTCTGCGCCTCATTCCATTTTCGTGGATTATAGGTTGACGGCTTTAGAGAACCGATGGAAACATACACAATTTTTAAATTATCCATAAACTAATTCTTAGATTAACTAATAAATTAGTTCTTTCACTAGATTTTGATTTTTTATCTGCAACTAAAAAATCGCAATCAAGAACCAACAAACAAATTAATGTTTATTGAGCCTCGATTGCGATCTGTGGTAAATTTTTTCCAGGCACGATGACCCTCGGAACTTACAACTTGGATTTCGCAACCCAATCGACATCCCTTTCGAAAATTTTCTTGCCATTCGGCTTTTCGTTGGGACTATCTACTCTCCCTGAGAGAGTAAGGTTTAAAACTTTTTTCATGAAAAGAACTGCCAAAATTGTATCAAGCCAAAAAATCTAATGCAAATTTATTTTTTTCCTTTTTTATGTCAATACTGTCAGCAATGTAAACAGCGTCAAAAAATATCTCAAAATAGCCCCAACATATCTATCTATTTTAGAAGTACCTTGTGAAAAAAGTTATCCACAGATGTCTTTAATTTCGCTACACAAATCACATGATCTAAGCTAAGATGGCACGGTCTCTTTAAAAGAGGTATAATTTTCTTTACAAATCAATATGCGACCTAACCCCTTGGAATCTCTAAGGATATGGTCAAAAGTCGTATGAAGCATAAAGAACCCGTCATGGGGTCGCTTCATACGCCGTATAGGGAAACCTATATGAGAGGCTTAGGTCTCTACCCGTGATGGGCTTTTTGCGTCTTATCTCGGTAGTTACCAAAACGCAAAAATCTTTATGTATAAAAGAATTGAAGTAAAAAAACTTTCTGGAGGTGAAATATTTAAAAATGTTGGAGACAAAAAATTCTCCGTGCTTGAATTTTGGCGATATGGATTTTCCAACCTCAACTCAAATGTTCTGCGAGGTGCACTGGCAGAATTTATTTTAGAAAATGCATTAAAAATAGACAGCGAAATTGATGTTCGTAATCCATGGGGTGATTCAGATGTAATTTCTCCAAATAGAAAAAAGATTGAAGTAAAATGCTGTTCATATATTCAAGACTGGGATCAAAACAATTTATCAAAGATTCTTTGGAGTGGACTTAAAGCTAAAAGCCTCTATTGGTCATCAGCAGTTAGTGCTTTTCCAAGGAGTCCGGAAGATTATAAATCAGATATTTACGTACTCGCACTTTTCAAACACCAAGATCCTGCAACATTGGACATCCTTGATATGGATCAATGGTGTTTTTGGGTACTGACGAAAGACAAAATTAAAGAGATAACAAAAAATGGTAATAGTGTTTCACTTATCAAACTTCAAAAATTTAAGATTGAATCAATATCTTTTGGTAGTTTGAATAAAGCGATACTAGATTTATAATAAATGTTATCATGAATAGTATGAATTTTGGAATTAAACAACCCATAAAAGTGAAGAGAATTCTTGATAAGGAACCAGGCAAGGATGGTTTCTCTGTTGAGTTAGAGAATGGTGAAATAGTGAATATATCACTTACTCAGTGGAATAGTGAAGATTATAAAACAAAAAATATTGAAGAAACACTATTTTCAACAACCAAAGGATATATTATCTCTTTTTCTAAACAACAGACAGCCGTCATTAGTTGTTTTTAATTTATGCATAAACTTTCACAATCAACAATTGAAAAATTAGGATACTATGTTTACTTACTTTCCGACCCTAGAACAGAGAAAATATTTTATGTCGGCAAGGGGCATGGTAATAGAATTAATCATCACTTGTTGGGTGCCTTGGAAGAAAACACAAAAGAAAGCGACAAAATTAAAACTATTAGAAAAATTCAATCTGCCGGATTGGAAGTTGGTCTAACAATCTTACGCCATGGTCTCACGGAGAAAGAAGCTTTTGAAATTGAGAGTTCTGTAATTGATTTAATAGGCATGAAAAATTTAACCAACTTGGTTCTTGGGCACTATTCTCTTGAGAGGGGAAAAATGATGCTAAAAAATATAGAGATTGAATATGAAGCTGAAGAAGCTGTCTTTACCGATAGAGCTATGCTTATCAGGATAAATAAACTTTATCGGTATGATATGTCCGATAAAGAATTATATGAAGCAACGAGAAAGTATTGGATAATTAATTCATGGCGAGCAAGAATTTCACCCATCATCTGTGCCGTATACGCTGGAATTATTAGAGAGGTTTATATGGTTCGTGCATGGATACCGCCATCTCCTAAAACTCCACGAAGGTGGTCGTTTGTTGGAGCAATTGCTCCTGAAGATATAAGAGAAAAATATATAGATAAATCAGTAAAACATTTATTTAAAAAAGGGAGCCAAAACCCTATCAGATATGTTGGATGATTAAAAAATCAGAAAGTATTTTTATAGTATATGTGTTGTTTCTTAAGTAAATTAAATAACTTCAGTTAATAACTCGGGAAATTCTTCAGTTTTCATGTCTCTTAATATGTAATGCCCTTTTCCTTTAAGTTCTATAACTTTAGCTTTAAGACTTCTTAAATAAATTTCCAAACTCTTTTTCCCGTCTTCTCTTTCGTCATCCGATGTAAACATAACAATTTCTCCGACTCTGTCGTTAATAGTTTCGTCTATTGGATAAACATAAAATTTCTCCCTAAAAGGATCATTAGCTTTTGGTATCTTCCAGGGTGCGACAAGTATCAATTTCTTGATTCTTTGTTTTGATTCTCCCAGCCACCGAACCAGAAAAGCACATCCGCAACTATGCCCGATTAAAATGGTGTTTTCCGAAACAGGGTATTTCTCGAATTCTTTTTTAAAAGTTTCGTAATCTGGTTCCCATGGACTCGGCATCATTGGAGTTTCAGTGTGTATACCCCTTAAGGTTAATTCTTTTTTTACATAAGGTATCCAATGTTTGAAATAAGATCCAGGGTCGTTTATATCGATTAGTTCCTTGGGGCTTGAAGGACATCCATGAACTATTATGCAATTCAGTTGGCTTTTTTCCATGGTTCTATTATATCAAAAACTACCTTTCATGGTGTCCATTGTGTCTATTCAGTCCCGACCGAGAGGGCTGAACATGATATACTGAAATTACCTTAAGGGTCCTTTGGTGGTCTACCATACCAAAGTTCACAACCATGAGGGGGCACCAATGAAAATAAAAATCTTATACGAAGATTCTAATATTTTGGCCATAGACAAACCATCTAGTGTTTCTGTGCATAACGACGGGCGGAGTCGTGATGAGACAATCGCTGACTGGGTGCTTAAAAATTATCCAAAAATGAAAAATGTCGGCGAGGATGAAATCTATGAAAATAAAAAGATAAAAACAGAAATAAAAAAGCCGGGAATCGTGCACAGGTTAGACCGCGAGACTTCCGGTGTTTTACTTTTGGCGAAAAATCAAAAAGCGTATGAATTTTTAAAAAACCAATTCTCCGCCCCCGCTCTTGGATTAAAAACTGGGAGCGGGTTGGCGGACAGGCAAGATAGAATCAATAAAACCTACGTTGCGATAGTTAATGGTTGGGTGAAAAACGATCGCGGAGTAATCAACAAGCCGATTGGCCGAAGCCCCAAAGATTTCCGCCGCCACCTTGCCGGCCGTGGCGCAAGGGGGGAATTGCGGGAAGCAATTACGGAATATAGAGTTTTAAAAAGGTTTGAGGCAAAAACGGAACCTCAGAGAATTTCTTCGTCGCGTAAGTCCCACCCGGTACTCCGGGAAGGGTCAAGCGCGAAGAAATTGCCTGAGGTGGAGTCAAAATTTACTTATCTGGAAATAAAACCCAAAACCGGCCGAACGCATCAAATCCGGGTGCATATGAAATTTTTAAATCATCCTGTGGTCTGCGATTCACTTTACAATCCTAACGGTCCTTGCCTCAAAAGCATAAAACATTTAGCCCTGCATGCTAAATCTATAGAATTCAAAAATTTAAAAGGGAATATGGTAAAAATCGAATCACCTTTACCGAGAGAATTTAAAGAAATAACGAATTGCCTTTAGAAATATTTCATGTTAAAGTGTTTTAGTCATGACAGGAAACAAAATCAATAAAATAAAATTTAGCCCGGTAGATATTGAAGAACGCAAGAAACTTGACTTCAAGGCAGGAGACACCATTTCCGTCTCTTCAAAAATTCTGGACGAAAAAGGTCCTGCCAAGGACGGGGCAAACAAATACCGCTTGCAGACTTTTGAGGGCATCGTGCTTGCCAGGAAGCACGGCACGGAAGCGGGAGCCACTTTTACCGTCAGGAAAATCGCTTCCGGAGTCGGAGTTGAAAGAATTTTTCCGCTTTATTCTCCAATGGTAGATAAAATTGAAATAACTAAAAAATCCCGCGCCCGCCGGTCAAAACTTTACTATATCCGCACCAAAGCCGTTAAAGACGTTCGCAGCAAGATGCGTTCGGTTGCTAATCAGGAAGAAGAGGCAGAGACTACAGAAAAAGTTGCAGAATAATTTTTTAATTTTGGTATACTTCCAATATGCGCGAGTGGCGAAACTGGTAGACGTACTACCTTGAGGTGGTAGCGCCCGCAAGGGCATGGGAGTTCAAATCTCCCCTCGCGCACATGGTGCCTATGGTGTAATGGTTAGCACTAGAGCTTGTGGAGCTCTTAGTCAGGGTTCGAATCCCTGTAGGCACCCAGTTATTTTTTTTCTATATCTTGGTCAATATGCTCCAATTTCTTTTCTACCCTATTTAGAATATTTTGTAAATTTTTTAATTGAGTTTCTTCTGTTTGTATTTCGCTTTCTTCTTTTTCTGTAAGTTTTTTTTCACCAATAAGTCCGGAAATAATAAGCTTTTTTCCGATAAATTCTGAAACAAACACACCAGTCATTAAAAGAATTACAGTTCCGATAATAAAAGATATACCACTTTCTAAATTTATATCATCGGCCAGATGCCAGACTCCGCGCCAAAATAACACGATTCCAACGCCCCCTATAAATGCATAAAGAATAGGGTAATGGCTCAGTTTTCCCCTTATTTTATCTTCTATTTTATCAAAAAATCTCACAATCTTTTTAATCATTATCTAATAATACACTAATATAATGATTATTTCTATATTAATTGTTATAATTGATTATTATTATTAATAATTACACCTGTTATGAATATGGCAAATGAAAAAAAACTTGAGTGGATTTTAAGAATTGGCGTAGCTGGCGAGTTTTTAGGTCACGGCGTCTTTGCTGTTTTAGGCAAAGCTGACTGGATAAAATGGACCGAGCAATTGACTGGACTTGATACAGCCACTGCCACTACATTTATGCTTGTGGTGGGGATAGTAGACATTTTATTGGCAATTTTAGTACTGGTCAAACCAATGAAGCCTATTTTATTGTGGATGGCTTTTTGGGGTTTTTGGACCGCCCTTGTCAGGCCGATAGTAGGTTTACCAATCTGGGATTTCATAGAGCGTTTCGCAAACTGGGCAGCGCCGTTGGCTTTATATTATTTTTATAAATCTGAAAAATAAAAATATTATTTGGAATAATAAAAATCTTGCAAAAGTGCTTGAACAAAACGGCGTTGTGGTAATGCCGACGGATACTTTATATGGGATTGTGGGAAGAGCTCAGAATATATCCGTTGTTGAGCGGATTTATAAGATGCGCAAACGTGCGTCCGACAAGCCGTGCATAGTATTAATTGGAGATATAAATGAAACAAAAAAATTTTCTGTGAATCTTTCGGAAGAGCAAAAAAACGTTATCAAAAATTGTATTGTTTCCACGAGTATTATTTTAGATTGTCCCGATAATTCTTTTGCCTATCTGCATCGCGGGACGAAAACCCTTGCATTTCGTATTCCATTAAATCAAGACCTGCAAAATTTCCTATTAAAAACCGGTCCGCTAATTGCGCCATCGGCGAATCCGGAAGGATTGCCTCCGGCAAAAAATATTGCGGAAGCGAAGAAATATTTTGGCAATATGGTTGATTTGTATTTGAATGGAGGAGAGATTGTAGGCAAGGCATCTAAAGTTATTAAATTACATAAAGACGGTTCTGTTTCTATAATTAGGGAGTGAGTGAGAAATAATAAATTTATTTAAATATTGCGAGCGAGCGATGTAATTATATTGTATTCGTTATATACTTAGAGAATGAGAAAGAGCGTTTGGGAGAAATTTTTTAGCGCACCGGCAGAGATATTGGAAAAAAGCGTGGAGGTCGGACGCGAATTAGGGCATGATATTGCGGAAGAAAAACCCGTAAAAGCGGCGGCGGAATACTGGAAAACCCTGGGTCCGGGGCTTGTTACCGGCGCCGCGGACGACGATCCGTCCGGTATTGCCACTTATTCCCAAATGGGTGCTTCGCAAGGTTTTGGTCTTATTTGGCTGTCTCTTTTCTCTTTTCCCTTGATGGGAGTTGTGCAAGAAATGTGCGCCCGCATCGGGCTTGTTACCGGTGTCGGCCTGGCTGCGAATATCAGGAAGCATTATTCAAGAAAAATTCTTTATCTATGCACGGCGCTTTTGCTTTTTGCCAATGTTTTTAATATTGGAGCAGACCTGGGAGCGATGGCCAAGGGTACCCAGCTGATATTTCCCGCTGTTCCTTTCGCTTTTTTAATTTTTCTTTTTGCGGGGTTTTCTTTGTTTCTTCAGATTTTTATTTCTTATAAAAGATATGCTAAATATCTAAAATATCTCACATTTGTCCTTTTTGCCTATGTAATTTCAACTTTTTCCGTGAAAATAAATTGGATGGAAGTATTGCGGAATACGGTAATACCGAGTCTTTATTTTTCCAAAGACGCGATAATCCTTGTTTGCGCGGCTTTGGGCACGACCATCAGCCCGTATTTATTTTTCTGGCAATCTTCGCAGGAAGTTGAAGAAGAAATTTTAAAAGGAGAAAAGACCGAAGAAATGCGCCGCGCCAATAACAGCCAGGAAGATATCCGCAAAATGCGCACCGATGTCTGGTCCGGCATGTTCGTTTCAAACCTGATAATGTTTTTCATTATTGCCGCTTGCGCGGCGACGCTTTTTGCGAACGGAATCACCAATATCGCGACGGCCTCCGATGCCGCTATCGCTCTTCGTCCGTTTGCCGGAGATTTCGCTTTCGCGCTTTTTGCCCTGGGAATTTTGGGCACCGGGCTTCTAGCCATTCCCGTGCTTGCGGGTTCGGCATCTTACGCTATTTCCGAATCCTTCGGCTGGAAGACCGGGCTTTACAGGAAATTGAAACAAGCGACTTCTTTTTACGGAGTCATCATTGTCGCGATGGCGCTCGGCATAATTTTGAATTTTGTCGGTCTTGATCCGATTAAGGCGTTAATTTACTCGGCGGTGCTGAACGGCATCATTTCTCCATTTATGATTTTTCTCATCATTCGCCTGAGCGGGGATGAGAGCGTGATGGGCAGTTTTAAAAATAAGAGAGCCGGCAACATTTTCGGATGGCTGACTTTTATTTTGATTTCCCTGGTCGGGATTGGGACGGTTGCCGCTTTACTCCTATGAAAATCGAGAAAAATTACAATTTATCCAAACTGAACACTTTCGGCATTTCGGCTCGGGCGAAGTTTTTTGTGGAAATCCACAGCGAAGATGAACTACAGGAGCTTTTTGTCCTGTCTGAATTTAAAAATAATCAAAAAATATTTCTTGGCGGGGGGAGTAATATTCTTTTTACTGAAGATTTTAACGGTATTATTGTTTTAAATAAGCTGAAAGGCATGGAAATTCTTAACGAAGATGCCGAGTCTATTGTAATTCGCTCAATGAGCGGAGAAAATTGGCACGATTTAGTAGTTTTTACCGTCCGGCGCGGGTATTGGGGCATAGAAAATTTATCGCTTATTCCGGGGACAGTTGGCGCTGCGCCAATGCAGAATATCGGGGCGTATGGAGCCGAACTTAAAAATGTTTTAGAAAATGTTGAAACTTTTGATACCGCGACAGGAATTAAAAGAATTTTCAGCCGAGAGGAATGCAAATTGGGATATCGGGATAGTATTTTTAAAAATGAGCTGAAAGACAAGTATTTTATTTCAGCCATAACTTTGAAATTAAGCAAGATAGGAGAAAAAAATACCAGCTATAAAGCATTGCAAGAACATCTGGAAAAAAATAAAATTGAAGTTAAAAATCCGAAAGACATAAGTGACGCCGTAATATTTATACGCCAAAGCAAGCTGCCGGATCCGAAGGTTATAGGCAATGCCGGAAGTTTTTTTAAAAATGTTTTCGTGAAAAAAGAACAATTGCAAAAATTGCGGGCAGATTATCCCGATATGCCATATTTTGAGGAAGACGGAGTAAATAAAATCCCTGCCGGGTGGCTGATTGAACAGTGCGGATGGAAAGGGCGCAGAGTCGGCAACGTCGGCGTGCATGACAAACAAGCGCTGGTTTTGGTTAATCACGGTGGCGCGACCGGCACAGAACTTGTAAAATTGGCAAAAAAAATAATCATATCCGTTAAAGAAAAATTCGGCCTTGAATTGGTCCCGGAAGTCAATTTGATTTAATTTTTTTGGGGTGTATAATTAAATTATTAAAAACCTAAATATTTTTAAGCCATGGAAAAGAAAAATATAAATGTAATTTTAGCTATCATAATTTGCCTAGCGGTGGCAGGAACTTTAATCTTTATCAGTATAAATAATAAAGTAAATAATACAAATATGCCTTTAAATGATAATACAAACAATATGATACCAAATAATACTGTGGACAATACACCTGCATCCGTAAATCCGACTCTGGCAGGAGAGATAGCGAAAACAGGCCTGCCTGCGCAGGCAGGGGACACGGTTTCCATGAATTACACCGGACGCTTGGAAAACGGGACGGTTTTTGATTCAAATGTGGACCCAAAATTCAACCATGTAGAGCCGTTTGAATTTACTTTAGGCGCCGGACAAGTAATTGCCGGCTGGGATAAAGGGATAGTCGGAATGAAAATCGGCGAAAAGAAAACTCTTACGATACCGCCGGCGGATGGATACGGAGCAAATGGACAAGGACCGATTCCCCCGAATTCAACTCTCATTTTTGAAGTCGAATTATTAGCAATTAAAAAATAGACATATGGAAACACTGGATGATTATAAAAAGAAAATATTCAAAGTGCTATTTGTTTTATTAATTATTTTATCAGCCTATTTTGCTGTTAAAATATTTTCGGAAATAAAGAAAGACAGCATGCTGGGGCAGAGCCTAGAGCCGGCAACTATTTCATTCTCCGGCCATGGAGAAGTTACGGCTGTTCCGGATATTGCAAATATTTATTTTACGATTAGTAAAGACGACAAAACTGTCAAAGACGCCCAGGTCGGCGTAGTGGTTATAGAAAAAAAAGCTCTGGATATTTTAAAAGCAAAAGGCGTAGCTGATAAAGATATCAAAACTGCGAATGCTTCTTTCAATCCTAAATATGAATATAAGCAAGCCATATGCCCGGCAGGGGGAGCCGAAATGACGGGGCCAGCTTATTATTGTCCTCCCGGCAGACAAGTTGTCGTTGGTTACACGGCTAGCGAAAGCATTACCGTTAAAATAAGAAATACGGATGATGTTGGTGCAATTATGCAGGAACTTGGCATGTCTGGCGTTTCAAATTTGAGCGGCCCGAACTTTGCGATAGACAATGAAGATGGATTGAAAGCGGAAGCCAGGAAAAAAGCAATTGACGACGCAAAAGCCAAGGCGAAAATTTTAGCCAAAGATTTAGGGGTGCGTTTAGTTAAAATTACTTCTTTCAGCGAGTCTGGGAATTACCCCATAATGTATGCCAAGACCGCTATGATGGATTCTGCCGCAGGTGGAACTCCAGCTCCAGCGGTAATTCCTAAAGGAGAGAACACAATTAGCTCAGATATAACGATAACTTACGAGATAAGGCAAGATTGACTATTTTTTAAAAAAGAGTATTATTAAAAAAGCCCTGAGAGGGGCTTTTTTAAGAGGATTAATTAAAAGATATGTCAAAAATTACCGAGTATTTTAAGGAAACAAAGACAGAACTAAAGCATGTGATTTGGCCTAGCCGAAATCAGACTTTTTACTACACTCTGATTGTCATTATTTTATCTGTTGTTATCGCGTATTATTTAGGTATTTTTGATTTTATTTTTTCAAAAGGCTTGGAAAAAATAATTTCTATTTAAGGTTTTTGGAATTCATTTAAATCTATGTCCAAACAAGAAACACAAGCAGTCAGGAATTGGTATGCGATACACACTTATGCCGGATACGAAAACGTTGTTCTGCGCAATTTGAGACAGCGTATCGATTCTCTTGGCATGAATGACAAAATTTTTAATGTCATTGTTCCGATTGAAAAAAAGATAAAAATCAAGGGCGGCAAAAGAGTGGAAGTGGAAGAAAAAATTTATCCGGGTTATGTCTTGGTGGATATGATTGTGACGGATGATTCCTGGTATGTGGTCAGGAATACCCCCAGGGTTACCGGTTTCGTCGGCGCGGGCGTGAATCCCGTTCCGCTTAAAAAAGAAGAAGTTGATTATTTGTTTAAAAAGATGGATGCCGGTACCGCCAAGCACAACATTGATATGGCGGTCGGCGAAACTGTTTTGATTACCGACGGCCCGTTCAAAGATCTTGAGGGCAAGATAAATTCCGTAGACCAAGACCGAGGAAAAGTCAAAGTCCTTGTTTCGATGTTTGGCCGCGAAACCCCAGTTGAACTGGATTTCTTGCAAGTCCGCAAAATTTAATATAATGTAAAATTATGGCAAAAAAGATAACCAAAAAAATAAAACTGCAAATCCAAGCCGCCAAGGCTACGCCGGCGCCTCCTTTGGGCCCCGCGCTCGGCCAGGCAGGTATTAATATTGGTGATTTTGTTACCAAGTTCAACGCTGCCACTCAAAAAATGGCAGGCGACAAGGTGTCTGTAAATATTACTGTCTATGAAGACAGAAGTTATGATTTTGTCGTAAAAACTCCGCCTGTTTCCGGTCTGATTTTAAAAGCGGCCGGAGTGGAAAAAGGTTCAGGCAAAAATGTTGCTACCAAAGCTGGAAAAATAACTAAAAAACAAGCGCAAGAAATTGCCGAAAAGAAAATGCCTGACCTGAACGCCAAAGACATAGAAGGCGCTGTCCGCATCATTGCCGGCTCTGCCCGTTCAATGGGGATAGAAGTAAAATAATTTACTTCTATCGACCGGAGCCCGACGGGGCGAGGTGTGCCCAGGCAATTTTTCAGCAGAAAAATATGTGTGGGTTGAAGTTAAATAATTAATTATAAAGCAAATGCAAACACTAACTGAGAGAGATTATAAGAAAATTCTCATTTGTTTAACCCTTTATATTACTTCTCTTTTTGCCGCCAACACGCTCGGAGTTAAATTGATGCCTTTTCTTTTCGGCACACATCTTTCGGTGGCAGTCTTTTCTTTTCCGATAGTTTTTATCATGACTGACGTAATCGGTGAAGTTTATGGCAAGAAAATGGCGAATAATTTCGTTATTGCCGGAATTATAAGTATTATTTTATTTTTATTTTATTCTTTCGTTTCTACGATGGCGCCTTGGGCGCAAGATGGCCTCTGGGTTAAGGAGGGATACAATCAAATTTTCAGTCTTTCCGCCCGTTTTTCTATAGCCTCAGTCGTGGCTTTTATTATTGCCGAATATCAAGATGTTTTATCCTTTTTCTTTTTCAAGAAACATATTGGTGAAAAATATTTTTGGCTGCGTTCTAACCTCTCCAATATGTGGTCTCAGTTATTTGACACCATTATTTTCATGTCTATCGCTTTTATTGGCGTTTATCCTTTGCACACAATCTTGCTTATCATTATTCCCTGGTGGCTTTATAAAGTGGTGATGGGAATTTTCTACACCCCTCTTTCATATCTAGGGATTCATATATTAAAAAAATATGGAAATAAAAGCATTTAGAACATCCATTTTTCGCGAGAATGAAGACTTAACTGCGTTTATTTTTAAATACGTTAAAAACCCGAAAGAGAATTCTGTTTTAGTTATAACTTCTAAAATAATTGCTCTGGCGGAGGGGAGGACCGTTGAATACAAGAATCAATCTCAAAAAAATAAACTCATAAAAGAAGAGAGTGATTTTACTCTTAAAGCTAAACATAACTTATTTACCATTAAAGACGGCATGATTATGGCTTTTGCCGGCATAGATGAATCGAATGCAAAAGGCAAGCTCATTCTTTTACCCAAAGATAGTTTTCAGAGTGCGGAAATCTTGAGAAAAAAAATAATGCATAAATTCCATCTAAAAAATTTAGGGGTCCTGATAACCGATTCAGAATTTGTGCCGCTTCGTGTCGGAGCCTTAGGGGTAGCGCTTGGCTATGCCGGATTTGTCGGCACTAGAAATTACATAGGCGAAAAAGATATTTTTGGTAGAACATTAAAAATGTCCAAGACTAATGTTGCTGACAGTTTGGCAACATCTGCGGTACTTTGCATGGGGGAAGGGAAGGAGAGACAGCCACTGGCTTTGATAACCGGAGCGCCGGTAATATTTACCAATAAAACAAAACGGAATGAATTAGTAATTAATCTAAAAGAGGATATTTATGCTCCGCTTTTTGCAAATTTAAAAACAATAAAAAGAAAAAATGGCCAAAAGAAATAAACTTCCATATTTAACGAAACTAATCATGAAACTTGCGCCAAAAGTCGGTGCCAAAGTTGTTGTTGAGCCGGAGTGGGGCATTGCTTCGCAGATTATTTATAAAAACGGGGTAGTGAGGTCGCTTCGCTATCTTTCTTTGGATCTTAATCACACAGCTTCTTCAGACATTGCAAAAGATAAAGATTATGCCAAGTTTTTTATGGAGAAGCGAGGATATCCGATAGCTAAAGGCCAAACTTTTTTTGAAGATAATTGGGCGAAAATATTAAAAAACAAGAGAACAATTTTTACAGCTGTGAAATATGTACAGAAGTCGGGCTACCCCGTCATTGTGAAACCAAATAGTAAAAGCCAAGGAGTTGATGTCGGACTCGTCTGGAATAAAAAAGAATTAATTTCTGCGCTCCGTAAAGTTTTTAAAGGTGACAGAGTGGCTCTTATTGAGCGATATATGCCTGGACGTGATTATCGCATTGTTGTTTTAGGCAAAGACATAATTTCTGCATATGAACGTATACCACTATCTGTAATGGGGGATGGGAAAAGTTCTGTTCTTGCGCTTCTCAAACAAAAACAAAAATCTTTCTTTGCATCCGGAAGGGATACGCAAATCAATTTTGACGATGCCAGAATAAAAATGAAATTACATAGGCAAGGATATTCCCTTACAAGCATTCTTCCGAAAGGCGAGAAAATTTTTCTGCTAGATAATGCGAATTTATCTACTGGCGGGGATTCTGTTGATGTGACAAATGCAATCCATCCGGGTTTTAAAAAAATTGCGGTAAATTTAACTCGGGACATGGGTTTGCGGATAGCGGGAGTGGATATAATGGTGCGAAAGGGAGACATTGCAAAAAATCCGAGGAGTTGTAATTATTATATTATTGAAATAAATGCCGCTCCCGGGCTGGACCACTATGTGACGACTGGCCCGGCACAAAAAAGAATTGTAGAAGCAATGTATTTGAAAGTTCTCCAAGCGCTTGGAAAGAAAGATTAGTTGGAGTATATTAAGTAAATGAAAAAGTCTGTTAAAAAAGCTACCAAGCACAAAAGACCGTCCTGGGACGAGTATTTTCTTGACATAGTGAATGTTGTTGGTTCGCGGGCTACCTGCGATAAAGGCGGAAGTGGATGTGTCATAACTCATGATAATAGGATAGTTTCTACCGGATACACCGGTTCGCTCTCGGGATTACCGCATTGCAACGAAGTAGGTCATGACATAAAATCGGACCAATGCTTACGGACTATTCATGCTGAACACAATGCTATATCCCAGGCTCTGAAGTTTGGGGTTCCGCTCGACAATACCACGATGTATTGTAAAATAGCGCCATGTCCGGCTTGCGCCAAAATGGCCGCCAGTTTAGGGATTAAAAAAGTTGTAGTGGAAGAAAAATAATTTATGATTGATTTAAAGGAACTGCAAAAAGAAGTAATGCGAAATAAGCTGGAGAAAGGATTCAACACGACTGATATTGCGTTGGAGTTTTGTCATGCCCACGAAGAACTCTCAGAGGCATTTCATAAATATAATAAACGTGAAGAAGGTGTGGCGGAAGAAATTGCCGATGTGGCAATCTTTTTACTTGGCGTGTCCGGAATTATTGGTTTTGATTTAGAAAAAGAATTAGTCAGAAAAATTGAAATCAATAAACATAGAAAATATAAAAAAAAGAAATCTCCTGATGGTAAAGATGTTTTTATCCGGATAAAAACCAGAAAAGATCCTTAGATTTTTTTATAAATCGAGAAAGTGTATGGAATTGGATTTTTTTCGTCTGCTTCATGCTCTTCGTGAAATACCTCATTCCAAGCGGCCAGAATAATTTCAGGGAAAAAGACGTCGGCATCTTTTTCTTCGGCTTCAATGTGTGTAATATAAAGTTTATCGGCGATAGGCATAATTTGTTTATATATTTCCGCTCCGCCGATTATAAAAATTTCTTCATTTGTATCTTTAATCAAATCAAGTGCGCCCGCGAGCGACTGCGCGACCTCAATTCCTTCTTTTTTATATTTTACATCCCGCGAAATTACAATATTTCTCCTGTTGGGCAAAGGTCTTCCTATGGATTCAAAAGTTTTTCTGCCCATTATGACTGAGTGGAGCGTTGTAATTTCTTTGAAATGTTTCTGGTCAGCAGGGAATTTCCAGAGCAGATTATTGCCTTTTCCGAGTTCATTATTTTTACCGATAGCCGCGATAAGTGAAATCATTTATTTAACTATATCAAGACCCAATATAGGGTCATTTGGTTTATAAAATGGAGCGAATGCCTCATAAATTTCACCTACCAATTTTTCGTCTCTTTTCTCCGCCCGGTCATAAATATTTTCCGGTAATTTTGGAAAAATATTTAAATGGTCATTTTTTCTGTTTATCAGCTCTTTTGCTCCTTCATAATGATTATCATAAATATGCGCGTTGGAAATGCTGTGCGTGTAAATACCCGGCTTGACGCCCAACTTTTGCGCAAGCGCATACATCAAGAGGCAAAAACCGAAAGTGTCAAACGGACAGCCCAGCATCATATCGTTTGAACGCACAATATTGTGTAAATGCAATCGTCCGCCGATGATATTGGCTGTAAAAGCAAAAGGGCAGGGCGCGTTTTTTTTGTATGTTCCTTTCAAGTCTTTCCCGTAAAGTCCGTCATCTCCCGGGTCCCAGGTGACCACCACCCCTTGCCTTGAATGTGGCTCATTTTGCAGATGCTTTATCAATTGGTCCAGCTGGTCCCGCCCAAAGTGATGCCGCCACCTGTATCCATAGGCGGAAGTTATGGTTCCATCTTCTTCAATAAACTCATCCCACATTTTCGTGTATTGCCGCAAAAAAGCTGTATCTTTATCGCCGGTAATAAACCAGACTTGTTCGGCGATTGGCGATTTGATTGGATTCTTGCGGAGAGTAAGAATAGGGAAACCTTCTTTCTCCACATCAATTTGGAAGCTAACTCCGGGCAATATTTTTAATTTATGTCCCGTACGCTCGTTTAATTCTTCTATGCCTTCTTCCATTATTTTTTTGATGATATTTTGGTAGATTGTGTCGAAAGTTGTCATATAGTAAAGTATATATGAATAAAAAAATTATGGAAAGTAATCAAAAAAATACCAAATACCAATCTCCTTATGTACCACCCGGACAGACTATTTTTTATGTTCCAATCTCTAATAAATATATGGCAGAAGCTAAAGAATACGCACGTCTTCACTCTTTAGATAAAGAAATGCCGAACACCAGCCTGATTGTGAAAGACGACAAGGTTATCGGTCGAGGCGCAAATGGCAGCGTTTATCATCAGACCCACGAATGTGAACGCGTCAAACGGCATATTCCTACCGGAGAAGGTTACGAACTTTGCGAAGGATGTCATCCGAAAAATCATGGCGAAGGCCGCGCCATCCAAGATGCAAAAGACAGAGGGCATGATGTGTCAGGGGCGGATCTTTATATGTGGGGACATTGGTGGTGTTGCGAGCCGTGCTGGAACAAAATGATTGGGGCGGGGATAAAAAACGTTTACTTATTAGAAAACAGCGAAATTTTTTTCAATAAAAAAGATTCCGAGAATATAATAGGGCATCAATTTGAATAAAATGAAAAAGAAACTTTATATTGGTTGTAGTCTGACTCTCTTGCCCGCCGATAAAAAAGACACTTTTTTACAAATGGTGGAGGAGGTAAAAAAAGAACTTAGCAAATCTTTTGAAATTTTGGAATTCAAAGGATTGGCTGATCTTTCGACCGCTCACCCGCTTTCTCCGCGAGAAATTTATGATTTTGATATAAAAAATTGTGTAATGAAAGCGGATTGCATGCTCGCAATTTGCGACTATCCTTCCATCGGTCTTGGATATGAAATGGCAACCGCTATAGAAAAAAGAGGTATTCCTGTCCTGGCGGTGGCGCACAGAGAGCGGACGGTCGGCAGGATTATCAGGGGAATTGACCACAAAAATTTTCTCTTCGTGTATTATGATTCTTTGGGTGAAATTATCACAAAAACCATAGAAACATTGACAAAATAAGTTATAAATGCTACTCTTGAAATATCATTCTCATCTACTAACATATTGGGAGTGACCCATTATGTACACACACAAGACGGCTCATCCGAAAAAATTCGGAAGCCACACTTCTGCCTTTCGGGCGAAACCTCGTTTCGGTGGGGGAAAGTTTAATAATTCCCGCCCACATTCTTTTAAGAGAGTGGGTGGAAATAACAAAAGAAGCCGCGGAGAACGGATAGATTTTTCGCGTTTCGTTAAAAAAAATGTTTACGTGGAGGAGAAAGCTTATATACCCAAGCATAGTTTTGCCGATTTTCCTTTTCATCCGCAACTTCATAAAAATATTACAAAAGCCGGATATACAAATCCAAGACCCATTCAGGACCAAGCAATGCTAGCGGTTATGGAAGGCAAGGATGTTTTTGGCATGGCCAATACCGGCACGGGTAAAACTGCGGCCTTTCTGCTTCCTTTGATAGAAAAAATTTCCAAAACCAAAGGGCAAGCCAAAAGAGAAACGGTCTTAATAATGGCGCCAACCCGCGAGCTCGCGCTGCAGATAGAGGCTGATTTTAAAAATCTTGCTTTTGGTCTCGGGATGTTTTCGGTTGCCTGCGTGGGAGGACTGCCGATAATGAAGCAAATCAGGGAAATAAAAATGGGAGTTTCGTTCGTCATCGGCACACCCGGACGTTTGCGGGATTTGATTGATAAAAAGGTTTTAAACTTGTCTACCTGTCATAGTGTAGTCCTTGACGAAGCTGACCGAATGCTCGATATGGGATTTCGGGACGATATGGTTTATATAATCGGCAAGACTCCGAAAGAGCGCCAGACGCTTTTCTTTTCAGCGACGCTTTCTCCGGATATTAGAAAATTAACCGAACAGTATCTGAAAGACCCGGTTTTTATTTCCGTAATTTCCGGCGAGACATTGAAAAATATTGACCAGGATGTTATTCGTGTTCGAGGTAAAGAAGAAAAACTGGAAAAACTGCACGAAGTTTTGAAAAAAGATGGTTCGGATAAAGTTTTAATTTTCCGCGAAATGAAACATAGTGTGGACACCCTTGCTAAAGAACTTAAACATATGGGATTCAAAGCGGAAGGCATTCACGGAGATAAAAGAAGCCGCGAACGCATTAAAATTTTGGATTCGTTTAAGAAAGACCAAATAAATATATTAATTGCGACGGATGTCGCCGCTAGGGGGCTCGATATTCCGGATGTCACTCACGTCATCAACTACGACGTGCCGCAGACCTACGACACATACGTGCACCGCATCGGCCGAACCGGTCGCTCCGGCAAAAAGGGAACAGCGCTTACTTTCGTTCCAGCCTAATTACTCTTAAACTAAAGAAGTCTCGCGAGGACCTCTTTAGGTCTTGCGAGACTTGATTTTGCCGATAGTGGTCAGTGGATTGTGCATTTTTGGCCGACAGCCATCCACAGAGCCCGGCCAGCGCAGCTCTCGCTGCAGTAGTCTCCAAAGAGCGGGGACTTTGCACTTGTGATATCAGGAACCAACCGGTAGCACGTGGCCCCCTTCTCTATCACGACCCCGCAACCGGCTTTGCAGGGTTTGGTCTTTTCAGCCACCCGTTTTCCGCTCCTCTCCCTACTAAAAAGAGGAGCACTTGGATTTGGTTTCATGTACACCTCTCGTTGAAATTATAATTTTTTCTTACGCTTTTATCAATCCAGCTTTTAGGAGCGTGGCATAAGCGCCGCGCTTTTTCATGGTGCGCAGGCCGCGGGCGGAAATTTCTATATTAATTGTTTTATTGAGTTCGGGAATAAAAACTTTCTTTTTCTGAAGATTCGGATATTTTCGGACCTTGCCGGTCGGGTTGAATTTAGTGGCGCGGGTTCTGTTGGAGTATCCGCCTCCGACAATTGAACTCTTTTTAGTTACTGCACATATTTTTTTCATGCCGTTCATGCTATCATTAAATTTATAAGAACGCAAATAATATGGTAGGAATTGATGCAATTTTTTATATCGCTATATTGATTATGTCTATCGTGATTCACGAAGTTTCACACGGCTTTATGGCGGAATATTTCGGCGATAATACTGCCAGAAATGCCGGCCGTCTGACCCTGAACCCGCTCAAGCACTTGGATTTATTCGGCTCAATAATCTTGCCGGCTTTCCTCATTTTATCTAAGGCCGGATTCCTCTTCGGCTGGGCAAAACCCGTGCCCTACAATCCTGACAATTTAAGCGACAGGAAATGGGGGACAATAGCCGTTGCCGTTGCCGGAGTCTCGGCCAATTTTCTTATTGCGATTGTATTTGGACTGATTATTCGTTTTAGTTCCAGTTTTGTCCTGCCATCCGGCTTTTATTTTATAACTTCCGCAATCGTAATCGTGAATTTAGCTTTGGGAATTTTTAATTTAATCCCAATTCCGCCCCTGGATGGCTCCAAGATACTTTTTTCTTTCTTACCCGAGTCATTTTCTTCATTTATTTTTGCTTATGAGCAATACGCGCTGATTTTATTGCTCGTTTTTATTATTTTCTTTTCCGGTTATCTATATCCGATACTGGCTTTTCTTTTCCATATTGCTACCGGTCTTGCATTTTAGATTTAAAAATAGTATATTAATTTAAGTCCTTTTAGGGACTTTTTGTTTCATATGCCGACAATCAATCAATTAATCAAGAAAAATAGGGTCAAAGTCCGCTCCAAAACAAAGACAGTGGCTCTGGCCAGGGGATTTAATGTTCTGAAAAACAGACCGGTTTATTTCCCGGCGCCTTTCAAGCGCGGCGTTTGCGTGAAAGTCTCAACCACGACTCCCAAAAAGCCGAACTCGGCTCTGCGAAAAATTGCAAGAGTGCGCCTGACCAATGGAATGGAAGTGACGGCTTATATCCCGGGTGAAGGGCACAATCTGCAAGAACACTCCGTGGTCATGCTCCGCGGAGGGCGCGTGAAAGATTTGATCGGAGTCCGATATCACATCGTGCGCGGAGTTTTGGATACCCAAGGAATCGAAAAGCGCCGACAAGGCAGGTCTCTTTATGGGAATAAAAAGCCGAGAAAAGAAGGGAAAGCCAAAGCTCTCAAAGTAAATGTGGGCGACAAAGAAGCAAATGGTTAATGAATTTTTATGCGCAGAAAAATAAAAAATCGTAATATTGTGGAGCCGGATTTTATATACAATTCCCAGAAACTGGAGAAGTTTATCAACTACATTATGTGGTCCGGCAAAAAAGAAACCGCCCGGAAGGTTATGTATCAGGCTTTTGATATTATCAAAGAAAAGACAGGCAACCCGAATCCATTGGAAATTTTTGACTTGGCATTAAGAAATGCCGGTCCGACGACCGAAGTGCGTTCCAAGCGCATCGGGGGCGCGAATTACCAAGTGCCGATAGAAGTCCGTCCCGAACGCAGGCTAGCGCTTGCGATGCGCTGGATTCGCGATGCAGCTCGCAATAGCAAAGGACGTCCAATGCATTTGAAACTCGCCGACGAATTGATTGCCGCTTCCAAGAATGAAGGCTCGGCGATTAAAAAGAAAGAAGACACTCACAAGATGGCCGAAGCCAACAAGGCTTTTGCGCACTTCGCCTGGTAATTTAAATATATGGAACGAGACTATCCTTTAGAAAAAGTTAGAAATTTTGGAATTATCGCGCATATTGACGCGGGCAAGACGACTACCACGGAGCGGGTGCTTTTTTATACCGGCGTCTCTCACAAAATCGGTGAAGTGCATGAAGGCGATACGGTTACCGACTGGATGGAGCAGGAGCGAGAGCGTGGAATTACTATTACTTCCGCGGCTGTCACATGTTTTTGGACTCCAACTTACGATTTAAAAAATAAAAATTTAAAACACCGTTTTAATATAATAGATACTCCCGGACACATTGATTTTACCGTAGAAGTGAAACGCTCCCTCCGCGTTTTGGACGGCGCGGTCGTCGTTTTTGACGGGGTAGCCGGAGTGGAGCCGCAATCCGAGACAAACTGGCGCTATGCGGATGAAGCCAAAGTTCCCCGCATTTGTTTTATTAACAAACTAGACAGAACCGGAGCTTCTTTCGAACATTCATATGCGACTATTTTGGACCGGCTCAGCAAAAAAGCCGTTCGGATGCAGATTCCCATCGGGCTTGAAGAAAAACATGAAGGAGTTATAGACCTTATGCGTATGAAGGCTTATTATTTTGAAGGAGAAATGGGTAATAAGGTAATTGAAAAAGACCTGACTGCGCAGGCAGGAATTCCGGAGAGCCTAATAGCCGAAGCGGAAAAATACCGCAGTGAGCTTATTGAAAAAATAGTTGAGACAGACGAGGCAATGATGACCGAATATTTGGAAGGTGTTATTCCAAATATGGATGTTTTAAAGAAGACTCTTCGTAAAGCCGTCATCAATAATGAAATTTTTCCGGTCTTTGCCGGCTCGGCGCTGAAGAACAAAGGCGTCCAGCTTGTGCTTGATGCTGTCGTTGACTATTTGCCGGCCCCAACGGATATTCCGCCGATTCCGGGCATTAATCCGGGTACCGAAGAACCTTTGGAACGTCATGCTTCTGATTCAGAACCGTTTGCAGCATTGGCTTTCAAAGTGGCGACCGATCCATTCGTCGGACAGATTATTTTTTTCCGCGTTTACTCCGGGAGCTTGATGGCCGGGTCTTATGTCTATAATCCACGCACGCGCAACAAAGAACGCATCGGCCGGATTCTCCGGATGCATGCCAATGACCGCGAAGAGGTGAAACAGGTTTTTGCCGGAGAAATCGCGGCGGCCGTGGGATTGAAAGATACGATTACCTCCGATACTATTTGCGATGAGAACAATCCGATTGAATTGAATAGAATTGTTTTTCCCGAGCCGGTCATATCGCTGAGAATTGAGCCGAAAACCAAAGCTGACCAGGAAAAAATGGGCATGGCTTTGAACCGCCTGGCCCAGGAAGACCCTACTTTCAAAGTAACCACTGACCAGGAAACGGGAGAAACAATTATCGCCGGAATGGGAGAATTACATTTGGAAATTATTGTGGACCGTATGAAGCGCGAGTTTACTGTGGAAGCGAATGTCGGTAAGCCACAGGTCGCATACCGCGAGACCATCACCGGCACATCGGAAGCGGAAGGAAAATACATCAAGCAGTCGGGCGGACGCGGAAACTACGGGCACGTAAAAATTAAAGTAAAGCCGATGGAAATGCTGACCAAGGAAGAACTGGAAGACTTGCCGAAAAACACGAAAAGATCCGCGGGTTTTGAATTCGTCAACAGCATTAGAGGAGGCGTAATCCCGCAGGAATATATCGCGCCCTGTGAAAAAGGATTCAAAGAAGGGCTAGACCGCGGGGTTTTGGCCGGATTTAAAATAGTAAATGTATCGGTAGATCTTTGGGACGGAAGCTATCACGAAGTTGACTCCAATGAAATGGCTTTCAAAATTGCCGCTTCAATGGCAATTCAGGATGCCTGCCGTCGCGCCAATCCGATGATTTTAGAACCGATGATGAAAGTGGAAGTTGTCACGCCGGATAAATTTATGGGAGATGTTACCGGGAATCTTTCTTCCAAGCGTGCCCTAATTGAGGGAATGGAAGACCGCGGAATGAATAAAGTTATTAAAGCGATTGTGCCTCTTTCTGAAATGTTTGGTTATATGACCGGACTGCGTTCTATGACCGAAGGCCGCGCGTCCTTCACGATGGAATTCTTTAGATACGATATTGTGCCAAACAATGTCGCGGAGACTATTATTGCTGCCAGAAAATAGAAATTAGAACAATGATTTTAAGGGGTTTTGAGCGCGACGGCGCGAAAACTTCAGGATTTTTTAAGCTTCAAAAAATCCGTACCGGCAAAATCATTGTTCTGAATTTCTATTCAGCTAATTTTTTGCTAGTATTATGAATAATGCTTCACACCCCCTTTTACGACCCGGGAAAAACCTACGAAGAAAACTTTGAACAAGGGCCTTTTGGCGCTTTTGCCAACAAAGAAAGGGAAAATGTCCAGAGTTCGACTCTTGACACTAGCGGGCCGAGGTATGATTTTCTTGGTTTTAAAGTAAATTCACCTTTTGGTATTCCGGCCGGACCGCTAATTAATGGAAATTTTGTAAAGGCGGCACTCGAAAAAGGTTTCGATATTGTCACTTACAAAACAGTCCGCAGTAGAAAATATCCCTGCCATCCATGGCCAAATGTTATGTCTGTAAAAGTTGATGGAGATTTAACTTTAGAAAAAGCACAAGGGACGCTAGTGGCAGATAGAAATTATCATGAACCACTTTCTATCACCAACTCTTTTGGTGTGCCGTCACGCGAGTCAGAATTTTGGCAAAAAGACTTGAGTAATGCTGTGTTATATGCCCATACCGGGCAAATTGTCGTCGGTGCTTTTCAAGGTACAAAAAAAGAAGAACAGAGTGTGGAAGAATATATAAATGATTATGCTATGGTTGCAAGGCTTATGAAAGAAACAAATGTGTCGGTTATTGAAGTAAATTTAAGTTGCCCAAATGAAGGCACCAATAATTTACTTTGTTATGACACAGAGCGAAGTGTGAAAGTGGCTCGTGTAATCAAAAAAGTAATAGAAAATACTCCTCTTATTATAAAAATTGGATATTTTAAAGACGATGAGGCATTGAAAAGTTTTGTAAAAGAAATTGGCTCTGTCGTGCAAGGTATTTCTGCCATCAATACTATTGCTGCAGAAATTGTGGATGAAAATGGCAATCAGGCGCTTCCGGGAGAGGGAAGATTAAAAAGCGGGGTCTGTGGTCACGCCATCAAATGGGCGGGGCTCAATATGGTCCGGAAATTAAAAAAATTGCGCGAAAAATTTAATTATAATTTCCAAATTATCGGTGTTGGGGGAGTAACCACGGCGGATGATTTCTTTGAATACCGCGAGGCCGGAGCGGATTTTGTAATGTCGGCGACCGGAGCAATGTGGAACCCTTATCTTGCCAAAGAGATAAAGGAAAGGTTAGGATAAATTTATGAAAGAAGTTTTGAATATTTTGAAAAGTGTCGGAGCTATAATTACCAATAGTCATTTGGTGGGTACCTCCGGGAATCATATGCCAGCCTATATTAATAAGGATGCACTTCTACCCCACACAGAATATGTATCAGAGGTCGGAAAATTATTTGCTCAGAAATTTAAAAATAAAAATATTGAAGTTGTTATTTCTCCGGCCGTTGCCGGGATTCCATTTTCCCAATGGACAGCATATCATTTAAGTAAAATTTCCAAAAAGGAAGTTTTAAGCATTTTTACCGAAAAAACTCTTGAAAATAATCAGATATTTAAACGAGGTTATGACATAATGGTTAAAGATAAGCGTGTGCTTGTCGTTGAAGACACAACGACAACAGGTGGTTCAGTAAAAAAAGTAATCAATAGTGTAAGAAAGGCCGGAGGTAAAGTGATTGCTGCCGGTGTCATGATAAACCGAGATCCAAAATTAGTAAATTCCAAAAGCATCGGAGTTCCATTTTTCGCGCTTGGGATTTTTAAAATTCCATCATACAAAGAGAAGAATTGTCCATTATGTAAAGCTAGAGTCCCTATAAATACAAAATTTGGCCATGGGAAAAAGTTTTTAGCCTCGTCCATAGGTCGGGCTATGACCAAGGGAATCAAAAAATAAATACGTATTCGAATACGTATTTAAATACGTATATCCAAATCATGATTATAGACAAATACAACCAAAGAGCCAAAGAAATAAATTCACTGCTTTGTGTTGGTTTGGATGCGGATTTTGAGAAAATACCCGACCGGTTTTTGACCGACGAAATGCCGCAATTCTCTTTTAATAAATATATTATTGAGGAAACGCATGAATACGCCGCCGCTTTCAAAATGAATATCGCTTTCTATGAAGCGCGCGGGGACCAGGGATTAAAAGAGCTAAAAGAAACAATGGAATATCTTCAAAAAAATTACCCTGACATCTTTCTAATTTGTGATTGCAAGCGCGCGGATATCGGCAATACCAATCAGGGCTATGTGGATGAACTTTTTGACTGGTTTGGTTTTGATGCAATTACTATTCATCCTTATCTAGGCGGCGAAGCATTGCAGCCATTTTTAAACAGAAAAGATAAAGGTTGTATTATTTTATGCCGAACATCAAATCCGGGCGCGGGAGAATTACAGGACTTAATGGTAAGCAACCCGCCTTCACAAAGTTTCGGCGAGGCGAGGCCGCTTTGGCAGATTGTGGCAGAAAAAGTTTCTAAGGATTGGAACAAGAATGATAATTGCCTACTAGTCGTCGGCGCGACCTATCCGGAAGAAATGAAAAAAATCAGGAATCTTGTCGGCGAAATGACTTTTTTGGTTCCCGGCATAGGTGTGCAAGGCGGGGATATAAAATCCGTGCTAGAAGCCGGGCTAAATAGCCAAGGCCTCGGGCTTATCATCAATTCTTCCCGCAGCATAATTTTCTCCGAAAATCCCAAAAAGGAAGCCCAGAAACTCTGCGAGGAGATAAGAAAATATAAGTAAATGCGATATAATTCTTTTATGGATGAAGGCTTAAGAAAAAAAGAGAAAGCGACAGATATGGAATTAGCATTATTCCTGATTAAACATATTAATGATCCCTGTGAGGATTTGGAGGGAAATAATATCAGAGATTTTTATATAAGAGAAGCCAAAAAAGCATTACCAACCATACAAGACGCAGAAGCAAAAAGACTCCTTGAGGAAATTATACAGGAATATTCCGTTTGACAACATTTTTTAATCTGCTATTATATTCCTAAGGCCCTTTCGGGTCTTTTGTATTGATTTTTTATTATTAGTTATTAATTATCGTTAGTAATTAGGCCTTAGCGACTGGTTCTCGTACGTTGAGTCTTAACTATTAGCCCAAAATTTATATGGCAGAAGAATTTAAGAGAGATAAGCCGCATATCAATGTCGGCACCATCGGTCACGTTGACCATGGAAAGACCACTTTGACCGCTGCAATCTTGCACGTGTTGAATATGGCCGGAAAAACAGTCAGGCTCCGCGGGGTTGATCAGATTGATAACGCTCCCGAAGAAAAAGCCCGGGGAATTACCATTAACATTTCCCACAACGAGTACGCGACCGATGCCCGCCACTATGCGCACATCGATGCTCCCGGACACGCGGATTACATCAAAAATATGATTACCGGTGCCGCTCAGATGGACGGCGCTATTCTTGTAGTTGCGGCGACTGACGGCGCGATGCCTCAGACCCGCGAACACGTTCTTCTTGCGAAACAAGTCGGCGTGCCAAAAATGATTGTTTTCCTGAACAAATGCGATATGGTTGAAGATAAAGACATGATTGATCTCGTTGAAGAAGAAATCCGCGAACTTCTGACCAAGCAGGGATTTGACGGGAAAGACGCTCCGGTTATCCGCGGTTCCGCGCTTAAAGCTCTTGAATCAAAATCTCTTGATGATGAATGGGCCAAGAAAATTCTTGAACTTGTCAACGCCCTTGATACCTACATCCCGATTCCGGAGCGAGACATCAAGAAGCCTTTCCTTATGCCGGTTGAAGACATCTTCTCAATTGAGGGCCGAGGCACAGTTGTGACTGGCAAGATCGAAAGAGGATTGGTAAAAGTTGGCGAGGAAGTGGAAGTTGTCGGGATTAAACCAACTCAAAAAACAACCGTTACCGGAATTGAAATGTTCAACAAAAATCTGCAGGAAGGTATGGCTGGCGACAATGCCGGCGTTCTTCTCCGGGGTTTGAAAAAAGAGGACATTACTCGTGGGCAGGTTCTGGCAAAACCGGGGACAGTTACCCCGCATGATAATTTTACTTGCGAAATATACGTTTTGAAAAAAGAAGAAGGCGGGCGCCACACCCCGTTCTTCAAGGGCTATAAGCCTCAGTTCTATATTCGCACAACGGATGTGACTGGCGACGTGACTCTTGCCGAAGGCACGGAAATGGTTATGCCGGGGGATACAGTTAAAATTACGGTTAAATTAGTTACTCCGGTTGCGCTGGAGGAGTCCCAAAGATTCGCTGTCCGCGAAGGGGGCAAGACTGTCGGTGCGGGAGTCGTTACAAAGATTTTGGGGTAGCCCAAAATCTTTGAGTGACTAGTGTCTAGGTGCTGGTGACCAGTGAAGTTCATTAAAAATCTAAAAGCTAGAACCTACAAACTAGAACCTAATTCAAATGACAACAACAGAGACAAAAATAAAAAAGCCGAAAGTGGTAAAAAAAACGGCAGTGACGAAGACCACAAAAATAGCTAAAAAATCCAAAGTTTCTCCCAAAAAAGAGAAATCTGTCCATATAAGCGGGAGCGACAGTAAAGTAGTTCTCCGCATCCGGGTTCGCGCTTACGAGAGCAAGATTTTGGATGCTTCCATTAAACAGATTATGGATACCGCTATGCGTTATGATGCCGTAATTGTGGGTCCTGTGCCATTGCCGACCGAAATAAAAAAATACACAGTCAACCGTTCTCCTTTCATTTATAAAAATACGCGGGAACAGTTTGAAATAAGAGTGCATAAACGGTTGATTGACATTATAAATCCGAATGCTAAGACCGTTGAAGCCCTGACTAATCTTTCGCTTCCTTCCGGAGTCGATATTGACGTGAAAATGATGTAGATTATGAAATTCATACTTGGGACAAAAGAAAATATGACGGAATATTTTTCCGAAGATGGCGTTGTCATTCCGGTAACAATACTTTCGGCGGGACCCGTGACGGTAACAAGGATTTTTGAAAAATCCAAAGACGGCTATGATTCCGTTCAGGTTGGTTTCGGTGCGCAAAAAAAAGAAAGAATCACAAAATCCCGCGCCGGAGCGATGAAGGGCGCTTTCTACAAAAATCTTAAAGAGTTCAGGCTCAAATCCGGAGATAAAATAGACGTTAAAGAAGGCGCCAGTATTGATGTTTCAGTCTTTGTTCCCGGCGACAAGATAGAAGTTTCCAGTATTTCCAAAGGCAAAGGCTTTCAAGGTGTCGTGAAGCGTCACGGCTTTCATGGCGGCCCGCGCACTCACGGCCAAAAGCATTCGGAACGGGAACCCGGAAGCATCGGCGGAGGTCTGCGGACTCATGTACCGAAGGGGATGAGAATGGCGGGCAGAATGGGCTCCGACCGCATCACTCAGAAAAATCTGCAAGTTGTTTTAGTGGATAAGGAAAATAATTTAATGCTGGTTAAAGGAGCAATCGCCGGCCGGCGTGGGACTTTGGTGGAAGTAATAAGCAGATGATAGCATTTTGCTTTTTGTAATTTTTTAGCCCTACGACGGTCTTCAAAAATCACAAAAAGCAAAATGATATCAGAAAAATTCATGGAAGCAAAAATATACAATCAAAAAGGAACCGAGACCGGAAAAATAAATCTTCCGGTAAAAGTTTTCGGCGCCAAATGGCGGACGGACTTGGTGCACCAAGTCGTGGAAGGAATGCGCAGCAACAAGCGTGCCGGCACGGCAGACACCAAAGACCGCGGAGAAGTGCGCGGCGGAGGCAGGAAGCCCTGGAAACAGAAGGGAACCGGACGCGCGCGGCATGGGTCCTCTCGAAGCCCGATTTGGGTTGGCGGAGGTGTAACACACGGCCCATTGGCGGAGAAAAATTACAAGAGAAAAATCTCAAAAAAGATGCGCGCACAGGCTCTTTTCTCTGTCCTCTCCAAGAAGCTGAAAGACGGAGAAGTCATTTTTATCGATACGCTTATTTTGCCTGAAATGAAGACCCAAAAAGCCCTTGATGTTATGAAAAATTTGGCAAAAGCAACGGGATTAAAGCCATTTGCCGCATCAAAAAAATCCCGAATTCTCACAGCGCTCTTCGGGCGCAGTGAAAAAGCGGAAAAAAGCTTCAGGAACTTGCCCCAGCTGGAAATAGTTTTCCTGAAAAACCTGAACCCAATGGACGTGCTTAATCATCAATACCTTTTAATAGAAAATCCCGCCGAGGCAGTAAAATTTTTAGAATCCAGAGGGTAGTTTTTCGTTCTTTATAATTTTTTAGCCCTACTACGGTCTTCAAAAATTACAAAGAACGAAAAACTATAAAAATCATGAAAACAATTATTAAAAATCCAAGAGTTACAGAAAAAGCATCTTTTGCTGCCGAGCAGAATGTTTATATTTTTGATGTTGCGCAATCCGCCAATAAGACAGAAATCAAGAAAGCTGTTTTTATGCTTTACAAGGTAAAGCCGGTAAAAGTGAATGTTCTAAGTATTCCAAGGAAAAATATTATGTCAAAAGGCAAGGCTGGAGTGAAAGGCGGAGGCAGAAAAGCACTTGTTTATTTAAAAAAGGGTGACAAAATAGAATTTATATAATGAAAACATATAAACCGACAAGCAAATCAAGAAGACAAATGACCAATGTGAGCTACAGGGGAGTTTTGACGACTTCAAAACCCGTCAAATCTCTTACCTATGGCTTCAGGCGCAGTGTTGGCCGCAATAGCCAGGGGCGCATCACCATGAGGCATAAGGGCAGTGGGCACAAGCGTCTTTTCCGCGAAGTTGATTTTTTGTATGACAAAAAAGAAATTCCGGCAAAAATAAAGTCGGTTGAATACGATCCGAATCGCTCGGCTTTTATCGGGTTGGCCGTTTATCGGGATGGAGAAAAAAGATATGTGGTATTACCAAAATCAGTTAGACCCGGCATGATTTTTATCGTATCTGAAAAAGCCGAGCTTAAAGCCGGCAATAGGCTTTCTCTCAAAAATATTCCGGTTGGAACTTTTGTTTATAATATTGAAATCAAGCCAGGTGGCGGCGCGAAAATCGGCCGTTCGGCGGGCATCTTCGCGCAAGTGGTTGCTAACGCTGACGGATATACGAATTTAAAAATGCCCTCAACGGAAATCAGAAAGATAAATGAAAATTGCTGGGCATCCGTCGGCACGGTTTCGAACGAGGAACATCATTTGGAAAATTACGGAAAGGCTGGGCGTTCCCGCTGGAAGGGAATACGGCCAACTGTTCGTGGAACCGCGATGAACCCGGTAGACCATCCATATGGAGGCGGCGAAGGCAGACAGGGCCGAGGCACCAAGCGCCCGAAGACAATGTGGGGCAAAGTTACCGGAGGACGCAAAACACGCGGACCGAAGAAATACTCAAATATTTTTATCGTTTCCCGCCGCAAGACTGGTAAGAATAAATAAGACCTCACCCCCAGCCCCTCTCCTTGTCAAGGAGAGGGTGGCTGAAAGCCGGGTGAGGTGTAAGGGGAATGAAAGGGGGTTGTATTTTGCTTGCCTTATTTCATATAAATGTTATAAATATAAACGGACCTGCTCTTTAGTGGCCACACCGTTTCCCAGCGATGGGAGCAGGTCCAGAAAGGCATTCGGCATGCCGCATCGTCAGTCGCACGTGAAGAGGTCTAAGCGCCTGGGTGTGCAACACGAGAAGCGGGCATTACTTCGTTCCGAAGGCGCTAACCACTGGAGTCGGTCCGTCGTTCCGACGGGAGCGTTTGTCCTGCCCCGGCCCTGGCAGGCAAACACGAATCGCAGTCGGCGCTACCAGTAGCACTACGCCCAGTCCACATCGTTTTCGTGAGGTCACCGCGTGCGGGCCTCCGGGGTTCGCCTTCGTTTTGGCGAGCCCCTTTTTCTTTAATAATTGACATTTTTCTTCAATTTGCTATTATAAAACCAAGCTCGTTAGGAGCTTTTTTATTGCCTATCCATGACCAGATCAATCAAAAAAGGACTGAATGTTGACGAAAAGCTCTTAAAAAAAATTGCCGGCAAAAACCCGCTCAACACACCGATGGTCAAAACCTGGAAAAGAGCCTGTGTCATATCTCCGGAGATGCTCGGTTTCATTTTTGGCGTTTATAACGGCAAAACCCATGTGGAGGTTTTAGTCACCGAAGACATGGTTGGGCACCGGCTGGGAGAATTTTCCCCGACCAAAAAATTCATGAAACATGGAGGAAAGATGCAGAAAGAACTTGAAATGAAAAAGAAAGAAGCCGAAATAACCCAGGCGAAATCCGCAACTGCCGCCGCCACTGATGCCGCGACAAGTAAAAAATAATCATAAAAAGAGATGAAAGCATTTTTAAAAAACTAGTTATAGTCTCAACAAAGAACAAATAGTAAAAATAAATTTAAATTATATCAAATGAAAGCATTTTTAAAAAACTACAGACAATCCCCAAGAAAGGTCCGCTTAGTAGCCGGATTGATTAAAGGCAAAAGCGTGGCGGAAGCGGTTGCCCAGCTGGATTTTTTGGCGAAACGCGCCGGACTTCCAATCAAGAAACTTCTACTTTCGGCGGTGGCCAATGCAAAACAAATGGGCATAGAAATGGATAATTTATTCATAAAAGAATTACGGGTGGATAAAGGCATCGTGATGAAAAGAATGATGCCGGCAGCGATGGGAACAGGGCACAGGATAAATAAGCGCACCAGCCACTTGAATTTATTATTAGCGGAAAAAGTAATTCCAGTGAAAGTGAAGAAGACAAAAGGGAAAAAGAAGTAACAAATTAGGTTCTAGTTTCTAGGTTCTAGAGAATTCAAATTCACTAGCAACTAGTCACTAGCACCTAGCACCTAATACAATGTCAAAAATAGTCCACCCATATGCGCATAGATTGATTATACTAAAAGACTGGAAGTCCCGCTGGTTTGCCGACCCGAAAAAATATGTTGCTTATCTGAAAGGCGATGTCTTAATCCGCCAATATTTGGAAAAAAAATTGCGCGGGATGTATGTTTCCGTTATTGAAATTGAAAGAAGTCGGAAAGCCACTCGCTTTATCATAAAAACCTCCAGACCGGGCCTTATCATCGGACGCAATGGTGAAGGGGCGGCAAAACTCAGGGAAGATATCTTGAAGAAAATGGACACGTTAAAACTTCCAAGACCGGAAGACTTTAAGCTTGAAATTGTGGAAGTTTCAAATCCGGAAGCTGATGCCGCTATCGTGGCCTATATGATTGCCGAAGGATTGGAAAAAAGAATGCCTTATCGTCGGGTGATCAAGCAGATTATTGAGAAAGTCATGACTGCCCGCGGGGTGGAAGGCGCGCGAGTGGTCCTGTCCGGCCGTTTAGGCGGAGCTGAAATTGCCCGTACGGAAGAGCTCAAGCGCGGAAGCATTCCGCTTCAGACTTTCCGCGCGGACATAGATTTCAAGCGCGAGCGCGCGACGCTCTCATACGGGGTTGTCGGCATAAAAGTTTGGATTTACCGCGGTAAAATTTTTGCCGACAGGAAAAAAGAAGGAAATTTATCAGAGAATAAAAAGAAAATGGATTAAAATATGTTATTACCCAAGAAAGTAAAATTCAGAAAATGGCAGACCCAGCGCTCAAATCCGAAAATGCGGTCGCCGGATACTCGCGGCACTCGGCTGGCTTTTGGTTCTTACGGTCTAAAATCCGAAACTCAGGCGCGCGTAAAATCAACCCAAATTGAATCCGCCCGAAAGGTGATTTCCCGCACTTTAACCAAAACCGGCAAATACTGGATTCGTATTTTTCCAGATCGTCCTTATACCGCCAAGGCCGCCGAAGTGGGCATGGGAAAAGGAAAAGGAGATCCGCAGGGATATTGCTTTGATGTTTTCCCGGGACGGATTATTTTTGAAGTGGATGGCGCGGAAAAAGCGGTTGCCCACGAAGCATTGCGCAAAGCCGGCACCAAGCTTCCGCTCAAAACCAGGATTATTTCCAGGGCGCATAAGCAATAATTTTATGGCTAAATTAAAGCAAGAAAATTTAAAAGGAATAACAAAGGGCGAACTTGTCAAAAAGCTCGCGACATTACGCGAGGAAGTGCGCGTTGTAAGTTTTAAAGCCGAGGGCTCAAGATCCAAGAATGTGAAAGAACTTGGAGGTCTCAAAAAGCAAATCGCGAGAGTGCTGACCCAAATGAATGCTAAATAATTTTTATGGCAACAAAAAAAACACAAAAAAATAAAAAGACCAAAGGAAACATCTTGAAGGGCGTGGTTGTTTCCGATAAGATGGATAAAACTGTCGTTGTCTCTGTGTCCAGATTTGTCAAACATCCGCTTTATGGAAAGTTTTATAAAGTTAGTAAGAAATATAAGGCGCACGATGAAGGTAATGTTCATAAAACAGGAGATAAAGTGGAAATAGTTGAAACCCGGCCTATTTCCAAGGATAAAAGATTTAAAGTAATCGAATAATTGTATGATTCAAAATGAAACTTTAGTAAAAATAACAGACAATGCCGGAGGCACCGTGGGAAAGGTGTTTAAGATTTTAGGCTCTTCAAAAAAGAGATATGCAACTTTGGGTGAATTGGTTATCATTTCAGTCAAAGTTGCGAGCCCCAGAAAAATGGTAAAAAAGAAAGACGTGCATCAGGCGGTTGTCGTGCGTACACGTAGCGCTTACCGGAGAAAAGACGGGTCTTATATCCGTTTTGACGACAATGCCGTGGTTATTCTGGAAAAAGGGAAAAAAGACCCGAAAGCCGGCCGCATTTTCGGGCCAATTCCAAGAGAACTGGCCGAAAAAGGATTTCAAAAAATAATTTCCCTGGCGCAGGAAGTGATTTAATTAGACCACAGGTCCGACCTATGGGAATCCCACAGGTCGGACCTGTGGAACAAAGATAAATATATGAAATTAAAAAAAGGAGATAATATAATAATAACAACAGGCAAAGACAAAGGCAAAAAAGGCAAAATTGTCCGAGTTTTAACCGAGGAGAATAAAGTTATCGTGGAAGGCTTGAATATGATGAAGAAGCATCAGCGTCCCAAAAAATCCGGCGAAAAAGGAACGATGAAAAATATTGAGATGCCCTTGCATGCTTCAAATGTCATGATGCTTGATCCGAAAACCGGCAAAGCAACAAGACTTGGGAAAAAGAAAGTCGGCGGCAAGATGGTGCGAATTGCCAGAAAAAGCAATCAGGAAATTTAATATGAAACATTTAACCGTCAAAGAAAAAGAAATACAAGCGTTTGAAAAAATGAAAAACTCTACTGGGGCGTTAAGCTCGGAGTTTCATTACAAAAACGCCATGGCTGCGTCCAAAATAAAGAAAGTCACGGTAAATACCGGTACCGGTACCCCCATGAAGAAAGACAAGAACAAAAATGACGCTATTGCTGACCGCTTGGCGAAAATTACCGGACAGAAAGGAGCCCTAAGAGGCGCCAAGCAGTCAATTTCTTCTTTTAAAGTCCGTCAAGGTGATCCGATTGGTATCGTTGTGACATTGCGTGGCAGCCGGATGTATGCTTTTTTGGAGAAACTTATAAATGTTGCTCTTCCCCGCACGAAAGATTTTCGGGGCATCAACCGCAATGCCGTGGACAATGTCGGCAATCTGACTATCGGCGTAAAAGAGCACACAATCTTTCCGGAAACAGCCGACGAAGATATTCGGGACGTTTTCGGAATGTCCATTACCCTGGTTTCTTCCGCGAAAAACAAAAAAGAGGGCACTGCCTTTTTTGAACTCTTAGGAATTCCTTTCAAAAAAGAAGAAGATATAAAGAAAAAATAGAATAGTTTATTGTGAGAAATGTATTTTATATGATTTTTTCTAAAAATACTATTTTAAAAAAAATTAAGCAAAATCTTATAAAAATAACTGATTTTAATCTCAGCTCCTTAGAAGAGGCAAGTTATGATCTTAAATTGGGTTCTTGTTTTGATAAAATTAAACAGACATGGGATCCGATTTCTTTTCATGGTCTTCAAATTGAACCTGGAAGTTTTGTATTAGCAAAAACACAAGAAAAGATAACACTATCTCCCAAAATTGCTTGCATGATTTTTACTACAAGTTCGTTAGCCAAACAAGGAGTCGATGTTATCCAAAGTTCTTCCTTTTGTCATCCCCAAACCAACAACGAAATAACTCTTGAAATAGTTAATCATAACAGTCAGCCAATTATTATAAAACAAAGACAAAATGTTGCTAAAGCTATTTTTATGGAAGTTATTTAAATTACACCTTGCGACTTAATAGTACGTTTTGTATAATACAAATATGGATAAAAAAGCTCAATTTTTAAAGACATATGCTAATTTACCACAAGCATCTCGCGAAGAGATTGTTGCTGTGATAGGTAAAGAACCTTATACTTGGCAGTCTGCAAAACTTGAAATAGAACACGATACTCCAATTGGTAAGGAAATTCTAGAATTTTTAGTAAACCTTAAAATACTTTCATGAACGATAAAATAGAAAATTCAACAGAAGATATTATTTTAGACCCAGAACTTAGTGAGCAACTAAAAAAACTAGTTCTTGAACGCGTAGGCTCAATGCCAGATACATTGCGAATGTCTGTGGGTTCAGGTGAACTTACTAAGGATGATATCTTAAAACACGTAGAACAGAGAGATAATATTGGCAATCAAGTAATAGAAATGGAGTTAGAATTTCTTCGCGACCTGGCAAATGGTATGGTTTATGCCTATGAGTAAATCTATTCTCATTACAAGACCAGACCACGATCTTATAACAAAATATTTTTGTGCTTGGAGTAATGAACTTGTTGATTTTGCGAAAAGCAAAATGATTAAAGTTTATGACTTAAAGGGTAAAAAATCTAACAAGAAAAAGTTTTTAAGCTATATCAACATACGTTGTCCGTCACTTATTTTTTTAAATGGTCATGGAAATGCCGATATTTTTGCTGGATATGGTGATGAACCCATGGTTGGGGTAGAAACTATTTTAAAGGACGCCATAGTTTATGCTAGAAGTTGTGAGGTAGGGAAAAATCTTGGGTTAATACTTGTTCAAAACGGTGCCCATTCTTTTATTGGCTATAATCGAAAATTCTTTTGTGGATATACTCCTGAAAAAATTACAAAACCGTTAGAAGATGAAATTGCAGGTCTTTTTTTAAAGCCGTCTAATTTAATTATATCAACTCTTTTGAAAAGTAATAGCGTTCAAGAAGCTCATAATCGTTCAAGAAAAAGTATGTATAAAAATTTCAGAAAAATGGTTTCCAGTACCTCAACATTTGAGGAAAGATACTCGGCTCGATGGCTTTGGAGTAATTTGCATAGTCAAGTAATTTTTGGAGATCCACTGAAAACAATCTAACTTTTAATTTCTTATCAATATTAGTAAATATAATATTTATTTGACTATTTATACTTTATCTGCTAATATCTGCGTAAGGGAATACCACTTTGATTAATCCATTTTTCTCCTTCTTTGCCCGAGCACAAAGTGCTATAGGGTAGATAGGTTAGCCTAAAATGAGCCTTGCTCATTCGGCCAAGAAGAAAAAAAGTGAGATATTAACGGAGCACTCCCATATAATTATTTATGGCAAAAACATCAGTCAAAGCCAGAGCTTTGAAGAAACCGAAATTTTCTACTCGAGCCAAGAATCGATGTTTTCGCTGCGGGCGGGGGAATGCTTTTATGCGGGATTTTGGCATTTGCCGCATTTGCTTCCGCGAATTGGCAAATGAAGGGATGCTGCCGGGTGTTCGCAAATCAAGTTGGTAGGAATAAGACCACAGGTCAGACCTGTGGGAATCCCATAGGTCTGACCTGTGGAACAAAATAATCAAATGGATTCAATTTCAAATATGATAATAATAATGAAGAATGGAAGTTTGGCGGGCAAAGAGTCCGTATCTTTCCCGTATTCTAAAATGAAAAATGCTATCGGCGAATGTCTGCAAAAAGCGGGATATATTTCCGAGATTTCAAAAAAAATAAAAAAAGGACAGCCGATATTGGAAGTGAATCTTGTTTATGTGGACAAAAAACCAAAAATCATGGAAGTAGAAAGAATTTCAAAACAGTCACGCAGAGTATATTTCGGAATGAAAGATATCCATTCTGTCCGGAATGGAACGGGCTTACTTGTGCTTTCAACACCCAAAGGAATCTTGTCGGGCAAAGAAGCAAGAAAAGAACAGGTCGGAGGCGAGGCATTGTTCAGAATTTGGTAAATTTAATTTTATGTCAAGAATAGGCAAACAAGAAATATTAATACCGGCGGGAGTGAAAGTCAGAAATGACGGCGGTATTTTTACCGTGACGGGCCCGAAAGGGACACTTAACAGAATTTTCAGAGACGATATTACTATTGCCGTTGCCGACAAGAGCGTTATTTTGAATATAAAGAGAAACGATAAATTTTCCCAGTCTCTCTGGGGCACTTATGCTTCCCATATAAAAAACATGATAAAAGGGGTAGAAACGCCTTACCAGAAGAAATTAATTTTAGAAGGAGTGGGTTTTAAATCCGAAGTAAAAGGCAAAGAGCTTCATTTTGCTCTTGGTTTTTCCCATCCCGTAATTGTCCCCATCCCGGAAGGCATTACAGCTACTGCGGAAAAAAATAATATTACGGTTAGCGGCATTGACAAGGAATTAGTCGGCAATTTTACCGCCGCCATTCGCGCCCTGAAAAAGCCGGAGCCATACAAGGGAAAAGGGATGCGTTACGAAAATGAAGTTATCAGGCGCAAGCAGGGTAAGAAAACAGTTTAATCCAAGGACGGTCCTTGGGGAAGTTTCTTAAGGACCGTTCTTAAAAAAAATGCAAAAGAAAAATAACAAAAGAATAAGGTTGAAAAAAAAGATAAGAGTAAAAATCCGGGGTACAGATGCGCGTCCCAGGCTTACTGTTTTTCGTTCGAATAAATTTATTTATGCCCAAATTATCAACGACCTAAAGGGAAAAACTTTAACACAGGCGAGCGATGTTAAAATAACAAAAGGAACAAAAACCGAAAGGGCAAAAGAGGTCGGGCGCATGATTGGGGAGGCTTGCCTGAAGAATAAAATCAAAAAAGTTGTTTTTGACCGCAATGGATTCAAATATACCGGACGAATAAAATTAGTAGCGGACGAAGCGAGAGCCTCCGGCCTGGAATTTTAATAGCGTCGCGCTTTAATGGACGATTGCGCGACATGATTTCGTAAAATCAACATGGAAAAAGGAAATGAAAAAAAGAATAGCGGCCGCCGGTCTTCCTCTTTTAACAGAGTCAAGCCCGAGTTTGACCAAAAGATCTTGGATATCCGCCGGGTGACGCGCGTTGTTGCCGGCGGACGCAGGTTTTCTTTCAGTGTCGCCTTGGTAGCGGGAGATAAAAAAGGATGCGTCGGTTTAGGCTTGGGAAAAGCCGGAGACACTGCCCTGGCGATCAATAAAGCTTTGAGAAACGCGAAGAAAAACATGGTTAGATTAAATTTGACCAAAACCATGTCCATTCCCCACGAGCTCTCTGCCAAATTTTCAAGCTCATATATCGTCCTGATGCCGAATAAGGGCCGGGGGCTTGTGGCAGGATCAGTCGTGCGCGATATCGTAAAACTTTCCGGAATGAAGGACATTACCGGAAAAATTTTTTCCAACAGCAAGAATAAATTAAATAATGCAAAAGCAGTTATGTCGGCACTTTCCCCTATTTCTTCAAAATATGCAAAATTAATTCCGGAAACCATTGTTGTCAATAAGGGGATCGTCGTCCCGGAAGTTGAAAAACCTGCCCACAATGCTTCGCATAGCGATGCAGGCGGGGAAAAATAAATTTATGCAAATACATAATTTAAAAAGACAACACAAGAATAAAAAAGACAGGCTCGTGGGACGCGGGGGCAAGCATGCCAAAACTTCCGGACGCGGGGGCAAAGGGCAGACGGCTCGCGCGGGCAACAAGCGTCGCCCGGAACTTCGTGATATCATTAAAAAACTGCCGAAAAACCGCGGCTATCAGTTTAAATCCAAGAAGAAGCCGTTTAAACTAAATAAAGACAAGATAATTTCCAAGGAAGGGAAAATAGAAACATTCTCCGAAATCAGGAAACGCTTGGGAATCAAAGGCAGACATATAGTGATTAAATAAATAATGCAAAATTTTTGGAATAAAATAAAACTGATTTGGACGGATACAATCCTGCGAAAGAGAGTTTTGTTCGTATTTTTTGCCTTGGTAGTCTTCAGATTGCTTTCCGCTATCCCAATCCCGGGCATTGACACATTGGAACTAAACCGCTTTCTCTCCAATAACCAATTTTTCGGCATTTTGAATATATTTTCCGGTGGCGGGCTTTCCAATCTTTCCGTCATAATGCTCGGCGTCGGCCCGTATATTACCGGTTCGATTATTATGCAGCTTTTAACTATCATGGTTCCTTCCTTAAAAAGAATTTATCACGAGGAAGGAGAAGCAGGCAGGAAAAGATTTTCTCAATATTCCAGGCTGCTTACCGTGCCGCTTGCCGCGGTTCAGGGCTTCAGTCTCTTATTCATCCTTGAAAAGCAGAATATCTTGGTTAATTTGACCGCTTTTGACCGCCTGACTAATTTATTTATTGTTATTGCAGGGTCAATACTGCTAATGTGGATCGGCGAACTCGTTTCTGAATTTGGCATTGGCAACGGCGTGTCTCTCATAATCTTCGCCGGTATTGTCGCCGGCCTTCCTTCGCAAGTCAGCCAGCTTGTCTTCACTTTTGACGTTTCTCAAATTCCGCTTTATCTTATGTTCGCCGTAGTCGGAGTGCTTGTCATCGCGGGCATTGTTCTTGTGACAGAAGCTGAACGCCCGATTCCTGTTACTTATGCCAAGCGCGTCCGGGGAATGAAAATGTATGGCGGGGGTTCCACTTATCTGCCTCTCCGGGTCAATCAAGCCGGAGTTATTCCAATAATTTTCGCGCTTTCCATCTTGCTTTTTCCGCAGATGATTGGCACTTTTTTGTCGCGTTTCAGCAATGTAATCTTGGCTAAAATTTCTCAAGTGCTGGTTTCATTTACCCAGACTTCCATTCTCTATGCGGTGCTTTATTTTATTTTAGTTTTTCTCTTTACTTACTTTTATACGGCCGTTACTTTTGACCCGGAAGCGCTTTCCACCAATTTGCAGAAAAATGGAGCATTCATTCCGGGCATTCGCCCGGGGCCATCAACTGCCGACTATATTTCGAAAGTTTTAAGCCGCATTACGCTTTTGGGCGCGGTATTTCTTGGTTTTATCGCAATTTTACCGCTGATTATGCAATACTTAACGGGTATTGCCAGTCTTGCTTTGGGCGGCACATCTATTCTCATCGTGGTCTCCGTCGTGCTTGATTTGATGAAAAAAATCGACGCGCAAATCTCCATGCGGGAGTATTAGTTTTTGACTGTCCATTTTTTATATTCTGCGACGACTATTTCAACGACCTCTTGCAAGTTGTTTTTGTTTGTGTCAACTACCAAATCATACTGATTTTTCTCGGTGTTATTTATTTTATACAAATTCCAATATCTTTTTTGTTCACTTTCAAAACGTTCTTTCATTTTTTGGAAAACTTCTTCTTCGGAAGCCGATTGCTCGCTCTGCTCGCGCAATTTATTTTCTTTTATGCTATTTAAAACTCTTATTTTGGCAATCTCCGGCGAAAGGTTGAGGTATACCTTGAATGATTCCGGGATCCAATGAAAGGCAGTCCGGGAGTCAATCACAACTTTTTTAGCATTTCGCATGTTTCTCAATTTTTCATCGGTTCGATGGTCAATTTCCGGGTCAATTTCGGCTCTTTTGTTAATTTTATTTATGGATAGTCCCAACTCAAGGCCCACTTGTCGGAAAAAATCTCCCGAAGAAAAATGCTTGAAACCCAAAGCTTCGGCTACTTTTTTCGCCGTGCTTGATTTACCGCTTCCCAGGCCGCCACAAATTGTGATAATTTCCTTTTTCATCATATCGCTTTTAATTAAAACATATTTTTACCGGAAAAGATAATTTTTACAAGTTGATTTTTAGGCTTAAATTTTGTATTGTTTATATATATGCAACCGCAAACATTCGTATTTTTTGGAATAGTAGGTTCCGGCAAGGGGACTCAGGTGAAGCTTCTTACGGACTTCTTGAAGGCTAGAGACGTTAGGGAGACTGTTTATGCCGGCACAGGAGAGAGCTTTAGAAAGCTATTAAGTTCAGATACCTATGTTGGCAGCCTAATCAAGGATTCCATGGCTCGAGGAGAACTCATTGCGGACTTTTTAACTAATGCAATTTTTACGAACATCCTCGTCTCTTCTTTGACCGGAGATAAAAATTTGATTGCTGATGGCTACCCCCGCACCGTTGCTCAGTCTGAAATCTTTGAAAAAATGATAAAGTTTTTCAAGCGTGATCAGGTGAAAATTATTTATATTGAAGTAGGCAAAGAGGAAGCCATGAAACGCAACTTGCTGCGCGCGAGAAGCGACGACACAAAAGAAGGGATAGAAAAAAGATTTAATGAATATCTTTATAGCGTGGTTCCAGCCATGAATTATTTTAAGGGCAAAGAAAAATACACTATTTATACTATAAACGGCGAGCAATCCGTGGAAAACGTGCACAAGGATATTATTAAAGCTTTAAGATTTTAAAAAATGGAAACGATAGTTATTTCACTCGGCGGTTCGCTGATTATACCTGAAAATCTGGACTTGGATTTTTTGAAAGATTTTAAAACCTTGATTCTTGCACATGTCGCAAAAAGCAGAAAATTCTTAATCATTACCGGCGGAGGAAAAATTTGCCGAAAATATCAGGACGCGGCCAAAGAACTCGGAGATGCCTCCATTGAAGACCTGGACTGGATAGGAATTGCGTCACTTCGAATGAATGCTGAATTATTACGGGTGATTTTCGGAGAATATGCCCATGTTCAAGTCATAAATAATTTATCCGAGAATTTTTCTTTTAATAAGCCGATAGTTATAGGCGCAGCCCATATGCCGGGTAGAAGCACAGATTATGACGCTGTTGAAGGAGCAGTTGCGCTCGGCTCAAAAAAGATTATTAATTTATCAAACATGGATTATGTCTATGATTCTGACCCGAAAATAAATCCAAATGCCAAGAAAATTGAAAAAATATCCTGGGCGGACTATCGCGCCATTATTCCAAAGAAATGGACTTCCGGGCTAAATAGCCCTTTTGACCCAATTGCCTCCGAAATGGCGGAGAAAGAAAGGATGGAAGTTATAATTATGAACGGCAGGCCGATTGATAATTTGGCCAAGTGTTTAAATGGAGAAGATTTTATTGGGACAAAAATTTTTTAAAATCAAACTTTTTCCGGTACGGATTTTTTGAAGCTTAAAAAATCCTGAAGTTCTCGGCTCGTCAGCCTCGAAACCCCTCAAAAGTTTCATTTTAAAAATTCTACAAATACATGATAATAATAAAAACCAAAGAAGAAATAGAAATACTGCGCGAAGGCGGCAAACATTTGGCGACCGTGCTTTATAAAGTAAAGGAAAAAGTGGTTCCCGGCATTTCTACCAAAGATTTGGATATTTATGCGGAAAAATTAATTCGCGAGATGGGTGATGAGCCAGCATTTTTAAATTATCGCCCGGAAGGGGCTGATACTCCTTATCCCGCTTCTTTATGTGTTTCTGTCAATAACGAAGTTGTGCACGGAATTCCAAGTAAAAATAGAATTTTAAAAGAAGGCGACATCATAGCGCTTGACTTGGGGATCAGACACAAAAATCTTTTCACTGATATGGCAATTACTGTGCCGGTGGGCGCCGTAAGCGGCGCGGACTTAAAGCTTATGCAAATTACCGAAAAAGCCCTGCAGGTGGGTATTGACGCGGCTATAGCGGGAAATACTATAGGGGATATTAGCTATGCCATAGAAAGCTTCATTCGCCCACACAAATTCGGTATTGTAGAAGTTCTATCTGGGCATGGTGTTGGACGGTCTATACACGAAGATCCTTATATCCCGAATTTCGGGAAAAAGGGTAAAGGCGCAAAACTCGCGCCGGGGATGGTGATTGCCCTTGAACCGATGATAAATCTTGGCACTAAAAATGTGACCATCGATACCGATGGCTATACTTTCCGCACGGCGGACGGAAAAAACAGCGCGCATTTTGAACATACGATTTTAATTACCGAAAACGGTCCGGAAATTTTGACTAAAACTTTATAAAATGAAACTTTTTCCGGTACGGATTTTTTGAAGCTTAAAAAATCCTGAAATTCTCACGCCGCCGCGTTTGAAACCCCTTCAAAAGTTTATTTCATAAAGTTTAATATTTTGTGTATTTTGTTATATACTTACATTAATGGAACAGTCATTCTTCAAGGAAATGCCCAAATTTCAGACTCCCCAAGAGGAGCTGGATTATTTGCGCGCTCATGTCAAAGCTCGCGAAGAACAGCTCATTAATATCGGACATGTGGAACACGCGGGCGAAAATGCAGCTAGAGACGTTATCGGGGAATATAAAAAAATACCGGCTGAGCAACTGGTGCATGGGGATAATATTATAGGCAAAAAAGAAGCCGAAGGAATTGTGCTGGCTCTCAGACCCGAATCTCACGACAATGTAATGGAAGAACTCTTGGGAATCGTTATTACCAAAGGAATCCGTAACGCGTTCTCGGTGGTGGAAGCAATGAGCAACCCGCATATTGACGATGATTTTCACCGGATTCTCATTCAATATTTAAAAACCGGACAGGCCGGATTTGACTTCAAGGAAGGTTCGCCTGTTTATAAAGCTCTGAATATGACGCTTTTTGAAATAACTCTCCCGCCGCCAACGGACGAAGCCGACAAATCAAAAAGTTTCAAGGAATTTATCGGCGCAATGGAACAATTTTATGCCGGAATGCAGTCCATCGGGGAAGGCAGATATAACGAAAAAGAAAATTATTTTACTTTAGAAGTGGCGCTTAGTAATCAAAATGACGAAGTAGTTGTTTACGCCAGCATTCCGAACAAACATCTCTCGCTTTTTGAAAAACAGATTTTAGCTTTTTATCACAATGCAAAAGTCCGCGAAGTGGCGGATGATTACAATGTTTTCAACGAGAACGGCGGCTCGGTTGGCGCTTATGCTTCTTTTACCGAGCGCCCGGTCATGCCGATCAAGACTTATGACAATATTGAGCATGACCCCATGAATCCGATTCTGAATGTTTTTTCTAAATTGAAAACAGCCGGCGAGGGGGCGGCAATCCAGCTGGTAATAGCGCCGGTCGGCGATAAATTTATTAATGAGTTTCATATGATTTTAGACGACGTGAAAGACGGCATTTCGGTCAAGCACGCCGCGGATAATTTTTATAAGTTCAATAAGGCATTTTTGAAAGCAGGCAAAGATTTATTGTTTGGGCATAAAGAAAAAGAAGAGGAGAAGAAGGAAAAATATATGAAGGGCAGACGTGCCGTAGACGAAGGGGCGGTGGAGAAAATAGGCAATAAGATAAAAAGCACCATCATGAAAGCGAATATCCGCGTGATTGCTTCAGCTGAGACGAAAGAGCGCGCGGAGGCAATCTTGAAAGAAATAGAATCTTCCTTCAATCAATTTTCCGAAGCTGCCAGTAATTCTTTTATTTTTGAACAGGTAATAGGAAGCGAGTTAAAGAAACTTTTTCATGATTTTTCCTATCGGACTTTTTCCCCTGATAAAATTCTGCCGATGAACTTGAAAGAGCTGGCTTCGGTATTCCACTTTCCGGTCGGGATTGGCAGCCAGCCGCAGCTGAAAGAGGCAAAAGCCGGTATTGCTCCTGCGCCGATAGAAATGGGGCAAGAGGGGATAATTCTGGGAATAAACAGTTACCGGGGCAAAGACACGGAAATTCATATGGCGCGCGAGGACCGGATGAGGCACTTTTATGTTATCGGACAGACCGGCACCGGCAAGACGAATATCATGCTCAATATGATTACGCAGGATATCAGGAACGGGGACGGGTGCTGTTATATTGACCCGCACGGCACGGATATCCAGACAATCTTGTCGCGCATTCCGAAAGAACGCATTGATGACGTGATTTACTTTGACCCGGCTTATACTTCTCGTCCAATGGGATTAAACATGCTTGAGTATGATACCAAATATCCGGAACAGAAAACTTTCGTCGTCAATGAAATGATGGGAATTTTCAACAAGCTTTTTGACATGAAAATCGGGGGCGGAGCGATGTTTGAGCAGTATTTCAGGAATAGCGCGTTTTTAGTTATGGAAGATCCTGAAAGCGGCTCCACTTTGCTTGAAATTACGAGAGTTCTGGCGGACAAAGAATTCCGTGATTTGAAACTTAGCCGCTGCAAGAATCTGATTATCAAACAATTCTGGGTTTCCGCCGAGCAGACGACCGGAGACCAGTCTTTGGCGAACTTCGTGCCTTATATTTCTTCAAAATTCGACAACTTTATTTCCAACGACATTATGCGTCCGGTCGTGTTGCAACAGAATTCCGTTTTTAATTTCCGGAAGATTATGGATGAGAAAAAAATTCTCCTAGTCAACCTCTCCAAGGGCCGGCTGGGCGACATCAATGCGAATTTAATCGGTTTGGTGCTGGTCGGCAAAATCCAGATGGCGGCATTGTCGCGGGTGGATATGTTCGGTAAGCCAATGAATGATTTTTATCTTTATATTGACGAGTTTCAGAATGTCACAACCGATTCTATTGCTTCAATTTTATCCGAAGCTCGCAAATATAGGCTTTCGCTTAATATCGCTCACCAATACATCACCCAACTGGAGGAAAATATTAAAAATGCCGTTTTCGGCAACGTCGGCTCAATGGCGGTCTTTCGCGTCGGCACCGAGGATGCGACATTTTTGGAGCAGAAATTCAAGCCTCAATTTACAGCCCAGGATATAACCAAGCTTGATAATTACAATGCTTATATGAGCATGCTGGTCCATGGCCAGCCGACCAAACCATTTAATTTACATACTCTTGCGCCAGAAAAAGGAAATCCGGAAATAGTGGACAGCTTGAAAGAGCTTTCCTATGTCAAATACGGTCGCGACCGCGCCGAAGTGGAAGCCGAAATAATGGCGAGGTATAAATCGATGGAATAAAAAATAATTTTGCAAAACTATTTTTTTCTGCTATATTGGTTATTATGAAACATCCAAAAGAAGAGAGAACATATGTAATGATCAAGCCCGACGGGGTCCGAAAGGGACTTATTGGTGAAGTTATCAAGCGTTTTGAGCAGCACGATCTAAAGATTGTATCCCTGGAAATGTTCCAGCCGACCCATGAACAAATCCACAATCATTATCCCAAGGATGAGATCTGGATAACCCGTTTGGGAGAAAAAACCAAATCAACTTATGAAAAATATGGTTATGACATGGTGGCAGATTTTGGCACTGACGATACTTCAAAAATCGGACCAGAAGTCAGAAAATGGCTAGTGGATTACATGAAGTCCGCACCGCTGGTACGAATGATAGTGCAGGGTGTTCATGCTGTAGATATTGTGCGCAAGCTCGCTGGTGATACTTTACCTTACAGAGCGGCAGTCGGCACGATTCGCGGTGATTTTTCCATTGATTCTCCTGTTCTTGCCAACAAAGAAAAGCGCGCAGTAGCTAACATCCTGCATTGCTCCGAGACCCAGGAAGAAGCGGAGCATGAAATAAAACATTGGTTCGGCGAAGGAAAAACTCACGACTATAAACGTTTTGGAGTGGACGAGTAGATTCTGGAGATAAAAAAATGAAGAATACTGAACTGACAATCCAAGAGGCGCTCCGTATTCTTGATACTGCTTCAGACTTTCACCTGGGGGCGGAAAAGGTGCTCCGATTCGTCGGAGATCCCAATGTAGATGGAGACAACATCGCCGAACATACCGCTAGAGCTATGCGCTTGGCTGTCTATGCTATGCCTTTTATTTTAGTTGAGTTCGCCGGAGATCCGGAAATAAAAAATTTAGCGGAAAATATATATGCTACCATCTTGGTGCACGACGACGAAGAGATTGAGCAAGGGTTTGACATTATTTCTCCCAAGAAAAAACACAATGTTCGGGACGAGGAAGAAATAGAATTGGTAAATAAAAAAATGAAAAAGTTACCGGCTGCTTCCCGCCACTATGTCATCAACCTTTTTTCCGCTTTTCGGAAAAGAAACACCCTGGCCTCCAAAATCGCCAAAGTATTTGATAATCTTTCCGGTAACCAGGTGGTGTTGGAGCAAAAACTCAGCATAGTTGGGCCGGATGCCGCCAGATTTACCGTCTATTTCATAGACAGGACACGGGGAGCATCAAAAATTACCGATTTGCTAATTAATGCTCAGATAAAACAAGTTTTGGAGTATAGGGAATTTTCCAAAAATAATATTTCCGAGATTAAAATGCTGGCCAAAAAGGTCATTACTCAGGAAGGATGCAAATTATCCATTTCTGAACTGGAAAAACTTATAAAAAAACTTTTAAACATTGAAGTTCTCTCCCATCCGCTCAACAAAGAAAAGGTCTCCATGAAGATTTGGGAATATCAATAAAGGTTTTTTGTTAAATCATTCAAAAACAAAAAAACCGTTTCGTCTAGTTGCTTATATTTTTGATGTTGTTATACTTTAAACAGGGTTATTTCCGATTATTACCTAGAACACTATTTTATGGGAACTTCGATCGCATTTGGCCTTGGCCTCTCGCGTCTAGCACCCACCTAGCTATAAGCTATGGTAATACATCAGAAATAGTCCTAAGAAGAACTCCGCAAAGGGCGGATTTTTTCTTGAAAATGTGATAAAATATCGTTATGGATAAGAAAAAGCTTTTAAAACATCTAGTATTTCTGATGTTTTTTATTTTTATAGTGTATCTTTTGAATCTAAAATTCTTCTGGGATTCTCTGCTTTGGTATTTTGACATGGGTGTGCATTTTTTAAGCGGACTTTGGGTTGGGATGTTTTTTCTTTACGTTCTTTCCACGAAAAATCCAATATCACTGTCCCTTAAATCATTTTTAAAGATTACCCTACTTGTTTTAATAATTGGAATTCTATGGGAACTTTTTCAATATATCATGAATATCATTTCCACTACGCCTTTTGACCCGGTAGATTCTACTTCCGACGTAATTTTTGATTTGTTGGGCTCAGCTCTTTCCTTTTTCTATTATGCAAAGATAATTATGCCTATCAAAGAAAATACGATATAATACAAGAACCGTTCTTATGGAAAAAATTGCTAAGATAACATTTTATGGAGGAACGGGCTCGGTGACGGGCGCGAATTTTCTTCTGGAAATTGACGGCCAGAAAATCCTGGTTGACTGCGGGCTTACTCAGGGAATGAAATTAGCCGACGATGTCAATTGGGATTCTTTTGTTTACGACCCCAGGGAAATTGATATTCTTTTTGTCACCCACGCGCACGTGGACCATCTAGGCAGGATTCCAAAATTAATCAAGGAAGGATTCCGCGGGAAAATTTATTCCACCGAACCAACCAAGGGACTGGCCGGGCCGATGCTTGAAGATACGGCTGGCATTCTGGGCAAGAATGAGGATTTGGGCTTGGATAAAATTTATACCGAAGAAAATATAAAACTGGCATTTTCACTCTGGCAGGGCTTTACTTATCACCAGAAAATAAAAATTACTGAAAACGTGGAAGCTTCCTTTTTAAATGCCGGGCATATTTTAGGTTCCGCGATGGTTGAATTTCTCTATAATGGTAAAAAGATTCTTTTTACCGGAGACTTGGGCAATAGTCTTTCCCCCCTGCTTCCCGACACGGAAAAAGTGACTGATGCGGATTATTTGATAATGGAAAGCGTTTATGGCGACAGGAACCACGAATCAAAAGATGACCGCCGGAGACTTCTGGCCGAAACAATCCAGGATAATCATAAAAGGCGCGGAACATTGATAATGCCCACTTTTTCACTGGAACGCTCACAGGAACTTCTCTTTGAACTCGATGCGCTCCTGGAGGGCAATCGCATACCCGTTATGCCTATTTTTTTTGATTCTCCGCTGGCAATTCGCCTGACTGATGTTTTCAAGCAATATAAAAATTATCTTAATGAAAAAGCGCAAAAAGCCATATCCTCGGGCAAATATTTATTTGACTTTCCAGGAATGCATAACACTTTAAAATCCGAAGAATCGAAATTGATAAATGATGTGCCGAATCCCAAAATAGTTATCGCCGGGTCGGGAATGTCAACCGGCGGGCGCATCGTGCATCACGAAAAGCACTACTTGCCGGACCCCAACAACACATTGCTTCTGACCGGATATCAGTCTATCGGTACTCCGGGACGCTTGATTCAGGAAGGATTAAAAAAGGTCCGCATAACGGGAGAAGATGTGGCTGTTCGGGCGCACATCGTGACGATTTACGGATACTCGGGACATAAAGATTCGGACGGCTTGTTAAGCTTCGTGGAAGACATGCAGGATTCGGTTAAAAAGGTTTTCGTGGTTATGGGCGAGCCGAAATCATCAATGTTTTTGGTCCAAAAACTGAGAGATAATTTGGGAATCAGGGCTTTCGCGCCGAAGCAGGGAGATAGCGTAATATTAGATTGTAATATATAATGTAGATTACTATATATAAATGGCACTCGGACATTAAACAAATAAATTTGTTTCTGCTCCTCATTTATTTATATAAAAAAATGGATTCCTCACTAAATTTTCCCAATAAGCACGCGCATGGCCAGATAAAAATTTGCGTTTCCGGCGCGGCCGAAACCGGCCATTGCGGAATAGATGCGCTGGATAAAGCCAAAGAACTTGGACGGGAAATTGCCCGCCAGGGAGCAATTCTGCTGACGGGAGCGACAACCGGATTTCCGCTTTGGGCGGCAATGGGAGCTAAAGAAGAAGGCGGGATTTCTATCGGAATATCTCCGGCCGCTTCGGAGCGCGAGCATGTGGATATTTACAAGCTTCCGCTTGATTATCTGGATTTGATTATCTACACCGGTTTTGGCTATTCCGGGCGCGATATACTTCTTACCCGTTCAGCTGACGCGGTTATTTGCGGCTGCGGGCGCATCGGGACCATTCATGAGTTTACGGTTGCTTTTGAAGACGGAAAGCCGATTGGTATCTTTGAAGGACCATGGGAAATGGGAGCGCAACTTAAAGAAATTATAGAAAAGAGCCATCGTCCTAATGCAAAAATTGCCACAGGTTCCGACCCCAAAAAACTCCTGGAAGACATTATTGCTCTCATCAAAAAAGACAAAGTAACCGAATATAAAATTACCAAACCTTCTGTCTCGGATACCCAGTAAAAAATTAAAAAGTGTTTTTTAATTTTTTACTTGACAGCTTCCATTACTTTAGCAAAAGTTTTTGGATGATGTTCCGCGAGATCGGACAATATCTTTCTATCGAGCATTATGCTTTTCTTTTTAAGGCTGTCAATAAACCTGGAATAAGACATCCCTAATTCGCGCGCGCCGGCATTTATCTTGATATTCCAAAGCTTCCGGTTGTGCGATTTTTTGTCTTTCCTGTGTGCGAAAGAATAATTGCCAGCATGGAGCAATGCTTCTTTAGCTTGTCGTTCTTTGGTGCTCCGGCCATGACGCATTCCTTTTGTCTGTTTTAGGACGCTTCTCCTTCTTTTTAACGCATGTACTCCCTTTTTTACTCTGGTCATAGCTGATTTTTAAAGAGCGAAGCGATTATAAAAATCGCTATCCCGCTCCACTTTATTAATTACTCTTTTTATAATATTAACCATAATTTTTTTGATAATTTTTCTTTTACCATCATAAACTAATCAATAAAGTGGGGCGGGATGGCAAAAATTATACTCATTCCACTCGTTAATTTTTAGCCAAATGGTAATAAGTGGCTCTTTGGTTTGTTCTTGATAATAAAGTTCTGACCTTTTTTGCCAGCCAGTTGCGTAGTGCGTGATTGTTTGGCATTGAAATGATTGAAACCCGGCTTGCGGGAAAGCACCTTCCCATTTTTTGTAAGTTTCAGTCTTTTTGAATATGATTTGTTTGTTTTCATTCCTTTCATCTGATTGTTTTTATTACTTGGTTTTTTCTATGGTTGTCGTTAAACCCTTCGGGCCCCTTTTATAACTATCGGATACTTTGTATTCCTCTGTAATTAAATGTAAAACTCTGTCCAGCCTCTCTCTTAAAAATTTCTCATCCATATATTTCGCGCGTCCGGCCAAGAAAAGCTCAACCTTGACTCTGTGCCCTTCTTTTATCCACTTGGAAGCGGTTTTCGCTTTTAATTCCAAATCATGGTCCCCGGTGCCTATTTTTATCTGAATTGACTTGGTTTCGGTGGGTCTGGCGCCGGCTCTTGATTTCTTTAATTTTTTGTTTGCTTCATACTGATACTTGCCGAAATCCATTACTTTTGCCAATGGGGGATTGGCATTCGGGCCTATCTCGATTAAATCTAAACCCCTGCTCTGGGCTAATTCCAGGGCATCTCTTATGCTTAAAATACCAAGATTTTTATTTTCGCTGTCCAGAACCCGAAGTTCCTTCGCTCGTATTTGGTTGTTGATTCTTTCTCGCAATTGATATAAGAAAGCCCGTGAGGGCTTCTACTACTAGGGGATAATAGCCTAATTGGGGCTTAAAGTCAACTGAATATACATTATATGATAATATGTATAAATGGCTCATTATGCGGAAAATAGAAAAGCGCGATTTAATTATGAAATTCTGGAAAAATACGAAACGGGTATTGAACTTTTGGGCACGGAAGTCAAGTCCGTGCGCGGAGGGCAAATGTCATTAGAAGGCGCTTTTGTCATTATCCGCGGTGGCGAAGCATTTTTAATTAATGCGAATATTCCACCCTTTCAGCCCAAAAATGCGCCGAAGAATTACGACCCGCTGCGCAATAGAAAACTTTTACTAACTAAAAAAGAAATCGCCGAACTGGCCGGAAGCGAGAAAAATAAAAGTTTGACAATCGTGCCGATTTCGGTGTATAATAAAAACAGAAAAATCAAAGTGGAAATCGCTTTAGTCAAAGGCAAGAAAAAACTCGACAAACGCGAGACCATAAAAAAACGCGAGACAGATCGTGAGCTCCGGAGAGAATACAAAGGACGTTGACAATAGAATTGACCCCCTCTTTGATTCTCCCCCTTCGCAAGGGGAGTTTGATAGATAAAAGAAATAATAATTTCTTTTACAGTATTTGGGGATGCAAGGCATAGACAGTCGGCCATTTGTTATTGATGCATACCGAGCATGGGCGTAATCTCGTAAAACTTCGCTCAATAGCTTAATTGCAAAATTAGCTTCCAAAGTGAAAGCTTTGTCTCCATACTTCGGTATGAATGACTTTGCTTTCGCTTCAGTTGGCGCTTATACGTAAACTGATGTCTCTCTTATAGACTTCCGATATATAAGGGCAGGCATAATATTATCGGGATAAGGAAATGCCCGTTCGAACATTTTTCGAAAACTTAGAACTCGATTAAAAAATATTTTGCGTATTTCTTAATTTTTTAATTTAAACCAAAAATACGCTATGTATGTAGATTTCTTTACAAAAACCTTCTGCACGGGGATTCGATTTCCCCCATCTCCACAAACCATGTAGTGTATAATGTATTGATGGATTACCAGTATGCGTATCTCACTATGAATATCTTCTTCCTGCTTGTCTGGCTTGTTCTTTTTATTGTTCGCAAGGATTTGCGCAGGGAGATACTGACAATGTCGGTCTTGATTGCCCCGCTCGGGATTACTCAGATTTTTTTCTTTCGCGATTACTGGCACCCCACATATTCCCTGGGAACGATATTCGGCGTGGTGGGGTTGGAGGAAATAATATTTTGTTTCCTGATTGGAGGCATAGCGGCGGTCATCTACGAAGAAATTTTCGGTCTCCGATACGCCAAGCGCCATGTAAAGAATCACCTCTACTTTATGCTTGGTTGTTCTGTTTTAGGGATTTTAGGAATGATTATTGGAAATATTGTTTTGGGATTTAATTCCATGTATGTGTCCATAGTACTACTTTTGTTGATCAGCATCGCTATCCTTATTTTCCGGCACGACCTTTTGAAAGATGCTCTTTTTAGCGGGTTGCTGGTCGGCTTATTTATGTTCATATCCTATACATTGCTTTTCAATACTATCTTTGATGGCGTTATTCAAAAATGGTGGCTTCTTAAAAACCTTTCGGGCATCCTTGTATCGGGCGTGCCGATTGAAGAACTGGCGTGGGCTTTCAGCTGGGGCCTGGTGGCTGGCCCTGCCTACGAGTTTATTACCGGACTGAAATTCAAAAAAATCGCTAACTAAATTATCTGTGCCCAACTTCCTCCGTCTCCACCAGTAAAAACCTTAACGCCCATTCGGGCGTTTCTGTGTAGCTTTTTGAAAAATAAAGATTTAGTATGTTTATATGCAAACAAACAACGGAAATATGCAATTAGATCCAGAAGACTCCGCTATTTCTCACCTGAAAATTTCTGGCGCAAGCTCCATAATTAACAACACGAGTTTTAGAGATGGTGTTTTAGCGGTAAATGAACTGTCCGCTGGTTTAAGTGTGGGGTTAGCAAATTCGGATTTTCTAACTTCCTATAAGAGTGTTGTTGGGACTCAGATTGAAGCTTTAAACCATAGTCTAGTTTTAGGGGAAAGTCTCAGGCTAGGAACAGCAAAAATGGAGAGTTTTATCGAAACATCAATTGCCCCCCTTTCTAGTGTAATTGCTGGAGTAGGTTTAGCTACATTAAATGCAAATAAACTTTATGAAACTGGTACCATAGTGGAGTCAGCATTTACGAGTGCACAAAAAATATCAGATCTTTGCTTGGATGTTGTCCAAAGGCAACAGCATGTTTTATCTGCAACTATCGATAGAATACAAAACTCGGGAATCTTTCAGCGAGTGTCAGATTCTATTATGTCTACCCAGGTTATTAGTAGTGGTGTTAATAATGTACTAAGGTCTCTTCCTACATACCCCACAACAATCAACCTTCCGAATCTAGAAAAAATTTATGAAGTTGGAGAATTAACGGATGAAGAAATATCCGAACATCAGAAAAAGTTAGATAAAATGTTATTAAAAATCGACCCATCATTGGTGGAATTTCGTAAGGGTTGCTGGGAAACATTTAGAAGAAAAGGTAAGGATTACATACGTCAATCAAGCAGTTCGATGCGCGGCCTTGTTGATGCATTGCTACATATACTGGCTCCCACAGAAAAGGTAAAAGAGACAGAATTTTTTAAAAAATCTCCAGAAGCAAAAGATAATAAAGGAAATCCAAACAGAAAAGCTCGCGTATATCATATAGTAAAATTTGATCATAAAAAAGCAGATCATCTTAAGAGACTTACAAGAGGATTTCTTGAGGCTTATGATAATTTATCAGCATGGGATCATATACCGTTACAACAAGATGCTTTCGTTCAAGGGGTTTTTGTCATAATTGAAGGTTGTCTGTTTTCTATTCTTTCGCAAACCGATCAATAAAAATAAATTTACCGATAAACCTGATTTCACTTTTTGGGTTTTTTATGCTAATCTCTGTCTAATAATATGATGGCAGGAAAACTTAAAATAAATTTAATTTTATTCGTCCATACTGCGTGGATTGTTTTTATTTATACAACTTGGCCATTTATTTTTTATAGCCGGTCTTTTAATAAATTTTATCTCGTGATAATGCTTTTAACTTTAGCAAGCTCTTGGGGGCTCGGCGGTTGCTGGCTTTCCAATATCGAAAATAAATTAAGAAAGGAACATAACCCGGCAAGTGTTTATGAAGAAAGATGCATCAAATATTATGTGCAAAAATGGTTGTATATAAATCTACCCCAGATAATCATTCGTTCTGTCTTCGGCATACTTCTTTTGCTTTCTCTTTATTTCTTTCTAATGAAATAAGTAAAAAATTATCACGCTTTTTCCTTTGTTTTTTGAAGTTTTTGTGCTAAAGTAGCCACATGGATTTTAATTTTCTTAATCAAAAAAACCCGCAAAATAAGGGGAAAAAAGGGCAGCCGCCGGCGAAATTCGGAGGCAGTATTGCCGGCGCGATACTTTTCTTTATGCTCATTACGGCATTGTATCTGGTGGTGTCCGGGGAAGGGAAAGTAATTCCGGAAGTTGCGATTTCCGATTTGGCAAAAAGCGTTTCGGCGGGAGAAGTAAAAAATATTTTGGTGGAAGGCGACAAGCTGACGATTACTTATAACAATGATGAAATTAAAAAAGCCAAAAAAGAAGTGGGGTCTTCATTATCCCAGACGCTTTTTAATTATGGCGTAACCAGCCAGGCTCTCGCCAAAACCGGGATAGAAATAAAAAATGAAAGCGGATTTATGTTTTTACTCCTGAATATTCTTCCATTTTTATTGCCAATTGTTTTTATTTTGCTTTTCTTCTGGTATTTATCGCGGCAAGTGAAGGGCGCCGGGATGCAGGCGTTTTCTTTCGGCCAGTCCAAAGCGCGCCTGACCGACCCGAATGATAAAAATAACCGTGTCACTTTCAAGGATGTCGCCGGGTGCAAAGAAGCCAAAGAAGAATTGAAAGAAATCGTGGATTTCCTGAAAAGCCCGAAAAAGTTTCTAGATATTGGAGCCAGGATTCCAAAAGGAGTAATTTTGACCGGCGCTCCCGGCACAGGAAAAACTTTACTGGCGCGAGCCGTCGCCGGAGAAGCGAGTGTGCCATTTTTCCATTTGTCTGGAAGTGAATTCGTGGAGATGTTCGTCGGAGTAGGAGCTTCGCGCGTGCGGGATCTTTTCAAAATGGCCAAGAAAGCGGCGCCGGCGATTATTTTCGTGGATGAAATAGACGCCATCGGACGGACCCGCGGGGGAGGTTTTGGCGGAGGCAATGATGAGCGTGAGCAAACCCTAAATCAAATATTGGTGGAGATGGACGGTTTTGAGCCGAACGATAAAGTCATTGTGATGGCCGCGACCAACCGGCCGGACGTGCTGGACCCGGCACTTATCCGTCCGGGACGTTTTGACCGGAAAGTGATTCTTGATTTGCCGGACCGTGCCGACCGCGAGGAAATACTCAAGATTCACGCGGTGAAAAAACCATTGGCCGAAGATATTAATTTGAAATTAATTGCCGAGCGCACTCCGGGTTTTTCCGGAGCTGATTTATATTCATTGATGAACGAGGGCGCAATTTTGGCGGCCCGGGAAAATCGCAAGAAAGTTTTTCAATTTGATTTGATTCGCGCGATTGAGAAAGTGATGCTTGGCCCGGAGCGCAAAAGCCATCTGCTTTCCAAAAAAGAAAAAGAAATCACTGCTTATCATGAGGCCGGACATGCGATTGTCGCTTCGGTTCTTCCTCACGCCGACCCGGTGCACAAGGTATCCATTATTGCGCGCGGCAATGCCGGAGGATACACCTTGAAACTACCGCTGGAAGAACGGCGCCTTCAGTCCAAAAGAGAATTCATAGACGATATTGCCATGTCTTTGGGCGGTTATGTTGCCGAGAAAATGATTTTTGGAGATATTACGACCGGACCGTCAAGCGATTTACAGGTGGCGACAAATTTAGCCCGGGCGATGGTTACCCGCTGGGGCATGTCCGATGTCATCGGCCCAATCGCCTTGGTTGATTCCGGCGGCCGGCCCCAATATGGCGAAATAGCGGAAAGAGAATTTTCTGAAACGGTTTCCACGAAGGTTGATGCGGAAGTTTCCAGGATAATAAACGACGGAATTAAAAGCGCCGAAAAAGTTTTAACCGAATACAAAAAAGCGTTTACCGCTATTGCCAAGAAATTAATTGAAGTGGAAACTTTAGAGCAGGAAGAATATGAAAAGATATTGACAGTCCACGGCATTATGTTAAAAAAGAAGGAAGAGGCCCCGGTCTCTTAGCTTCCGCCCTTAGCTCAGTTGGTTAGAGCATCGAGCTTATACCTCGAGGGTCCTTGGTTCGAGTCCAAGAGGGCGGACAAGTTTAAAAGTTTATGGGATAAAGTTTTAAACTTGTCCGAGCCGGAGTGTGACGACACGAGGCGGGCTCGCGCAAATTTTTAGCAAAAAATTATGTGTGAGGACAAAACAGAGATAAGGATTTCAAGTAGTGAGCTTTTGAAATAAAATTATGAAAAGAAAATTTTCTAAGAAATTTGAACAGCTTCTGGATTTCGTGAAATTCACCCAAGAATTTCGCGATGTCTTAAGGTACGAAGGTTCCAAGTTGGGTAAAAAAGTTCAAACTAGCGCTGAACACAGTTATCAAGTCGCGACGGTCGCTTGGTTTTTGATTGAACAGGATAATCTTAAATTAAACAAAGAACTTTGTTTCATGTACGCGCTTACCCATGACTTGGTGGAAATTTATGCAGGAGATACATTTATATTTAATAAAAAAAGATCATCTTCACAGCGACAGAGGGAAAAGAAAGCTATCCTAAAAATAAAAAAAAGATTTTCGCATTTTAAAAATCTTATTAAAGCAATAGAGGGGTATGAAAAGAGAGAAGATAAAGAAAGTAAATTTATTTATGCCTTGGATAAAATTGTTGATCCGCTTTCAATATATTTAGAAAATGGAAAAATGTTCAAAAAGAAAAAAGTTTCCCTTGAGGATGTTTTCGCGCACAAGAACGCAAAAATATTAATATCTGGAAATGTTAATAAATATTGGCGAGAACTTGTAAAAGAATTTATTAGAAACAAGAAAAAATTATTTCCAAAAAAGTAATTTACCTAAAAATTTTGAATCTCTGCACCAAGGATGTGCGGGACCAATAATTGCCGAAACCAAAATAGCTGCCGGAGTCCGAGATTATCAGGCCAACCATCACCAAAATATAGACAAGGTGGTCGTCAATGAAAGGATTATTTTCCGGAAATATGCCGACGGCGGTATACATTAGGAATAACATTATAATTCCGGTCAAGCCCCCTAATTTTACAAAAATACCAAAAGTAAGCGTAATGCCGATAAAAAAGAGACCTAGCATAAACAGCCAGTCTACCAGAGGCACGCCAGCCAGGCTGTGATAAAAGTCCGCAAAAGGTCCATGAACGCCAAATTGCAGGAAACCGGCGGTTGGAGAGCCGCCTGCGAGCCAAGATTTCTCGGGAATTGTCGCAAAACCCCACCCAAATGTCTTATCCAGGAAGGCCCATAGAAAAATAAGACCCATCATCAGTCTCAAAAGCCCCCAAACATACCTTGTTTTATTTTGTTCCATGTTGTCTAAAATTATTTTTGATAAAAAACGGGTTTATCCACTTTACACAAGGGGACTGGTCTCGTGTATAATGGCTTGGGTGGTTGCGAAGCCGGATAGCTTTCATTTATTATATAACTTTCATTTATTAAAACAAATATTTTATTAACAACCCAGGCAACATGGACACAGGCAAAAAAAATTATTTTAAATTCTCTCTTATTCTTGTCCTGTGCCTGCTTGCGCGGCTAGTTCCGTTCCGCGCGCCGAACATTGAACCGATACTGGCGGCTACCATGCCTTTCAGCAAAGCCTATGGGGCATTAGCCGGTTTTTCTTTTGCTATTTTGAGCATTTTGCTCTATGATACGCTGACCGGAACGCTCGGAGTATATACATTTTTTACCGCCGGAGCTTATGGAATGCTCGGCTTATGGGCTGCGCATTATTTCAAAAAGAATGAAGCCGGCGCATGGAGTTATGTGCGTTTTGCAGTCATCGGAACTTTATTTTTTGATGCGCTGACAGGACTCACGGTTGGCCCGATTTTTTTCAACCAATCGTTTATCGGAGCTTTCACCGGACAAATTCCATTTACTGCGCTCCACCTGCTCGGCAATATCGTCTTCGCTTTTGTTCTCTCTCCGGTCATATATAATTTTGTGATTAAAAAGAAGAAAAAAGAAAAACCGTCAATTATGAACATCCTTAATCCCAAGATAATTCAAATTCCATGAAAAAAGCAGAAAAAATTTTAAAAAGCGAACTGGCGAAAATAAAATCAATCCGAAAAAGAAGCGGCGAAGTCGTTCCTTTTGATTTGGAAATTGTCGCTCGGGCTATTTTCAGGGCTTTTGAGGTTTCGGGTGAGGGAGGAGAAAATGAATCTCACACGGTAGCTAATCGCGTTTTCAAAACTCTCCTTGATTTGAGATCTGAATTGGTCAACAAGCACAAAGGAGCAAAATTTTTGCCGACGGTTGAAATAGTCCAGGATTTCGTAGAAAAAGAATTAATGAAAAATGGTTTTACCGATACGGCTAAAAAATATATTCTCTATCGCAGCAAGCGTTCCGAACTTCGGGCGGCTTTCGGGCCGGTGCCGGAAGCGGTTCGTCAGGCGGTTGAAGAAAGCAGCAAATATTTTTCCAGTCCTTATTCGGAATATATTTTCTATCAGTTTTATTCGCGCTGGGTTCCGGAATTAGGCCGCCGGGAGACCTGGATAGAAACCGTTGACCGTTATATGGCCTATATGAAAGAGAATTTGGGAGACAAGCTTTTCGCTAAAGAATATGAGGAAGTCCGACAGGCTATTTTGGCTCAGGATATTTGCCCTTCCATGCGGCTTTTATGGTCCGCGGGCAAAGCTTGCCGGAACTCAAATGTCTGGGCCTATAATTGTTCCTATATTGCTCCGACTTGTCCTCAGGATTTGGGAGAAATTATGTATGTTTCAATGTGCGGGGCAGGGCTCGGTTTTGCGGTTGAATGGGAAAATGTCCAAAAATTTCCGCAAATCAAAAAGCAAGTAAAAGAAAAGCCATTTTTTCATGTGGTTGCAGACGACAAAGAAGGCTGGGCAGATGCTTTTGTTTTAGGTCTTAACGCTTGGTTTGACGGAAGAGATGTAAAGTTTGATTTTTCTAAGATCAGGCCTGCTGGGTCGCGATTAGAGGTGGCTGGTGGACGCGCATCCGGACCACAGCCGCTTATGGATCTGATGGAATTTGCCAAGCGTAAAATTCTGGCGAAACAAGGCCGCCGCCTTTCCAATATAGATATGCATGACATTATTTGTCAGATTGGAATGATTGTGGTAGCGGGGGGTGTCCGACGCAGCGCTTTGATTTCTCTTTCCGAATTGGAAGACACCGATATGCGGGATGCCAAGAAAGGGCAATTTTATTTAACCGAGGGTCAACGGTCAATGGCGAACAATTCGGCCGTTTACAATGCCAAGCCCGGGGCCGAAGAATTTCTGGACGAGTGGACCGCTTTAGTGAAATCCAAATCCGGCGAGCGTGGAATTTTCAATCGGGCGGGGCTGGAGAAACAAGTCCCGGCGCGCCGCTGGGCGGCAATCAAAGACGAGAGGCAGATGGGGCTGAATCCCTGTGGAGAAATTTATCTGCGCTCCAAGCAATTTTGCAATTTAACCAGCATTGTAATTCGCCCGAGAGATACCGTGGCTACCTTGAAAAGAAAAATGGAACTGGCAACATTGCTCGGGACTTATCAGTCTACCTTGACTAATTTCGGATATCTTTCAAAAAAATGGAAAGAAAATTGCGAGGAGGAAAGATTGCTCGGTGTTTCCCTGACCGGGTATTATGATAATCCGATTGTCCGGGAAGATAAAGTATTGGATACCCTGAAAACGGATTCGATTGAAACAAATAAAAAATATGCCAAGCGTTTCGGCATCAATCCCTCCACCGCTATTACCTGTGTGAAGCCTCACGGCAATTCCGGCCAGCTTTTGGGCGTCGGTTCGGGCATGCACCCTTGGTATGCCCCGTATTTTATCCGCCGGGTGCGCATTTCCCACACTGATACATTGCTTCAGATGGCCCGGGACCAAGGCGTGCCTTGTTTGCCGGAAGTCGGCCAGTCCGAGTCGTCGGCAACCACTTTTGTTTTGGAATTTCCGGTCAAAGCGCCGGAGGGAGCGATTTTCAAGGATGAAGTTTCCGCCTTAGATTTGATGAAAGAATGGAAAAGGCTCAAAGAGCATTTTGTGGAGCATAATCCGTCGGCAACGATTTACGTCGGTCCGGATGAGTGGATAGCAGTCGGCAATTTCGTTTACGAAAATTGGGACTGGATCGGCGGACTTTCTTTCTTGCCGCGTTCCGAGCATGTCTATCAGCTCGCCCCTTACGAAGTGATTACCAAGGAAGAATACGAGAGGCGCTCAAAGGCTATCGGCAAAATTGATTTCTCCAAGCTTTCTCAATATGAGGCATCGGACAATACTACCGGAGCGAAAGAATTTGCCTGCGTTTCCGGCGTTTGCGAAATTTAAGACTTTTTTGAGAATACAACTTTTTGCAGGGATTTTGAGCGCGACGGCGCGAGAATTTCAGGATTTTTTAAGCTTCAAAAAATCCGTACTGGAAAAAAGTTTGTATTTCAAAAAGGTATAAGAGTATAAT
>MFUM01000006.1:0-19953 GCA_001786955.1 Candidatus Nomurabacteria bacterium RIFCSPHIGHO2_12_FULL_42_19
CAGTAAAAGTTGTGATTGACCCGTAATTAACCGACCTGGAAGCGGGAGAAATAGTGCCGCCGGAACCGGCAGTCGCGGTGACGGTAAATGCATTTAACGCGCAGACACTTCCGTTCCAAGTGGTATTAACGTCGCAACTTGAAGTTGCAGTTTTTTGGTCAAGCAAATAGCCGGCATTGTAAAGATAAAATGTCCTGCTGTTGTAAGGAACCGCAAAAGCCTGACTGCCGGAATTGCCGTTGACACTGGTCATTCCGGTGGCGGTAATAGCCGAAGTGCCGATAGGATTTGTAGTGCTCCAGATGATATTTATATTGCAGCTGCTGTTGCCCGCAGATATAGGACAGGAAGTGGGACTGAGAGTCATGCTCCCACTTGGCGCTCCGCCAACCGCAACAGTCACACTATCCGAGGTTGTTCCGGCAACATTATTACAATAAACAGTATATTGCGTACTGGCCGTCAGCGAACCGGTATTGAATGAACCTCCTGGTATACCGGTTGCAACCGGATTAGCTTCAACTCCACGATAAAGAGCGCACGAGGTGGCCCTTGTTGACGACCAACTAATTGTGGAACTGCTTGTATAACCAATCGATGAGGGTGAAGCCGAGACTGAAGCTGTTGGCGGTAAAATGCAAATTGAACCGTTCCAGACGGTACCGGAAGAGCAGGATGCTGTTGCTGTTGCTGTTGCGAGAGTAGTTGAATTATTAATCAGAGAGAATGTCCTATTGCCATAGGCAACGGGATATAAACTTCCCGTAACGGTAATATTTACAGGAGTTGTAATTGTGGAAGGACCGATTGGATTGGTCGTACTTGAAGTTAAATTAGTATTACAACTGCTATTCCCTGAAATAATTGTGCAGTTGGAAGCAGTAAGGGTCCCGGAAGGGCAGGCCGTCGTGCTACAGGACTGGGATTGAGTTTCTGTGAGTCCGCGAGTGCCGTCAGTTTTCAAACACTCCGCTCCCCCGTTGGCGGGAGTAGGATTGGTGCAAGTACGGGTGCTTGTCTGGGTTCCAGTGCTTCCGCAAGCGGTTACGCTACAGGCGCTCCAGCTACTCCAGGCGCTCCAGCCGCCGGGAACGGGCTTGATTTCCGAACACGAATCATTTGTCCCATTATTTGAGCCGTTGCAGGACCAGTTCCAAGAAGAGACGTTATCAGAAATTGCGCTGGGCGTACCGGAAGAACATGGATTGAGATGGTTATCTGGAGATGAGCAGGCGCCGTTGATGAGAGAAGGACAGGTAACATTGCCATTGATATCAATACTCCAAGATCCACCTTCTGAATTTCTAGTGTGAACCCAAGTGTAGTATGTTTGTCCCGGAGTTGAAGAAAAGCTTGATGAAGGACCAACGATGGTATCCTGTATTACAGCGGAAGGCCACGTCCCATTACCTGCTCCGGGATTGGCTCTTAAGTAAAAAGTATTCCAGCCGGATGGAACAGTCCAACTGGCATAAACTGTCGTGCCTGGCGATGGACAACTCAAGCTAAGATTGCTGGGCGGCGGCACAGAACAATTTAAACTGGTTACCGGCGAGTAGACCAAATTGGGATTGCCGTCACCGTTAAGGTCAATGACATAAATATTTATGGCGTGATTCGTCCCCGTTTTCCAGGCATTAGGTATGTAATAAAGAAAATTATGATAGTGATTTCCCGGCAAGTCCGGTCTATAACCACCGGCATTTACAGAAGTGTAAAAACTCCCGTTATGATAGATATGAACCGATGTAGCATTATTTGGAAAATCCGGGTCCCAAGCCCAGCCGCTTAAATACGAACAGTTGCCGTTGTTGTTGGCGCTATTGGCATTAGTATCCAAATATCCTCCCGCTTGATTATGAGGTCCCGGCGGTATCGTCGGTGCGCATTTAGCCCCATCCCAAGAAGCGCCGGAAACGCAAGTGGCATAAACGGTTGCGGAAGGAGCTATCTCCGAACCATTGTGATAGAGATAAAAAATGGTTGGTCCAAAATTAACGGTAACATCTACATTAGTCCCGGAAGTGGCTGTAGAAACAGTCCCTGAGGGATTACTTTTCGTTACTGCCGTACTGGTTCCAGAAATTAAATTTGAGGTAGTCCAGGTTACATTTGTGTCACTGCAAGTGGAAGCGTTGCTGGCAATGGTGCAATTGGTGGCAGAGAGAGTGCCGGAAGGCGGCGGAGCTCCGCAGGCCGCCGTGCTACAAGATTGGGTGGAAGAACCGACACAATTGGCTCCGCCACCCGAAGGAGCAGGATTGGTGCAAGTGCGGGTTTGGGTTCCGGTGCTTCCGCAAGCGGTTACACTGCAAGCGCCCCAAGCGCTCCAGCCGCCGGGAACAGAACATGCCGCCGTGCTGCAGGGTTGAGTCCTTGAAGAATTACCGCCATCAAGAGAACTGCAGTCCGCTCCGCCACCCGAGGGAGCGGGATTAGTACAAGTGCGGGTGCTTGTCTGGGTTCCGGTACTTCCGCAAGCGGTCACACTGCAGGCGCCCCAAGAACTCCAGGCGCTCCAGCCGCCGGGGATAGGAGGGTTTTCTACGTTTTGAAGACTTACCGTTACGGTATCCGAGGCGCTAGTACCGTCGGGGCAACTTATACTTGAAACGACTCCTGCTGTAACTGTGTAATCTGTAACACTATATATTCCGCCTTGGACATTATAAGAGCCGCCCTCCGGCGGTTGTTCAAGATTATCGGTAGTGGCTGTCCAAGTTTGTAAAGGACCTGAACTAATACTATAATTATAAACATTAACTGTGTATGTATTCGTCCCGCCAGTCGGCTCATAAGTCTGATAACCAGCGCCCCAGTTAATGGGAAAAGTTTCGCCGGGGTTTACGCTAAAATTAGGGTCAACTGACACGCTGACACTGCTGTCGCAAGATTGGGCAAAAATTTGTTTTGGTGAAACATACGACCCGCTTATTAATAGAGCGATAATTAGAAAAGAGAGTTTAAAAAATTTTAATTTCATAGTTCTTATTTTTATAATTATTTTTATGAATCAATTATACTATAAAACAAAAAACAAGTATATCGCCTGTGGATAAAAATTTAAAATAATCGGGTGGATAGAACGATAGGCCGAAGTCGCGAGATGCAACGACGGCCCATGTAGATTCTCTCTTGATGAGAGTGCCCTCCCCAGAACGAGGAGGTGAAAAGAGCAAGTAAGGCATTCAGGGCTTGATAGTCGTCCCCGGAGGGAACGACCACATGAACCCAATTGCCATCCCGAGATTTTGAGACATCCTGAACGTCGGGTTCTTCTCCGACATGATGTCTTGCCAACTCTCGGGCGTGTGTTTGATCAACCCGATTGTGTGGCCCACCTCGTGGGCCGTCACCATCGGCTTGTCGATGTTCCGGCATTCGGCCGCGCCGAACGCCAAAACAACCGAAGCCCCAAAGAAAGTGAACCCCTTCACGTCGGCCGACTCCATCCAGGCGCATCGGCCGTTCGCGTTCACTTTGACACTATACTGGAGTATGGTGTCCGCCTCCACCCGGGAGGTCACGACCGTAAGAGTCAAGTTGGGGATGGCTTCGTGCCAAGACCCCAACTCAACCGTCAAGTTCGAACCGACCGCGGGGTCAGTCCAGAACTTGCGTTCTCCCGCCGCCCTGCGAATAGAGCGGCTCCCGTCGGCCATTTCGCCTAGGTTGCCCGGCAACAAGAGGTAGTCTTTCACCTCCTGTGGCAAGACATTCCAAGCGATTTGAGCTTGAGAGACTTGCGCCGGCGGCTGGTCGGTCGGCGGTTGCGTCGCTGGCGAGTCCTGAGTCGGCGCAGTGGGGGTATTCGCCCCACACGCACCGGTGAGAATGCTGAGAGCGGTCACGATGACCGCCCCCAGCAGTCGGACGGACTTCATGACACACTCTCCATCGGGAGCCGGCTCCGCCACCCTTGGCGGTTTACCGGCTCCCATTCTGTTGTCAATTCGTTGATATTATACTCCAAACAAGTAAAAAGTCAATGTCAAGTGCCATCTGTGGAAAAAGTGTATAACTCAAAAAACCCCTATTTCCCAACATATAATTAGATATTGCATTAAAATATGTTCTATGTTAAAGTTTCCACGTATGAGTCCTGTCGCAACAGGGCTTTTATTTTTAAAAACTTAGCCCCGACGTAAAGTCGGAGTCCCGACCCATAATGAAATTAGGGCGTTGGGATAAAATAAAATATGTTAGACCTAAAAACATTCAAATCGGCCTTGGAGCAATTGGAAGAAGAGAGAAAAATTCCGAAAGAAAAAATATTGGAAGCCATTGAGCAGGCGATGGCGGCAGCTTATAAAAAAGATTACGGCAAGAAAGGACAAATTATCCGCGCCAAATTTGACTTGGAAACCGGCAAGACGGATTTTTTTCAGGTAAAAATCGTGGTGGATGAAAGCATTGCTATTTTGGACACCTCACCCCGACCCCTCTCCAAAGGAGAGGGACAAGCTCCTTCCCCTTTGGGGAAGGCGGGGGATGAGGTCAGAGGGGGTGAGTATTCGCTAAAAGATAGCGAAGATGAGCGCGTACATTTCAACGCGGAACATCACATGCTCCTGGAAGACGCAAAAAAAATAAAAAAAGGGGTGGAGTTAAACGATGAAATTATTTTCCCGCTGGAATCAAAGGATGATTATGGGCGCATTGCCGCGCAGACCGCCAAGCAGGTCATTATCCAGAAAATCCGTGAAGCGGAACGCACTTCTATTATTGACGAATACGGCACCAAAGAAGGAGAAGTCATTTCCGGTGTAGTGCAGAAAGTGGAACGAGGGAATGTCTATGTTGATTTCAACAGAGCGACAGGTATATTGCCGGCCGAAGAACAAATCCCCGGAGAATATTGGGAAAGGGGCCAGCGCATTCGGGCTTATCTTTACAGTGTGGAAGACACGCCGCGGGGTATAAATTTGCGCCTTTCCCGCACTCATCCGAAATTCATAGAAAAACTTTTCGCAGTGGAAGCGCCGGAAATTCAAAATGGGGTAGTGGAAATAAAATCGGTCGCCCGGGAAGCCGGCGCCCGTTCAAAGATTGCGGTCTTTTCCAACGATGAGCATATTGACGCTGTCGGTTCTTGCGTCGGGCAAAAAGGCACCCGGGTAAATACCGTTACGCGGGAGCTTTCCGAAGAAAAAATTGATATAATCCCCTGGTCTCCGGACCCCAAAAATTTTGTTTCCAATTCCCTCTCTCCGGCGAAAGTTATTTCCATTGAAATGGACGAGAAAGAACATAAAGCTGTCGTGGAAGTGGCGGATGACCAGCTGTCGCTTGCCATTGGCAAAGGTGGGCAAAATGTGCGCCTCGCGGCCAAGCTTACCGGATGGAGAATAGATATCAAGGGCAATGGAAAAGAAGTCGCCAAGGCAGACGGCCTGCCTGCGCAGGCAGGGGAAAAAGTTGAGGTAGAGGAAGTCCCGACGTAAAGTCGGGATCCCGACCAAAAGCGTCGGGAAAAAATAAATTATTATAAATTAAAAATCAAAAATATGAATCAATTTTTATTGTTTGCGATTGTCAGTTCGGTTATAGCCATCATCTACGGACTGCTCCTGGCAAAGTCAATCTTGAAAAAAAGCCCCGGAAATGCCCGCATGCAGGAAATCGCCAAAGCGATACAGGAAGGCGCAGGCGCTTATTTGAATAAACAATATAAAATTATCGGCATGATTGCGGTAGTGCTTTTTTTTGTTATCGGACTGATACCGAAACTTGGCTGGACGATGGCTTTTGGATTCCTGGTTGGAGCTGTTTTTTCCGCTTTGGCCGGTTATATAGGAATGAATGTATCGGTCAGGGCAAATGTCAGAACAACAGAAGCCGCACGGGGAGGAATAAGCAATGCCTTATCTCTTGCTTTCAAGGGCGGAACGGTTACCGGGCTTTTAGTAGTCGGCCTTGCACTGCTCGGCGTAACCGCTTTTTACGCAATTACCAAGGATGTCACGGCGCTCGTCGGACTCGGTTTCGGCGCTTCGCTTATTTCTGTTTTTGCCAGATTGGGCGGAGGTATTTTTACCAAAGCGGCGGATGTGGGTGCGGACCTAGTCGGCAAGCTTGAAGCCGGAATTCCGGAAGATGACCCGAGAAATCCCGGCGTTATCGCTGACAATGTCGGCGATAACGTCGGCGACTGCGCGGGGATGGCGGCTGACCTTTTTGAAACTTATGCTGTTACCTCAATCGCCACGATGCTTTTAGGTTCGCTTCTCTTTGTGGGTTTTGAAAATGCGATTATTTATCCTCTGGTAATTGGCGGGATGGCAATCTTCGCATCAATTATCGGCACTTGGTTTGTGCGACTGGGAAAATCGCAAAATATAATGGGAGCTTTGTATAAAGGCTTGATTGTTGCCGGCATCATCGCGGCAGTTGCCTTTTACCCTGTTACAAACTTGCTGATGTCGGGAAATGGCAAATACACGGTAATGGCTTTATTCATCTGTTCTTTGGTCGGACTCTTCGTTACCGGAGCCCTTGTTGTCATCACGGAATATTTTACTTCTACAAAATATTCTCCGGTGCAATCCATCGCTCTTGCCTCGGTTTCCGGTCATGGCACGAATGTTATCCAGGGTCTAGCTATTTCAATGAAATCAACCGCCTGGCCTTTGATTACAATTGTTTTGGGAATTTTAATTAGTTATCACTACGGCGGGCTTTACGGAATCGCGGTTGCGGCAATGTCCATGCTCTCAATGACGGGAATCATTGTTGCTATAGATGCCTACGGCCCGATTACCGACAACGCCGGAGGAATCGCGGAAATGGCGGAACTTCCGAAAGAAGTTCGCGATGTTACCGACCCGTTAGACGCGGTTGGAAACACAACCAAAGCCGTGACAAAAGGTTATGCTATCGGTTCCGCGGGTTTGGCGGCTCTTGTCCTTTTTGCCTCTTATACGGAAGAAATTGTAAAAGCCGGAAAAGATATTTCTTTTGACTTGAGCAATCCATATGTTATCGTCGGTCTGTTCTTGGGCGGACTTTTGCCTTACTATTTCGGCGCGCTTTGTATGGAAGCTGTAGGAAAAACAGCCGGCAAAGTGGTGGAAGAAATTCGCAGACAATTTAGAGAAATCAAAGGAATTATGGAAGGCACAGCCAAACCGGATTACGCCAAAGCTGTTTCAATCATTACCGGCGCCGCCATAAAACAAATGATTGCCCCGGCTTTAATACCGGTCTTAGCGCCTATCCTGGTAATTCTAATTTTCGGGAAAGAAAAAGGGCTGGTAGTCCTAGGGGGACTTCTCGTCGGCTCTATCATTACCGGACTTTTCGTCGCTATCTCAATGACCTCCGGTGGAGGTGCTTGGGATAATGCCAAAAAACATATTGAACAAGGCAATCACGGAGGCAAAGGCAGTGACGCCCATAAGGCAGCCGTAACCGGCGATACTGTCGGCGACCCTTACAAAGATACCGCCGGCCCGGCCATCAACCCGATGATAAAAATCCTGAATATTGTCGCTTTGCTTTTGGTCGCTTTCTTGATATAATACGGTCAAGTGGAGACGGACAAAAAATCAAACGGAAACGGTGCTTTTATCGGAATAATAATTATAGTTATTGTCCTGGTTTTGGGCGGAATTTATTTGTCTAAGTAGTGGGTTTATTATTAATAGTTAATGAAAAAATTATGAAATTGTATAAAAAAATTTTAGTGGGAAGCATGATGTTTTCAATGCTCGCATTCGCGGGAGCAGTTTTTGCCGAAGATGACACTTCAAGCACGACAGATGTTGTTAACTCGACAACAACTGACGCGCAAAGAGCTGAAGTAAAAGCAAAATTAGAAGCAGCAAGGGCAGAGGCTAAAACAAAGAAAGAAGCGGCGAAAGCTGAAGCAAAAACTAAAAGAGAGGCAGCGGCGGCAGAGGCTAAAGCAAAGAAAGAAGAAATAAAAAAGGCGCGTGAAGCTTTCGTATTGGCACAAGCAAAAGAAAAATTCGCCAAGGCGGTAGTGGAGGCTGAAGCCGGAGTTGTGGCTGCAACAGCAAAATTAGCCGAAGCTAAAGCGGCCGCAGTAGCCGCTACAGACAGAAAAACCTTTGAAGCTGCCCGCAAATTATTTATGGAAGCGCGAAGAATGTTTGAGAAGGCTATGAGACCTCTTGCTTCAACTCCCAAGGTTGCAACAGTAACAAGTTCAACGCCAACCTTGCCGGCAGCTTCCACCACCAATGAAGGTAACAATTAAAAAACTGCCAAAAAGTGAAATAGAAATAGAGGGAGAAATAGAGACGGATAAATTTGAATCTTATTTTAAGAAAGCATTAAAAAAAATCGGCGAGATTTTGGAGTTAGATGGTTTTCGCAAAGGCAAAATACCGGAAAGTGTTTTGCTTTCAAAAGTGCCAGAAATCCGCATCCTGGAAGAAATGGCGGAGATGGCATTAGGCGAGCATTATCCAAAAATTATTGAAGATGAAAAGATAGACGCCATTGGCCGGCCGGAAATTTCTATTACTAAACTGGCGCGCAAAAATCCCCTGGGATTCAAAATCAAGACTGCTGTCCTGCTGGAAATAAAATTGCCTGACTATAAAAAAATTGCTAAAAAGATAATTGCGGATATTACCGACGCAGAAAAAAATCATGTGGTGTCGGATGAAGATGTGGAAAATACCATTATGGATATCCGTAAATCCCGCGCGCCGAAAAAACATATGGCAGACGCCACCCCTCCCCGAGAGGGAGAGGCTCCTTCTCCTTCGGAGAAGGCGGGGGATGAGGTAAAAGAAGAGCTCCCAGAATTCAACGACGCTTTTGTGCAAGCCCTCGGGCCCTTCAAGGATGTGACAGATTTCAAAGCCAAGCTAAAAGAAAATATCAAGCTGGAAAAAGAAAACCAAAATAGAGAAAAAACCCGATTAAAAATCGTTGAAGGAATGATTGACGAGAGCGTTGTGGAATTGCCGGAGCTTTTAGTTGGAATTGAGCTGGATAAAATTTTATACAGGATGGAATCGGATATTGCCCAAATGGGATTAAAATTCGAAGATTATTTGAAGCATTTGAATAAAACAAAAGAAGACCTCAGAAAAGAATTCAGGACCGATGCCGAGAAAAAGGCCAAGCTCGCCCTTATTTTAAATGAAATTGCCAAAATGGAAAAAATAATTCCTGACCCTGAGCAGGTTGCGAAAGAAGTTGTCGCCATTCTGGAACAATACAAAGAAGCCGACCCCGAACGCGCCAAAATGCACGCCGAAAATGTCCTGACCAATGAAAAAATCTTCCAGTTTTTAGAAAATCTCTAGAATAGCCCTATTCCCCGCCTCTACTCCAAACTGCCAGGTACTTTTGAGTATCTCTGGGTTGGTTGTGCGGGAAGGAATATAATTATATTCCGATGGCGTGATAATAGTAACAAGCGGATTATTTTTGATTAGTTTGAAATCTTTTGCCAGATTGCTCTCAGCAGAAATAAAAGGTTCCGCCATGAGTGGGTCATGTAGCATCCAGGAAGTAAATTTACCTTCAAGAAAATTTTTCATTCTGTAGCGAAACTTTGGTTGGACGGGGCGATTTAATATTACTACGATTTTGGTGTTGGGGTATTTGTCCAAAAAATATTTGATGCCAATAACATCTATTATCGCTCCTTCTATGTATTTAGAACCGTTCAGCATGGAAACTTCATGCACATAAGGAAAGGTATTTACTCCCGCCTTTAATACTTCAAAAATATTTTGCCTCGTGACATTTACATACTCAATTTTATGCGTACTTACACTAAAAAGTTTTATGTAAAAAGGTATGGGTTGAGAGAATATTTGATTGACATCCAATGTTTTTTTATTTTTCACTATCTCCATGAGATACTCTATATTCATAGCATCGCGAAGCCTAGAATCTAGAACTGATTTCAGAAATTTGTTTTGAAATCTTTGCCAAACGCCCATCCAAAAACCGGAAATGGAGATAAAATTATTATTTAAATTTTCCCAATAGATGGATGAACCGAGAGGAACCTGTTGGGCTAAAAAATACGCGCCGGTCATGGCTCCCGCCGAAGCACCATATACAGCCTCAACTTTTGAGTAAATATTTTTCTTCTCAAAAACGGAAGATACTCCGGCTCCAAAGACTCCGGTCATTGTGCCTCCGGCAAAGTATATGATGACTTTTTCTTTCGTACTCATTTAAAGTTCCAGCGCGTAGCACAAGAGAGCCATCCGGACATAGAGGCCGTTCTGGGCCTGGCGGAAATAGGCGGCGCGGGGGTCCGAGTCAACTTCAATTTCAATTTCATTTATTTTCGGAAGTGGATGCATAATGATTGCGTCCTTTTTCATATTTTTCAAATGCTTTTTTCTAAAGATAAATAAATCTTTTACTTTATTATAAGAATCCTCGTCGGGAAAGCGTTCTTTTTGAACCCGGGTCATATATAGCACATCAAGTTCCGGCAATTTTTCTTCCAAACTTCGCGATTCTTCAAAAAGAACGCCGTTATTTTTTAATTCTCTGATAAATTCTCTCGGTAATTCCAATTCTTTCGGTGAAAGAAAATAAAATTTATTACCGCTGTATTGTCGGAGCAAAGGAACCAGTGATTTTAAAGTTCGGCTGTTCAATAAATCCCCGCCAAAACCAATATTCAAATTTGTCAGCCGTTTATGTTCCTTTTTAATCGTATATAAATCCAAAAGTCCCTGCGTTGGGTGTTCGTTCGCGCCATCGCCGGCATTGATTAGTGGTTTGATAGCGACTTTTGCCGCGGCTTCCAAAGTTCCCGCTTTTGGGTGGCGAATAACAACAACATCGGCATATGAACAGAGTATTTTGGTGGTGTCTTCAATGGTTTCTCCCTTATAAGCGGAAGAATTTTCCATCGCATTTTCCGCGGAAATGACCTGTGCGCCCAACTTAAATGCCGCCGTTTCAAAAGATAAGCGGGTTCTGGTGGAAGGTTCAAAAAATATACAAGCCACAATTTTATCTTTTAGCAATTTTTTTATCTTGCCACTTTTGCATTCTTTTTCCATCACTTTCGCTCTGGTAATAATTTTTTCTAAATCTTCTTTCTTAAATTGATTGGCGGAAATAATATTTTTCATAAATTTTTAATTCAAATATACCTTATAAGATTTTATCTCCAAATCTTTTACTCCGTATCGCGCCAGAGCTTTAATGAAAGCCCTAGCCAGATGCAAATCCGTAAACAGCGGAATTTGACTATCTACGGCTGCCCGGCGTATGTGAAAACCATCAGTAATAATATGCCCTATTTTTCCTTTGCCGTTTCCGGCCGCAGTTTCCGTCTTGCTTAAATTTACCACAAAAGCCACTTTTTTGCCTTCAATAATATCCAGGGCGTTCGGCGATTGCTGATATGCCTTGCGCACCGTCGTGCATTTTACATTCTGCTTTTTAAGAAATTCGCCGGTAGTATCTGTCGCAAAAATTGTATAGCCGAGAGAAAATAGCAGGCCGGCTGTTTCTAAAAACTTCGCTTTATTAATCTCCCCGCCCAAAGAAAGCAGGACATTCTTATTTTTAAAATCAAACTTATTGGTGCTCAAAATCGATTTCAGGAGCGCTTCGTCATAATCCCGGCCGAAGCAGGCCGCTTCCCCGGTTGATGACATCTCCACCCGCAACACCGGATCAGCGCCGAGCAGCCTGGAGAAAGAAAACTGGGGAGATTTAACTAGAACACTCTTCGGATATATGAAATTATGCGTTTTGGCTTTTCCTAAAAAACTATCTACGGCTATTTCCGGGAAATTAACATCCATTGCTTTGGATAAAAACGGAAAAGTGCGGCTGGCCCGCAGGTTCACTTCAATCACATACGGAATATTGTCTTTGACCAAGAACTGGATATTAAAGGGTCCGGTAATAGAAAGTTCCCGCGCGATTTTTTTAGAAATTTCACGCAGTTGAAATTCCGTCGAGGCATAAACTCTCTGTGTCGGATAAACGATAGTCGCATCGCCAGAATGCACTCCGGCATTTTCCACGTGTTCGGAAATGCCGTAAATCATCAATTCCCCTTTCTGCGCGACTGCGTCAAATTCAAGTTCCTTGGCGTTTTCTATGTATTTGGAAATAGTAACCGGATGTTTCGGGGAAAGCACCGCCGCTTTGCTGATAAAATCAAATAACTGCTCTCGATTATAACAGACCCGCATAGCGGATCCGGAAAGAACATAGGAAGGCCGAACCAAGACGGGAAAACCTTCTCTCTGCGCGAATTTCAAAGCCTCTTTGGTAGAAGTAAAACTCTGCCATTTTGGCTGCAAGATATCGAGCTTATCTAAGAGGGCAGAAAATTCGTTGCGATCCTCTGCCCGATCGATATCGGATGCTTTGGTGCCTAAAATATGAAAACCGGCCTCTGAGAGCTTTTTAGCAAGATTGTTTGGCCTCTGTCCGCCGACAGAAATGACAAGCCCGAAGGCTTTTTCAAATTCAAAAATATCCGCAACTGTTTCAAAAGACAAATCTTCAAAATACAAGCGGTCGGACATGTCATAGTCGGTAGATACGGTTTCCGGATTGCAGTTGATGATGACGGACTGTTTCCCGTGACGTCTCAAGGCGAGCGAAGCATGCACGCAAGACCAGTCAAATTCCACAGAGGAGCCGATATGATACGGTCCACTACCCAAAACAACAATTGCGTTTTTTCCAAGCGGAGTTACGTCATGATGGGCTCCATGATAAGTCAGATATAAATAATTGGTTTTCGCTGGCACTTCTCCGGCCAAGGTATCAATGGCAAAAACGAATGGCTCAACGCCCAAATCTTTGCGCAGCCTGCGAATTTTCAGTTCCGTTTTTCCGCACAGGCTGCCGATTTTTTTATCAGAAAAACCGGTCTGTTTCAAATTTAATAAATTTTCTCTGCTTAAAGTCTTGTTTTTTAAAAATCTTCTCTCAATATTTACAATATTTTGTATTCTGTGTAAAAACCACAAATCAATCCCGGTTATTTTATGGATTTCCCCGACACTAACTCCTTTTTTGATACTTTCGGTAATCGCAAAAATCCTCCTGGGAGTCGGTATATTCAAATACATTTTTATCTCCCGGCTGTCCTTAAAACCGTTATCCGTAACGCTTTCAGTGAGACCGGATTGCATGCGGACCGCTTTCTCCAGCGCTTCTTCAAAGCTTCGCCCGATTGCCATCACTTCGCCCACCGATTTCATGGCACTGCCGATGTGCTCAAATGCGCCGACAAATTTCGCCAAATCCCATCGCGGCATTTTTACCACCACATAATCGAGCGCCGGCTCAAAAAAACTTTGGGTCACTTTTGTAATCTTGTTTTCTGTTTGCAGCAGGCTTTTGCCTAAAGCAAGCTTGGCCGCCACATAGGCAAGTGGGTAGCCGGTAGCCTTGGAGGCGAGTGCGCTGGAGCGGGATAGACGCGCGTTCACTTCAATTACAAAATAATCTAGCACCCCATCCCTAACCTTCCCCGAAGGGGAAGGCGCCCCCTCTCCCTTGGGGAGAGGGTTGGGGTGTGGGTTTAACGCAAATTGCACATTGCACTCACCGACTATTTTCAGGCTCTGCACGATTTTTATGCTTGCTTCCCGCAGCCGGTGGTATTCCTCGTTGTTTAATGTCTGACTGGGCGCGATGACGATGGAATCTCCGGTGTGAATTCCAAGCGGGTCCAAATTTTCCATATTGCATACTGTAACGGTATTGCCGAACTTGTCGCGCACGACTTCATATTCAATTTCCTTAAAGTGATGCAGATATTTTTCAATCAAAACCTGCGGAGATACCGCCAGTGCGCCGGTAACTATTTTTTCCAATTCTCTCTGGTTATTGGCTACTCCGGATTTTTGCCCGCCCAAAGCAAAAGCGGCCCGAACCATCAACGGAAAACCGATTTTCTCAGCTGCTGTTTTTGCTTCTTTCAAATTAGTCGCGCTGCCGGAAGGCGGAACGGGAATATTTATATTTCTCAGATGTTTTGCGAATTTCTCCCTGTCTTCGGTCAGCATAATTGATGAAATCGGACTGCCAAGAACTTTCACATTGTATTTTTTTAATATGCCTTTTTCATAAAGCTCCAGTCCGCAATTGAGCGCCGTTTGTCCACCGAATGACAGCATAATCCCATCTGGCCGCTCTTTGGCAATAATTTTTTCCACGAAATAGCTGTCAATCGGCAAGAAATACACTTCGTCGGCGAGCGTTTTGGAAGTCTGAAACGTGGCAATGTTCGGATTTACCAGAATAACCTTGATTTTTTCCTCTTTCAGGGCTTTAACTGCCTGGCTGCCGGAATAATCAAACTCTCCCGCTTCTCCGATTTTCAGAGCGCCGGAACCCAGAATTAATATTTTTTTAAAATTAGTTTTCATAAATATTCGACCTCACCCCCTTCCCCTCTCCTTGGCAAGGAGAGGGGTGCCGAAGGCGGGGTGAGGTGTATCCCCGCTTTTTTAAGGAAAAAATCAAACACCCAATCCGTATCAAGTGGTCCCGGCGAACTTTCGGGATGAAATTGCACGGACATTATCGGCAAACTTTCGTGAATGATGCCTTCATTGGTGCCGTCGTTGGCATTATAAAACCATTCTTTGAACCCATTCGGGATTTTATTTACCGCAAAGCCGTGGTTTTGAGTTGTTAAATAGCACTTCTGTATTTTATTTTTAGTCCTTCTCTCTACCACGGGCTGATTTTGGCTCCGATGCCCGAATTTCAGTTTATAAGTGGTGCCGCCCTGCGCAAGCGTCAAAATCTGGTTTCCCAGGCAAATACCGAGTATAGGAATTTTTTTGGCAATAATTTTTTTTACATTAGCAATTGTAATTTTGGCTTTTTGTGGGTCTCCGGGACCATTGGAAAGGACTACGGCGGAAAATGGAAAATCGAGTTTCGTTACGTCGGTATCCCAAGGGACCACCATGACCCTAAATTTGCGCGCCACGAGTCTTCGGATAATATTGTACTTTAATCCGCAATCTACTAGCACAATAGTTTGTACCCCCTCCTTTCTCCTCCCCCTAATGTAGGGGGCGTGTTTGGGATGGGACCCAAACACGAGGTGGGGGTATATTTCGTAAATTTCTTTCGTACTGACTTCCGCGACTAAATTTCTTAAGTTTGGATTTTTAAATGCCACATTATTGCGGCCGGCAATTAATTTCCCCAAGCTCACGCCCTCGTTTCTCAGCTTCTGCGTCAAAGCTCTGGTATCTTTTATTTGAAGTGCTGGTATTCCTTCTTTTTTCAGCCATTTTCCCAGCGTGGTTTGCATAGCATGATGCGACGGCGTATCTATGTAATTACAGACTACCAGCCCGGAAACCTGGATTTTTGACGATTCCCAAAACTCTTTTTTTGGCACCCCATAATTCCCGACCAAAGGATAGGTTAAAACCAAAATCTGTCCTTTAAATGAGGGATCAGTCAGGGCTTCCGGATAGCCTACCATCCCGGTGGCAAAAACCACTTCGCCGGCAACGGATTTTTCTGCACCAAAACTTTCGCCTATATATTGACTGCCATCTTTCAGAATCAATTTTGCTGTTTTACTTTTCATATATTTCTTCGGTCCGCCGAAGCTTTAGCGAAGGCGACGCCTTTAATTATTGTCATAGCCACGCTTCCGGGAAAAGTTATCCCTTCAAACGGCGACCAGCCGCATTTTGTTTTCAATATGTCCTTGGTGATTGTTGTCGGCTTGTTTATATTGAGAATCGTGAGCGAACCTATATATCCTTCTTTTATTTTTCCGTATCGGTTCGGAGAAAATTGATTGAAAAAATTCCCGGGATTAGCTGAGCAGGCTCGCGCAATTTCTTCCGGAGAAAAATTGCGTTCTTTCATCAGCCATGTTGCAAACGGACCATAGGTATCAAGCTGGGGCGTACCGGACATGCCCACAGTTTTTTCTTCCTGCGAATGCGGAGCATGATCGGTAGCCAAAAAATCTATCGTGCCGTCGCGCAAAGCTTCCGTTAAATAATTTTTATCGCCAGCGGTGCGCAGGGGCGGATTCATCCGCATCCATTCTCTGTTGTTTTCGGTAAGCATTTCCCCGCTAAAATACAAATGATGCGGAGAAACTTCTGCAACGACGTTTACTTTGCGCATTTTGGCATTTTTGATCTTTCGTATGCCTTCCGCCGTCGAGCAGTGACAAATTTTCCCCTGTAAATTATATTTTTCAATCATTGATAGGGCGAAATCTATCGCTGATGTTTCCGCTTCGGGCGGACGGCGTCTTTCGTGAGTAGTCTCGTTTTTATTTTTATTTAAAATCTCCGGGTCTTCGCAGTGAAAACTAACATTCTGCCCGCTATATTTTGAAATTACTTTTTCTAAATCAATTTTATCGGTAAAAAATAATTCTCCTATCGACGGGCCCATAAAAACTTTATAAGGAACTTTTCTGGAGAGCGGCTCGGTATGTGGGCCGATACCGGCATAAAGTAAAACCTCTACTCCGGATTTTTTCGCTAAAATATTTTTTGCGTCATAGCTAGAGTTGTCTATCGGCGGCACAGGATTATTTGGCATCTCGGCAAAAGCAACCACTCCGCCATTGATGGCCGCCACGCCGGCGGTTTTAAAGTCCTCTTTGTAGTCCTGTGAATGGTCGGTGCATTCGCGCGCATGGACATGCAAATCCACGAACCCAGGGAAAATTAATTCGTCTTTCAGCAGAACATCGGCAACTCCCGTCGGTTCCCCAACTTTTGTAATTAACTCGGTTGTTTGGTCGATTTCAATTCGTTTTCTTTCCCCCGTATTCGCAATAATGCCTTCTATACTAAACATGTGTTTTGAACCTGCCTCGATTGGCCAAGGCGGGCAAAAAAATAACCCCGACAGGGGCTTTTGTAAAAATGAAAATAGGAATATTATAGATGTGATTTTGGGGAGTGTTTGACTTGTTTCGCGCTTGATACATTGTTTAAGATACTAGCATTTTAAAAAATATATGCAAGCCCGAACACTTATATTAAAGATATTGATTGCGATGCGCCAAAGGCGCTTCTTAAATATAAGTGTGCAGGCAAGTACTTGAAAAAATCCGGAAAAAAGAATATAATAAATCTATCATGTTGATACCGACCGTTATAGAAAAATCGCAATTTGGGGAAAGGGCTTATGATATTTATTCCCGTCTTTTGCGCGAACGGATTATATTTTTGGGCGGACCGATAGATGACCATACTGCGAACATTGTCATCGCCCAGCTCCTTTTCCTCGAGTCCGAGGACGCCAAAAAAGATATTTTTCTTTACGTCAATTCTCCCGGCGGATCGGTTACTTCCACCATGGCAATCGTGGACACCATGAACCACGTGCGCCCGGATATTTCCACTTTTTGCGTGGGCCTGGCCGCTTCCGGCGGAGCGATTATTTTGTCCGCGGGCAAAAAAGGCAAGCGCTACATTTTGCCGAATGCCGAGGTTATGATCCATCAGCCGTTGGGCGGAGTGGAAGGACAGGCGACGGATATCGCCATTACGGCAAAACATATTTTGAAAACGAGAGATAATTTAAATAAACTTCTGGCAAAAAATACCGGCAAGTCCCTCCAGCAAATAGAAAAAGACGTGGAAAGAGATTTCTTTATGGATGCCGAAGAAGCGAAAAAATACGGACTTGTTGACGAAATAGTCACTAAATCCAAAGCTCCTGTTGCGAAAAACACCGCTTAAAAATTGAAAAAGCCAGTGACGTCCTCCCGGGGTCACTGGCCTGTTGAGCTTTATGCTCCTTCACTTTTTCCCGCCGATACGGACGGGCGATTTCTTTTTAGTGAGTTCTGTTTGTGTAAAGAACAGAACCCACTCGTCGGAGATCTCCTTGCCACCACAGCCAAGGATTTCCCCAGACGCGAGTTTAGGCTCGAAGAGATTCATGGCCGTTTGGGCGGCCTCTCGAATCCGCCCCTTTAAGGCCTGCTCAAAGAACGGGTCGCCAAGCTGGGAGATTGTGTACTTGATTCCCCTAGCATTGGCTTTTTTCTTCGCCCTTACGACTCTCTCTTGCTCCCCCTTCAGAAATACCTGATAACGCTTCAAGATATCCTGAAAGGAATTCATTCGCCAGTATGCACGGCAAGCACCGCTGTCAATGCCTACTGGTACGCTGAAATCGTACTGGTCGAGAGTGCTCAAGGCGTTTTTAAGGCCTTCAATCGTGTCTTTCTTTTCGGACGACTCCAATGCAACCGAGAGGCCGCAAAGGAGCATCACCACAAGAGCGAGAATCAACTTCTTCACAAAAACCTCCCGGCGCGGAATTGCGCCATTAGAACTTTCTTTTATAGTTCACTACTAAAAGCCAAAAAAGTCAATGAGAGTGATATGTCAACAGAATCAACTAGACCCGCCTTCGCCCATGGCTTCGGACGGGCAGGCATATTTCCCATATTACTAGACAGGAGAAACACTTTCTGTTATACTAACCATGTTGAATTTTAAAAATTTATTTCACTCGGTTCGCAGGAATATTCCATATATTATGAAGTTTTTAAAGCAAAATTTCCCACGCCTCGGCGGGGTAAATAAAATCTTTAGTCTTGAGGAAATAAAACCGCAAATATAGTGGCATGTTCTTGTAAGCTGACACAAAGCTTATGAGCATAATAATAATTCTAATCGGAGTCGGAGTACTCCTTTTGGGCGTGGGCATCGGATACTATCTCCGTTTGATAATCGCGCTCGGAAAAAGGCGGTCAATTGAAATTGACATCAAGCAGATGATGGTCGGCGCGAAAGAAGAAGCGCAAAAAATTACGGACGAAGCAAAAAAGAAATCCGAGGAACAGCTCGCGAATCTGAAGGAAGAAGAAAAGAAAAAAGAACAGGAATTCAGGGAAACGGAAAAAAGGCTTATCAAAAAAGACGAATTTTTGGACGCGCGGCAAATTGAAGTAAACAAAGAAGTGGAAGGCATCAAGCTCAAAGTGGAAGAAATAAAAAAGATTCAGGAAAAAGTATTAAAGATAGAAGAAGAAAAAATAATAGAACTGGAAAGAACGGCAAGGCTGACCGAAGAAGAAGCCAAGAATGAGCTGCTGAAAGATGTTGAAAAAAAATACGAGGAAGATATCTTGATTAAAATACAGAAACTCGAAAACAATAATGAAGAAAAATTGGACCGCAGAGCCAAGGACATTTTGGCTACATCTATTCAGCGCCTCGCTTCAAGCACCGCATCTGAACTGATGACAACAGTCGTATCTATTCCAAATAATGAAATCAAAGGCAAAATCATTGGAAAAGAGGGCCGGAATATCAGAGCTTTTGAAAGAGCGGCCGGAGTGGAATTGATTGTAGACGATACGCCGGGCTCAATCGTCATTTCTTCGTTTGACCCTATCAGGAGACAGGTCGCCCGCCTGGCGCTGGAAAATCTGATTCTGGACGGGCGCATTCAGCCGGCTAAAATTGAGGAGCTGGTGGAAAAAGCCAAAGAAGAAATAAATAAAATAATCAAGGAAAAAGGCGAACAGGCGGTCTATGAATGCGGAATATTCAATTTTGACCCGCGCATTATCGCCATCATCGGGCGGTTGTATTTCCGCACCAGCTACGGGCAGAACGTCCTCCAGCATTCCATTGAAATGGCGCACATTGCCGGAATGATTGCCGAAGAACTGGGCGCCGACGTGGCAATCGCCAAAGCCGGGGCCTTGGTGCATGACATCGGCAAAGCGCTGGACCACGAGGTGCAAGGCACACATATTGAAATAGGTATGCGCATTTTGCAGAAATTCGGCGCCGATGAACGGGTTATTACGGCGATGAAAAGCCACCATGAAGATTATCCTTACGAAACAATCGAAGCGGTTATCGTCCAGACGGCTGACGCGATATCAGGCGGACGTCCCGGAGCCAGGAGAGACTCGGTTGAAAATTATTTGAAGAGGCTTCAGGAATTGGAAGCATTGGTAAATGCTTTCCCGGCCGTTGAAAAATCATATGC
>MFUM01000006.1:19972-21038 GCA_001786955.1 Candidatus Nomurabacteria bacterium RIFCSPHIGHO2_12_FULL_42_19
ATCCGCATCTTTGTCACGCCGGAAAAAATTTCCGATGCCGAAGCCAAGTTGATGGCCCGCGATATCGCCATTAAAATAGAGCAGGAATTGAAATATCCGGGAGAAATCAAGGTTACAATGATTCGAGAAACAAGAATTATAGAATACGCGAGGTAGAAAATCTTTGAAATATAACTTTTAGAGGGATAATTAGACTTGCCCCCACACTTATTTTGGTATCGTTTTTTATTCTACCCAACAAATTACTTAAATAATTGGTTTTTTGTGAAGATATCTAAATATTCTCTTGTTTTTATTGAAAAAACAGAAAAATACCAAAATAAGTGTGGGGGCTTGCCTTAAAAAACCCTTGCTATATAATAGGTGGGTATTAAAAATAAGGGTAAAAAGGCCCGCCTATGCTAAAGCTCCGGCGCGGCAAGGTCGAAATGATTATTAGTTTATAGGTTCTAGTTTATAGGTTCTAGTCACTAGCACCTAGCAACTAGCAACTAATTCATTATGAATAAACAAGCATTGGCTGACTGGGTACATGGAAAATTGGGCGGCACAAAGGTGCAGGCAGAAGAAATCGTCGACGGATTGTTTGGAGCCATCATTGATACCTTGAAAAAGGGTGGTGAAGTTTCAATCGCCGGCTTCGGAATCTTCTCCGTAAAACAAAGAGCTGCTAGAATGGCCCGCAATCCAAAGACCGGAGAGCAAGTCAAAGTAGCCGCAAAGAAAGTTCCAAAATTCCGAGCCGCAAAAGGCTTGAAAGACACGGTTGCATAAATTTTACCTGTCTGCGCAGGCAGGTCTCGAGATAAAAACTAAAAAGCCCCGCAAGGGGTTTTTAGTTTGCAAAAAATATTTTATGCTTAGTATTTCCTTATTACCGCTTTCACGACTGCATTGATGTTGAGCGAGTGCTCGGGATATATCGGCTGATAATTTTTATTGGCGGGTTCGAGCCAGACTTTTTCGCACGTTTTGCCTGCCATGAGCTGAGTCGAACGGCGAAAATATTTCATCGTAAACTCTCCGTCCACTTCAGCGATGACTATATCCCCATCTTTGGCTTGGT
>MFUM01000007.1 GCA_001786955.1 Candidatus Nomurabacteria bacterium RIFCSPHIGHO2_12_FULL_42_19
TCGTCATTACTGGTTAAACACCAAAAGAGTTATGAATTGCAAAACATGTGACGGAGCAACGAGTGGCTACAAGTGCGATATGTGCGGAACAGAGAGCGCCGAGCACGACGCGGCGCACGCCTGCGGCGCAGATCACTGCATGCCCAAGTGCGCCGCCTGCAACGAGGCCGATGGGAAGTGTTCCTGCGCACCGGCAGCTCCTGCCGCTCCCGCTGCCCCTGCAGCACCTGCCGTATAAAAGGACAATTAAAAAGCAGGAAGAAAATGACCCAGCTGGGTCATTTTCTTAATAGAGTATGTACCGTCGCATCCTGCGCCTCAAAAAACTTTTTTGAGAACTCTACGGCCGTATCGGCATCGTAGTACGAGCAGGAAAAGATATCCAAGTACACAGTATTTGTTGCATTTGCAAAGTGCCCGGAGACCAGTGAGGTCTCTATGAGCTGGACGAGTGAGTAGCCGGCAATTTCTTCACGTTCGCCAAAGTGCACGACGGTCGGCTCGCCAAAGCGCGTCACCCCAATGAGCTCGCAGAGCGCTACGGTAAACTCACGGATCTTCTCTGCACTCCGGATGGTCTCGCCGTTACAGCCGTGCAAGTCAAGGCTCGTGAGTATGCCCCAACTCCCCAGCGCCTCATAGTTTTGCTTGGTAATTTTTTCCACAACCTGTGTATTGTAGCAAAAACACCCCCTACAGCAATTGCCTAGGATTAAAATTGTTTATAACTCATCATAAGGAGATTAAAAGGAATTTTATTTTCCATTCAATGGGCTTCCGTTGCGGAAGCCCATCAAAAAATCTCTGAAAAGGGATTATGTTTTGTCTTGGTGTGTCTTTACAGTTTGGCTAGAACCTATTTTATCAAAAACTGCTGAACGAAACCAGACCAAGGAAGCCAGCCCGCCGCCGCTCGCTGGCACTCGCCACCCACCCCCTCCTGCCGAGCCGTCCTCGCGTTGGCGGCGGCGTTTATTTCAAATCCAAAAATTTCCAATTCTTCAATTCGTTCGGATTGTATTCGTAAGTTTCGTTGTCATTATACCGCCATTGTCCGTCAACATCAACGACAATGCCTCCAAACATTTTTTTGTTGCTTTTCTTCTTTTGCTCTTTGATATATTTTGCCAATCCTTCCGCGCGCTCTTTTGCTCCCTCGGCTGTTTGACCTTTTTTGGTGTCTAACAACCACATATCGCCGTTTTTCAACCGGACAATGAAATCAACATAAAACGCCGCCTTCTTTCCGTATCTGTCAACGTAAGGAACGGCAAAATAATTAACTTCACCCTGTCCATTCTTAAACCACCACTCAACTTGTTTCGCCTTATCAACATAATCAATAAAGTCCGCTTCGGTTTTGCTATCAAACAAGGCCTGTTGATTCTCCTGCTGAAATTTTGAATAAAAAGGCATCATCACCGATCTTTGATAACTTTTTGCTTTATATTTGCTGTTGTAGCTGATAACTTTCGGGACATTCCAAACCATACTCTCCATTTCTCGCTCCTCGTCTTTTACAACGACTGTCCGCTTATATTCTTCTCTGGCCAACGCCAATACTTCGCTCACTTTACCAACATTGTCCGGGTTCAATATAACTTTGTAAAAAGCGGGGTCGTCATTTTCAAAACTCATCACCCGCATGAAAAACTTATTGAGCGCGCTTTTTATGCGATCCATTGAATCAAACGGCGCAAATTCTCCGGTGCTTGCCTTGCAAAACAAATCATAATACGCCTGTATCTCCATATCGGGCGAGTGATAATTCATTATTGAGTGTTCAATTTCTCTCGCCTTGTCTATGTTAATTATTTTGCCGTCAACGATTATCTCTTTTGAAATTCCCGTTTTCTTCGTGTTCAATTTACCTTTCAAATCTATCTTTTCGGCGATGTCCATAAAAATTTTGGAAAATTCACCGGACAACCTTGTTTTTTCACGCTGTCGTTTGAAATGGATTGACGGCAAATCCAAATTTTTATAGACCTTATTGTTTCGTTTTGCCTCTTGAATAGTAAAGTATTCTTTCGCGATTTCATCACCAAGTTGAATTTCGCTAACTCCGATATTCGTAAATACATAGGCCTTATTAAGTTCGGGGTGATTTTCGTAATGATGAAATTCCGGCATACGCATAATGCGCCCGACTGTTTGCAGTAAAAATACCCTGCTCTCGGTTTCTCGAAAAATAACGAGTATCTGCGCGCGCGGACAATCCCAGCCGAGAGCAATGGCTTGCTTGAAAATCAAAACCTCAACCTCATTCGTAGGTTTTTCAATATTTACCAAATTCGGCGTTTTATTGTCCGCAAGCCAGATCGCCATGCGGTCATTGTCCTCCATGATGTCATATTTCCGCTTGAGAATTTTTTGAACATCTGTCAGAACATCCTTATCTAAATCGTTAATGCCTTTTTGCAGGTTTGGCAGTTGAATAAGCAAAAGAGGGTTTATATCGCTTCCCTCGACCTTGTAGGCCTCCAAAAGCTCATTTCGCTTCGCTATGGCCGCGTCAATAACCATCTCTCGGCTACTTTTACCGTCCACTTTGAATTTTTGAAACTCTGGATTGATGGCAATCTCTTTTTTAATCATTCCCTCGGCCACGACTTTCTCAAAATGAACTTTTACATGGCCGTCCGGCTCACGGAAAACAGGCGTAGCGGAAACTTCCAGCGTTATTTTGGCGGCGATGTCCGCGCGCACTCTTGTTGCGTTCGGACCTAAATTCGTGTGATGACTTTCGTCAATAATCAAAACGATTTCTCTTCCCGCTTGTTTTGTGTTCTCTACGATACTGGAAAGATTTTTGCCTCGCTCATTGTCGCGAATATAAACTCGGTCTACATTATAAATTTTTTCCCAGTTCAAAAACAAAATTTCATTCTTTCCGATAACATTATTTTGTAAGTCCTCAAAAGAGGAATAGCGGAAATCGTTTTCAAAATTCTGTTGTAGTGATTTTTTGCTTTGGTTATGCAAATCCCGCACAGAAATCCAAATGAAAGAAAATTGCTTGCCGTCCTCGCGGTCAATGGGATTTACAAACCGTTTCAGAAACTCGCCGACCATTATCGTTTTGCCGGAGCCAGTCGGGGCCTCAAAAATACAAAGTTTATTTCCGTCTAACTCCAAAAGCTCATTGACTTTGTTTTTCAACTCCTCAACTTTCTCGTCCTGATATAGTTTTAATTCTAAATTTTCCATAATAACTATTTCTTAAAAATCTCAATATAAATTTTGAGAATTATCGCAGGTATCGGCTTCAAAACATATTTATTTTTGAGGCCCTTAAATTCCTTTTCCGGCGTGGCTTCGGTGTAGGAAAAACAATACACGACAAAATTGCCTTTGTATTTTTCCGCTTCTTTCTTAAACTCCGCTATCGCGTCATTGTCAAAAATAACGCCTAAAAACTTTTTGCCTTTTTGATAAATTTTGTAGTCAAATCCTTTATCCGCGACCAAATCAAAAATATCTTCTTTAATACAAATCATTTCGGCGGACTTGTTCACCAAATCCCTCTTGTTTTTATCCGTTGAATCAGAACCGACAAAATCAGTTTTGAAATATTTTAAGTTTCCGCCAAGGCCCGATATATTTTCATCACTGGCATTTTTATATCCATTAACGACCTTTTCTATTCGGGGATGACAAACTTCTGTACATATTCCATTTTCATTGTTGGTGCCGAGGATAAATTTTCGGCTTCCCTTGTCGTTTTTGTTTAATTCCAAAACTGCTTGGCCAGTTGTACCCGTTCCTGCAAAAAAATCTAATACCAATGAATTTGGTTTTGTCGAAATTTGCAAAAGATACTGAATAAGTTCTAATGGTTTTGGATTATCAAAAACTCTATCTCCAAACATTTCTTTCAATGCCTTATTTGCGCTAGTCGCTGACCCCTTACCTTCAATAATTGATACTGGCGTGGTTGGTCTCAATTCGTTAATAAAAATTTTAATTGCGGGAACACTATCTCCATTCTTACCCCAATAGATTCTTTTATCCTTATTAAGTTTGTCAAAGATTTGTTTATCAAAATGCCATTGTCGCGAAAACTTTTTACCACTCGGGGAAACAACTGTGTAGTAATTCTTGCCCTCCGGACTTGAATTGTCTTCGTTGCGCGACATATTTCCGGCCTTGTATGGCCCGCGGGGATCGTTGTCTGGGTTCGTATATTCATTCTTGAACTTCGGCAATTCCAATGTTTTAGAAAATCTTGCCCGATCTTTTTGCGAATAGCAGACAATAATGTACTCGTGCTCTACTCTGAAACGGTATGTAATTTTCATTCGTCCAGCACCAGCATCCCCCTCGCCCACCTTTTTCCATACCATCAGCTCGGTATTTTTCTCTCCAAAAATTTCATCACACAACATTTTTAGTTGTGCCTGCTCATTATCGTCAATACTTACAAACATCACGCCGTCTTTACTTAAAAGATTTTTTGCAAGTTTAAGTCGCTTTTCCATAAAAGAAAGCCATTTTGAATGTCTGAAAGGGTCGTCTCTATCTACGAATTTGTCGTTATAAATAAAATCTTTATTTCCGGTGTTATACGGCGGATCAATATAGATAACATCAATTTCGTTTTGGTGCGTAAAATTCAAAACGGCCAGCGAGTGATAGTTATCGCCCTCAATTAAGAGATTCACCGGTTTATCTTTATCTGTATCAATCTCTTTGTTTTTTACTTCTTTCAAAACCGGAAATTGTTTTGGTACAAAATTCTCCGGCACATTTTCCCAGTTCACAAAAGCGTCCAAAACTTCCTGTGAGTTCTTTTTATCCCAAACGAGACCGTACTTCTTCTTTTTCAAAGTTTCCAGTTCGTCTACCAATTCCTCGCGGGTGTATTTATCGTATTTGTGATTGTTAGCCATAGTTTTATTTCAACAAATCATTGACGGAAACACCGAGAGCGTTTGCCAACTTCTCAATGTTTTTCAACGCCATATTTCTAACCCCGCGCTCAATACCGGAAATATAGGTCGAGTGAACGCCTAAAATTTTCGCCAGATCGCCCTGCGACATATTTTTCCTCAACCTTATTTCCTTTACTTTTTTGGCAAATTGATTGGAAATATCAGACATATTGTTATCCATATTTTATCTACAATAGTATTGTATCAGCTATTGCAAAATTGTTCTATATAGAATAATCTTTCTATATGGGTATATCTAAAGAGAGTTCCACCAAGTTGCCAGCGCATGGGTGGCGTGGGGTAAGGGCAAGAATCTCTGCGGCTCATTTTGCTTTGCAAAATACAAAAAAATCGGTCAATTTTCTGAAAGTCAGATACTGGTGCGAGTGGAAGGAATCGAACCTTCGACCTCTGTCTTATCAGGACAGCGTTCTACCACTGAACTACACTCGCGCATGTCGCGCAAACTATAGCAAAAAGTACTGTGCCTGACAAACAAAAAAAGCGCACTTTCTCCTGTTCCATTCTCACTTGCCCTTCGTAATCCGCGAAGCGGATATAGTAGGGCCAGCCCACTGTTGTATAGAGTACTAGAGCCATCACTCGGTTCTGCACTCGTACGAGGTACAGAACAT
>MFUM01000008.1 GCA_001786955.1 Candidatus Nomurabacteria bacterium RIFCSPHIGHO2_12_FULL_42_19
CGGGTCCTAAGGTAAGCTCGGTGACAGGGACTAAGTCGTAACAAGGCACGGGTAGCGGAAGCTGCTCGTGGAATAATTCAATTTGAAAAACGTCCAGCCCCACTTTTTCGAAAGTGAGGTTGGATATGTGAGTCGGTATTGCACGCCTCAATTGAGCGCGCAATAGTTTGATTAAACTTAAAATAATATGACAAGTGTGGAAGAGACATACAAAATAAAAAAGTTTAAAAAGAACGAAACAAAACAAAGTACAGCACAAAAAAATACCCCGTAATGGGGTATTTTTTGTATTATGATATAATTTATTTATGAAACGAATTGGAATATTGAGAGGTGGGACGGGGGAGCATTACCACTTGTCGCTCAGAAAAGGTGGAGATATTATTTCTTACATTTTTGAAAATTTGGGAGAAAAATATAAAGTGGTTGATATTTTAATCGATACGGAAGGGAATTGGCACCTGAACGGCAAGCCGGTAATGCCCGCGGATTTAATTCATAAAATTGACCTAGTTTGGAATACGGCGCATCCGGGTTTTTCCGTAATTCTGGATAATCTTTCTATTCCAAGTATCGGGGTCAGTTCTTTTTCCCATGCTTTGGGAAACAGCAGAGAAATGCTCTGGGAGCATATGAAAAAAATCGGGGTGGCTATGCCCAGGTCTATCATCTTACCTGTCTACCAGAAAGATTTTGACGGCCCACGAGAGCGCTATGCGATAAAAAAAGCCAAAGAGGTTCATGAAAAATTTTCTTCACCCTGGATTGTGAAATCTTTTTCGCCTGACTCCAATATGGGAATACACCTGGCGAAAACTTTTAATGAATTGGTCGCCGGCATTGAAGACGGAGTGAAGCACGAGAAGAGTATTGTGGTGGAAGAATTTATTTCAGGCAAAGTCGCATCGGTGCATTCTGTGCCCAATTTTCGCGGGCAAGATATTTATGCTTTTCCGGTAGGAAATGTTTTTGGGAATTTTTCTCCGGCTGAAAAAGAAAAACTGATTGTTCTGGCAAAAAATATACATAACCACATCGGCGCGAAGCATTATTTAAAATCAAACTTCCTTTTGAATAAAAGAGGCAAGATTTATCTTCTGGACTTTGAATCAACGCCGAACTTAAAACTATCTTCAAATTTCTCGGAAGTATGCGAAATGGTTGGCGCAAAAATGCATCATGTGGTAGAACATATTTTGGAAACAACCTTATAATAATTTTATTCGGGCCGCTGGGAATCGAACCCAGTCTACATCCTCCCGAAGGATGCGTACGACCGGTATACTACGGCCCGGTCTGGTGGGCATGGAGGGATTTGAACCCTCACAAGATTGCTCTTATACGCTCCTGAAGCGTACGCGTATACCAATTCCGCCACATGCCCATTATTTAATTGTGTGGACCTATCGAGAATCGGACTCGAGCTTCGTCATTGCGAACGACGCGTCATACCACTAGACCATAGGCCCGGAAACCAAACGTGGACCCACGGGGAATCGGACCCCGGCCTCGTCCATGCCATGGACGCGTAATACCATTTTACTATGGGCCCATTAAATATATTTATACCATATACATTATATGATACAATATAAATAACAAAGTTGTTTTTATCTGTAGCGGGTGATCGCACTCACATAGGCACATATGTTGGAGATTCGCCACCACCCGCTTCAAATGAAAATAATTTTTTTATTTCCAAAAATTCTCGCATTTCCTTTTTAAAAAAGTTATCCACAGTTTTGCTGAAAAAGCATTGTATTATGTTTTGATATGCGAGATAATTAAAACAGTTCGAAGCAATAAATATTTTGGTCGTTTTATTGCAAACTAAAATTAGAAAAGTAATTTCGCTTAAGCGACGAAAAATATGGCAGCAAAAAAGAAGAAAGCAAAGAAGGGAAAGAAGCGAGCATAGTTTTTTCCTGCTTGTAAAAAACTTCCGTCGAAAGTCGGAGGTTTTTTATTTTTGTGCTAATATATATCCGGTAGTAGATCCGATTAAAACGGGCTCACTACCGGATATATTTATGAGTTTATTCAGTAAAATATTTGGGGACGAGAGCTCTAAATTCATCAAAAATACCGAAAAAACAGTGTCTGAAATCAATGCTTTAGAAAGCGAGATGTTGAGTTTGGCGGATGAGGATTTTCCAAAGAAAACATTGGAATTTAAAGATAGAATAGCTAAAGGTGAAAGCTTGGATTCTATGCTGCCCGAGGCTTTTGCCTTGGTGCGGGAAGCGGCCAAAAGAAATTTGAAAGAGAGACATTATGATGTCCAGCTTGTGGGAGGTTTGGCTTTACACAGGGGCAAAATTGCCGAGATGAGAACTGGCGAGGGAAAAACTTTAGTCGCAGTTCTTCCGGCGTATTTGAACGCGCTCACGGGAGACGGAGTTCATATTGTTACGGTTAATGATTATCTTTCGCGCATCGGCGCGGTATTAATGGGTCAAGTTTATAATTTTTTAGGATTGAGCGTTAGCGTTATTAATTCACAGAATGTCTCCTATTTATACAATAGCACGCACAAGGAAGAGGATCAGGAACGGGACAAGGTCGGGGAATTTAAAATCGTCTATGATTTTTTGAAACCATGTTCCCGCAAGGAAGCGTATCAAGCAGATATAACTTACGGCACAAATCACGAATATGGTTTTGACTATCTGCGGGATAATTTAGCCGTATCCGTAAATGATTTGGTGCAAAGGGGGCACAACTTCGCAATTGTTGACGAAGTGGATTCTATTTTAATCGACGAGGCGCGGACCCCGCTTATTATTTCTTCCGCCTCCGGCGATTCGGAAGATTTTTACGTCAAATTTTATCAAATTGCCAGGCAATTGAAGCGCGATACGGATTATGAAGTGGATGAAAAATTAAAAGCGATATCTTTGACCGATACTGGCATTACCAAGGCGGAAAAACTTCTCGGAGTGGAGAATATTTATACGGAAAAGGGGATAAAATACGTGCATCATCTGGAAACAGCCGTTAAAGCGCAGGCTATTTTTGAACGGGACAGGGATTATGTGGTAAAAGACGGCGAAGTTGTCATCGTGGACCCTTTTACCGGGCGCCTGCAGCCGGGCCGGCGCTGGTCGGAGGGGATTCATCAGGCGATTGAGGCAAAAGAAGGTGTGAAGATTGAAAAAGAAACCCGCTCCTCCGGCTCAATCACTTTTCAGAATTATTTCAGGTTTTACAAGAAACTCTCCGGGATGACCGGCACAGCGGCGACTTCCGCCGAGGAATTTTTGAAAGTTTACGGATTGGATGTTATCGTAATTCCCACTAATCGCCCTATCGTCCGTCTGGACGACAATGATTTAATTTTTCAAACGGAAAAAGGAAAATTTCAAGCCATCGCTAAAAAAGTAAAAGAACTTAACACAAAAGGAACTCCTGTTTTGATCGGCACTATTTCAATCGAGAAAAACGAACTTCTTTCCGTTTATCTGAAGCAAGAAGGAGTGCCTCATGTGATTTTAAACGCGAAGAATCACGAAAAGGAAGGAGAGATAATCGCTCAAGCCGGCAAACGCGGCGCGGTAACTATCGCCACGAATATGGCGGGGCGCGGAATTGATATCAAGCTCGGAGGCAATCCGATTGTCAAAGAAGAATATGAATTTGTAAAAAATGCCGGCGGACTTTTTGTTCTGGGCACAGAGCGACATGAAGCCAGAAGAATCGATAATCAGCTCCGGGGACGTTCTGGCCGACAAGGGGACCCGGGCGCGACACAATTTTATGTTTCATTGGAAGATGATTTGATGCGGGTATTCGGTTCGGAAAAAATCAAAACAATGATGGGACGCTTCGGCATACCAGAAGACCAGCCGATTGAGAACCGTTTTATCGGCAGAACCTTGGAAGGAGCGCAGGCCAAGATAGAAGGTTTTCATTTTGATGCCCGGAAGCATACTCTTGAATACGATGATGTAATGAATCATCAGCGCAAGATAATTTATGAAAGGCGCCAAAAAATGCTGCGGGCAGACAAAGATGGGATTGAAGAAATATTGCAAAAAGTTGCGGAAGGCAGGGAAGGTGCGGAGCAAATAATTGCGGAAAAAAGAAAAAAATTGGGTGAGGAAGCGTTTTTAGAGACAGTCCGCCGGATAGCCCTCTATACTACCGACAGTCTTTGGATGGAGCATCTGGAGGCGATGGATTATCTGCGGTCTTCGGTCAATTTGCGGGCTTATGGACAGCGCGAGCCGATTGTTGAATACAAAAAGGATGGTCTAGCCATGTTTAAAGAGATGGAAGAAACATTCAAAGACCAGGTTTCTTCTTTAGTGAGTTCCATCAATACTGAAAACGCGGCAAAAACAGAGGCTGAAGCCAATATGCCAAAACAAACTTTAATTACCAGCCATAACGAGCCTTCCGAACTAGGTGGAAAAAAAGAAAAGGAAGTTGGAAGAAACGACCCTTGCCCTTGCGGGTCGGGCAAAAAATACAAAAAATGTCATGGGAAATAAAAAACCCAAAAAAGTAATGACTTTGTGTATGGTTTATCAGCATCCTCGATTATTACTCGGCATGAAAAAGAGGGGTTTTGCTACTGGCACATGGAATGGTTTTGGTGGCAAAGTAAACGAAGGAGAGAACATAAGAGAATCCGCCATACGCGAACTGAAAGAAGAAGCAATGATTGAAGTGGAGGAAATAGTAAAAAAGGGAATACTCACGTTTAAACTTAAAGACAGCGGTGATGTGTTGGAAGCACACTTATTTCACATTTCAAAATTTAAAGGAGAACCAAAAGAAACCGAAGAAATGAAGCCGGCTTGGTTTCACATTGACGAATTGCCTTTTTCACAAATGTGGCCGGACGATGTTCATTGGATGCCTTTATTTTTAGGAGGAAAGAAATTCAAAGGTAAATTTCTTTTAGATCGCGCTTCAGACATTACCTATCAGGCGAAAATTTTAGAAAAAGAATTAATAGAGGTTGAAAATATATAGCAATTCCTTAATATACAATATATGATAGATTAAGGAATTTAGAAAATTATGAACAGTGATACCCAAAAGTTTCAAAGCTTAATCAATAAAGAAAAATATCAAGTTTTTATCCTGGCTTGTCCAACTTATACACCGTTCAATTTTGCAAGACATTCGTGGTTTGTTCTAAATAAAAAAGGCTTAATATCTAGATGGGAAATCAGGCATAAAAAAAACAAAAAAACGAATAATTATTTTTACTTGAATACTCAGCCGCCTTTTCAGGGTATTAATATTTCTTTTTTTATAAAGAAACATTTTTGGAAAGCCAAATTAATGGGATACATTGAAGGTAGTGAAAATTCAACAGCACAAAAAATAATAGAGTTCATAGAAAATTCAGAAAAAATTTATCTATATTGTTTTAAATATTCCTTTTTTGGTCCAAACAGCAATACTTATATTCAGTGGGTTTTGGATAAATTTCCTGAATTTAATGTGAAACTTTCTTGGAATTTTATCGGAAAAGGATTTAAGAGTTAGGATGAAAAATTGAATTCTTGATGTATAATGCCGATATGGAACCATTGGCTTCAAAAATCAGGCCTAAAAACTTGAAGGAATTTATCGGGCAGGAACATTTAACCGGCGAGGGCAAGCCGATTTCTGTGGCTATCGGCAAAAAGCATCTTTTCTCTTTTGTTTTTTGGGGTCCGCCGGGAGTCGGCAAAACGACTCTGGCTAAAATCTACGCCAAAGCGTTGAATGCCGACTATCACGAACTTTCGGCGGTTTCAGCGGGGAAAGAAGACATTCGCCAAATAGTAGAATCAAAAGGCGCCCTATTGGGTCCAAGAATCCTTTTTCTTGATGAGATTCACAGATTTAACAAGGCGCAGCAGGATTTTCTCCTGCCCTATGTGGAAAGCGGCCGGCTTACTTTAATCGGAGCAACGACCGAGAATCCGAGTTTTGAAATAATTCCGGCTCTTCTTTCGCGTATGCGGGTTTTTGTCATGAACGAGCTTTCGGATGAAGAAATGAAAAAAATTGTCAAACGGACCGGATGCAAAATAAAAAAGGACGCTTTAGATTGGCTGATTTCAATGTCCGGAGGCGACGCCCGGCAGGCGATAGCCATGATTGAAAACACTATTTCCCTTTATAAAGATATTACTGTTCCCAATTTAAAAAACACCCTGCAATCTAAATTTTTGCGTTATGATAAAAAAGGCGAAGAGCATTATAATATAATCAGCGCTTTTATAAAAAGCATGCGCGCCTCGCAGCCGGACGCGGCTTTGTATTATCTGGGAAGAATGCTGGAGGCGGGAGAAGACCCGAAGTTCATCGCTCGCCGGATGGTAGTATTTGCCAGCGAAGATATCGGCTTGGCCTTGCCGACCGCTTTAGTGGTAGCCAATGCGGTATTTCAGGCAGTTGATACGATTGGAATGCCGGAATGCGGGGAAAATCTGGCGCATGGAGTGGTTTATCTTTCACAAGCCAAAAAAGACAGAAGCGCCTATAATGCGTATCTGCTGGCAATGGAAGATGCGAAAAAATATGGCAACCTGCCGGTTCCGATGAGCATCCGCAATGCTCCGACAAAATTAATGAAAGACTTGGGCTACGGAAAAGATTATGAAAAATATACCACTAAAGATCTAATGCCGGAAAAATTAAAAAATAAAAAATATCTGAAAAGATAAAATGAGAAACTTTCTTAAAAAATTAAAATTAAAAAGGCGAGGAATTACGTTCTTGGCAGGGATGCATTTTTACGGCAATCCGTCGGCGAAATTAAAAATTATCGGAGTTACGGGCACCAACGGCAAAACAACGACAGCGACACTGCTTTACAGGATTACGATTGCTTTGGGACACAAAGCAGGGCTTATTAGTACGGTGGAAAATATCATAAATGGAGAAAAAATAGAAGCTACGCATACCACTCCGGATCCCTTGTCTTTGAATAAATTACTTTCCAAGATGGTTGAAAAAGATTGCGAGTATGTTTTTATGGAAGTTTCTTCGCACGCCCTGGATCAGAATCGTGTTGCCGGTGTAAATTTTATCGGCGGGATTTTTACCAATCTGACGCACGACCATCTGGATTACCATAAGAGTTTTGAGAATTATTTCGGCGCCAAGAAGAAATTTTTTAATATGCTTCCGGGTGATGCCTTCGCACTTTCCAATGCCGATGATGAATATGGCAAAATGATGCTTGAGCATATTCACGCCAAAAAATTTACTTATGGGTTTAATGGAGGAGAAAATTTTCACGGGGAGATTAAAAAACTAGATTTCAATGGGCTCGAATTAGTTTTTAATAGAGAGAAAGTGAATTCTGAATTACTAGGTAAATTTAATGCCTACAATCTATTGGCAGTTTGGAGTACTTGTAAATTACTTGGTTTTGACATGCCTGCCCGCAATGCTACGCATAGCGTTGCAGGCGGGGAGAAAGTGAGAAAAATTTTAAAAAACATAAAGCCTCCGCGCGGGCGCTTTGAACATTTTATATCGCCCGGTGGCGTCTTGATAATCGTGGATTACGCGCATACCCCGGATGCCCTGGAAAAAGTTCTCATGGCTGTGAAAGAAATAAAGAACAAAGAAGGGAAAATAATTTCCATATTCGGCTGCGGGGGTGACCGCGACCCGATAAAACGAAAAATAATGGGCCATATCGGGGCAACCCTGTCCGATCTGGCTATTTTTACTTCCGATAATCCGCGCAGCGAGGATCCGGATAAAATTATTACGCAGATGACCTCAGGCTTGTCGCCGGATGATTTTAAAAAAATAAGAACAATTGCGAACCGCCATGAAGCAATTTTAGAAGGAGTTCGATTGGCGCAAAAAGGGGATATAATTCTTTGCGCCGGCAAAGGACACGAAGACTACCAGGAAATCAAAGGTATTCGGCATCATTTTAACGATATGGAGGAGTTTAGGAAAATATTTACGCAGAAGTAGTCTTTAAAAAGCAATCTGTCTGATAAAGCTTTACCAGCGAACTTCTCTTCGCTCAAGAAAATAATAAGTGGATTACCATTTTTATTTTCTAAGCTCCTGCGAAAGGCTTTTAAAAAACTACTTCTGCTTCATTTTAGATTATGATAATATGACTTTATGAGTGATTTTCGGCAATTTTTCAAGAATAAAAAAATAACAGTCATGGGGCTGGGGATTTTGGGGCGGGGGCTGGGCTATACTAAATTTTTAGCTGAATGTGGCGCAGATTTAATCGTAACTGATTTAAAAACAAAAAAACAATTACTTACTTCAATTAAAGAGTTATCCAAATACAAAAACATAAAATATACTTTGGGCAAGCATGATTTAAGAGATTTTAAAGATAGGGATATGATTCTTAAATCTGCTGGTGTACCCATAGACTCTATATATATAAAAGAAGCAAGAAAAAATAAAATTCCAATAAAGATGGATGTTTCACTTTTTGTTAAACTTTCTCCGGCTGTCAGAATCGTAGGAGTCACGGGGACTAGAGGTAAAAGCATGACCACTGCATTAACTTATGAAATTCTCAAACAAAGCGAGAAATTCTTAGGAGTGAAAGTACACATCGGTGGTAATGTACGCGGGGTGGCCACATTGCCACTACTCAAAAAAGTAAAAGCTGGCGACATATTGGTTGCCGAACTTGATTCTTGGCAGTTGCAGGGATTTGGGGATGATAAAATTTCTCCCCATATTTCTGTTTTTACCTCTTTCATGCCAGACCACATGAATTATTATATGAACAACATAAAAAATTATTTTGCTGACAAAGCAAATATTTTCAAATATCAAAAAGAAAATGATGTTTTGATTGTTCGTCCCGATGTAAAAAAAATAATCCCCAAAAATATAAAGAGCAAACTAATTGTAGTGGGCGCAAGAAATGTAACCAAATATAAATTTACGGTGCCTGGCAAGTTTCAAAAAGAAAACCTTGCTTGTGCCGTTGAGGTGGCAAGGCAGTTTGATATATCAGTTTCAAGAATTGGAAAGATAATAAAAAATTTTAAAGGTCTAGAAGGGAGATTGCAATATATAAAAACAGTGAAAGGTATAAAAATATATAATGACAATAACGCTACGATACCTAAGGCAACCATCGGTGGTATTGAGGCTCTTTCAGTAGTTCCGAAAGATAAAAATTTAAAAAAGAAGATTATTTTAATTTGCGGAGGTTCAAATAAAAATCTTGATTTAGGTTCTTTTGTAAAAGTTGTAAATAAATTTTGTAAGGCAATTATTTTTATTCCTGGCACAGGGACAGATGTTTTGCGGAAAAATTATGAGCTAAAAATTCCATATGAAATGACTAAAGATTTAAAGAATGCAGTACAAAAGGCAATGAAATATTCTCAAAGTGGGGATATAATTCTTTTTTCCCCGGCTTTCGCCTCGTTTGGAATGTTCAATAATGAATATGAACGCAATGATTTATTTATGAAAATAATAAAAAGATTGAAATAGCATGCAAGATTTAGATTTATCAAAAATCAAGAAAATATTTTTTGTCGGCATCGGCGGCATCGGCATTTCAGCGATTGCGCGGATGATGCTCCTTGAGAGCAAGGAAGTTCTTGGTTCTGATATTGGAGAGAGTGAAATTATAAATGAATTGAAAAAACTGGGCGCAAAGATAATGCTCGGACAGGGAGCGGAACTAGTTCCCAAAGATGTTGATTTGATTATTTACTCGATAGCGGTTCCCAAATATGACCCAAATTTTTTTAAAGAATTACAGAATCTTAATATAAAAATTTTAAGTTATCCGCAAATGCTTGGCTTAGTAACCAAGGATAAATATACTATTGCAGTCTCCGGCACACATGGCAAGACAACTACGACAGCAATGATAGCTAAAATTTTAATTGATGCGCAGCTAGATCCTTCAGTTATTGTGGGAAGCCTGCTAAAAGAGTCTAAATCTAATTTAATTATGGGTAAAAGTGATTATTTTATTGTTGAAGCTTGCGAGTATGAACGTTCATTTTTAAATATAAAACCGAAATTATTGGTAATTACTAATATTGAGGCAGACCACCTTGATTATTACAAAGATATAAATGATATTAAAGATGCTTTTAATCAACTTGCCTTGCAAAGTGAAAATACAATCAGAGACTACACTAAATATTTAGAAAAAGTTCCGAAACTCTCTGTTCCGGGTCTTCACAACCGGATGAATGCGGCAGCGGCCTACGCTGTGGCTGACTTTCTTGGTATTGACGAAAGTGTTATAAAAAAAGCTCTTATTAATTTTTCCGGCACATGGCGGCGGCTGGAAAAAAGGGGAGAGACAGGAGAAGGAACTGTCATATATGACGACTATGCCCATCATCCGACGGAAATAAAAGCCAGCCTTGAAGCTTTACGGGAACTCTACCCTGTGGGCGAGAAAAAAATTACAATTCTTTTTCAGCCGCATCTCTACAGCCGGACTAAAGCTCTATTCGATGATTTTACTAAGAGTTTCGGAGAAGCAGACCAGATTCTGCTCTTACCCATTTATTTTGCCCGGGAAGACAAGGATGAGAGCGTTTCTAGTGAGAAACTGGCCGAAGCTATATGCCGGAATGGGGGCAAGGCCCGGGCTTTTCCGGACTTTGAAACGGCAGAAAAGGCCGTTCTTGCCCTAAAATTGGGGTTCAAAGACATATTTGTGACCATGGGTGCCGGGGAAGCCTACAAGGTTGCCGATAAAGCCTTCAATTTGACATAATATAAAAGTATTGCATAACTATTGACTTTTGAACCCCAATATGCTAGCATTTGAGTATGCCCTTAGTATATAGCTGTAAAGCTTATTATATAAGGGTCTTTTGTTAAAGCTGAAATAGGCAGTACAGACGTTGGCGGAGCACATACCGCTCAAATATGAAAAATAACAATCTAATACGTTTTGCCCAGTCTCTGGTGCTTTTGCCTGTTATGACCATATCTCTTTCCTTATCAGGCATTCATAACATCAGGACTCCGCAAAATGTGTTGGCTCAAAAAGTTAATATTGAAGCCGATGGTTCATTAGCTCTTAATCAAGCAGTGAATCCGGAGGCAGACTTAAGGGTCAAAAACCTGGAAGCTCGGGCGAAAGCTATTGATGCTTATTTTGCCAAGCGTGATATGCCGCTCGAAGGAGTAGGTATGAAAATGGTGCAAGCGGCGGAAGATAACGACCTTGACTGGCGTCTTTTGCCGGCTATTGCCGTGCGGGAATCGACCGGGGGCAAAAATGCCTGCGATAGAGTAGAAAACAATTCCTTCGGCTGGGGTTCCTGCAAAATCGGTTTTAAATCCAACGAAGAAGCGATTAAAACTGTAGCTAAAAATCTTGGCGGAAATAATCCGAATACCGCCCATCACTACGATAATAAAACCATCAAGCAGATTTTACGCGCCTATAATCCTCCTTACATTGTGCCTCGTTATGCCGAACAGGTAATGTCTATCATGAAAGCGATTGGGACAGAAGATATGGCAATAAAAACGGAAATAGAAATAGCTGTCATTAAAACATAACTAAAAAATCCCGCTTAATGCGGGATTTTTTAGTTATGTTTATTCTAGATACACCAAGGTCATCTTCTGGTCTTTTGGCTCAAAAAGTGTAATTTGGAAATTATAATTCTTGCCGAGTTCCAGTTTTTCGCGGAGTTTCGTCTCGGAAGGGAAAGTTGAGTTGTGCACCAGCCCGGCCACGCCCTCTTTGATGGAAACGAGAGCGCCGTGCTTGTTGTATTTTATTACCACTCCCTTAATGATATCTCCTTTCTTTAATTTCCCTTCAAATTCTTTCCAAGGGTTTTCCTTGAGCGCTTTTATGGAAAGGGATATTTTCCCGTCTTTTATTTCAATCACTTTTGCTTTCACTTTATCTTCCACTTTGAACATATTGCGCGGATCTTCCACTAGCCCCCAATCAAGTTCGGAAATATGCACGAGTCCTTCCAGCCCTTCTTCCAGCTTCAGGAACACGCCGAAATCCACGATTCCGGCGACGATGCAATCCAAATTGTCGCCGATATTGTATTTGCTCAGGATTTCTTTTTTTTCTTCGGGATTGTTGTCTTTTTCGGAAAAAATCAATTTGCCTTCTTTCGGAAGCGTGGAAATAATCATCACGGAAATATGCTGACCAATAAGCTTTTTCAATTCTTTCAATATTTTATCTTTATCTGAATCTAAAACGCGAGGATAATGGTCCGCTTTGAGCTGGGAAGCGGGTAGGAACCCCTGGATACCCTGCCATTCTAAAATCAAGCCTCCTTTGTTCGCATCCTTTACTTCCAAATCTAGGACTGTCTTTGTCTTGATTGCCTTTTCCGCTTCGCTCCAGGCGAGTGCCTGCTTTGCCTCCTTCAGGGAAAGTTCCGTGTAGCCATCCTCATTTTCCACTTCGACGATTTTTGCCTTGATGATGTCGCCGAGGCTGATTTTTCTTATAATGTCTTTCGCGTTTATAAATTCCCGGCCGTAAATAATGCCCGTGCCGAAAGGCGCCAAGTCTACGTAAACAGAGGATTTTTCCACTAAAATTACCGGACCTTCCACCAGAGAATCAACTTCCGGTCTATTGGCGCTGCGGTCAGTGATGGAACTCAAAATCAAATTTTCTTTGATTATTTCTTCTTTTATCATATGTTTGATTAAACCCCGACGATTCTGTCGGGGTCCCGACTTTACGTCGGGATTAAAAAATCCGCCATAAAGCGGATATAAGGCTTAGGTTTTCCGACGCAAGGCCGGAAGGTTACCCTAAAACACGCTTTTAATAAATATTTACTTGTATAAACATACTACTACAAAACCACAAAAATGCAAGTCGGAAGACGTATTCTTTATTTTCTTTTTCTTTGAAATTTTGCTATAATACATAGAATGATAATCACATATTTCGGCAAGCAGTTTTTCAAAATTCAGCAAGGGGAGATGGTCCTGGCTTTTAATCCCGTCAGTAAAAGCTCAAAAACGGGCATTTCTGCCCATTTTGGCGCGGATATAGCCATGATAACCACTAATCATCCCGACTACAACGGCATTGAACAGCTCTCGCACGGCGAACGGGAACCTTTTGTTATTACCGGACCGGGGGATTACGAGATAAAGGAAATTTTTATCAAAGGAGTATTGTCGGACGCGCTGATTGCCTCGAGAAAATATATTAATACCATTTATCTGTTTTCCGTCGATAATATTAGTATTGCTTTCCTCGGAGCCTTGTCGGATTCCGAACTTTCCAAAGAATCGCGCGAAGCCATAAATAGCCCGGATATTATTTTTATTCCAGTCGGCGGAAAGGGAATGCTGGACGCCAAGGCATCCGCCAAACTCGCTTCATCGCTGGAACCGAAGTTGGTAATCCCGATGGACTATGACGAGAGCACACTGAAAATATTTCTTAAAGAAATGGGTGAAGAAAAGGCCGAAACAGCGGACAAACTGACACTCAAGAGAAAAGATTTGGATAATAAAGAAGGGGAAGTGGTCGTTTTAAAAGCAACATAACAGATAGACCACAGGTCCGACCTGTGGAACAAAAAGATTATGAAAAGAATAATTCATCATATAAGAAAACAGCCTGAAGAAGTCCGTAGGCACATTTTACATATCCTTACTTTTACGGCTGCCGTAGTTTTAATCCTTCTGTGGATTTATTTTCTGGGAACGACTTTATCGAGTCCGGATACGCAAGCGAAAATGAGTCAGGATTTAAAACCTCTTTCTGCATTAAAAGATAATATGACAGGCGGATACAACAGCATATTGGAGCCTAATTTGGGCGTTTCACAATAATTTTTCCGCCAGAGGCGGACAGGTATGGCAAAAAATAACGAAAAAACAAAAGAAGAATTACAAGCGGATACGATTCTTCCGGTTGACGTTGTGGCGGAAATGAAAGAATCCTACCTGGCCTATGCGATGTCGGTTATTACTTCGCGCGCTTTGCCGGATGTTCGCGACGGGCTGAAGCCCGTGCACCGCAGAATCCTGTTTGCTATGCACGAGATGGGCTTGACCTCCTCGGCGCGTTTTCGGAAATCTGCCGCAGTCGTCGGAGATGTGCTCGGGAAATATCATCCGCATGGCGACACGGCTGTTTACGATTCCATGGTGGGGATGGCCCAGGAATTTTCTTATCGCTACCCTTTGGTTTTAGGGCAGGGGAACTTCGGTTCGATTGACGGAGATAACGCCGCCGCAATGCGCTATACCGAAGCAAAAATGTCCAAGATTTCCTCCGAGCTTTTGCGGGATCTGGAAAAAGAAACGGTTGATTTCCGCCCGAACTACGACCAGACCCGCAAAGAACCGGTAGTCTTTCCTTCTTCCGTGCCGGCATTGCTTCTGAATGGCACGCTCGGCATTGCCGTCGGCATGGCGACAAATATTCCTTCGCACAATTTAGCGGAAGTGCTGGACGCGACAGATTATTTAATTGAAAATGACGATGCCACGACTGAAGATTTGATGCAATTTATAAAAGGGCCCGATTTTCCGACCGGCGGGATTGCTTACGGATCCAAAGATATGCTCCATGCGTATTCATCGGGGCGGGGCGGGATAGTCTGCCGGGGCGAAGCGGAAATAGTCGAGCAAAAAGACGGGAACTTCTCTATCGTCATCACCTCGATTCCTTTCCGGATAAATAAATCTAATTTAATAATAAGCATTGCGGAGCTGGTCCAGGAAAAAAAGCTTGAAGGCATCAAAGGGCTCCGGGACGAGTCCGCAAAAGACATCAGAATTGTCATTGATTTAAAAAATAGCGCGCATCCCGAAAAAGTTTTAAATTATATTTACAAAAATACCCAACTTGAGTCGAATTTTAATTTTAATATGGTTGCTCTGGTGGACGGCGTGCCCCAGACTTTGTCGCTCAAGTCCATACTGACTGAATTTATCGCGCACCGGAAGGAAGTAGTGAAACGCAGGAGCGCATATGATTTGCGTAAAGCGGAAGAGCGCGAGCATATCCTACTCGGTCTGAAAAAGGCTTTGGATAAGATAGACCGGGTGATTGCCGTTATCCGCGGGTCAAATAATTCCCAAATTGCCAAATTGAATTTAATCAAAGAATTTAAATTTTCAGACCTGCAGGCGGCAGCCATTTTGGAAATGAAGCTGGCAAAGCTCGCAGGACTCGAGCGAAAAGCCGTCGAAGACGAGCTTGCGGAAAAACAAAAATTTATTGCGGGAATGAAAGACCTGCTGGCCAGCCCTAAAAAAATATTGAAAACGATTGCCGGAGAATTGAAAGAAATCCGCGAAAAATATGCCGATGAGCGCCGCACCAAAATAGTAAAAGGCGGGGTTAAGGAAATTTCCGACGAGGATTTGGTTCCGGAAAAAGAAACAATGCTCGTGCTGACGGCCGGAGGGTATGTAAAATGCACCGACCCTTCCGAATACCGCGCGCAAAAGCGGGGCGGCGTGGGAGTGATTGACCTGGAAACCAAAGAAGAGGATTTTGTGACGATGCTCGTTTCCGGCTCCACTCACAGCAATACTTTGTTCTTTACCAACCTTGGCAAGGTTTATCAGATGAAAATGTATGATATTCCGGAAGGCCGCCGGGCAACCCGCGGCAAATCCATTATGAATTTTCTGGCACTTTCGGCGGAAGAAAAAGTAAGTTCCATTTTGGCATTACCAAAAGACATTGGGAAAAATCCTTCTTCCTTAATGCTTGTCACCAAACATGGCACGGCGAAAAAAATGTCTTCCGAAAGCTTCAAGGATGTGCGCCGGAGCGGTATTATTGCTATCCGACTGGACAAAAATGACCAGCTTATTTCCGCATTGGTGACGGAAAAAGGCGATGAAGTCATGATTGCGACAGCTGACGGTCAGTCTATCAGGTTTAAGGAATCCGACGTGCGCGAAATGGGCAGGACGGCCGGAGGAGTGAGCGGCATCAGGCTGGGAAAAAACGATCAAGTTATCGGAGTTGATGTGGTAAAGAAAGGAAGCGAAAAGGGCTCATTCCTGACAATGAGCGCCAATGGTTTTGGCAAAAAGACTGGCTTGAAAGAATATAAAGTCCAGAAACGCGGGGGTTCCGGAGTGAAGACAGCCAAGGTAACTGCAAAAACAGGCAAGCTTATCGTGGCGAAAGTACTGACCGGAGAAGAAATGGAACTGATTGCCATGTCCAAGAAAGGGCAGGTAATACGAACGGCGCTCAAAGATATTTCCTCTTTAGGTCGCCAGACGCAGGGCGTGACCGTTATGCGCTTGCGCGCGGGCGATGGTATTGCGTCTTTAGCTTGTATATAATGTATATATGTTCTCCGACCCGGTAAAAAATTTAAAAGCTTTGGGTTTGCGAGAAAACGACATCGTGGCGGACTTGGGGGCGGGGACCGGGTATTATGCTGTCGCGGCCGGAACGCTCGTGCCGAAAGGAAAAGTGTATGCTGTTGAATTACAAAAAGATTTTTTAGATACGATCAGAAATAAGGCAAAAGAAGCCCATTTAGAGAATGTGGAAATCATCTGGGGGAATATTGAAAAAATCGGCGGAACGAAAATAGGCGATGGTGTCGCGGATGCGGTTATTGCTTCAAACGTACTTTTTCAAGTTGAAGAAAAAGATAAATTTATTGAAGAGGTAAAAAGAATATTGAAACAGAAAGGCCGGGTGTTATTGATCGACTGGTCAGAGTCATCGATTATGGGCGCAACCGCGGTTATTCCCAAAAACAAAGCCCGGGAAATGTTCGAGAAGAAAGGCTTTATTCCGGAGCGGGAAATTGATGCGGGAAACCACCATTATGGTATGATATTGATAAAGCAATGAGAGGAAATTTCCAACTTATCGTCATAATTGTGTTTATTGTTGCCGCTATTTTAGGCATTTTGGTTTTTTCCGGAGCAATACCACTTGGGAGCGACGGAGCAGGCAGTCTCGGAACTGTCGTTTTGTGGGGAACTACCCCAACCCGGTCGATTGCCGGGGCACTGGAAGATTTTAATAATACCAATCCTACTTTAATCGTGAAATATGAACAAAAATCTCCCGATACTTTCGACCAGGATTTGCTTGAAGCACTGGCTTCAGGCGCCGGTCCCGATATGTTTTTCCTGCCCGACAGCCTGGTTTTTAATTATGCCAATAAGATTTTTGCTATTCCATATGCAAGTTATCCGCTAAATACTTTTAAAAATATTTTCGCCGGCGCCGGAGAAGTGTTTTTGACTTCCAAGGGCGTTTTGGCTTTTCCGATAACCATTGATCCACTTATGATGTATTACAACAGGAGCATTCTGGATGCGAACGGAGTTATTTACCCTCCGGCTTCCTGGGATGACTTAATGAATCTCGTGCCAGCCCTGACCAAAAAAGACGACTCAAATAAAATAATAAAAAGCGCGGTAGCGCTCGGGCATTTCCCGAATGTGGCTCATGCTAAAGACATCCTGGCTGCTCTTTTTATGCAGGCCGGCAATCCGATTGTTGCAGAAAAGGACGGAGTTTTTAGTTCGGTTTTGAATTCACCGGTTGGAAATTACAATCTTCCTTCAGTTTTAAAATTTTACACGGATTTTGCAGACCCGAGCAAACCTGTATATTCCTGGAACCGGTCTTTTCCCGATTCTGATAATGTTTTTTCGGCGGAAAATCTGGCATTTTATTTCGGTTATGCCAGCGAACTCCAGTCTTTGGTAAATAAAAATCCCAATCAGAACTTTTTTGTCGCGCCAATGCCTCAGATTAAGAATTCCAATTTCAAGCTGACCGGAGCTCGTGTGACCGGTCTGGCTATCTCGTCTTTTTCCAAGAATTTTGATACGGCTTTCACGGCAGCGAGCCTGATGACTAATGGCGATTTTGCTTCCAAGTTTGCGGCTGCTTTAGATACGCCGCCGGCCCGCCGAGATTTGCTTGCTACAAAACCGGCTGATGCTTATTCTCCGATTTTTTACAGTTCGGCATTATACGCGAAAAGTTGGCTGGATCCGTCGCCGGAAGATACCGATAATATTTTCAGCGGAATGGTTAATGCAGTGCTTTCAAATAATCTATCGGTGGGTGATGCCGTCAAAGATGCCAGTTCCAAGCTGAGTCTTTTATTATTCAAGTAGTCGCGCTATAATGACGGTTGCGCGACATGATTTCGCGAAATCAATGAAAAAAACAAAAAAATTCCTAATTTTTATTTCAATATTTTTAATACTAGTTATGCCGGTTCTGTCTTTGGCATACACACTTGGAGAACCCTTAGTGCCACCTTGCAGTACAGCAGCAGCACCAGAGCAATGTGGATGGGGTCAGCTAATGGGGCTTGTCGATAATGTTATTACTTTTATTTTGAAGTATATGGCTGTGCCGATTGCGGCGATAATGTTCGCTTATGCCGGTTTTCTTTTGGTCACAGCGGGCGGGGAAGCGGCTGGCGCCAGGACGAAAGCCAAGTCAATTTTTACCAATGCGGCAATTGGCTTGATTCTTGCCGTGGCCGCCTGGCTGATTATTAAGACGATATTGGCAATTTTGGGCTACGAAGGGGCTTGGATTGGATTTTAATATGTGTTACAATTAAAACGATGATTAATAATCCAATACCAAATATAACTTCAATACCCAATCTCATTCAAACCATTCTGGAAGGCGCGCTGAAAATCGGCATGCCAGTCGTGGCATTGGCGGTTATTTACTGCGGTTTTCTTTTTGTTTTTGCCCGGGGCAATCCAGAGAAATTGACTAAAGCCAGAGAAGCCCTTCTTTATACATTAATCGGCGCGGCAATACTTCTGGGATCGTGGGCTATTGCCAAGATGATATCTGCTACCGTGACCGGGCTTGGGTCTTAAAATTATTATTAAGCGTCGCGCTTTAATGGACTTTGCGCAACATGATTTCGTGAAATCAATTATGAAAAAATTATTTAAAATCATTCCCATACTTTTTTTTACAATCTTATTTCCAATTATTGCCTTGGCTGATTTTGTGGGTCCTTGTCCTACAGGTACTCACTATACCATTTCAGGTTGTGTTCCTGACGGTTTGGGCGGTATATTATACAATATATCAAAACTCCTTAATTTAATTATCCCAGTTTTACTGTCTTTGGGCGTGGTCTATTTTGTTTGGGGAGTGGTGCGGTATGTTATTGGCGATAGTGAAGAAGCTAAAAAGAAAGGAAGGGACAGAATGATATATGGCATCATCGGCCTGACTGTTATCACCAGTTTATGGGGACTTGTGAATATCGTCGTTGAAACTTTTGGTATTGGTGGTGCTTCTGCGCCTTCATTAGAACCTTTAACCGGGCCGGCTTCTACCTGTAATCTTGCAGGCAATCCTAAATTTCAGGATCTTTTATGCTATATCACCCGCATTATTAACGATTCGGTAATTCCTTTGATTTTTGCCCTGGCTACGGTTATGTTTGTCTGGGGTATGGTAAACTTTTTTATACTTAATGCTGATGAAGAAGTTAAAAGGGCGCAGGGCAAGCAGTTTATGATTTGGGGGATTGTTGCTTTGGCGGTAATGCTTTCTGTCTGGGGATTGGTCGGAATACTTGGCAGCACCTTTAATGTTGACAGCTCAATTCTTCCACAGGTAACTCCGCCCTAATTTGCCAGCTTATAGATGTTTTACTTTAATTATGCTTGTGCTATAATTAAGGAATAAGAGAAGGATAAATAAGCTTGCTTGTTTATCCCGAACGAAAGAGTTGATTATATTGTATTTAGTTATATAATTAAGGGACATTATTAGTTATTATAAGGTCGTTTTATTATTAACATTATTATTAGAATATTAGGAATCATATGAAAAAGAAATTAATTGTGTTGTCGGGTTTCGTTTTAGGCTTGGCGCCGGTTGTGGCACTGGCTCAAACTACCGGTGGTTTGGTTGGGTGTACTGCTGCCAATGCCCCAGGAGGAACTATCCAATATTTAATATGTAAACTGGGTGATCTTCTTAATCTTGTTGTTCCGATTCTTATAGCGCTGGGAGTGGTTTATTTTGTCTGGGGAGTCATTACTTATATGATTGGTAGTGATGAAGAGGCAAAAAAAGCGGGAAGAGACCGCATTATCTTTGGTATTATCGGTCTGGCTGTTATTATAGCCTTGTGGGGGCTTGTAAGAATATTGACAAATACTTTTGGGGTTCCTACGGCTGGCCAAGGTGTTACTTTGCCGACCACACCTTACTAGTTCATAAAGAAAAAGAAGACAAAATATGGATTTATTTTCTACGAAGATAGTTTACGCCAGTCTTGATTCTTTTATTGGAAAGGTAGACCGGATGATTATAAATCCGCTTATTTTGTTTCTCTTTGCTTTGGCCGTGGCGTATTTTCTTTACGGTGTTCTGGAGTTTTTTTTAAATCAGGAAAATGATGAGAAAAAAACAACCGGCAAAAGCCATATGCTTTGGGGTGTTATCGGGATTACCATAATGCTCGGAGTTTGGACTATTCTTGGTATTATTACAAACACCCTAGGGATATCTGGTCAAATAAATCCAGAGCAGGGAACAGTAGACTTGAGATAATTGTAATAAATCCTGATGCAATAAAAACAAAAAAAATCCCCCTATTGGGGGATTTTTTTAGGCTGAGCCTATTCGTGCTTCAATGGTGTTGCGTGATAGTTCTCTTTGGTGTTAAAAATTATTCTTGTCAATATAACCAGCAACAAAATGAGTATTGCAAACATGATCCACTGGATTAATCCGGAAGGCAGGAAACCGCTTATCCCGTAAAAAGCATTGGCTGCGAGACCGCTGTAAGTGTTGGAATTTTTTGTAGATGCAGATGATGCTACGGTTTTTACGGCGCTGGCTGTTTTTACTTTTGCTGTTTTTGGAACAGTTGCCGAGTTTTCCGCATTCGGATTTACGCTATTTGAATAGACTATCGGTGTAGGCGCGGGAGCCGGAGGGGGAGTATAAATCGGCGGCTGATAAGGAGATTGATTGGCATTATAATAATAACCATCATTATAATAACCATGAACCGGTACAAAAACTTCATTAGCAGAAGCCTTGTTAAAAGGCATAAAAATCAAGACAAACGCCAAAATAGCCAATATTTTCAAGCCATAATTTATTGATTTGTTGTTTATTTTCTTCATATGCAAGTAGTATATCACTTATTAAGATAAAAGTCAAGCGGTTTTCTGGGGACACAAATAGAAAAGGCATCGATGGTGCCCTTTCAGGAAACCGGTCGATGCCTGGATTTATTAGACGGGTCCATCGAACCCGTCCGGCTACTATCTGCGCCTGTAGCCGATGATGGGGGCGAACACCCCTTGCCCCCCCTGGAGTCCGCCGCCGTAGGGCGAGGGGACAACGACCTGCAACGGCCGGTGGTCGTCCCGGCTGTTGTCGCGGCGGACTTCGTTGTCCTGGCGCGATTGTTCGCCGATGTGGCGGAGTCGCTCGACCTCAGCCGTTGTTTCGGCGGCCAAGATTTTTTTCGCCGCTTCGAGAGCAGACTCGGCTTTCACGAGTGCCAGCTTCGCTTCAGCGATTTTCGTCGCTGCCTCGATTTCCGCGATCTTTTTGTCGGTCGCGGTGACCGTCGTGGCCGTCATGTCGGTCGCCGTCTGTGCCGACACCGCCAGTGTGCAAGCCTGCCCGGTCGTGGAGCTGAACGCTGCCCCGGCCGTACAGCCTGCCGGGAAGGTTTGCGCCGACGCGGTGCCGACGAGTCCGAGAGCGAACACGACGACGAGAGTGAGTTTCATGGTAATCTCCTCGTGAACTGGCGGGGTTAGCCACCGGGTTGATGGTATCTTTTTTTGGGTCTCCGTGCCTGGAAGCACTAATTTTTTTACTTGCAAACACGGAAACCCAATTATTTTAAAGAGCTGACTACTGGGGATAGTATAGCATATCTATACACAAAAGTCAAGGGTGCCGGGAGGGAAACTCGGTCACAGGTATTTTTCTACTGAAAAATCCTGCGACCCCGTCTCGGTACGTCTGCCTCCGACTTTCGAGTCTGGCAAAAATATATCCCATATATTTTGTGCCGGGAGGGAGACTCGAACTCCCAAGGGTTGCCCCACTAGTTCCTAAAACTAGCGCGTATACCAATTCCGCCATCCCGGCATGTAAATTCTCTCGTGCTTCGGTCCGCACTTTGTGGTCAGGAATAGTTTTCTGCTGAAAACTTTCCCAACCCGGACTCGCTCCGTCTCGCACAAAGCATCCCATGCTTTGTGCGCCCTGAAGGGATCGAACCTTCGACCTTATCCTTAAGAGGGATCTGCTCTACCAGCTGAGCTAAGGGCGCAAATATTTTATTTTTTCAAGAAACAATTATTTATTATCTTATAATCTTTCGACCTACCAAAACAGCTAAGGGCGCATATAAATTTTAAAACAGCTATGCCTGCCCGTCCGTAGCGTAAGCGAAGGCGGGGGCGCAAATAATTTATTTTTTTAAAAAACAAAGTGCCCGGGGTGGGAATCGAACCCACATGACCTTGCGGTCGGGAAATTTTAAGTCTCCTGCGGCTACCAATTACGCCACCCGGGCAATTATAATGTTTTAATTTTCAAATTACAAACGGAGGCCTGGGGCGGAATTGAACCGCCGTATATTCCTTTTGCAGAGGAATGCCTTACCACTTGGCTACCAGGCCTTACACTTTTTCTTGCTAATATTTTATCCTCTGCGCAGAGGAATGGCATATTCGCTACGCTCACGCCACTTGGCTACCAGGCCGAATTTTTTTGAAATAGCTCTTCTCAAAATGCACACATAATTTTCTGCTGAAAATTTGCTCTACTCGGCCCAGTCGGCCTGCGCAAGGCATTTCTCAAAGACTATTTCAAAACATTCAACTAATCCTAACCGTTTCGCAGCAGTTCGTCAATTTTCTGCCTGTTTTTTTCGCCCTGGTCTATCGCTACGTCCAGAAAAGGGATTATTTTTATCGGCATGCTCTTTTTCAAAAATTCTCGCAGTTCCGATCTCTTGCGTTTCGCAAATTCCAGCGCATCGTGTTCTTTGGCAGTCGGGAGCACGGTAATGAATATAGTAGCTCGTTTCAGGTCAGGCGAGGTGGTACAGGACATAACCGTGATGAGCGAAGTCCTGTTGTTTTCGCGCCCCAAAAATTGCGCTGCCAGTTCTTTGATTTGATTCGCTACTTTTTCATTCCTGTTTGTCATGATGTTTTTCTCCTCCTGCGAAGGGGGAGATTAAGAGGGGGTCTATTTCTGCACTACGTTGAACGCTTCTATCATGTCTCCGGCCACAACTTCTATTTTTGATTCAATCATCATCCCAAACTCGGCGCCTTCTTCCACGATGCTTGTTTTTACCTTGTTTTTTTCTAAATTCACGATTTTTCCGCGGCCAATTTCAAATTCCCGGCGCATTATTTTTACCGTGCTATTCAGGTTGATTTGTCCTTCAATTACTTTGCCTCCGACTATTTGGCGTTCTTTTGTGCGGCTAAAAGCCCGGATAATTTTTGCCCGGCCAGTTGTTTCAATTGTTTCAATTCTCGGTCTTTTTTCTTCCATTTGTTCCTCGAGCCACTCGGTCAGTTTATAAATAATATTAAAAAAAGAAATTATTACTCCTCTTTTTTGCGCGATTTCTATGGCGCTCTTGTCGGTCTTCACGTTGAATCCGATGACCAGCGCGTTAATGCCGGATGCCACTCCTTTTATATCCGATTCGGAAATAGGCCCGATGCCTTTTCCGACAATTCTGAATTCGGCATTCTTGCTTACGGTGGCGTTAAGCTCGGAGTTTATTTTGGCGATTTCTTTTTCAATAGCTTCAATTGAGCCGGAAACGTCGGCTTTTAATATTATCGGTATTACTTTTTTACCACTCCCAACCCCCTCCTTATCAAGGCGGGGAATTTCTCCTCCTCGTTGAGGAGGAGTGTCTGAAGGGTGAGGTGGTAAATTTTTGGCATATTTTTCAGCGTCCGATTTTTTTTGAAAAGATTTGAATTGCGCTCCGACTCTCGGCATCTTGTCAAAACCCACAATGCGTATCGGGGAAGAAAAACTGGCTTCGTCTATCATTTTTCCCGAAAAATTTTCAATTATTCGCGTGGAGCACAGGCTGTCTTCCACGACGACGGTCATCCCTTTTTTAATTGACCCGTTTTTTATAATCAAAGTTGCCAGTATTCCGCGCCTGGAATCTAGATTTACTTCGATTACAAAGCCGGAAGCGTCTTCTTCAATGCTGCCGGTCAAATTTTCCATTTCAGCTAAAATCAAGATTAGCGACAGCAGATTGTCTATTCCCGTGCCGATTTTCGCGGAAATTTCCGCGTAAGGGACTTTTCCTCCGTAATTTTCCAGATAAATTTCATTTTCCGCCAATTCTTTTTTTGTTTTTTCTACATTGGCGCCCGGCTTATCTATTTTATTTATTGCGACAATACACGGAGTTTTGGATTCTACGATGGTTTTCCAGGCCTCAATCGTTTGTGGTTTTACGCCATCTTCAGCCGAAACGACCAGAATGGCAATGTCAGCTATTTGCGCACCTCGTTCCCGCATTTTTGAAAAAGCCTCGTGTCCGGGAGTGTCCAAAAAAGTTATTTTTCTATCTTTCCCATTTTCACCTGCCTGCGCAGGCAGGTCTTTATGCACAACTTCATAAGCGGAGATTTTCTGAGTTATGCCTCCGGCTTCATTTTCAGTGATATTCGTCTTCCTGATATAATCAAGCAACGTTGATTTTCCGTGATCAATATGGCCCATAACAACTACTATAGGCGCACGAACCTCCAAATTTAATTTTTTGTCATTTTTTTCCATATATTATACTTTGGCTTTTTGCAGCGCCTCTTTTTCTTCAGCCGAGAGTTCGTATTCGGATTTTCCATTCTTGACAGGCTTGGCAAATACGCTCATTCGTTCACGGGAATATAAGCTTGAAATTACCAGACCATCGCCTTCCTCATCCAGCATTCCAATCGCAAAACTCTGATTGCTACCCTGGTCGGGAAACGGGTTGAAACGTATTGTCTCAAGCCCACGAATGCTTTTTTTAAGCTTGGTATTTATCACGGAAATATTTTTTTCCATGTTTTCTTTTGCGATTTTTAATTTGCCGATTTCTTGTTCCAGCACAACAATAGTATCCTCTAAATTCTTCGCTTTTTTACCGAGGAAAAATCTCTTTAGGCGTTTTTCGGTAACTATCGCCCAAACAGCGCCAATCAAAACGGCGATTCCGATAAAAACAAAAAAAGCCAAGAGAAAAATATTATCGAGCTTTATATTCATGCACTTTCAATATATACTATTTTCATGCCTAAATCAAATAAAAATAAGCTAAAAAATATATATCTTGACTATGCCGCTTCGGTCTCGGCTAACCCAAGTTCGATACATTTACTGGGAACAGAAGCCAAAAATGAACTTCAAAATGCGCGGAGAGTTGTTGCGGGGGTTTTGGGCGTCCGATTCGAAGAAATAATTTTTACGAGCAACGGCACAGAAAGCAATAATCTTGCAATTCAGGGAATAATTTATGCTGCAGAAAAGCCAGGTTTTCTTCCGCATATTATAACCACCAATATAGAACATCCTTCTGTGTTTGAAACCTGTAAGTTGCTGCAAAAAAGAAAACTGGCGGAAATTTCTATCATACCGGTCGAGGAGAGTGGAATAGTGGACCCTAAAAAAATAAAAAGAGAAATTAAAAAAAACACGGTGCTTGTTTCGGTAATGTATGCGAACAATGAAATTGGAACCATCCAGCCGATAAAAGAAATTGCAAAAGAAATTAGACACTTTAAGAAAGTGAAGGCAGGAAGTTTTTCGAATGGTCTGGCCGGGATTGGGCTGGAATCTGCCCTAAAGACAGATTCCAAAGAGAACCGAGGACCTGAGAAAAATTTACTGCCTTCACGAACTTATCCTTTTTTCCACACTGATGCTGTGCAGGCGGCAAATTATCTTGATTTAAATGTGGAGAAACTCGGTGTAGATATGTTGACGCTCTCCGGTTCAAAAATTGAAGGAGCAGGCAGGGTGGGGGTTCTTTATAAAAAGAAGTCAGTACCGCTTGCACCGATATTCGGTGGAGGGGATCAGGAAATGGGACTGCGGCCTGGGACGGAAAATTTACCGGAGATTTTAAAATTTGTTGAAGCGTTAAAATTAGTCCAGAATGTAAAAGAAAAAGAGGCGAAACGTTTAGCCAAACTCCGCGATTATTTCATAAATAAAATTTTTAAAAATACTAGAAACTCAGCGATAGCAGAAAGTTTAGTAATTTTGAATGGAGACGGTAAGAAGCGTTTACCGAATAATGTAAATATTAGTTTTCCAAAAATTCCGAGTGATCTTTTAGTTATTGAACTTTCAGCCAAAGGTATAATGGTGTCTTCAAAAAGCGCCTGCAAAAGCGGAGAGAGTGGAGGTTCGTATGTTATCAAAGCGATACATCCTGAAATAGATTCTGAAACCGGCGGATTGCGTTTTTCATTAGGCCGACAGACAACTAAATCTGACATCGATTATACCGTTAAAGTTTTATCCGAAATTTTGACAAAACTGAAAAAATGGTATAATTAAAAAATGGATATCAAGGAATTAAACAAATCACAACTTATATTATTGGCAGTGCTTTTGAGTTTCATTACCTCTATCGCCACCGGCATTACGACTGTAACCCTGATGCAGCAGGCACCGGCATCTTTTACCGTGCCTGTTAACCGTATCATCAAGCAGACAATTGAAAAGATAGAGCAGGTGGAAGGCAAGACCACGGTCCAGACTGTAATTGTCAAAGAAGAAGATTTAGTGGTAGATGCCATAGCAAAAAGTAGGTCTGCCGTATTTGTCGTAAGCAAAGAGATCCTTGATACGGATGGAAAAACTATTGAAGTTTCAGCTGGCAGGGGATTTGCAGTTTCCGCGGACGGCATAGTCGCAGTTGATGCCAATCTTGTATCGGATAAGGGGGTTTATTACGTAAAAAATGACAGCGGAAAATTTAAAGCGGATTTTATGTCTTTAGACAAAGCGGGTTTTTCTTTCCTTAAAATAGGAGCCTCGCTTGACGAAAAGAATAAGCTTGTTTTTACCGTTCCCGCTTTTGGAGATCTGGAGAAGATGAAGATCGGACAGAAGGTTTTATTATTGGGCAATACAATATCTTCTTCTATTTTTGAAGGGAATAAAAATGTCAACATTAATGTTGCAAAATCAAATGCCGGAGGGCTGGTCCTTAATTTAGACGGCGAGGCTCTCGGCATCGCCCTCTTTGGTGACACGACAAATTTTGCTTCAATTGGAGCAATCACTGAGGCTTTAAAGTCAACAGAAACAGTAATTCCTAAAACGCCGTAAGCAATAAAATTATTTTAAAATTGAAAATTAGAAATCAATAATCAAATATATGCCGCCATTAAATAAATTTACAACCAAAGCCAAAGACGCCATTAAAAAAGCCCATGAGCTGGCTATTGAGCGCGGGATGAACCACGTGTCTTCGCTTCACTTGCTGGCGGCGCTTTTGCTTCAGGAAGAGTCTATGGTGAATTCTATTTTGGATAAATTAGAGATTGACACGATGCTTTTGACTGATTCCGTCGTGGAACTAATCGAACTGCCGGAATCGCGCAGTACTCTTTCGCCGTCGTATCAAATTTATCTGAATCCCGATTTAGCCCAAGTCATCGAACAATCGGCCAAATTGGCGGAATATATGAAAGACGATTTCGTTTCAACCGAACATCTTTTTATCGCTATCTTGGAAGTCACTAGTGAAGCGCGCGAGACTTTGGCGCGGTTCAGGATCCATAAAGACCAGGTAATAAAAGTTTTAGAAGAGCTTCGCAGCCAGAATATCACCGATGTTTCCGAACCGAAAAAATTTAAATTATTGATAAAATACACCCGCAATCTGACCAAGCTGGCCAAAGAAGACAAGCTGGATCCGGTTATCGGCCGCGATAATGAAATAACCCGCATCATGCAGATACTCTCGCGCCGGACCAAGAATAATCCGATTTTGATAGGCGAAGCGGGAACTGGCAAGACAGCCGTGGTGGAAGGCCTGGCCCAGATGATTGCAAAAAATAATGTTCCCGAATCTTTAAAAGACAAAGAACTTGTTTCGCTTGATTTAGGATTGCTCGTGGCCGGCACAAAATATCGCGGAGAGTTTGAGGAAAGGCTGAAAGGCATTATGAAAGAAATTGAGCGGTCCGACGGAAAAATTATTCTCTTTATTGACGAGATTCATACAATTGTCGGCGCCGGAGGAGCCGAAGGCACGATGGATGCCTCAAATATGCTGAAGCCGGCGCTTTCTCGCGGGGAATTGCGGGCTATCGGCGCGACGACTTTGCGGGAATATCAGAAGCACATTGAAAAAGATCCGGCTCTGGCCCGCCGATTTCAGCCGGTTTATATTGACGAGCCCAGCGTGGAAGACGCTATTGCCATCCTGCGCGGACTTAAAGAAAAATACGAACTTTTTCATGGTATACGTATTACGGACGATAGCATAATTGCCGCGGTCAATCTTTCTTCCCGCTACATCACCAACAGATTCCTACCGGATAAAGCCGTAGATTTGGTTGATGAAGCTTCTTCGTCGCTTAAAATAATGCTTGAAAACAAGCCGCCAGTCTTAGAGGACGCGCACAGAAGGACAATGCGTCTAGAAATAGAGAAAGAAGCGCTGAAAAAAGAAATCATTTCTTCAAATGGCGGTCAGAAAGATAAGCAAAAAGAAAAGGAAATCAAAAACAGAATTAAAGAAATAGACAAGGAAATAGGCAATTTGTCCGAAAAAACCAGGGAGCTTGAATTAAAATGGCAGAACGAAAAATCAACCGTAATTGAAATCCGGGCAATCAAGAAAGAATTGGAAAGCATCCGTCTGGAGGCCGAGGATGCGGAAATGAAAGCGAATCTTTCCCGGGCGGCTGAAATACGCTATGGAAAAATACCTGAGTTGAAAAAAGAACTTGAAATAAAGCTCGCGCGGCTGAAGAAATTGCAAAAATCGCGCAGAATTTTGAAAGAAGAAATTACCGCCGAAGATATTGCCGAAGTAGTCGCTCGTTGGACCGGCATACCGCTTACCAAAATGCTTGAAGAAGAGCGCGAGAAGCTTGATAAGATGGAAACAGAATTAAGGAAAAGAATTGTCGGCCAGGATGCGGCAATCAAGCGGGTTGCCGACGTCATTCGCCGTTCGCGCGCCGGCATCGGGGATCCGAACCGCCCGATTGGTTCCTTCATATTTTTGGGACCGACCGGGGTCGGCAAGACCGAGCTCACCAAAGCCTTGGGTCAATTCATGTTCAATGACGACAATGCGATTATCCGGGTAGATATGTCCGAATACATGGAAAGGCATTCAATGTCCAAGCTAATCGGTTCTCCGCCGGGCTATGTGGGTTATGATGAAGCGGGTCAGCTGACCGAAGCCGTCCGGCACCGGCCTTATGCCGTCATACTTTTTGACGAAATTGAAAAAGCTCACCCGGAAGTTTTCAATGTGCTTCTGCAGGTTATCGACGAAGGCAGACTGACTGACGGGAAAGGAAGAGTGGTTAACTTCAAAAACACCATTATTATTCTTACCTCCAATATCGGCTCGCAATTCGTGGAAAAAATGGAATCAATCGGATTTTCCAATAATTCCAAGAAACAGGATTACGGCAACATGAAGGAAAAAGTTATGGAAGCGTTGAAAGATAATTTCCGCCCGGAATTTCTGAATCGCCTGGATGAAATTATTGTTTTTGACGTTTTGTCGGAAGAGTCTCTCAAAGAAATAGTCGGCCTACGGATTAAAATAGTCCGGGATCGCCTGGCAGGCAAAGGAATAAATCTTGAAATTTCCGATGAGGCTCTTTCATACTTGGCAAAAGAAGGCTATGACCCGCACTATGGCGCTCGCCCCCTGAATCGCCTGATTCAAAATAAAATTTTGAATCCAGTCGCTTCATATATCATTTCAAACGGAGTCAAGAAAGGAGATGCTGTTTTTGTGTCTGTCAAAAATAGTGAACTTGCCATTGAAACCAAAAAAGGCCTGTTCACCGGTAGGCGTGGAAAGATTAAGAGTTCCATTCGCGTACAATCTCATTCTGCGGTATAAAAATCTATTAAAAAAGATGCAAAAATAACAATTTTGTGTTATTTTATACTTGTCCTGCCGAAACTTTAGTGAAGGCGGATGCACGCGTCGGTGGTAGAGTGGTCAATTACAACAGACTGTAAATCTGTCGCCTTAGGGCTACGAAGGTTCGAATCCTTCCCGACGCACAAAAACTTGCAGTTTTTATAAAATTATGTTATAATATCAAGTAATAAGAAATATAGAGAAAGCCTGAAGGCTTTTTTGTTTGATTTATATAAAAATAAAATGGAAATCAGGAACATAGCAATTATAGCTCACGTGGACCACGGCAAGACGACTTTGACCGATGCGCTGATGAAGCAAAACGGTGGGCTTCAAGACGAGGGAGTATCAATGGATTCGAACGATCTTGAAAAAGAGCGCGGTATTACCATTTATTCTAAAAACACTTCTATCTACTATAAAGACACGAAAATTAATATTGTTGATACTCCCGGTCACGCGGATTTCGGTTCAGAAGTAGAACGCGTTCTTCGGGCTGTTGACTCGGTTTTACTGCTAGTCGACAGCGCGGAAGGGCCGATGCCGCAGACCCGGTTCGTTTTGAAAAAGTCTTTGGAACTGGGGCTGAAGCCGATAGTTGTCATAAATAAAATAGACAAACCAGCTTCCGACCCGCACAGGGTGCACGAGGAAATTCTGGAATTATTTTTTGAATTGGGGGCTAATGAAGAACAGGCAAATTTTGAAACGGTTTATGCAATCGGGCGCGAAGGACTGGCTTTTAGAAACTACCCCACCCCAACCCTCCCCAAAGGAGAGGGGGAAATTCACAGTCTCCCCCTTGGGGGGAGAGAAAGAGGGGGTGATCTCTCGCCGCTCCTTGACGTAATTTTGGAAAAAGTTCCGCCGGCTTCCGTAAATGAAAATGGAAAAATGTCCGCGCAAGTTTTTAATCTGGGTTATGATAATTTCTTGGGTCGGATGGCTGTTGCGCGTATTTATTCCGGAAAAATATTGTCCGGAAGTCAGATTTTTGTAAAAGGAGAAAACGGCACAAGAAAGGGAAAAATAACGAAGCTTTTTAGTTTTAAGGGCATAGCGAGAAAAGAAACAGATTCGGCAATTTCCGGCGACATCGTTCTTTTGGCCGGAATTCCGGACATATATATCGGGGAAACATTATGCGAAGACGAGAGTATCGAGCCGCTCCCGCATATCGCCATTGATGAGCCGACTCTTTCTCTCAATTTTTTAGTGAACGATTCTCCGTTTGCGGGTCGGGAAGGGAAATTTGTCACTTCTAGACAGCTTAAAGAAAGGCTGGAAAAAGAATTGGAAATCAACGTCGGCCTCAAAGTTGATTTTTCCCTGCCTGCGCAGACAGGTCCCGACCAAGGCAAAAATAAAATGGGTCCGTCTTTTTTCAAGGTATACGGCCGGGGAGAACTTCATGTTGCTATTCTGCTGGAAAATATGCGCCGGGAAGGTTTTGAAATGCAGGTATCCCAGCCGGAAGTTATTATCAAAGAAAATAATGGAGTTAAGACAGAGCCATATGAAGAGTTGATAGTTGATGTTCCGATGGAATATTCCGGAGGGGCGATTGAAAAACTCAGCAAAAGGCGCGGTATTATGAAAGACATGGTGGAAAAAGAGGGCATTGCGAGGATTATTTTTGACATACCGACGCGTGGGCTATTGGGTTATCGCGGCGAATTTATCATAGATACGAAGGGAGAAGGCATAATGTCTTCGCGGGTTACGGGTTTTAAAGAATACGCCGGAGAAATAAAAAAGCGCGAATACGGTTCCATGACATCCATGGTCGCCGGCAAGGCAGTAGCTTTTTCCCTTGCAAATTTACAGGAACGTGGTATATTATATATTAGTCACGGAACCGAGGTTTATGAAGGCATGGTGGTTGGCAATGTTTTAAAAGGGGATGACATGTCGGTGAATCCCACAAAAGGGAAACAGCTTACCAATATGCGGGCTTCCGGCACAGACGAAGCCATAATCCTGAATCCTGTTTTTATTTTGAATATTGAGCGCGGCCTAGAAGTGATGAACGGAGATGATTATTTGGAAATCACGCCGAAATTTGTTAGACTCCGCAAGAAGTATCTGACGGAACTTGACCGGGTTAAGGCAAAGAGACAATAGGATTAACTTTAGAAAAAATAACTTTTAACCAATAATTATGTCAGCAATATCTTTCAAGCCTAAAAAAGTCACCAAGAAAATAACTTCGCATCTTCAAGACCGCGCTTCGGACGTGATTATGAATCGTTTTGGCTTGACTTCTGACGGAAAGAAAAAAACTCTCGAAGAAATCGGCAAAAAATACAATATCACCAGAGAGCGCGTCCGGCAGGTGGAAGATGCAGCTCTGGCTCTCATCAAAAAGTCTAACGCCTACAAGGGTGAACAGGCGGTTTTTGAAGAACTGAAGCAATTAATACACAAGCTGGGGTCAATTGTTGCCGAGCACGAACTCTTGTCTTATATTTCAAAGGACCAAACAACCCAAAACCACATTCATTTTTTCTTGGTGCTGGGCGATGCTTTTAAAAAATACCGTGAAGACGAGCATTTCCACGCCCGCTGGAGCGTAGATGATGCCATGACCGACAAAGTCCATGATTCTTTGAAGAAGCTTTACGCCAGCCTGAAAGACGAGGACCTTGTTCCGGAAACTGAAATGATTAAGAAGTTTTTTGACCAAATGAAAGATTTCGCGGAACAATACAAAAACGAAGAAGTGGCCCGCCGATGGCTTTCTATGTCCAAATCTGTCGCGAAAAATCCATTAGGCGAATGGGGCAAGGCCTCTTCGCCCAATATCCGTACTCGCGGGGTCAAAGATTATGCTTTTCTGGTGATGCGGCGCCATGGCTCGCCGATGCATTTCAGAGAAGTGGCGGATGCTATCTCTAAAACTTTCGGCAAGAAAACGCACTATGCCACCTGCCACAACGAGCTTATCAAAGATTCCCGGTTTGTTTTGGTCGGCAGAGGCATGTATGCTCTTGCCGAATGGGGCTATAAGACGGGTATTGCCCGTGAAGTCATTCAGGATATCTTGAGAAGAGAAGGGCCGCTATCCAAAGATGAAGTTGTAAAAAAAATGATGAAAGAAAGGTATTTCAAAAAAAATACCATTTTGGTAAATTTGGCTAATCCGAAATATTTCAAGAAAAACAAAAGCGGGCTTTATACTGTTGTTTAAAAAACTCTCCCCCAGTCTCTCCCTTGTCAGGGCGAGGAAAAAAGCAGCAAGTTCCCTTGATAAGGGGGACATAGGGGGTTTGTATTTTTTGCTTTGTATTTTTGCATTTCTGTATTAAAATATAAGCATGATTGATGTTGTGATTTTTTGGGCGTATAAGATATTGATAGGTCTTTTACCTGTGGCTGGAGTGATAGCGCTTGGGTGGGTTGCTTGGAAATTCTGGGTTCACTACATACAGCAGGATTTTATTTCCGGAATAGACTTTGTCCTGCTTGAAATAGTCCCGCCGCGCGATGTTTTACGGAGTCCGAAAGCAATGGAACTTTTTATAACTAATGCTCTTTATCACTGGAGCATGAAAGGAGGCAAGGAAGAATATTGGCAAGGAGCCGTATGGTTTTGGTTTTCTCTGGAGATTGCGTCGATTGACGGGCAGGTGCATTTTTACATCCGGACGCCGACGCGCATCAGGGGCTTGATTGAAACCCAAATGTATGCCCAATATCCCCAGGCGCAAGTCAAGGCAGTGGAGGACTATACTTTGGGAGTTGATGAGATAACTCCCAAGGGCGCCTGGAACGGCTGGGGGTGCGAATTTAAGCTGACGAAACCCGAGGCGTTTCCTATCAGAACTTATGTTGATTATGGATTGGATAAAGACCCGGACGAGGAAGTGAAAGTTGACCCTATTTCTCCGGTGGTGGAATTTTTCGGGTCGCTAGGGAAAGGAGAACAAGCATGGATGCAGATTATTGTTACACCTTCAAAGAAAGTATATCGTACTAAGGGGACATTGTTTGGATATCACGACTGGGTTAGAGAATCCAGATTGCAGGTAGAAAAGTTTTTGAAACCTTTTACCCGTTTTCACCCGGACCCGACCGAACCCGGAAGATATGCGAAAGAAATTCGCGTTCCGGGATTTTTGGATGCTACCATGAAGGCCATGAGCGCGAAAACCTCCAAGCTTGGCTTTGATACCGGGGTTAGGTTAATGTATGTTGCCAAGAAAGAGATATATCCTCCAGGTTCTAGAACCAATAATTCTAGAGATATCCGTTTAGTTTTGCGTCAATATGCGAAACCTGACTGTAATGAGTTTTATCGCATAAATTCAGCCCAAGGAGATGCTCTTAATAGCAGCATACTTACGCTTTCCCGTTTTCAAGTAATGACTTTAGCAAATAGAATGCTTCATGAATATCGCGAAAGAGCATTTTTCCATCTCCCTCTTAGGCATCATATTTTTTCCGTACATATTTTTGAAGCTATATTTCCAAAACCCATTATTCATGCAATATTCATGACTATGATAAAACCATTTTTCTTGCCTTATGTGCACCACAAAACTTTCGTCTTAAATACCGAGGAGTTGGCGACGATGTGGCACTTCCCGGGCCAGATTTTGAAAGTTCCTACTCTTGAACGCATTGAGTCCAAGGAAGCTTCTCCTCCTTCGAACTTACCGACTTAAATTATGGAAAATGAAGAATTAAAAAGCTCTAATGGGATGGATAAAACCAGGAAAATTATTTTTTGCTTTTTGGGCGTATTTTTGTTTTTTATTTTAGTTTATATTTTTACTATTTCTGCTCCAAAGAATTTTCCCAAAGGCGTTATTTTTAACATAGAGCAAGGAGCCAGCTTAAGAAGCGTGTCTTTTAATTTGAAGAAAACGAATATCATACGATCCCGTATTTTATTTGAGGCCTTCGTCATTATATATGGCGGAGACAAGCATGTTATTTCTGCTGATTATTTATTTGAAAATAAAATTCCAGTTTTTGAAGCTGCCAGGCGCATCTCCAGAGGTGAACGCCATTTGGCTCCCGTTAAAATTACGATTCCGGAAGGTTTTACTACCGAAGACATAGCATCCGCCTGCATTTCCAAGCTTCCATATTTTGATAAAGAAAAATTTTTGCTTTCCGCGAAAGGGTCCGAGGGGTATCTTTTCCCGGATACTTATTTCTTTTTTACCACTGCAGACGAGAGAGATGTAATTAAATCCTTAACTGACAATTTTCAGAAGAAAGTTTCTTTTTTAGATAAGGATATAATACAAAATGGCAAGAGCAGGGAAGACATTATCACAATGGCTTCAATCATCGAGAGGGAGGCAAAGGGGGATATCGATAGGGGAGTCATTTCCGGGATTTTATGGAAAAGGATTAAAATCGGCATGCCGCTTCAGGCTGATGCTGCGCCCGGGACTTATAAAACAAAAGGATTACCCAAGAGTCCGATTTCAAACCCCGGATTGGAAGCCATAAAAGCGGCTATTTATCCGCAAAATTCGCCTTATCTTTACTATCTGCACGACAAAAATGGCATTATCCATTATGCGAAAAATTTTACGGAACATATGAAAAATATATCAAAATACTTAAAATAAAATGAGAAAACACAATTTTGCTTTTATTGACATAGAAACTACCGGACTGGATGTTATTAATCATGAAATCATTGAAATCGGTTGCGTCTTGACGACACCCGAACTTCAAGTTATAGAAGAATTTGAAATGAAAATAAAGCCGGAACACCTGGAAAATGCCGATCCGGTTTCGCTTAAAATCAGTCATTACGAGGAGAATTTATGGACGGATGCACTTACACTCAAAGAAGCGATTAAAACATTGTCGGAAAAAGTTCAGGATGCGATTATGGTCGGGCAGAATGTTGCTTTTGATTCGGGCTTTTTAGAACATGCATTTTCTAAAACCGGAGTAAAAAATAGCATGCATTATCACAAACTAGATACCATTGCTATCGCTTGGGCGAAGTTTCATCAAGATACGAGCTTCGAGCATTTTTCACTTCGGGAAATGTGCGAGCGTTTCGGCATAAAAAATGAACGCTCTCATACCGCCCTTTCTGACGCGCGCGCGACTTTTGAGCTTTACAAAAAGCTGATGTCTATATAGAATCAAATTGTCAAACTTTTCGAAACATGAATTTTTCCGGTACGGATTTTTTAAAGCTTAAAAAATCCTGAAATTCTCGCGCCGTCGCGCTCGAAACCCCTTCAAAATTATGTTTCAAAAAGTTCTATTATTTATGAAGAAAAAAAAAGTATTTGTCGGACTTTCGGGGGGCGTAGATAGCGCTGTGAGTGCTGCAATCCTGAAGAAAAAAAATTATGAAGTTGTCGGGGTTTTTATCAAAACCTGGCACCCGGACTTTTTAATATGCAATGAAGAAGAAGAACGCCGGGACGCTATGCGTGTGGCGGCCTTTTTAGATATCCCATTCCTGGCTTTTGATTTTGAAGATGTATATAAAAAAGAAGTTGCCGATTATATGATTAGGGAATATAAAGCCGGCAAAACGCCTAATCCGGATGTGATGTGTAACAAAGAAGTGAAGTTCGGCATTTTTCTTAAAAAAGCGTTGTCTATGGGGGCGGATTATATAGCGACAGGACATTATGCAAGAGTGAGCGGGGCAGGGAATTCTTTTTCTCGGGAATATCCTGCTTCGCATCGTCACCACTCAAAAAAGTATTCCCTGCTCCGCTCCCCGGATAACACGAAAGACCAGAGTTATTTTCTTTGGACGCTCAAACAGGAGCAATTAAAGAAGATTTTATTTCCCATCGGGCATTTAAAAAAAACGAAAGTCCGCAAATTGGCAAAAAAATTCAATTTACCGGTTGCGGAAAAAAAAGACAGCCAAGGCATATGCTTTTTGGGCGCGGTGGATTTAAAAGAATTTTTAAAGCATTATATCAAGTCTAAAAAGGGGAAAGTGTTGGACGAAAAAGGAGAAGAAATAGGTTTTCACGATGGCGTTGCATTTCATACACTGGGAGAAAGGCATGGTTTCACGATTACTAAAAAAAGTCCGGCTGGCGGTCCGTATTACATAGTAGGCAAAAATGTAAAGAAGAATATTTTAATTGCTTCTCAAATCCCCCCTGATAAGGGGGGACAAAGGGGGGTTGAATTTAAAAAACCCCTCCCGACCTCCCCTTATCAAGGGAGGCTAAAAATACAAATAGAAAATACAAATTGGATTACTAAAGTCCCAAACCCAAAAAAGACTTACACGGCTCAAATCCGCTATCATGGCGAATTTTTACCCTGCAAAGTAATTTGCGCAAAGTCGAATTTTGCACAGGTGATTTTTGAAAAGCCGATTTTAGTTGCCTCCGGCCAGTCTTGTGTTGTTTATGACAAAGATATTTGCTTGGGCGGGGGAGTAGTTGTATGATATATCTATGACTCAATTTTTTGCACAAAATAGTGAAATTATTATTAGATTATTAATAGCGGGAGGTCTTGGATTATTAATAGGGGGGGAAAGGCTTTTTGTACACAAAGAAGCCGGCATGAAGACTCATGCGCTTGTGTCGATGGGTTCAGCTTTGTTTGTAATTATTTCGGAAATGATTGCCATTAAATATTCCAGTATTGGAGGTTTTGATCCGACGAGAATTGCTTCACAAATCATTGTCGGTATTGGATTTTTGGGCGCCGGGTCAATAATGTTACAAGGCTCCAGATTGAAAGGTCTAACCACAGCCAGTGGCCTCTGGGTAACAGCCGGCATAGGTATGGCTGCCGGTTTTGGATTTTTTAGTTTGGCTGTTATAACCATGGTTCTTGTGCTTTTTGTTTTTGTAGTTGTGAATAAATTTGAGAAGCCTATTAGAAAAATTTCCGAGAACAGTGAAGAGCAAGATTTTAATTAATGAAACAAATGCAATCGGAAGAGATTAGGTCCAGGTTTTTAAAATTTTTTTCCGCCAAAGGCGGACCCGCCTCGGGCGGGGAAGGGCATAAAATAATTCCTTCCGCTTCTTTGGTGCCGGAAAACGACCCTTCGGTGCTTTTTACGACTGCCGGAATGCAGCAATTCAAGCTGTATTATACGGGCGAAAAAAATGCGGAAAAAGATTTTGAAACAAAAAATGTTGTTTCTGTACAAAAATGCATCAGAACTTCGGATATAGACGAAGTAGGGGACGACACGCATAACACATTTTTTGAAATGTTGGGCAACTTCTCTTTCGGCGGGTATTGGAAGAAAGAAGCCATAGAATATGCTTATGAATTTATCACACAAGAATTGGAACTCACGATAGATTATGTTTCTGTTTTTGAAGGAGATGCGGAAACGTCAGCCGACAATGAATCAAGAGAAATCTGGAAAAATATTAACCCGAAACTTGTTATTAAAAATCACAATCGCGCGGATAATTTTTGGGGACCAACTGGGGATGAAGGCCCCTGTGGCCCGACGACGGAGATATATATAAATGGGGTAGAAATATGGAATATTGTTTTTAACGAGTTTTATAAAACCAAAGAAGGGAAGTATGAGCCTTTAAAAATAAAAGGAATTGATACGGGCATGGGACTTGAGAGACTTTTAGTGCAGGTGCAAAAGAAAAATAATATTTACGAGACTGATTTATTTAATAATGAAAAAACTAGAGAAGAACGCATCGTGGCTGACCACGTGAAAGCAGCTCTTTTTATGATTTCCGACGGAGTTACTCCTTCAAATACAGGAACTGGATATGTTTTACGGAGATTAATCAGGCGAGCAGTTAGATTTTCTAAAAATCCACTAAAGGAAGAAATTAAGAAAATTCAAAAAATATATAAAGATGTATATGTTTTAGATAGTAAAAGAGAAATAGAGAAAGAAGAAAATAAATTTAAAGAAACTTTAAATAAAGGTTTGAGAGAATTTGAAAAAGGCATTGATCCTTTTATTTTGGCAACTACTTATGGTTTTCCAATTGAATTAACTCTCGAACTTGCCAAAGAAAAAGGCCAAAATATAGACCTGGAAGATTTTAATAATAAACTAAAAGCGCATGTTATGCTTTCCCAGACTTCCTCGGCCGGAATGTTCAAGGGCGGGTTGGCTAATCACAATGAAAAAACAATAAAACTGCATACCGCTCACCACTTGCTCCTGGCGGGCCTACAGGCCATTGTGAGCCCGGAAATCAAGCAAAGGGGGAGCAACATTACCGAAGAGCGCTTACGCATGGATTTTTTATGCGACCATAAATTGACCGACGAGGAGAAGAAAAAAGTAGAAGATTGGGTAAATGACAAAATCAAGGAAGGTTTAAATATTGAACGCCGCGAAATGCCTCTAGCTGAAGCGAAAAAAATCGGAGCCGAAATGGAATTTGGCGCCAAATATCCGGATGTTGTATCCCTGTATTTCATAGAAGATAAAAACGGCAATCCTGTTTCTAAAGAATTTTGCGGAGGTCCGCACGTAAAAAATACCTCAGAATTGGGCCGATTTAAAATTCAAAAAGAAGAAGCGGTGGCACAGGGAATCAGGCGTATAAAGGCTGCACTTATGCTACAATAACATTATGAGTATTTTCCCCGGGTCTAAAGAAAAAGGCGAGTTGGTATTGGTTTTCAATATCGGGTCTTCTTCGGTCGGGGGAGCGCTTTTTTGGGCGCAAAGTTCTGGAATCCCCAAAATAATTTTTTCCATTCAAGAACCGGTGGCCATTGAAGATAAAATTGATATTGACCGATTTTTATTCCTAACGATGCAATCATTGAAAATTGTTGTTGAAAAAATTTATAAAGCTGGCGTGGGTGCTCCCTCCCGGATTTTTTGCGTTCTTTCCTCGCCTTGGTATGTTTCCCAAACGCGGATAATCAATCTTAAAAAAAACACACCTTTTATATTTACCGCAAAGCTGGCTGATGACTTGATTCAAAAAGAAGTAAATCTTTTTGAGGAAGAACATTCAAAAAGAAAAAAGAATATTGGCAACTCTGTCCGCACAATTGAGCTTAAAAATATAAAAATAATATTAAACGGCTATGAAACATCAAAACCCTTAAATCAAAAAACAAAAGAATTGGAAATGATTATTTTTATTTCCATGAGCGGGGAACAGGTGTTGAAAAAGATAGAAGATACAATCAGCAAGCATTTTCACTTCAAGCAAATAACTTTTTCTTCTTTTGTGATGGCATCTTTTACCGTGGTGCGCGATATGTACATGCAAAAGGGAGATTTTCTTTTGGTTGATATCGGCGGGGAGATGACGGATATTTCAATGATAAAGAAAAATATATTGCGCGAGTCGATTTCGTTTCCTTTAGGCCGGAATTTTTTGACACGCGGAGTCGCATCCAACCTGGGTTGCACCCTGGATGAAGCAGACCCCCTAATTTCTCTTTTTAAAGACAAGCACGCGGAAAAATCTGTAGTCAAAAAACTTACGCCAATTATGGACCAGTTAAAAACAGAATGGCTCAAGAAGTTTCAGGAATCTTTAGCCAATCTTTCCAACGATCTTTCTATTCCGGCGACTATTTACATAGCCATTGATAAAGACTTGGCAGATTTTTTTTCCGAAACAATCAAAACTGAGCAATTTAATCAGTATACTTTGACGGAATCAAAATTTGAAATTATTTTTTTAAACACCCAGATGCTTCATGATACCGCAGTGTTTGAAGAAAACGTAATTCGCGAGCCATTTCTTATTATTGACTCTATTTACATTAATCGTTTTTTGACTAAAATATAACTATGTCCAAACATTTACTGGAAGATATGGTAAGAGTTAAGCATATCAGAAAAGAAACTGAGGCGAAAGAAATGCGGGGAACGGGAGAAATCAAGACAAATCGCGCCAAAAACAGGCCCCGATACATGCTCTGGAGCGTGGCATTTATTTCGGTTGTTTTTTTTGTTTTTGCCCTCTCTTTTTTATTTTCCTCAGCGGAAGTCGCGGTTAATCCAAAAACGAAAGATATAGTTTTAAACGAAAATTTGTTTGCCAGCAAAGACTCTAAAATCGACGGTTTATCTTTTGACTTGGTGGTTATTTCCGGCGAAGAAAATGCAGCAGTAAAAGCATCGGGAGAGAAAGATATTTTTCAAAAAGCTACAGGCACCGTTGTAATTTACAATACTTTCAGTTTTTCTCCCCAGGCACTCAGCATAGATACGAGACTGGAAGGTTCAAATGGAAAAATTTATAAAACACAGACCAAAACTGTTGTGCCCGGGGAGCCAAAAACCGGCACTCCGGGATCAGTCGAAGTGAAAATTTATGGAGCAGAAGCCGGGCAAGAATACAACAGCGGTCCGCTTGATTTCAAGATTTTTGGCTTTAAAGGGACTCCCAAATACTCCAAATTTTACGCCAGATCCAAAGGAGAGATTACCGGCGGATTCAAAGGCAAGGCTCCTGCTGTTTCTGATACCGAAAAAGCAGCCGCTGTCGGTAATTTGAAAACTGCCCTGCAAACGAAACTCCTGAAAAAAGCAATTGATCAGATTCCGGGCGGATTTGTCTTATTCAAGGATGCGATTTTTCTTGATATAGATGACGCGAATACCCCACTTGCTACCAAAAATAATGAGTTAATTATGACGCTTAAGGGCAAGCTATACGGTTTTCTTTTTAATGAGCAAAAACTGACGAAAAAAATTGCCGAGAATAATATTGAAAAATATGACGGAAATGAAGTTCTTATTCCAAACATCAGAGATTTGATTTTTTCCCTTTCCGGCAAAAACAATATTTCATTCGACAATATGAAAAATATAAATTTTAATTTATCAGGCGCGGCAAAAATTATCTGGAAACTTGATACAAATAAATTTACCGCTGATTTATTGGGCAAATCAAAAAAGGATTTTAATCAAATACTTTTACGATACCCGAACATTGATTCTGCCACTTTAACGCTCAGTCCTGCGTGGAAAACCTCCATCCCCGGCCAATTCAAAGATATAAAAATAAATGTAAATTATTCGAAATAATCTTTTTCCTACCAGTATTGGTTTGACATAATCTCTTAATTTTATTATAGTTATAACCTATACATGAATGAGCCCAAAAGTGAAAAAATCGTAACAGCAAAAGGAATTGTTACCGAGGCCCTGCCTAGTACTTTGTTTAAAGTCAAAATACATGCCCGTCCTCACGATGGTTTAGGAGCAAGCGGGGAAGATAAAGACGGCGAGAAGGAGATTCTCGCATACCTTGGAGGGAAAATGCGGATGCATAGAATTAAAGTTCTGATTGGAGATTCAGTAGAAGTTGTGCTCGATTCTTATGGCGGGAAAGGCAGGATAATTAAAAGGTTGTAATTTTTTTTAATATGGTGTATTATAGGGCTTGCGGTTTGTTGGCGGTTTTTAAAAAGTTATAGCATTGAAAAATAAGGGTTTTTTCCTTATTTTTCTTCTGTCATTTTAAAAAAGTTTTTATGAAAATAAGGTCATCTGTAAAAAAAATTTGCGATAATTGTAAAATGGTCAGACGAGCCAGGCATTTAAGGATAATTTGCTCTAATCCGAAACATAAGCAAAAACAATAATTTATGAGAATTCTTGGAATTACTGTGCCAAATGAGAAAAGACTTGAAATCGGCCTGACCTGCCTTTACGGTATAGGCATTCCATCCGCCCGTAAAATTTTAGATCAAGTCGGCATTAATCGCGGAAAGAAGGCTAAGGATTTGACCCCAGATGAAGAAAATAAAATTCGCCTTGTTGTGGAAAAAATTTTGATTGAAGGAAATTTAAAAAGGGAAATATCGGCGAATATCAAAAGATTGAAAGATATAAAAAGCTACAGGGGTATCCGCCATACAAAAAGATTGCCGGTTCGGGGACAGCGCACCAAGACGAATTCCCGAACCATCAGAGGCAATGTCCGAAAAACGATGGCGTCAGGCAAGAGGAAGGAAAGCAAGACCTAAAATTAGTGGCTAGGGGCTAGGGACTAGAAAAATCTAGAACCTAAAACCTAGAAACTAGAACCTAATTTATTTATGGGAAAGACAAAAATTACAACAGAAAAAAATAATGAAGAAATCGGAGCAAAAGCGGAAATCCGCTCTGCCGAAAATGAGGCAAAAAAGGCTCCGTCAAAAACGCCAAAAAAGAAAGTAATTTCCGGTATTTTGCATGTTGAAGCTACCTTCAATAATACGAAAGTCCTTTTTGGAGACAAATTGGGCAATACGTTATTTTGGTCAAGCGCGGGAAGTTTGGGTTTTAGGGGGGCTAAGAAAGGAACTCCTTTTGCGGCTTCCAAGGTAGGCGATGCAATTGGCAGCAAGGCTTCAGTGCTTGGAGTAAAAGATGCGGATGTGGTTGTTTTGGGAGTCGGGTCCGGACGCGAACCGGCCATCAGGTCTTTTATGGCTCACGGGATTGAAATTACCTCCATATTGGATGCGACACCGGTGCCTCACAACGGGCCGAAAGCCAAAAAGCCGCGAAGAGTTTAAAAAGCAAGGAAAAAATTTATGATATCCAAACCAAAATTTAAAATTTGCAGAAGACTGGGTCCGGGGGTTTATGACAAATGTCAAACCGCCAAATTTTCCTCATCCTCAAAGGGGTCTTTGTCGGGCGGACGCCGTCCCAAGGCTCCTACGGAGTATGGGGCGCAACTCATAGAAAAGCAAAAAATACGTTTTTCATACGGCATATCCGAACGCCAGCTTTCCAATTATGTTAAAAAAGCCTCTCACATTAAAGGTGCCGGCACAGCTGAAAAGCTTTATGAGAGCCTGGAGTCCCGTCTTGATAATGTAATCTATCGGATGGGCTTGGGTAGCAGCAGGCGCGCCACCAGGCAAATGGTTTCCCATGGGCACTTTATTGTCAATAATCACAGGGTTACCATCCCGTCTTTTGAAATTAAAACAGGAGATATCGTAAAAATTCGCGAAGGAAGCAAAAGCAAGAAAATTTTTGAAAACCTGACCGACCGGCTGAAAGATTACAGTGCTCCGGTCTGGGTGGCATTTGACCCGAACAATATGGAAGGAAAAATTTTAGCCAAACCGAAAAAAATCGAAACCTTTCTTGACCTTAATGCCGTGCTTGAATTTTACAGCCGCTAATTTTATTATTTTGTTTATTTATTATTAAAAATTAAGATTACAAAAATTATGCCTGAATATAAAATAATTATGCCTTCCAAGCCTCGTGTTGTTTTAGAAGAAGGTAATAAGGGAGTATTTGAAATAGACGGCTTATACCCCGGGTACGGCCATACTTTAGGCAACAGCTTGAGGAGAATAATTCTTTCTTCATTACCGGGAGCCAGCATTGTCTCTGTCAAGATTGACGGAGTATCGCACGAATTTCAAACAATGAATGGAATCAAAGAAGATGTAATCATAATAATTCTGAACCTGAAAAAAATTCGTTTCAGAATGCTGTCCGACGAGCCTCAGACGGTCACGCTCTCCATCAAAGGCCCGAAGGAAGTCACGGCAACAGACATAAAAACCGGGGGGCAAGTGGAGATTTTAAATCCGGAACTCCACATAGCGGAGGTTACAGGCAAGGTGAATTTGAACATAGAAATGAAAATTGAAAAGGGCTTGGGTTTTATTCCGAAAGAAATTTTTCAAAAAGAAAAAGTTGATGTCGGCACTATTGCGGTTGATGCGATTTTTACCCCGATTCGCCGGGTTGCCTATGAAGTTGAAAATATGCGTGTTGGCGACAAGACCAACCACAATCGCCTGAGAATTTCAATCGAGACGGACGGTACTTTGACCGCCCGCGAGGCTCTTTCGCATTCTATTGAAATTATGATAAATCAACTGAAAGCTATTATTGATTTTAAGGAAACAGAAGAAGTTCCAGTTGAGAACAAAGAAGAAGAGAAAAAACCTGCCCGCAATGCTTCGCATAGCGAAGCAGGTGGGGGAGGTGATTTCGTTGACATTTTAAAAACCCGCACGGACAGCCTGGATCTTTCCACCAGAACCCTAAATGCGCTTACTTCCGCGAATATCCGGACACTGGGAGGCTTGGCTCGAAAAAAGCGCGAAGATTTGTTGGAAGTGGAAGGCATCGGCGAGAAAGGAATTACGGAAATTAAAAAAGTTTTAAATAAATTCGGACTTAACCTGAAGGAATAATTACTAGCACCTAGAAACTAGAACCTAATTTATGAGACACCACAACAATACAAGAAAATTCGGTAGGGGTAAAACACAAAGGCATGCATTGCTTAATTCTTTGGCGCTTAATTTGATTGTGCGTGAAAAAATAAAAACAACCGAACCGAAAGCCAAAGAGTTGAGACCTTTTATGGAAAAACTTGTGACTCGAGCCAAGAAAGGCGATTTGGCGACCCGCAGGTCGGTTATTTCCAAACTTTCTAACCGCAGCAAAGAAGTGAAAAAGCTTTTTGAAGTTATTGCGCCCAAATACGCGGATAAAAAAGGAGGATATACGAGAGTTTTAAAATTAGGAGCCAGAAAATCGGACGGCGCCAAGATGGCGGTTATAGAATTTGTATAAATATAGAAAATAAAGTAGGATAAAGCAACCAATGAATAATAAAACTTTAAAAACAATAGACGCGGCAGGAAGGACCCTGGGAAGGGTTGCGAGCGAAGTTGCTATGTCGCTGATGGGCAAGACCAAGGCGACTTTTGAACGTAATAAATATTCAGGTTTTCCCGTCCGAGTGGTAAATGCTTCCAAGCTCCGCATCACGGATAAAAAACTGGAAGAAATTTATCATACCCGATATTCCGGCATTCCGGGCGGGCTCCGCATTTTAAAAGGCACGGAAACAGCCGATAAAAAGGGTTTAAAAGAATTAATCAGGCTTGCGACATACCAAATGCTGCCTTCAAACAAATTGCGCAGAATCATGATGAAAAATTTAAGGATCGAAGACTAGAAACACTATGAAAAAAGAAACAAAAGAAAAATCTCTTGGCCATAAACCTGCGAGCGAGGCAAAAGGAAAATATATCGAAGCCGTGGGAAGACGCAAAACCTCTACCGCTAGAGTGCGGATTTGGAAAGGTGATAAAGCGGATTTTATTGTAAACGGAAAAAGTGCCAAAGAATATTTTAAAACGGAAGACCAACGTCGTTTGATTTTAGACCCGATAATGAAAGGAATACCCGCTGGCCCAGCCAAAAATCTAAAGTGGGTCGTGGAGGTGCATACATCAGGCGGCGGAATTCATTCCCAAGCTGAAGCTGTTCGTCATGGATTATCCCGTGCCCTAGTAGCATCAGATGCGAGCCTGCGCGGGAATTTAAAAAGTTTAGGATTTTTGAAACGCGACCCGAGAGCCAAAGAACGCAGAAAATTCGGTCTCAAAAAAGCAAGAAAAGCGCCACAGTGGAGCAAGCGCTAGAAAATAGCCGGCCTGCGCCGGCTTTTTTTGCGCTTGCTCGGCCGGAGCTTTATTGTGAGTAGTAGCGAACAAAAGCGAGGCGGGGGCTGCGACCGAGTCTGAGCGACGGCGAGGACGAGAGTTGTGGTCTAAGAGATAATAAAAAAATCCCTCTTCCGAGAGGGATTTTTTTATGCTAATATATCACTTATGAGCGATGAAGAAGATAAAAAACCGGAAAATATCGAGCCAAAAGAAGAATCAAAGCAAGACGACTCCGAAGTTTTAGAGTTTGAATTCAACGAGGACGGGGAAGAAGACCTCAAAAAAACTTTAAAAAAATTGAGGGCCGACTTGAAGCAGGCCAAAAAGGAAAAGGAAGAGTATCTGACCGGCTGGCAGAAAGAGCGGGCGGATTTTATCAACTACAAGAAGCAGGAAGACGACCGAAGGACCGTTTTTTCCGAAGCCATACGGGAGCGGATTCTGACTCGTTTTCTTTCGGTGATTGACAGTTTTAATATGGCTTTTGCCAGCAAGGAAGCCTGGGATAAAATTGACGAAACATGGCGCAAGGGGGTGGAACATATTTACGCGCAAATGAATGGAATCTTTGAAGAATACGGAGTGAAACCTGTGGGGGAAGCCGGGGAAAATTTTGACCCGAATATTCACCAGTCCATAGATGTAGTAGAGACAGATAATAAAGATTTAGAGCACAAAGTCGCAACTGTAATCCAAAAAGGATACAAATTAGGTGAACGCGTAATTCGTCCGGCGAGGGTAAATATTTATGAGTTTAAGGAAAGTGAGCAATAATCTATTCTATAATTCTATAGAATATTAGAATGAAAACAGAAGCAAAAATCTGTGTTGATTGTAAAAAAGAATTCGAAATAAATTCGGGTGATTTGAATTTATACGAAAAAGTCGATATTGAATTGCCGACACTCTGTTTTTTTTGCCGAATAAAACTGCATTTATCTTTCTGGATGTTTGGAAAATTTCGTAAAGGTAAATCAGACCTCTCGGGGAAAAGTCTGATTACGGTTTTACCGGAGATAAACAGGTATCCTATTTATACGCTTCACGAATGGCATAGTGATAAATGGGATGCTATGAATTTCGGGATAGATTATGATTCAAGCAGACCTTTTTTTGAGCAATTAAAAGAATTACAGGAAAAAGTTCCTCATCCGCATCAAAATGGCATAAAAAATACCGGATGCGATTGGTGCGATGATGTTTGGAATTCTAAAAATTGCTACCTTTCTCGTTCAATGGAAGAATGTGAAGATTTATACTATTCATATCGAAATGTTAAGGTGAAGAATTCTATAGATATGACCATCTGCTTTAACACAGAAAAATCTTATGATTCCGGTGATTGTCATAATTCATTCAGACTCTTTTATTCCAAGCATTCTCGTGATTGCATAGATTCACTTTTTTTATATGATTGCCGAAATTGCCAGAATTGTTTTATGTGCTGGAATTTACGCAATAAGTCATATTACATAGAGAATATTCAATACACAAAAGAAGCATACGAAGAAAAATTAAAATCATTTCAACTCGGTTCATATAAATTTATTCAATCTCTTAAAAAAAATTTTGAAGAAATAATCAAGAAAGAAGCAATTCATAGGGGAAACTTCAACTTAAGAACATATAATTCAGACGGAGACTACTTATTGGATGTTAAAAACTGCCATAACTGTAATACCATTAGTGATTCGGAAGATTGTTGTAATTGCATTCGCGGGTTACATCAAAAATCCGACATTGATTCCGATGGTTGCTGGTATTCCGAAATGATAGGAAATTGTAGTTGTTGTATAGGGGGATATGCTCTTAAGTATTCTACTTGGTCCTCTTCGCGATATTCAGAGTATTTGGATTTGTGTATTGAGTGTGAATATTGCTTCGGCTGTATTGGATTAAAGAAAAAAAAGTATTGCATTTTAAATAAGCAATATAATAAAGAAGAATATGAGATTTTGAAAAATAAAATTATTTCTGACATGAGAAAAAGAGGGGAATACGGTCAATTTCTGCCCTATTCTATGAGCGCTGGTCCCTTCAACTTTTCTACCAGTTTTTTATATTTTCCGGAAACCAAAAAGGAAGATATTTTTAAACTCGGCGGTTATTGGGAAGATATAAGCGAAAATCAAATTGAAGGTATGCCGACGAACGAACTGCCCGACGATATAAAAGATGTTCCGGACACCATAATAAAAGAGGCTCTGATATGCCCCGAAACAGGTTGGCGTTTCAATATTGCCCAAAATGAGCTTTCTTTCTATAAGGAAAACAATATTCCACTTCCGCGATATCATTTTGATGTACGAACCAAAAATGCCCTGAAATACCTGACTGTCCTGGAATCTTACCCTTACAAATGTTTTTACTGCAAAAAGGATATAATGGCCTATTATCCGCCGGAATGGGGCTACCAAAAAATAGCCTGCGAGGAATGTTATAAACAGAATATCGCATAACAGATTTTCACGGTCGCGATAAAGTGTTATATTTAAAAATGAATCAAGAAACTAAACAATGCCAAAACCCCGAACCAGAGCGAAGCTCGGTACGGGGCAGGTTGTAAAAAAGATATGGAGTATAAATCACAAAATGTGGTGTGTCAGAACTGTAAAGGTAATTTTATAATAGAGCCGGAGGATTTTTATTTCTATGAAAAAATAAAAGTCCCTCCGCCAACCTGGTGCCCGGAATGCCGGCAGCTTCGCCGCTATGCCTGGCGTAATGAACGCACCCTATACAGAAGGAACTGCGATTTATGCGGCAAGAACACGGTAACGATTTATTCTCCAAATAAGCCGCACAAGATGTATTGCCAGCCCTGTTGGTGGGGCGACGGCTGGGATCCGGCTTCCTATGGCCGTGATTTTGATTTTTCTCGGCCTTTTTTCGATCAATTTGCCGAATTGCAATTGGATGTGCCCCGCATGGCGCTCCTGAGTAAAAACAGCGTAAATTCAGAATACACCAACCATTCAGGGGACAATAAGAATGTTTACCTTTCTTTTGCAGCTTGGTCAGCCGAAGACGTTCTTTATAGCACCTGGGTTATGAAGTCCCGTGATTGTATGGACTGCAGTTTTGTTTACGATAAAGGCGAACGGCTGTATGAAATAATCGATTCCCGAACCTCTTACGAGTGCCAGTACGGGCTATTTTTAAAAGATTGTTCCTCTTGTTACTATTGCTATGATTGCCGCGGGTGCAACCATTGTTTTATGTCTTCTAACTTGCGCAATAAAAGTTATGTTTTTAAAAACAAACAATACACTCGGGAGGAATATTTAAAAAAAATAAAAGAATACGAATTATCTTCTTTCTCAGCGCGAGAAAAACTGCAAAAAGAATTCCAGGACTTGATTGAAAAGGGTTCCATTCACCGCTACATAATCAGCGAACGTAATGTGAATTCTGTCGGTTCTCTGATTTTTGACTGCAAAAATGTGACTCAATCTTTTGAAGTGAACAATGGGGAAGACAGCAAGTATATCTACGGCGCTCTGGATTTGAAAGATTGTATGGATATATATCATGTTGGATGGGCCACTACCGCGCTTGATTACGAATGCCATGGCTGCACTCGGATTTATGATTGTAAATTCTGCCATCTTTGTTATGACGACAACGGCGTGTCGTATTCCGACAGTTGCCAAAACAGCCAGAACCTTTTTGGTTGCGTGAGTATAAAAAAGGGCGAATATATGATTTTCAATAAAAAATACTCAAAAACCAATTATCTAGCGCTTAAGGAAAAAATAATAGAGCATATGAGAAAAATAGGAGAGTATGGGGGATTTTTCCCGCCGGCAATTTCCCCAGTCGGCTACAACGAAACACAGGGGGCACTCTATGCTCCAATGACAAAAGAAGAAGTTTTGGCCAAGGGCTGGAAATGGGAGGAAAACATTCTGGGCACTTTCGGCAAAGAAACTATATTTCTCTCCGACATACCGGACAAAATTGAGGATGTTCCCGATAGTTTCTTGAAAGAAGTATTTTCCTGTATGGAATGTTCCAAGAATTACAATATTACTCAAAATGAACTTCTTTTTTTGAAAAAAGAAAAAATTCCTTTACCCAGAAAGTGCCCGAATTGTCGTTACAAAAGAAGATTTAACCTCCGGCCTTTGCGAAAATTATGGCACCGGAGTTGTATGTGCGGTAAATCGGAGCACGGGCATTCGGCTAAATGCCCGAACGAATTTAAGACCCCCTATGCCCCCGACCGGCCGGAAAAAGTGTATTGTGAGAGCTGCTACAACAAAGAAGTGTATTAAATATAAAGTATTCTAATATTCTATAGAATTATAGAATAGATAATTATGAAAAGCGAGACAAAAAACTGCCAAAATTGCAAAAAGGATTTCACGATAGAACCGGATGATTTTGGGTTTTATGAGAAAATAAAAGTTCCGCCGCCGACTTTTTGTCCGGAATGCCGGCTTATTCGTCGGCTTGTCTGGCGCAACGAGAGAATATTATATCGCCGGATTTGTAATCTTTGCAATAAGAATATCATTTCCATGTATCATGAATCTGTGCCTTTTCCTGTGTATTGTCGGGAGTGCTGGTATGGGGACGGCTGGGACCCCACCTCTTACGGACGGGAATACGATATGGCAAGGCCGTTTTTTGAGCAATATAAAGAGTTTTCCAATACTGTCCCGAGGCTGATGTTTTGGCAAAGAAATGCGATTAACTCGGATTATTCAAATCATGTAGCAGAATCAAGGAATGCTTACATGTCTGCATCTGTGATAAAAGAGTCGGAGAATGTTTTTTATTCAAAAAATATAGATGATTCAAGGGATATAGTAGACTGTTTAAATATAATAAACGGATCGGAGCAACTATATGAGACCGTAGAAGCGCAGGGGAATTACAACTCGCAATATCTTCTCCTTTGCCGGAACACCCTGGATTCGTATTATTCGTTTGATTGCATAAATTGCAGTAATTGTTTTCTTTCTTATAACCTGCGCAATAAAAAATTCTGTATTAGAAATAAACAATATTCGCAAAAAGAATATTTTCAAGAACTGGAAAAATTTAACTTAAAAAGCAGAACTTCGCGCGAGGTTTTACTTAAAGAATTTGAAGAGGTTAAAAAACAAGCCATCTTCCGCTTTGGCAATATAACCAAGTGTGTGAATGTTACGGGTAACAATATGCTGAATGTGAAAAACGGCAAAAATTGTTTTGAAATATATAATATAGAAAATGCAAGTTATTGTTATAGAATTCTTGATTCTAAAGATTGTGTGGATACGAGTTTTAGTATGAAATCAGAGTTACTCTATGAATATAGCTCGGGTGGTATGAATGATTACAATGTAAAATTTTCCTATTCCGCCATGAATTTTGTCCGAAATGCGGATTATGCCGAGTCCTGTATGAATTGCAGCAATATTTTCGGCTGTATCTCACTTCGCGATGCGGAAAATGCCATTTTAAACAAAGTTTATTCCAAAAAAGAATTTGAAACACTAAGGTCAGAAATCATCAAGCAAATGAGCGCCTTGCCTTTCATAGATAAAGGCGGAAGAAAATACGAGTACGGGGAATTTTTTCCCATAGAAATCAGTCCATGGGCATATAATGAAACATCAGCACAAGAAATTGCTCCCCTAAGCAAAGAATCAGCCCAAAAAAGCGGCTATTCGTGGCGCGACGCAGATGAAAAAAATTTCAATATTACAATGTCGGGAAATATGATACCGGACAATATAGACGAAGTAGGGGAGAGTATTCTGAAAGAAGTTTTGGGCTGCGCGCATGAAGGGAAATGCAACCATCAATGTAATATCGCTTTTCGTATAACCGATTACGAGTTTAAGTTTTACAAAAAACACGACATACCTTTGCCGATTTTTTGCCCGAATTGCCGTTATTATGAGAGATTTAAAGTGATGCCAGGGCTAAAATTATATAAAAGAAATTGCATGTGCGACAAAGCCGGTCACGGGCACAATGAAAAATGCCCGAATGAATTTGAGACAAGTTATTCCCCCGACCGGCCGGAAAAAGTGTATTGCGAAAGTTGTTACAACAAAGAAGTTTACTGAAAACTCTTGAAAACAACTTTTTGCAGGGGTTTTGAGCTTGACGGAGCGAAAACTTCAGAATTTTTTAAGCTTCAAAAAATTCGTACCGGAAAAAAGTTTGTTTTCAGGGTTTTTTCCCAAAAGCTTCAAATAAAATTTTCTTTGTTTCCTCGTCAATATTTTCGCTGACAATAATCATCATTTCGGTTGTCAGGCCCAAATCTTTTTTTATATTTGTAAATAAATGCTCAAAAGGGTAAGGAGAAATCCAGGCGGAATTTTTCAGGCAGACGAAGCCGGCTTTTTTCAAAAGGTAGCGTAGGGATTCGCGTTCACTTTTTCTGCTCTCCGGCAAGTCGAGCAAAATAATTCTCCAGAATCCGTCCCAACTTACCGGCACCGGCATCTCCTCATTCACCAACGTAATGCTGTGCAACTTCGCCTTACCTTTTTGGGTAATGCGTAAAAATGGCTGGTTGTCGGAGTTCTGTATCTCCGCATATCCGCCTTCTACCAGGTTTTTTACTGATCGGGTAAGGGCATAGGATGTTTTAAGCTCTGCAGTCGGTATAGCCGGTTTTTGGCCCAAAACCTCCAATATTTTCTTTGTATATCCTGATTTACTTGACATACCCATATATTATAATATATATTACCTTTTGACAAGCATTCCGCGACCACGAAATACTTGCTAAAAATAAATGATTGGTATATAATGAGTTTACAAAATTATTTATAAGCATTGCTCGAAGAAAATCAAACTTTCCTGCGTTAGGTCATAAGGATAATGCTCTTGGAAAGTTTATTTTCTTCTCGCAATAATTAATTATTAAAAAATATATGTCAAAAATAATAGGTATAGATTTGGGGACAACAAATTCGGCAGTTGCTGTGATTGAAGGAGGTGCGCCGAAAATTATTGAAAACGTTGAAGGCAACCGCACGACGCCTTCCGTTGTCGCGACCGCAAAAAATGGCGACCGCATCGTCGGTCTTCTTGCCAAGAGGCAGGCGGTGACAAATCCGGAAAACACGATAGCTGAAATCAAGCGTCTTATGGGGCACCGCTTTGATGACGTGGAAGTGCAGAAAGATAAGGAAACGGCCGCATTTAAAATTGAAGCGGGAGACGGCGGCGGAACGAAAGTAAAAATGTCGGACAAGTTCTACCGGCCAGAAGAAATCTCCGCGATGATTTTACAGAAAATAAAAACCGATGTTGAAGCAAAACTGGGAGAAAAAATTACCGAAGCGGTTATTACCGTGCCGGCCTATTTCAATGATGCGCAGAGAAAAGCGACCAAAGATGCCGGGGCCATCGCCGGACTGGATGTAAAACGCATCATCAACGAGCCGACGGCTGCCGCGTTGGCTTACGGATTTAATAAAAAGAAAAATGAAAAGATAGTCGTCTACGACTTCGGCGGAGGAACTTTTGATGTATCGGTGCTGGAAATCGGCGATGATGTCATTGAAGTCAAGTCCACCGACGGCGACAGCCATATGGGCGGGGGCGACATAGACAGAAAGATAATAGCTTACATTGCCGAAGAATATAAAAAAGATTCCGGTATTGATGTAATCAAAGACCCTCTGGCGCACCAGAGATTGAAGGAAGCGGCCGAAAAAGCCAAACACGAGCTTTCAACTACGATTGAAACCGAAATCAACATACCCTTTATTACCTCAGATAGCTCCGGGCCAAAGCATTTATTGATGAAAATGACCCGCGCGACTTTGGAGTCTCTCGCCAAAGACTTGATTGACCGTTCCATTGAAATTACCAAGAGAGCCTTGGCTGCTTCGCCGTTCAAGATGAATGAAATTAATGAAATTATTATGGTCGGCGGGCAGACCCGCATGCCGATGATTGTGGAAGCCGTCAAGAATCTTTTCGGCAAAGACCCGAATATGTCCATCAATCCGGACGAAGTCGTCGCCTTGGGCGCCGCGGTCCAAGCCGGAGTGCTTCAGGGCGACGTGCGCGATGTTTTACTGCTTGATGTCATACCGCTTTCTTTGGGGATAGAGACATTGGGAGGCGTGGCCACAAAATTAATTGAAAGAAACACAACTATTCCTTCAAGCAAATCCCAGACATTCTCAACTGCCGCCGATAACCAAACTTCTGTGGAAATACACATTGTCCAGGGAGAGCGCCCGATGGCCTCCGACAACAAATCTCTCGGGCGATTTATCCTGGACGGAATTCCACCGGCGCCTCGGGGCATGCCGCAGATTGAAGTTGCTTTTGATGTGGATGCGAATGGAATTCTGAATGTGGCGGCCAAAGATAAGGCTTCCGGCAAAAGCCAGTCCATTAGGATAGAAGCAAGCTCCGGACTGAAAGAAGAAGATATAAAGAAAATGCAGGCGGATGCGGAACTGCATGCCGAGGAAGACAAGAAGAAAAAAGAAAATGCCGAAGTGAAAAATACCGCGGAGATGATTATTTATACTGCCGAGAAAGCGCTAAAAGATAATGAAGAGAAAATTCCTGCAGATGTAAAAGATGGCGTAAATGCCAAGATAACCGCCTTGCGGGGAGTGAAAGATGGTGCCGACGGAGAGGCCATTAAAAAAGCCACCGAAGAGCTTTCCGCCGAAATGTCCAAAATTGGCGAAGCGATGGCCAAGGCCGGCGCAACTCCTCAATCTCCCAAAACTCCCGAAGAGCAAAATCCCGAAGTTCACGATGCAGAATTCAAGGAGAAAAAAGAAGGGGAGGAAGGCGAAGTAAAATAATGAAATTACCCCTAAATAATTTAAATTATCCAGTAAAAATTTCAATTGGAAATAGCTCTGGCTCTGGTTTTTTGATTAGTTATGAGAATAATATATACCTTGTTACAGCTAAACATGTTGTTTATCAGCAAGACAACATAACAAAAAATTATGTATTATTTGGCGATAAATTAAAAATTACTTGCTATACCTTCCTAGAGCAGTTATCACCACATATACCAAGAGTATATGAAATTGAAGTTACAAAAATTTTATTAGATAATAATTTAAAGTCTCATCCTACAGCAGATATTGTAGTTATAAAATTAGGGTCCAAAGACGACAAATCAGTACTTAGTTTTGTGCCTGGTATTTCAGTAATACAAAATGCCGAAGGGGCACTTGTCCATTATTTAATGGATGGGTCAAGAAAATTTGATGATTTAGAAATAACAAATGATGTATTCGTCTTAGGGTATCCAGTTTCCTTGAGTACTTCGGAAATGAAACAAATAAATTATGATGCACCCCTTGTACGTAAGGGAATAATAGCAGGTAAGAATTATGAAAATAAAACTATTGTGTTAGATTGCCCAGTATATGGTGGAAATAGTGGAGGCATGGTACTTGAAATGAATTCAGAAAAATCAAAAATACATTTGATTGGAGTAGTAGTACAATTTATTCCGTTTGTGGATCAATGGAGGAATGTTAGATTTCCAGAACTTTACAATTCGAATTTCCAAAATTCTGGCTATTCGATTGCCCTGCCAGTAGATTATATATACGATTTGATTAAAGAAATTGGAACAACTTAAATAGGGCTTTTTGGTTTGGCTAATTTTTGCTATAATTTAAAAATGAAATACTCTGCGGTGATTTTTGACTGGGACGGGACACTAGGAATGACGCTTCATATATGGCTGGAAGCATATAAAAGTGAACTAAAAAATCTAGGTATAGAACTATCAGACCAAACTATTATTGAGGATTTTTTCTATGAGCACAAAAAGACAGCAACAAAATATCCAAATATTGATTTCGATCCTTATATAGAAAAAGTCCGCAAATATATGATTAGTCATGCACCTTTAATGAAACTTTATTCCGGAGTGAATGAGACATTAGAGAAATTACAAACGAGAGGTATTGTTCTCGCTTTGGTTTCTTCAAGCCCCAGAAAATTACTTGAAGAAGTGCTTGAACTGACCGGGCTGTCGAAATTTTTCTCAGCCATTTCCGGGTTTGACGATATTATGAAACACAAACCTGACCCAGAACCTTTTTTGTATATTATGGAAATTGCAAAACTTGATCCGAAAACCACAATTATTTTAGGAGATTCACCACACGACATCATTGCCGCAAAAGCAGCAGGCATAGATTCTTGTCTTTTCTTGCCTCCGGAAAATAAAATATTTTATGATTTCGATCAGCTTAAAAAGACAAACCCAAATTATTCCATTGAAACTCTGGAAGAATTTTTGGAGCTTATTTTAAATAGTTAAAAATACTGGCAAAAAAGACCATTTTATTGTAAAATATTAACATGGATTTGCCGGAAATACCCATAAATAAAGATGTTACTTATCTCGGTCTAACGACTTATCGGGACAAAAACACACTTTTTGGCATTAAGCGCAAAGACCGGCGTCAGCATGTTTATCTGCTCGGAAAATCCGGGACCGGTAAATCTGTCCTAATGTTCAACATGATTATCCAGAATATCCAGAACGGCGAAGGGGTTTGCTTGGTTGACCCGCACGGAGAGAATGTTGAAGCGGTTTTATCCGCCATTCCGCCTCATCGCATGAAAGATGTCATTTATTTTAATCCGGCCGATGCGGACTATCATATCGGTTTTAACGTTTTGGAGCTGATTGACCCGCAATACAAGCATCTGGTGGCTTCCGGCTTGATGGGTATTTTTACCAAAATCTGGGCCAATGCTTGGAGTGCCCGGATGGAATATATTTTAAATAATACGATTTTGGCCCTGCTGGATACGCCGGGCACGACGCTTCTTGGTATTCCCCGAATGCTGGTGGATAAAGATTACCGTCAGAAAATAATTTCCAATTTGAAAGACCCCGTCATCAAGGCTTTTTGGGTTCACGAATACGAAGCTTGGCAGGATAAATTCAGAAATGAAGCCATTGCGCCGATTCAGAACAAAGTTGGGCAGTTTCTTTCCACTTCTATCATCCGGAATGTTGTCGGCCAGTCCAAAAGCACCATCAATGTTTTTGACATGATGAATGAGGGAAAGATTTTCCTGGTAAATGTTTCCAAAGGGCGTATCGGCGAAGACAACTCCGCCTTGCTGGGCGGCATGATTATTACCAAAATCCAGCTGGCAGCCATGGAACGTGTGCGCATTCCCGAAGAACATCGCAGGGACTTTTACCTTTACGTGGATGAATTCCAGAATTTCGTGACGGATGCTTTCGCGGGCATTTTATCCGAAGCCAGAAAATACAGACTGAATCTGACCGTGGCTCATCAATATACTGCCCAACTTGTTTCGGATAAAAGCACGGCGGTGCGCGATGCCGTTTTCGGCAACGTCGGGACGATGATAGTTTTTCGTGTTGGTGCGGACGATGCCGATTTTCTGGAAAAAGAATTCGAACCGGAATTTATTCCTCAGGACATAGTTAATTTACCGAACTATAAAGTTTATATGAAATTAATGATAGACGGCGTAACTTCCAGGCCGTTTTCCGCCAAGACTTTGCCACAGATGGTAAAGTCCGGTGATAAAAAAATAGAAGAAGAGGTTATCCAGTCTTCGCGCGCCCTTTATTGCCGTCCGAAAGAGGTTGTGGAGCGGGAAATCAATGACTGGAGCGGAATGTCTCTCGGCAATGACAATGAAACTGCCCCGGGAAGCCTGGAAAAATTTCCGGCTGTTTGTTCATTTTGCAAGAAAGAAACAACCGTGCCTTTCAAGCCGGAGCCGGGCAGGACAGTTTATTGCAAAGATTGCATAGCCAGAATAAAATCCGGGGAGATAAAAGTGGAAAAGAGCGGAGAACATCAAATCAAGCATGATGAAACAAAATTTTTTAAGCCATTAGCCGACATAGGGATAGAGTTTGAACAAAAAGACAGGGGTAAAATAGAAGAAGGGGAGAGATATCCGGAGCGGGGAGATCACCACTTGGATAAACCTAAATCTGGAGTATTCGGAGCGATTAAAAAAGTTTTTACCTCGCCGCCGAAAGTTTCTAAACCTGCCCACGCAGGCGGGGATAATTCGGCCTTGAGAGAAGTTTTAAAAAAGATAGATGAACCTATTTCACTCGATACGCTAAAAAATAAAACTAAAGAAGTCAGTAAAATTTCTATGCCCTCAAAAGACAGAGCCGCCAGCCCGGAAGATATGAATAAATTAAAAGATTTGATTGCGGAAAAAATTCCTGCCCGCAATGCTTCTAGCATAGCTGATGCAGGCGGGGAACCCAAAGAAGAAAACACCACCCCGGCTAAAGCCACCCCTCCTCCGAAAGGAGGGGAAGAAATTCCCCAAAAACCTACACCCGTCTCTACTCAAGGCTCCGGCGAGGCAAAGCCAGTTCAAGAGCCTCCACTGACAAAAGGAAACATTCAAGAAATCCCCGAAGATGTCTTAAGAAAAATTTTAGAATAGAGTCTATTCTATAATTCTATAGAATATTAGAATGAAAACAGAAACAAGAAATTGTCAAAACTGTAAAAAGGACTTCACGATAGAACCCGAGGATTTTAATTTCTACGAGAAAATCAAAGTTCCTCCGCCGACCTTTTGTCATTTGTGTCGGGCACAGAGGAGATTGGCCTTTAGAAATGAGAGAAAACTTTTTAAAGTAAAAGATGCTTTTACTGGAGAAAGTATTTTTTCCACTTTTCCCACAGAAAGTGGCAGAAAGATAATTAAGAGAGAAATCTGGATGGGAGACACTTGGGATGGCATGGAATACGGTCGGGAGTATGATTTTTCAAAACCTTTTCTACAGCAGTTGCGCGAACTTATCAACTCTTTGCCGATATACAATTTTAACGTTATACGCATGGTAAATAGTCCATATTCTTTCAATGCTACGGACCTCAAAAATAGTTATCTTGTCTGCAACTCAAGTTATTCAGAGGATTGCATGTACGGGAACGCCATTGATAATTGTAAAGATTGTGTAGATAACTCTCATATTCATGAGTCCGAGCGGTGTTATGAATCCTTTTGGCTCGCCAAATGTTATCAATGCTATTTTACCCAGAGGGCAGAGGAGTCCAGAAATCTATGGTTTTGTCGTGGGTGTGTAGGCTGCCAAGATTGTTTCGGGTGTGCTAATTTAGTCAATGCTTCGTATTGCATTTTTAATAAAAAATATAACCCAGATGAATATCGTAATATTATAAAAGGAATGGAGTTAGATACATACGAAGGAATAATGGTGGCCAGAGAAAAGGCGCGCGTATTTTGGGATACCCAGCCCGTAAAAAGTATTCAAGGAATAAAGAATGTGAACTCTTCTGGTTCCTATATTACTCACTGCAGGAATGTTAAGGATAGTTATTTAGTTCGGGAGAGTGAAAACATCCGCTACTGCCAATATCTGCAAGTACCCTCCAGTAAAGAGAATTACGATGTGACAGTGTGGGGAAACAATACCGAGCTTTGTTACGAGACGGTAGAGTGCGGAGATGATTCGTATAATAATAAATTTACTTGGAATTGTTGGCCTGCTTGTAGAAATCTTGAATACTCTACGCATCTTTTCAGTTCTTCGGATTGTTTTGGATGTTCAGGACTAAAGAAAAAACAATATTGCATTTTAAACAAGCAGTATACGAAAGAGGACTATAAAGCAATGGTGGAGAAGATTAAAAAACACATGGATGAAATGCCTTATGTCGATGTTCGTGGCCTAATCTATAAATACGGAGAATTTTTACCAATAGAATTTTGTCCTTTCGGTTATAACAATACTTTAGCAGGCCAGCATTTTACCTTATCTAAAGAAGAAGCGCTAAAGAATAATTATGGATGGGTTGACGGAGAACGAGGAGAATACACTATTACTAAAAAATCTTCGGAACTCCCGGAGTCTATTACCAGCACTTCAGATGATATTTTGAAAGAAGTTTTCGAATGTCAATCATGCAAAAATGCTTACCGCGTTCTCGAAAATGAATTGATTTTTTTGCGCAAGGAAAATTTGTCGGCTCCACGTCTCTGTAGTGAATGTAGGCATGAGCGTAGAATCAACGACAGGCTGAAATTATTTTTATACGAAAGATCCTGTATGTGCGCTGGTATTACCGACCAGACCAATACATATAAAAATACCATTTCTCATAATCACAAAGATTTTCCGTGTGGAGAGGTATTCAAAACCGGCTATGCTCCAGACCGCCCGGAAATTGTTTACTGCGAGAAATGTTACCAACAAGAAGTGTATTGAAAACTAAGATTTCTGCTATCGCAGAGTTTTAAGTAAAATGAATACAAAAACAGAAACTAGAATATGCCAGAACTGTAAAAAGGACTTCACGATAGAACCGGAGGATTTTAATTTTTATGAGAAAATGGCGGTGCCAGCTCCGACTTGGTGTCCTGATTGTCGTTTGCAGAGGCGCCTCACTTTTCGCAACGAAAGAACTTTTTACAAACGCCCATGCGATCTATGTGGTGTAAGCACTATTTCAAGATATGATCCCTCTAAGGGAGAGTTAAGTTATTGTGGGGAATGCTGGTGGAGTGACAAATGGAATCCCGCAAGCTACGGACAGGGCTATGATTTTTCGAGACCATTTTTTGAGCAATTTTCGGAGCTTATGAAAAAAGTTCCGCATCAAAATCTATCTGTAAGCTATAAGACACTCACTAACAGTGATTTTACAAACATGAATCATTACTTGAAAAATTGTTATTATATATTTAACTCCGACTACGATGAGAGATGTTTGTACGGAGAGGAGATAGAACACAGTGCCGATTGTATGGATATGACGATGGCCGAAAACACCCAACTTGCCTATGAGAGCGTAAATTGCAATAAATGCTATCAAATTTATTATTCCGTAGATTGCGAAAGTTCCCATGATATTTGGTTTTCTAAGAATTTAGTTGGCTGTTCGAATTGCTTCAGTTGTATTAATTTGCGTGGTCAACAATATTGCATTTTCAACGAAAAATATAGCCGAGAAGATTATCTAAAAAAACTACAGAAGTTTAATCTAGGTTCTTATGCTGGCACTCAAGGAATTAAAAAAGAAGCTGCAGGATTCTGGCTCAAATTCCCAAATAAATACATGCATGGAATTCAGAATTTGGATTCCACCGGTGACTATATCTATAATTCCAAATATGTAAAAAAATCATTCGTTATTGCAGGAGGAGAATATTGCAAATATTGTTTCCTGCTGATTGGTAAAAATAATAAAGAATGTTATGACTTCACGCAGTTTGGCGAGAACACGGAAAAAGTATACGAATCATTAGTTTCTGGGAATGGCATCAGTAATGTTATTGGGGGCATCGTGACTCTCGAAGGAAGAAATATAAGATATTCTGTGGATTGCCGTGATAGCAATAGATTTGGTTGTGTAGGGATACGTGATAAAAAACATTATATTTTCAACAAAGAATATACAAAGGAGGAATATGAAAATTTAGTGCCGAAAATAGTTGAACACATGAATAGCATGCCTTATATTGACAAGAAGGGCTGCCAATATGTTTACGGCGATTTCTTCCCGACAGAAATTTCTCCCTATAGTTATAATGAAACCACTGCTCAGGAATTTTTTCCATTAACTAAGCAAGAAGCCGGAGAACAAGGATATTCATGGAAAGAACCGAAGGAAAGAAATTATAAAATAACTATAGAATCGGAAAATTTACCCGATAATATTAAGGATATTCCAGACGATATGGTATCCGCGGTAATCGGTTGTGAGCATGGAGGTAAATGCAAAGAACAATGCACTATCGCTTTTAAAATCATAGAACCTGAATTGCAATTTTATAAATCACAAAATTTGCCACTTCCGCATTTGTGTCCTAATTGCAGACATTACCAAAGAGTTTTAAACAGAAACCCAAATAAATTTTGGCATAGACAATGCATGTGCGACAAAAAGCATGTTCATCACGAAGGGCAATGTGAAGTCGAATTTGAGACTTCATACGCCCCCGAGCGACCAGAAATTGTATATTGCGAAAAATGTTACCAGCAAGAGGTGTATTAATATCTTATTCTAGTGTTTTGCAAAAGACTGAAATAATAAAAACATGAAAAGCGAAACTAAAAATTGTCAAAATTGCAAAAAAGATTTCATGATAGAATCGGAGGATTTTAATTTTTATGAGAAAATTAAAGTTCCTCCGCCGACTTTTTGCCCTGAATGTAGGCTAATTCGCAGAATGACTTGGCGCAACGAGCGATCACTTTTTAAAAGAGTTTGCGCAAAAACGGGAGAACAAATAATAACCATGTTTCATCCCGAAATTAATATGGTGGTGTATGACCACGACGTGTGGTGGAGCGATAAATGGGAGCCGACGGATTACGGAAAAGATTACGATTTTTCTCGACCTTTTTTTGAACAGTTTAGGGAACTATTCCAAAAAGTACCGCTTGCAAATTTAGGGAATTCAAACTGTAAAGGAAGTCCGTACGGTAATCACAATGCGGATTGCAAATATTGCTATTTGACATACGCTTCTTTTAATAATGAACGAACACATTATTCTTATGGAGTAGTTGAAACGAAAGATTGTGTAGATATGTATAAATGCGGTAAATCTGAATTAAGTTACAACGACACCCTTTGTGCCGGCTTATATAAAACCCATTTTTCTTACGATTCCGATGAGTCGATAAATTCTTTTTTCTTAAAGTATTGCAAAAATCTGCAGGATTGCATTGGCTGTGTTAATTTAAGGAACAAGAGTCATTGCATTTTAAATGTGCAATATACGAAGGAAGAATATAAAAAGAAAAAAAAAGAATTGGACTTCGGCAGCTATCGAATTCTCTCTGAATTTAAAGATTCTTACGACAAATTTGTTCTTAATTTTCCAAACAGATACGCAAGTATTATAAAATCCACCGAAGCAACTGGCGACGAAATTATGAATTCCAAAAATATAAAAAATTCTTTTGATATTTTTGGAGAGGCTGAAGATTCAAAATATTTATTTCACTGCGTAAGTATTAAAGACAGTTATGACATGTATGGCGCCGGATTGGCGTCTCTTATGTATGAGGGGATAGATGCTGGCATAGACGCGTCAAAAGAACTGTTCTGCGCGATTGCCCATAGTTGTTTGGATATTTATTATTCTTATATGTGTTTTAGCTCAAAAAATCTTTTTGGCTGTATTGGGTTGCGAGGTAAGCAATATTGTATTTTAAATAAGCAATATTCCAAAGAGGAATACTTTAATTTATTACCTAAAATTATTGAACACATGAACACCATGCCTTTTAAAGATAAAAAAGGTCTAATTTACAAATATGGAGAATTTTTTCCATCCGAATTGTCGCCTTTTGCTTATAATGAAACGATGGCTCAGGAGTATTTTACTAAAACAAAAGAAGAAATAATTCAAAAGGGGCATGTTTACCGAACACCAACTGAAAAAGATTATCAAGTTACCATATTGAGTAAAGATTTGCCGGATCACATCAGAGATGTTCCTGAAACCATACTTGAGGAAATTATCGCTTGTCCTAACAATGGACAAGAATCAACTCAATGCACTAAGGCTTATCGCATCACTAAACCGGAATTAGATTTTTTAAAAAATAATAATATTACACTACCAAGATATTGTCCGAATTGTAGACACTACGGAAGGCTGAAGCAAAGAAATCCGTTTCATCTTTGGCGAGGCAAATGCCAGTGTGCTGGAGATTATTCCAAAAACAAAAAATATAAAAACACAATGGAGCATATCCACGGAAACAAACCATGTCTGAATGAGTTTGAAACCCCATACGCTCCCGAGCGGTCGGAAATAATTTACTGCGAAAAGTGTTATCAGCAGGAAGTATATTAGAACCCTTCCCGCCTGCGAAGGAGGGGATTGAGGGGTGGTTAGATGCCTTTTACCGTCCGGTAAGTGGCTATAATGGCGGCAGTTTCGGCGCGTAGAGTAAGTGACCCCAGGGAATAAATATTATAACCAGAATTTTTTGCCAAGTTTATCTCCTTTTCCGTAAAACCGCCTTCGGGACCGATAAAAATGCTGATATTCTGTGCTTCCTTGTTCGGGATATATAAATTATTTCCTAAATGAAAAATTATTTTTTCTTCTGCTTTGTTTCCGTCAGTTAAGGCGTCTTTAAATTTTAGAATAGGAAATAATTCCGGGACGAAACTTCTCCCGGACTGCTCACTTGCTTCCAAGATTATTTTTTTTAGACGGTCTGTGTTTAATCCGGTTTTTATTGTTCTTTCAGTGATTGTCGGTATGATTTCCGAAACTCCGGCCTCAACCGCTTTCTGTACCGCTAACTCGAAATTTTCTTTTTTCAAAATTGCCAGATACAGACTCACTTTTCTTTTGGTTTTGTCTTTTTTTTCTACTTTATTAATGATACCCGTAACTTTATTTGCAGATACTAGAACCAAAGTTACTTCCGCATTATTTCCCTTGCCATCTGCGAGAATTATTATATCGTCTTTTTTTAATCTCAAAACGCCCTTTATTTGCTTGATTATTTTGGTATCAAGAATTTCCACTTCTGTACCCGAGATAAATCCCTGTCCGCCTTTGGTGGAATAGTTCCCGATAAATCTGTTTAGTCGCATTCTTTTATGATACACTTTCAACGTTGAACAATCAATAAATAAGTGTTAAAATCATTAATATCTATGGCCAAACCGAATCGAGTGCAAATAATCAAATACGGTCCGCCGCCGCCGGAACTGCCTATATTCGGGAAGGTCAAGCCCGAAGAGGTTTCTTTTATCGGCCGGACCAATTATGTCGCGGCTCTGGAAGAAAAAAAGTTTATTTTCGGCATCAAACGGGTGGACCGCCGGAGGCATCTTTACATTATCGGCAAATCGGGGGTAGGCAAATCGAAACTTTTGGAACTTCTGGTCAGGCAGGATGTAAGTTATGGGCATGGATTGTGTTTTATTGATCCGCACGGCGATGAATTTAAAAACATTCTGGATTTTGTTCCCAAGGAACGCATTGAGGATGTTTGTGTGATTGATCCCACTGACGTTGATTTCCCGGCTTCATTTAATCCTCTGGCCAACGTTGATCCCGCTTTTAAATTCATTTTGACCCAAGGGTTGATTGAGGTATTTCAAAAACAATTCGGAGCAAATTGGACGCCCCGCCTGGAGCACGTTTTTCGTTTTACTTGCCTAGCGCTGCTGGATTATCCTCATGCCACTATGCGCGGAATGATTTCCATGCTGACGGACCGGAATTACCGGCAGAAAGTAGTGGAGTATATTACGGACGACATGGTAAAAAGATTCTTCGCGATTGAATTCGCGGACTGGTCGGAAAAATTTGATACGGATGCGATTATCCCGCTGGTTAACAAACTCGGACAATTTCTTTCGGATCCGCTTCTGCGAAATATCTTCGGTCAGAAAGAAAATAAAATAGACATTAGCAAACTGATGAATGAAGGCAAAATTATCCTGATAAACATTTCCAAAGGCCGACTCGGAGAAGAGAATTCCTCTTTTCTCGGTTCTATCTTTTTGACGAAAATAAAACAGGCCGGCATGGAGCGCGCTTCAATGGACGAGTCTGCGCGCACGGATTTCTATCTCTATGTGGACGAGTTCCAAAATGTGGTAACCCAAACCTTTGAAAATATTTTATCGGAGGCCCGTAAATACGGACTTAATCTGACTATCGCGCATCAGTATGTGGGCCAGATTATTACCAAGGTGCACCAAGCCGTACTCGGTAATTGCGGCAGTATTATAACTTTCCGTGTGGGTGGCGAAGACGCGGTAAAAATGAAGCCGGAATTCGCTCCGCTTTTTGATGTGAAAGATATGATCAACCTGGCTGTCGGTGAAATCTATATAAAAATGACGATAGACGGCGAATCTTATGATCCATTCTCTGCCGAAACCCTAAGAGTCCTTCCCCCGACTCATCCATCCTATCGAGAGGAAATTATAGAGGCTTCGCATCGAAAATATACGATACCGAAAGATGCGGCCGCCAAGCTTATCGCCGAAGAAGAAGCGACAATTATCCGGAGCGCCGAAGAAAAAGCGATAATTGAAGGGAGGGCTAAAAGGAAAGCAAGAGAGCGCGGGGAGACGGTAGAGACGGATGACGGCGGCGAAAAAGAAGAAATAAAAGAAAAAACTTCACAAGAGGCCGAGCCCATGATTTAGAATTAGATTCTAAGTTCTGGTGATTAAGTTCTAGAAAAAATATTGAAATTTTATAAAAATCTGTTAATATATAGTTTATGTCAAAAGACTACTATGAGACATTGGGAGTAAATAAGAGCGCATCCAAAGACGAGATTAAGAAGGCTTTTTATAAATTGGCGCACAAGTATCATCCCGACAAAAAAGGCGGCAATGAAGCGAAATTCAAGCAGGTCAACGAGGCTTATCAGGTGCTTTCGGATGATGCCAAGCGCACAAAATATGACCAGTTCGGTAGCGCCTACGCCGAAGGCTTCGGCGGTTCGCAGTCCGGTGGATTTAAAGGCGGTTTTGAAGGTTTTGATTTTTCCGGAAGAGGCGGACAAGCATACGGCGGCGCGGATTTTGACTTCGGGAATCTTAACGATATTTTCAGCGATTTTTTCGGAGGCGGAATGGGGGAAGAAAGGTCACAGGCGCGCCGCGGCCGGGATATTTCCACCGAAATTCAGATTTCTTTTTCCGATTCTATTTTTGGAATGAATCGGAAAATTCTAATTACTAAAACTTCAAATTGTCTCACTTGCAATGGTTTCGGCGCCAAGGCCGGCTCCAAGATGGAGACTTGCAAGCATTGCAATGGCCAAGGTAAGATTCGCGAATCCAAGAGAACGATTTTTGGGACTATCGCCAATACAAAGATTTGCGAAGCCTGTCTGGGGACGGGAGAAGTGCCGAAAGAGATTTGCGACAGATGTAAGGGCAGGGGGGTGCTTCGCCGCGAAGAGGAAGTTTCAATTATTATTCCTCCGGGCATACGCGACGGCGAGATGGTCCGGATGACGAGCTATGGCGAAGCGATTTCCAGGGGAACAGCGGGGGATCTTTATATAAAAATAAATGTAACACCGCATCCCGTCTTCAAACGGGAAGGCAATGATTTGGCAATGAACTTAAATCTGAAGCTTTCTGACGCGCTTCTCGGAACCAAATATCCGATTCAAACTCTGGATGGGGATATTGAGGTTACGATTCCGGAGGGCGTCGCGATGAATGAAATTCTGCGAGTGCGGGGGAAAGGTGTGCCGGTTTCCAAGAACAAACGCGGCGATTTGTTAATTAAACTCAACATAAAACTCCCCGGCAGGCTTTCCCGCAAATCTCAAGAACTCATCGAGGAGCTCAAAAAAGAGGGGATCTAAGAAATTATGCTTCCTGAACAAATTATTTATCTTACTTTTGCCTTTTACATCCCCGGGTATTATTTTTATCTGCGGGATATTGTCTACGGACAAAACAAACCGAATTTAATTTCCTGGTTTTTTTGGATGTTGGGCCCGTTCCTTGGTGCTTTTTTTCAATTTAAGGCGGGGGCGGGATTGGTTGCGCTCCCTACTTTTATGGCGGGTTTTGGCCCGCTTGTAGTAGTCCTTTTTTTTATTTGGCACAAAAATGCATACTGGAAATTAACGGTTTTTGATATTTTTTGCGGAGTGTTTTCGTTATTAGCATTGATATTATATACAATAACACACAACTTGGTCGTTTCGATTATTTTTGCCATTTTGAGCGATTTCTTTGCCGCTATTCCAACCTTTACAAAATCCTGGAAGTTTCCGGAAAACGAATCGCCCCAACCATATATAATCGGTCTGGCTACTAATATGTTCGGTTTATTAATCGTAAAAAACTGGATTTTCTCCTTTTATTCTTTCGGGATTTATCTCATACTCCTCAATCTGGTAATGACGTTTTTTATCTATCGTAAAAAGATTTTAAAAACTACTTCAATTTCTTCCTGAATTTATTTGTCATGATTTTATAGCAGAGCAGGGCAGCGCCGAATTCGGTAAGGACTGACCCGGATATCGTGGAGACTTCCACGATATCCGCGCCGATTACGTTTTTTTCCCGGAACAATTTTTCTATCAGATTGAGCGTATAATTCCAGTCCAGTCCTCCCTGTACCGGCGTGCCGGTGCCGGGCATAAAACCGGGATCTATGCCATCCACATCCAGAGATAAATAAACCTTTTTTGTTTTAATGGATTTTACAATATCGCCGATTTTGGGAATTTTGTTGTCCTTGGTCCAGGGAAATACTTTTATTGTTTTTTTATTTTTTTGCCAAAAATTATATTCATATTTGGAAAAAGTTCGGATGCCGACCTGGACAATGGGAAAACCAATATCATGCGCCCTGCGCATTGTGCAGGAATGGGCGTATTTTGTAATATGGTCGCTATAATCACTGTTGTCTTCTCGCAAATCCTGATGAGCGTCTATTTGGAAAATAGTGATATCTTCCGGATTTTCTTTTTTTAGGATTGCGTCCAATGCGCCGAGCGCCACTGTATGCTCGCCGCCAAGCATGATTACAAATTTTTTATCACTGAATAGTTTCTCATATTCGGAACTTATTTTCTTGATTGCTTTTTCCGGAATAAGTTTTTTAAGGCCGGATATTTCCCTGTGAGCGGTTTTTATTTTTTTTGCCGGCTCGCACAATAAATCGGTATCAAAAAGCTCCAAATTTTCATTAAGAATTTTCAGTATTTTTTGGGGTGCTTTCGCGGTTCCTCCCATAAAAGAAACACCCCCCTCATAGGGAGCACTTAGTATCACAATGTCGGCTTTTTTTGCATCTTTTGTATTTATGACAGTATCTATCATAAAATATATGTTATCAGTTTTCAGTTTTTATGCAAATTTCAGATTTTCTTTTTTGTAAAAGTGGTTCCTGTTGCTGTATTTTTTACTTCATATTCCCACTTTTTTTCTATTTTTTCTCTTATTCTATCAGATTCTTTGAAGTTTTTATTTTTACGAGCCTCCTCTATTTTTTCGCCTAACTTCAATATTTCCTCCGGAATTATTTCTTCTTTTAAATCTGCAAAACCAAGTCCAAATATTTTATCAAAATCCAGAATTGTCGCTTTTTTGTCGGCATTTGAGATATTTTCGTCTTTGAATACATCCCACAACAGCGACAATGCCCGTGGCGTATCCAGGTCGTCCTCCAGGAATTCTTTGAACTTATTTTGATATTCCTGGTGAATGTGTCCAACCTGCCCCGTCCTTGGCGGGGTCTCGTTTTCCAGGTCCAAATAGAGCCCATATAGGCGTTTTAAGGCTGTTTCTGCGCCCTCCAGGGCTTCCCAGACAAAGTTTACTTTAGTGCGGTAGTTTGCCATTAATAGCCAAAAACGGTAGGTTGCAGGGCTGATATTCTTAACAGCCAAACTTTCCAGTCTCAGAAAATTGTTTTCTGATTTTGACATTTTTACGCCGCCAGTATCAACAAATTCACTGTGCATCCAAAACCTGACGAAAGGTTTTTTACCGGTTGCGCATTCCGACTGGGCTATTTCATTAGTGTGATGCGTGGGAATAAGGTCAATGCCCCCCGTGTGAATATCAAATTGTTCGCCTAAAAATTTCATGCCCATGGCAGAACATTCTATATGCCAGCCCGGAAAGCCTTTGCCCCATGGAGATTCAAAACCGATTTTTGAATTAAATTTCCAAAGCGCGAAATCTTCCGAGTTTATCTTTTCTGAATTTTCAATAATTCTTGACCTGGATTCCTCTCGATTTTTAGCAACTCCCCACAATATTCCATAATCAGGCATTTTTGAAGTATTAAAATAAATTCCATCGCTTATTTTGTATGTATATCCTTTTTCTTCCAACTTCTGCACAAGTTCTATATCTTCTTTCACATAATCGCTTGCATAATAAATATTCTCCGGTATTTCAATGTTTAATGCCTGCAAATCCTCTTTAAATTTTTCTGTATAAAATTCTGCCATCTCCCGCATATTTTTGAGCGTGAATTCTTTGCCTTCGCGCAAAAGGCCTTTCGTCATTTTATCTTCTCCCGAATCCGCATCGCTGGAAAGATGCCCGATGTCGGTAATATTCATTACTCGCCTGACTTTATATCCGCTATATTCTAAAGTTTTTTGCAAAATATCGGCAAAGACATAGGCTCGTAAATTGCCAATGTGGGCATAATCATAAACCGTCGGTCCGCAGGAATAAAAACTTACGTCCGGCGGATTAATCGGGGCAAAAATTTCTTTTTTCCGCGAGAGTGTATTATAAAATTGGATTTTGCTTGAATTCATTTCTATATATGGAAATCAAAGTGTAAAGCAGACTTATAACCAAAGGCCCGACCAGGATTCCAACCGGACCCAGGAGCGACAATCCGCCCAGCACCGCAAAAAGAATGAGGAGCGGAGGCACATTAGTTTTCTCGGAGATTATGAGCGGGCTTAAAAAGTTGTCCACCATTCCTACCATAATAACAGACCAGATTAAGAGGCCGATAGCGGGTGCGGCGTTTCCCGCGATAAAGAGAAAAACAATTGCCGGAACCGAGACTAGGGCAGTTCCGATGGTTGGCAGAAGAGAAGCGACAGCGGCCACGATACCCCAAAGCGCGCTGTTTGGTATGCCGAAAATCCAAAGCCCGATACCCATAAGCACGCCCTGAACGAGGGCGATAAAAAGACTTCCTTTTATCACGCTGTTGATAGCTTGTCTTAATCTCATGATTATTTTTTCATCATCACGGTCGGAAAGGGGACTAAGCACGACGATAGCCCTTCTCCATTGAGCTCCGTCTTTCAGGAAATAAAAAATAATCAGCAGCATTAACAGAAATGAAAAGAAAGCGGAAATAGTGCTGCTGAATATACTGGCTATGTTTTGCGAGACAAAAGAAATAAAATCCGTTGCTTTTTCGTTTGCATCAAAAACTATGCCCTCCGGCAATATATTATTAATTTTATTGCTTATGGAATTCATAAATGGCCCTACGCTCCCATTATCAACAACAACATGATAAACGTCCTGGCTTTGGTTGAAAATTATAACGCCGATGCCCAAAAGCGGCCCGCAAAGTATTATTACAAAAATAAAAACAGTTACGAGCGAAGAAAGCCAGTGGGGCAGACGTCTCTTATTCAGCCATTCATAAAAAGGATAAAAAACAATGGAAAAGGAAATGCCCAATACCAGTATTGTCCAAAAGGGCCGGAATATCAGGAAAGTAAAAATTAGAGTGGCGAGCAATAGCCCGAAGAAAAAATACTTCTCAATAATTTTTGTTTGCATAGGAGCTATTATAGCAAAAACCTTGCTTTTTTACAAAAATTCATATAATATAGGCCGATATGAGCAAAGAAGAATTTGCAATAATACAAACTGGCGGAAAGCAATACAAGGTCTCCAAAGGGAGCCTTGTTTCCATTGAAAAAATAAAGGGGGAGTATACCAAAGGAGATAAAATTTCTTTTGACAAAGTTTTGCTCGTTGATGACGGCAAAGACACAACTATTGGCACACCTTATATAAAAGGCGCAAAAGTAGATGCGGAAATCGTAGAAATCGGCCGTTCCAGAAAAATTATGGTTATAAAATATAAACAAAAATCCCGTTATCTTCGCCGCAACGGCCACCGCCAGCCATTCTTTAGAGTAAAGATTACCTCTATAAAATAAAAAACGAAGGTTGGTCCTTCGTTTTTTATTTGAACAATTTGCTCAACTTTCTTTCAATAGGTGTTAATTTTTTTTCTGCCTCCAAAAGATGTCCAATTGATACTTTTGTTAAAAATTGCTCAGATAATTTGTTATCAATATAGTATTCTATTCCATGAAGCACAATACCCAGAACATAATAATGAAGCATATTTATAAGTTCAATTTTTTCTTTTTTACTTAATTTTCTGGTGCCAGTATATCCTAGATAAAATTGTTTCATCTTTTTTAGATTAAATTCATTGTTTTCATAGCTATACCAAATAAGTGCGCCAGCTAAATCAAGGATTAAGGGTCCATTATATGAATTATCAAAATCAACAACGCCAGTTAATTTTCCATTATGGAATAAAACATTTTCAGGTCTGATATCAAGGTGCATCGCGCCGTCCGGCAATAATTTATCTATTTTGTATTTAAATGCATTTTTTTCTATATACGTGATAGCATTTTTTATTTTTTTATTTATTATAAAGTTTCTCGCCCGAAGTACGTGATTCATTTTTGAATGCGTAATACCATATAATTCATTTCTTTTTATCTTTGAGTGAAAATTTCTTGTCTGGAGATGAAGTTTTGCCAAAAATTTTCCGACAGCAGATGAAATTTTGTGATTTATATTCTCTGTCTTTTTCCCTGGCAGATAGGGATAGAGTAATATTTGATGTTTTTTATACATCACCAAAAATTTACCGTTTCTTGCTTTTAGGGGCTTGGGAATCGGAAGATTTTTTATTTTATTTAATAGTTCAACTTCATAATTAACCCGATAAGGGTTGTTGCGTATAACAATTTTTAAAACGAAATTACCTTTCGTTGTTTTTATTTTATAAACAACATTTGCTACTCCGCCTTCAAGTTTTTTAAAATTAAGAACCCTGCCTATATTAGGATAGTGGCTTAAATGTTTTTCCAAACTTTCTTCGGTGAAAGTTGGGGACTTCAAGATATTCATTTTATTGTCTATTTTTGAGGGCATTTTTGAGCGTGTCGTTGTCCGAATATTCCAACTCGGTGCCGGTAGAGAGGCCCTTGCCGAGGGAGGAGATTTTGATGTTTAATTTTTCCGCAACTTCTTTCAATTGGGTTCGCACATAAGAGTCAGTATGGTCGCCTTGGGGGCTTAGGGAAAAAGCCAGAATAATTTCTTTCAAATTTTTTTCTTTTTTAACTCTCTCCTTTAATTCTTCAATCCGGACCCGGCTTTTGGTGTTTTTTTCCACAATCGGCACCAGTCCGCCCAAGATAAAATATTTGCCGTGATAAACTCTGCTCTTTCGGATGCTTTCCAAATCCGAATCTTTTTCCACAGCCATCAGCAAGCTGTTGTCGGTATTCGGATTTCTGCAAATTTCACACAACTTTTCTTTTTTATTGTTTAAAATAAAAAACCTAAAACATTCTCCACATTGGGCTACTTCTTTTTTCAATTCCACTATTAAACCGGATAAATTTTCGGAATAAGCCGGAGTTCTGGACATTAAAAAATAAACGAAGCGCCGCGCCTGCCTTTCCCCGATACCGGGAAATTCCTTAAAAATTTCGGTTAATTTGTCTATGATATCCATAATTTATATTATATACCCCCTCCGCCTCTGGCACCTCCCCCTATGTAGGGGGAGGATGGGAGGGGGTAATTTAGAATTCATCCAGATCGCCTTTTATTTTTGACGGGGCAAATTCGCTGACATTGCTTTTTTCAAGATTCAGAAATGTCGTGGTTTTTTCGTCAAAATAAAGTTCGATTTTTCCCGTCGGGCCGTTGCGATGCTTTTCAATCAGAATCTCGGCGATATTTGTTTTTTCCGATTCGTTTTTGCCTTTATCCTCACGATGGATAAACATCACGACATCCGCGTCCTGCTCGATGGAACCAGAATCGCGCAGGTCGGAAAGCCGGGGCTTGCCGCCTCTTGACTCTACCGCGCGGGAAAGCTGCGAAAGCGCGAGCACCGGCACATCCAGTTCTTTCGCCAAGCTCTTCAACGATCTTGAAATCTCCGTCACTTGGTTGACCATTGAATCATAATTTTTTGAAGTAGTCATCAACTGCAGGTAATCCACCACGATTAAGTCAAGCCCTTTTTCGGCTTTTAGCCGGCGGGAAAGAGCCTTCATCCGAACAATTGAATTTCCGGGCTGGTCGTCAATATAAATTTTAGCTTTAGCCAGCTTGTCCAGCGAATCCCGGAGCATTGAAAATTCCCGGTCGGAAGACAGGCGCCCGGTGCGGAGGTTCCAAGCATTTACCCGGCTTTCCGCAGAAAGCATACGGTCCACCAATTGCTGGGAAGACATTTCCAGGGAAAATATTACTACCGATTTTTCATGCAGGACTCCGGACATGCGCGCGATGTCAAGAGCCAGCGTAGTCTTGCCCATGCTTGGCCGCGCGGCAATAATAATCAAATCGGATTTCTGCAAACCGGAAAGCATCACATCCAAATCCTTGAATCCGGTTGCCAGCCCGCGGAGCATTCCCTTATTTTCGTGCAATTTTTCCAGGCGCTCGTAAGCCTCGGGCAGGGCATCTTTTAAATTTACATATTTTTGGTTCTTGGGAGACGAGACGACGCTGAATATTTTCTTTTCCGCCATATCCAGGATGTCATCCATGTGGTCGTCGCTTTCTTCAAAAGCGAGTTCCGATACATAATCCGCTGCTTCAATCAGGCTCCGGAGGACATATTTCTTTTGCACGATGTCGGCATAATGCCTGACATTGGCGGAAGAGGGAACGATATTTACAATCTCGGCAAGATATTGATTGCCTCCGACGCTATCGAGCAACTTCTGTTCACTTAGTTTGGTGGAGAGCGAAAGCATATCTATCGGTTCGTTTTTTATAGATAGGTCAAGCATTGCCCGAAAAATCATCTTATGCTTTTCAACATAAAAAGAATCCGGGCCGAGCATGTCTTCAACCTCGTGCATTGCGTCCTTGCGGAGCATTACAGAGCCAAGGACTGCCTGTTCTGACGGGATGCTCTGCGGCGGAATGCGCAAATTATTATTTTGCCTGTTGTTTTTTACCATCAAGCCATTCTAGCACAGCCGGACAATTGTCAAAGCCCAAAAGTGGGAAAGATGTTATTAAAATGTGGACAGATCTCACCCGTCCTTCCATAAAGTCAGGACACCCCTCTTCTTGCCAAGGAGAGGGGGAGGGGGTGAGGTGAATTTGATTTTTTATTGTGCTAAAATCGTAGTATGGCAAAAAAGATATTATTATCTGGCATTCAGCCTTCAGGCAAGCCCCATATTGGCAACTATTTCGGCATGATGAAGCAAATGGTGGATTTTCAGGATGATTATGATGTATATGCCTTTATAGTTGACTACCACGCTCTGAAATCGGTGCAAGATGCCAAGTCAATGAAGGGAAATATAATTGCAGTGCTTCTTGATTTCTTGGCAATCGGCCTTGACCCCAAAAAAGCTCTATTATATAAACAATCTGACATATCTGAACATACCGAACTCGCTTGGATTTTTGACACTATTACCACAATGCCGTATTTGATGCGCGCTCATGCCTTCAAAGATGCCGAAGCAAAGAATAAAGAAATAGATGTGGGCAGTTTTAATTACCCGATGCTTATGGCTGCGGATATTTTACTTTATGACCCCGACATAATTCCCGTCGGAGCAGATCAAAAGCAGCATATAGAAATCGCTCGTGATACGGCAGAAAAATTTAATCGAATTTATGGAGACACTTTTAAATTGCCGGAAGCAATGATTATGAAAGAGGTAGCGGTGGTTCCGGGCACCGACGGGAGGAAAATGTCCAAGAGTTACAATAACACCATCCCGCTTTTTGCTGAATATGAAGAAATTAAAAAATGCGTAATGAGCATTGTGACCGATTCGGGCGAGGGGATTCCGAAAAATGTCTATGCCATACACAATTTGCTTCGTCCGGCTTCGGAGCTTCTACCGCTTTATGAAAGTAAAATCGGCAAATATAAAGAACTGAAAGAACTGCTGATAGAAGACTTGGAGAAATTTATCGCTCCGCTCCGTGAACGCCGAAAAGAATTTGAAAAAGATATACCGAAAGCCCTTACAATCCTCAAAGCCGGCGGTGAAAAAGCAAAAAAAATCGCGAGTGCCAAAATGGAAGAGGTCCGGGGAAAAATAGGGGTGAATGTTTATTAGTTGCACTATTTTTAAAGATATATTACAATAAGTTTGTTATGAAATTAATGAAATGCCAATTAAATAGTTATTGGTTTAGCACAAAAGCATTCGCTTTTGCGCTAATTCGTTGATTTCTTTTCTCTAAATACTTCAAAGGAATCCACCAACCAGCGCAATCAAGCGCTGATTTTTGTTCTTAGGGGGATTCTCACATGTGGGGTTTGCACGTAATCAATCACATCAACAATCCGTCGCAAGAGGTTCTCGGGTTGCTAGACCAGGTTCGTATTGCAGTTCAGCAATCCAGACTCTCCGACGCCGAGCGTCTCATGAAAGAGGCGATGAGCCAGCTCAAGGCTCAAAAGCGTGAAGGAGGTGATTCCCGTGCGTAGTCTATGGGATCCTTGGTGACCTTAGGGCCTTGTTTGTAATGCGACTTCGCCCACCGCATCATCGTTTTGGGGGCATCGCGTGTTCACAAACACGCGATGCCTTCCAAATATTAATTTTTTATACAAAATAGTTTTCCACATTACTGGTATTGTGTTTTATAAATAATATGTCATTATAAAAATGTGAATAAACAAATACAACGCAGCACAAAGTTTTTTATTATTGGAATTCTCTTTAGCCGTCTTAGAAGGCTGATATTTGCGCTGTAAAAACTCTCAAAATAACTTACAACTCAAACACCAGCCTTCTAACGAAAGCTGGTGTTTCCGTCAGGGAGACGGAGGCAAGTTGCTCTTTTCAGCGGGAGGTCAGCATGGGAGAGGGAAACATTCCGAAGGCGGCGCTCAAGGAGTGGTTTGAGGCGATCATCGCACGGTCGCCCCGAAGGTACCTGTCGGTGCCTTCGCGGTTCACAGCGCTTCCGTGCGGCTGCCGCCGCACGGAGCGTCAGCCGGACTTCGGAATTCGGCGCGCGGGTGCCGGTCTGTGGGTTCACTCAGGGGGTGGGTGTGGTCGGGTCCTGGACCTCACGGCCTCGTCGGCGCCCGGACTCCAGGCGCTCAACGAGCCCCGCCTCTTTGGTGGGGAAGACCCCGCCGTGACTTGGCCCGCCAACAAGCGGCCAACCGGTCTGCCCCGACCGGGGCGGTCGTTCTAGAACACATGCTGGTAGGGGGTAATCTTTTCGGGGCTGTTCGCGGACCATCGCGACCAGCCCCACTCTTTTTATAAAAACAAAAAAACTGCCTTTCTTCTATTTTTATGTTAGAATAATTTTATGCGAGATAGAATTTACATCAAAGATTTGAAAGACAATATCGGTAAAGAAATCATCATCGCCGGGTGGGTGGATGTCCGGCGCGACCAGGGGAAAATGATATTTTTCGATATGCGCGATATGACCGGCCGGGTGCAGTGCGTGGCCCTGCCTTCCCATGCGGAGGCGATAGAGCAGGGGAAGGGAATCCGCCCCGAATGGGTCCTTAAAATTTCCGGTGTCGTCAACAAGCGTCCGGAGAAAAATGTAAAGGCGGGGGTATTAAATGGCGATTTGGAACTAGAAGTTCTCAATATAGAAATTTTAAACAAAGCGGAAACCCCGCCGATAGATGTTACAACGAATGGGGATGAAATAGGGGAAGAACATAGATTAAAATACAGATACCTGGATCTGCGTCGGGTGCGCATGCAGAAAAATATCCGCCACCGCCATAAGGTTGTAAAATTTATCCGCGATTTTCTGGACAAAGAAAATTTTATTGAAGTTGAAACCCCAATACTGACCAAATCCACTCCCGAGGGCGCGCGGGACTATATCGTGCCGTCCCGCATCTGGCCGGGAACTTTTTATGCTTTGCCGCAGTCTCCTCAGCAATATAAGCAGCTTTTGATGGCCGCCGGCGCGGAGAAATATTTCCAAATTGCCCGTTGTATGCGCGACGAAGACACCCGGGGAGACCGCCAGCCGGAATTTACCCAGCTTGATTTGGAAATGAGTTTCGTGGAGAGGGAAGACGTGATGGCTCTGAACGAAAAACTTTTAATCGGCATCGTGCAGAATCTTTATCCGGAGAAAAAAATCCAGGAAATTCCCTTTCCCAGGATTTCTTATCAAAAAGCGATGGAAAAATACGGGACCGACAGGCCCGATTTCAGAAAAGACAAAGAAGATAAGAATTTATTCGCTTTTTGCTGGATTGTTGATTTCCCGTTTTTTGAAAGAACCGACAAGTCGGATAATGCCCAGACGGAAGGCGAATGGACTTTTACGCACAATCCTTTTTCCCGTCCCCAAGACGAACATATGAAAATGCTAATGAATAAAAAAGATATCGGAAATATTTTAACCACCCAGTATGACGTTGTGCTGAACGGCTCCGAAATTGGCGGAGGAAGCATCAGGAATTATGAACCGGAAGCCTTGAAAAAAGTTTTTGAAATTATGGGCTACCCGGCGGAAAGAATTGAAAAAAATTTCGGGCATATGCTCCAGGCTCTCGGCTCCGGCTGTCCGCCGCATGGAGGCATTGCCTGGGGTTTTGACCGCCTGATGATGCTTTTGGAAAACGAGCCGAATATCCGCGAAGTCATTGCGTTTCCGAAAACCGGCGAAGGCAAGGATTTGATGATGGATTCGCCGGCGGAGGTTTCCGAAAAACAGCTCAAAGAGCTCGGAATCAAGCTCGCTAAATAACTTTTTGATGAATTACATAATTTCCGGCAAAGTGATAAAAGGCGATGGATATGGCAAAAAGCTCGGCTATCCGACGGTAAACTTGGCTTCGGAGACGAAGGAACTGCCGAAAGAGGGCGTATATTCGGGAACTGCAGCTTTGGAAGGAAAAAGCTACCGGGCGGGGATTGTCATCGGTCCGGGCGATAAAGTTGAGGCGCATATGCTAGGATATAATGGAGACGCTTATGATAAAATTGTTACCATAGAGATAGGAAAATTTTTACGAGGATATAAAAAATTTAACACTGAAGCAGAATTGATTATTCAAATTAAAAAAGATTTAGAATCATGCTAAAAAATTATACCGGCCCGATTTTAATTATCATTGCTGCGCTTCTCTGGGCGCTGGACGGCGTTATCCGCAGAAATTTATATACGCTTCCGCCGATTACCATAATTTTCCTGGAGCATCTAATCGGTCTTGTGATTCTGGCTCCGTTTATTTTCAAATATATTTTTAAAACACGATTCACCAAGCGCGAATGGTGGCTGCTTGTCCTGATATCCGTTTTAAGCGGGCTTCTGGGGACTATATGGTTTACCACGGCGCTCTTGAAAGTTCATTTTATTTCTTTCTCTGTCGTATTTCTCCTGCAGAAGCTCCAGCCGATATTTGCCATAACTACGGCCAGGATTTTTCTGAAAGAGAAATTTGAAAAAGGATATATTCTTTGGGCATTGCTCGCTTTTGTTTCGGCTTATTTTGTTACTTTTCCAAACGGCGCTGTGAATTTGGAAACAGGTGAGGGGACAATCATTGCCGCCCTTTACGCGCTCGGTGCCGCTTTCGCCTGGGGGTCTTCTACGACTTTTTCCAAGATGCTTTTGGGTAAAGTGGAAGCCAAAATGAGCACTTTTTTCAGATTTTTATTTACCGTGATTATTACCCTGCCGGTTTTGCTTTTATTCGGCTACGGAGAAAGCTTGATGGCGCCTACCTTGGCTCAATTCGGGTATCTGGCGCTAATCGCAATTTCTACCGGCATGGTGGCGCTGCTTATTTATTATAAAGGCCTAGAAAAAACTCCGGTGCATATTTCTACCATTTTGGAGTTGACTTTCCCTTTCATTGCGATTCTGATAGATATGAAGTTATACGGCACCGTGCTTGTCCCGATGCAGTGGATTGCCGCCTTGGCGCTGGTCTTTAGTATTTACCAGATAGCCCGCCTTCGCCAAAGCTACGGCGAGGCAAGCGCGATTACGGAATGAGAATTTGGGATTGAATCTGTAGTAAATACTAAATTAGCTTTCTTAATTTTTCCTTTAGAAAATATTCCGTGAGTTGCGCCTACGATTATTCTTTTTGCGCCATTTTTTTGCAAGTGTTCGATAGCGCGGCGAATTGTGTCGCCGGTGTCAATAATATCGTCTAGAATACAAACATTTTTCCCCCGCACGTTTACTTCGCCTTTTATGTATTTAACCTCATTATGTTTTTTTCTCTTTTTCTTGAGACGAAAACTGTGCCCTTGCGCATATTCAGTAAAATACGATGCGCCTTCGTCCGGCGAAACTACGACAAAAGCTTTATGTTTAAAATACCTTTTTGCGTATTGGTAGAGCTCTCCGCCAGCAGACCTGTTTTCAATTTCCAAGCCCGCTCTTTTAAATTTGCCAGCCCTCGGCAAGAAATGACAATCATAAGTAATTAATTTTTTAACATTAGCATTTTTTAAGAGACGGCATAATACATCTGCGCTTACTGCCTCTCCTTGTTTATTTTCCTTATCCTGGCGAGCGTAAGGCAAGTAAGGTATAAAAACATCACTAGCCTTTGTTTTGGACAGGATTAACAGAAGTTCAAAAAATCGCTTTTCTGGTTCCGGATATAAGCGATGATAAATAATAGTTTTGCCTTTAATCTTTGGGACAACTCGGACATAGGATTCCCCGTCCGCAAAGTGTTTTATTGTGACATTTGGTCTACCAAAAGAAGCAGCATACGGAGTAATTAGTTTTTTCATATAAACGATTATATCAAAAAACTCTTTTCTTGGCATACTTTTTGATATAATAAAAAAATGGACTTATTAAAGAAAAAATGCGTTCCGTGCGAAGGGGGAGCATTGCCGCTTACAGGAGAAGAGGCGAAAAAATATATGGATATGGTGCCTGGCTGGATGCTCGACGAAAAAGGACAAAAAATCTCCAAAGAATTTAAATTTAAAGATTTTATCGGGGCGATAAACTTCGTCAATTATATAGCCGAAATCGCCGAGTCCGAAGGCCACCACCCGGATATCAAAATAAACTACAACAAGGTTCTGCTTGAACTCTGGACCCACGCCATCGGTGGGCTCTCCGAGAATGATTTCATTGTTGCGGCGAAAATTGACGCAGGTAATAAAACATATCTCTAATTCGCGCGAATAGGAGAATAATAGTTAATACAAAAAATAAAAGCCAGCGTTGCCTTCCGGTATTGCTGGCTTTTATGAGAGTTGATTAGGACTCTCCGCCTAGTTCGCGATGATCGTGCCGAGCTGAATGCAGTCCTTGCCACCGTGCACTGCATGGTCCCGGCGCGAAGTGATGATTACATCAGCCAGTTTGCGGCCGACATATTGCGCGATTACGCGCATGTACCAGTCGTCCGCGGTTTTGAGTTCGGGTTCGTTGCCGTTCCCGCTTTCAATCCACGAAAAGGTCTGTGGCTGATTTTCGACCCTCTCTTGCAAGACCCAGTTCATGCTCGAGAGGTCTGCTCGCCTGAGCGCCGCGTCGAAGTCTTCCTCGTCGGAGAAGAAAACGCCCTTCATTCCGCTCGAGATTGACTCCTTGAGGACGTAACGCTTGGAGGACACACGTCTCCTAACAGCGTCCGTTCTGGCCGCATGTTTGCCGACCAGGAGGGTTTCGGGGATATATCCGCGCACGAACTCTAGCGACTCTTTCTTGATGAAAGATTGGAGCAGCGATTCGAGCTGCCCATTTCCATCATCATTCCGGAGTAACGCCAGCACTCCTTTGGCGCCCAAGAAGGGCTTTGGCGGGATGATGAACTCAACCGCGCCGCTCTTGTACGCGGGGATGATCGTCGAGTAGAGGCCTTTGCGCTTGTAGAGGAATGGAAGGTCGAGAAACAGCCCCTTTTCCAGGAACGCCTCGTCTGCGTCCATCTCCGAAACCACCTGGCACTCTACTCCATGTTTCGCGAATTCCTGCGCCGCAACTTCAAACTCCGGCACATAGAATCGCTCTTGGTCTGCGTAGAAGACCTTGACCTCGTCGCGGCCGCGGCCTTTTATCTCTTCCGCCAGGGTCTTCACCAGGCCCGGAAGAGCATTCACATTCGGCCGCAGAGCCTCACGGAACCGCACGCACAGAGCCGAGTATCCGACCCCATGTTTGTTGTGTCCGTCAATCTCTGCGATGCGGAAACGCCCCTCTTGGTCGACCATCAGGTCCACCTTGAGCAACTTGGGGATGTGCTTGACGTTCATCCCTTGGAGCTCCTGATAAACCTTCGGTATGCCTGTAGAGAACACTTGGCGGGCGAGCATCCAGGCGCCCCTATAATTCAAGGTCTGGTCGTGCGCGATGACTGCGATATGAGACAATCCCAACATGCAGTCCGTAAGGGCGTGGCCAAGACGGACAAGCTCCTGGCACGCGTCGGAGGTGATCCGATAGACGGAAGGCGAGAGAAGAAACCCGTGCGTTCTTTTTCTTTCACCTCTCCAGATGCCGGATTCGTCAGCCACGCTGCTGAGAATTCTGTGAACCCCTTTGTGCTGCATACAGGTGTACTCCTTATTGTAATGAACACGTCCACACCTCGACTCATTCGAGGCTGGTGAATATGTTCCTAGAAAATTACGAGCAGCAGATCCAACAACCCCAAATTGTTTTTGGTGTTAAAGAAATGCCAGTAATAATTAATTTTTGATTTTTGTTTAGCCATATTGTTTTAATATATTTTCAACTTCCGTAATGTCGGTGATCGTGTGCCTGGGATTTTGTTTCTCGTTTATCGGCTCCTCAAGGCTGAACTTACCCCGCTTGAGCCAAACCGTTATATAACTTAATTCATTTCCGATGCTTATTTCTCCGCGTATCCTGTCTCCCACCACCATTACATTGTTTTCGTTGTCCGCGATTTCCTTAAAAAGTTCGGGGGATTTATTGTCGGTAAAAATAACCTTCTTAAAGAAACTACTGATACCTAAATTGTCCAGTACATCCCTTCTTCCGGGTTCGTTTTTACTGACCAAAAATAGTTCATGCTTATTTGATAAACCGTTAATCAATACCAAAACGCCGGGATATAATTCCTGTTTTTCCGGGTCGTAAATTGTTCTATTGTAATCAAATATAATTTTCATAAAAAAAGAAAAAGGCCCCGAGAAAGTCCCAGAGCCAGTTTCGTGTAAGTATTGTAAGAAAAACTTAAAATACAAAAGCGATCGGCTCTGTTCTGTAGAACCAGTGGTAGACATATGACTTTGTCGCTTTTGTAAACATATCTGCATTATACCAAAGCCGCCAAAATTAGCAAATAGGCTGTGTAAAACCCATAAACTTGTTTATTTTTGTATTTATATTAGAGTGTAGATAATGTGGCGCGCAAGCCATATTGTTCAAAGGGGGTAGTTCGTGAACGCCAGCATCATAAAGAGAACGAAGGAGCTTATCCTGGAAATCCGACAGAGCACCGCGCGAATGGCGCGGGGAAAGTATGGCGATCTTCCCCTCAACCTACGGCGCACGGGGGTACAGGGGAGTGCCGACACGAGAGGCTGGGGGCCTCCTGTTCCCACAGTTATCAGCAAGATCGGCAAGTAGCATCGAGGTCGTGAGGGTTCTCGTTGGCAGAGCGCCGAGAGAACCCTCACCCGGAACAAAAGGATCAGTAGGCGGGCGTCTATTAAATAGCGTCCGCTTTTTAATTTTCTATTTTTATATCTCTAATTCGCGCGAATAGGAGAATAGTTAATTGGCGGGAAATGGCGAATGCTTTTTCAAAAATATGTCATCAATCGGGTATTCCGTTGTTCGGGTGTTTACGGTTTTTATAGCTCGATTATACACTATTTTAAAATTATCTTGGTATAATTGGAAAATGCAGGCTAATGCACTTATCTTTCATGGGACGGAGGGATATCCAGAGGAAAATTGGTTCCCGTGGCTTAAAGGTGAGTTGGGGATGATGGGGCATAATGTATACGTGCCACAATTTCCTTCACCGCCGGGAGTGCCAGCAAAACTAAATGAGTGGTTTGATGTTTTAAAAAACTACGAACAATATATAAACGAAGATACAATTATTATTGCGCATAGCCTGGGTGGAAAGTTTGCCCTTAGGGTTCTTGAAAAATTAGAGTATCCGGTAAAAGCCGTCTTTTTTGTAGCGACTCCTATTGGTATCCAACCTATTGTAAACAATGAAAGAGATAATGCATTTACTAACAATGATTTTGATTGGGCGAATATAAAAAATAAAGCCAAAAACTTCTTTGTGTTTCATTCGGACAATGACCCGTATGTATCACTAGGCAATGGAGAAGAGCTGGCAAAAAAATTAGGAGTCAATCTCACATTTATCCCCAACGCCGGGCATTTTAACGCCGCCGCCGGCTATTTAAGCTTTCCGCAATTATTTGAAAAAGTTGAAGCAATTTTAGCAAACTAAATTACTTTACTCAAGTAAAGTAGATGCAAGGAAAGACTAACTGATAGGGGACATTACCCCCGGCGAATGCCTTTTCAAAAATATGTCATTTATGGGGTATTCCGTTGTTTAGTGGTTTACTTCTTTACTCATAGTTTCAGTATACACCACCTGTCAAGTTACCTAAGAATTCTTGTTTTTTATTATCTCAAGGTATAGACTTAAGTTTGTGAATAATTTTTTAAAGAACCCGAATAATATTATAGTAATTCTTACAGTCTTAGCTGTCGTTTTTGCTGCAGGTGCCTGGCTGAAACCTTTTAGTGCTGATAAAAAGAGTTTAGATGTTGCAATAACTCAAAATCTAGAACTATTAGCTAGCCAAAATATTTCTAAAGACGAATCGCTTGAGTTCAGATATGGTGGCCAAAAAATATCTAGTTTAATATCAACAAAAATACGTATAAAAAACACAGGGAACCAACCCATCCAACAGTCTGATTTTATTGAGGGCTTAGGTATTATTTTTCCTTCCAATGTAAAAATTGTAAATTACAAGCTTACACAAATACAATTTCTAAAAACTGAATATGTATTTTCATCTGACTTTATCACAAAAGAAAATGATAATGAACTTAAATTTATTCCAACCTTAATCAATCCTGGAGAAATTTTTGATTTAGATGTTCTTATTACACCAAATAAACCAGAGTATGTTAAAGAAATAAAATATGAACAACAGGATAGTGGTTTGTTCGCAACTCCTAGCGAGCAGATTAATCCAGAAAATGGTCAAAAAATAAAATATAATCAACAAGACATTAAATTCAAATATCAAATATATGGGATAGGCAAGATTAATCAAGTTTCAAAAATAATTCCGAATATAGAAAAAAAATCTGATGCTAGTCAAACCCTCATTGGTCTTTTGAAGTTGGTGGTTTTTCTTATTCTTTTATTTTCTATAATGATTTCTATAGTTATTTTGATTAAGAAATTTTTTCCTCCCAAGAAAAAAACTGAATATGATGACATAGAAAAAAAAGAAAGTAAGGTTTTGCCTACAATAATTTTCTTACTTATAGTAATTTGCCCAATTCTCTTATGGTTAATTCTACAATTTTATTATGCTTGGTTTTTGCCAACCTAACTTTAACTACATTTTCCCCCAAAACCTTTCAATTTTCCTTCCATCTCTTTTCAGCCATGCAATATTGCCTTCTAGGCGCTCTAGGACCTGGGAGATAGCCCGGGAGGCGCCGGGGGCGGGGATAACCTTAAAGTTTGTTTTACAAAACGAATTGCCCGTTTTTATAGATAACTATTTCCTCGCCGTTTTTGAGATGGGCGGTAACGATGCGGGGGGTGGTCGAAATCATGTCCGTATGCACCGAGGAGTCGTTGAAACCCAAGGCCTCGGCCGCCTTTTTAGAAAGCTTGGATACATCGCCGGCATAGGTGTCACGGTAGGACATGCCCACTGCTATATGGGTATTGCCGTGTGGCCCTCCCATGTTCTCGTCGAAAAGAGTTTCAGCCATGAATTTAGTAATGCGCGAAAATCTACGGTCAGTCAAAGAAAATTCTCCAACCCTATCCGCGCCCTTCGTGGCAATCATTTCTTTGAGCAACTTTTCATTAGTCTTGGCCTTGGATCTGACAACCCTGCCGTTTTCAAACGTGAGTTCAATATCGGTTATTTTATTGCTGTATCGGTAGAGGGGTTGATTGAATCGAATCCAGCCGGAAGTCCCGCGCCAGTCCGGGGAAGTGAATAATTCAAATGAAGGGATATTCCGGCCGCTACCCCCGAGCCAGTTTCGTTTTTCGCCGAGTTTAATCCAGAGGTTTACGTCCGGGCCGACGACATGAAGCCGGTCGGTGTTGGGTGCCAGGCGGTTTAGCCGGGCGCGATAGTGTTCCATTTGGCGATACACCTCTTTCCATTTTTTTATCGGGTCTTTTTCATCCAGAAAACAAGCTTTAATAATCTGTCTCCAGTATTCGCCTTCACTTAGTCCCGCCTCGCGTGCCATTGCCGGCGTACCGTATAAGGCGATGGTCCAGGTAAATTTACCTTTCCATTCTTTCTCATGGCGCCAGTCCATAAAACGCTTGAGCGCGACGCCACGGCGCATGATTTTTTTCGGATTCACGCCCCGAAGCGCGTGGGGGTCTGCATCCGCCAGAATAAAAACGGAGTGGTCCATCTGGTCCACCAGCCCTTTCAGATATTTGTGGGGAAAGTGGTCCATCTGGTGATCTTCCGCATGCTCATAGAAATACCTGGAAAAACTTTCGCTACGTCGGCGGTCTCCCTGTTCCGCATCGGGAGAATAATTCGTCAAGACATGTCCGCCGGCATCAATAACGGCATTACATACGGCAAAATAAAGTCTGCGGGCGGATTCGGAACTTGATACCTGAACGACTTCACCCTTCTTTATGCCTTCACCTCCGCCCAAAGCGAAACGGACCAGGACTTTAGCATAACGGTCAAGGATTAGTTTGCTGGGTTCGTAGGCGGCAGAGCGCCCGGTTCTTTTTTTAATGGATTTTATTTTCATGCGTTTTATTATACCCCGTCTCTTATGTTTTCTCAAAGAATAAAGAAACGGGACATGTCTTTTTCCCTAAAAAATGCTAATATATATGGGTGGCAGAAGAAAAAATAAGCGAGACTTATCAAATCAAAATTTCCGGCTTTGAAGGACCCTTCGGGCTTCTTTTAAATCTTATAGAAAAGAGGAAACTTCACATCAATGACGTCTCACTTTCGGCTGTGACCGAGGATTACTTGAATTATATGAATAAATTGGGAGGCCTTAATCCTGCCGAAGCCTCAAGTTTCATCCTTGTTGCTTCCACCTTGCTTTTAATCAAATCAAAATCGCTTCTGCCTAATCTTGACCTAACTAGCGAAGAAGAAGGAGATATAAAGAGCCTTGAGGAAAGACTCCGCTTGTATGAACTTTTTACCAAGTTAGGAGGCGGAATAAAAAATAATTTCGGCAAGAAAATAATCTTTGCGCCCCTGGAACGAAAAAATGCTGTTTTGGTATTTTTGCCGGATGACCAGATTACCAAAGAATCAATGATGACTTTTGTCCGCGACCTGCTCGATAGCATGCCGAAAAAAGTATTTTTGCCGGAAGCGGAAGTCAGGCAAGTCGTAAGTATTGAGGAAATGATAGACAAATTGACCGAAAGGATAAAAAATTCCTTAAAAATGAATTTCAAAGACCTTCATGGAAAAATATTTACCCGGGAAGAAAAAGTAGTTGCTATCGTGGGATTTCTGGCAATGCTTGAGCTGGTGCGGCAGGGGATTATTAATGCCGTGCAGGAAGAAAATAGCGGAAATATTATTTTAGTCTCGACGCCCGAAGGGGTCGGGATCCCGACCGAAAGCGTCGGGAAAAAACTTCATGATTAACCTAGAATCCAAGATAGAAGCAATACTTTTTTTTAAGGGCGAACCGGTATCACGAAAAAAACTTTCGGAGATTTTATCCTCCTCCGTCAAGGCTTCGGATGGGCAAGGAAGAATAGGGCAGTTAGAAATAAACGAAGCAATAGAAAAATTGAAAGAAAATTTAAAGGATAGGGGAATAGTATTGTTGGAAAAAGATGATGAAATAACGCTCGGCACGGCGCCGGAACTTTCCAAACTGATTGAAGATTTGCAAAAAGAAGAATTAAACAAAGAACTTTCCAAAGCCAGCCTGGAGACATTGTCTATCATTCTTTATAAAAATGGCGTGAGTCGGGCGGAAATTGACTACATCCGCGGAGTGAACTCCAGCTTTACCTTGCGGGCTTTGTCGGTTCGAGGTTTGATAGAAAAAACGATAGATACCAAAGACAACCGGCGGTATATCTATAAACCGAGTTTTGATACGTTGTCTTTTATGGGCATAAAATCCGCCGAAGAATTGCCGGATTATCGGGAAGTAAATAATTCCATTCAAGTTGCGGCCAAAAATCTGGAGGAAGAAAATAAAATGGAAGAAACCATTAGTTAAAGACACTCTGGATTTATACCAAGCACATAGTCATTGATTAGATTCTGTTCCGGCGTATATTCCGCTCCCAGAAATCCGTTGATGTCTTCTGTCTTGATTAAATTTTTGTATTTCTCGGTGAAAGTTCTCGCAAGCGGTAGATAGGACCAATGCCATTTTTCTTCGTTATAACCGGTTGGTCGGTCGCTGCCCTTTAAATTATAAGGCTGGCAGAAGCCGAACCTGTCGGCATTGTTGGTCAGCCACGCATATACTTCTGCGCCTTGATTAGTTTTAAAATACGAAGGATTCGCGTCATTAATATCTATATCCGTGCCCCAATGATGTCTGGATGTGCCGGGCACAGCGCTATATTCCAATATTTTTTTAAATCTCTCTTGTCCGTCCGGAATGCTTTTTGATAAATCTTTGCCATCAACAATCGTATAGCCTGTCCACTTGTTGTTCCAAATATTTTTTTGATAAATAAAATTTCTGGTCGCCGAAGCTATTTTTAGTTCTATTCCGTCTTTTTCTGCGGCATTCCGCATTCTTAAAAAAGAGCCCAAGGCCTCCTTTCTCAAATACATTTTATTTCCGTCAATCGCATATTGTTCGGGCACCAAAACAAAATCATCTCTTTGCGCCGGGTCAAATTTTCCCATCAGATAAATTTTTTCTTCGGCTTCTTTTTGAGCCCGCTGTTCTTCCAGAAGTTTTTGATAATTTTCCTTGTTTTCCCTTTCTTGTCTCAGGTCCAGGAAAGACGAAGTGAAATAGGGCGTAAGGATGAGAAGCATCAGCATCAGCAAAATCAGGGATAAAGTAAATTTAAAAATGTGTTTTTCCACTTAAAGACAATAACATATTCATATATTTTAATCAAAAAAATAAATGCTATAATGTGCTTTATATGGGTTATGTTAGCGAAAAAAGAGTATGTCAAAATTGTAAGGCTCCGTTTACGATAGAGCCGAATGATTTTGGCTTTTATGAAAAAATCAAAGTTCCTCCACCGACTTTTTGCCCGGATTGCCGGAGGCAAAGACGCTGGGCTTGGAGAAATAATATGTCGCTTTATAACCGCAAATGTGAATTATGCGGCAAGGGAATCATTTCTATTTATCATCCCGATTCCGGCCTGACTGTTTACTGCAATAAATGCTGGTGGAGCGACAAGTGGGACCCGAAAAGTTATGGGATGGATTATGATTTTTCAAAACCATTTTTCACTCAATTCAGAGAACTTGTCGGAAAAGTCCCGCATATGGCAATTGTCAATGACGACGGCATAGCCAGTTTGAATTGCGAATACACCCACGATTGGTGGTTTTCCAAGAATTGCTATATGTGTTTTTCCGGCTGGTATGTGGAAAATGTGATGTATAGTTTTTTCATATTAGCGGGGAAAAATATAATGGATTGCACCAACATCAGGACTTCCAGCGAATGGATGTATGAGTGTATACACTGCCCTCGTTCATATCAATTGAAATATTCTGAAATTGGCGTAGGCTGCATTGACTCGGCTTTTGTTTACGATTGCTGGGATTGCACAAATTGTTTCATGTGCACGGGCCTGCGAAACAAAAAATATCATTTTAGAAACAAGCAATACTCGAAAGAAGAATATGAAAAAATTTTAAGCGGATACAAACTTGACACTTTTTCCGGAGTGGAAAAAGCGCAGGAGGAATTTAACGAACTTATCTTGAAATATCCGAGGCGTTACGCGATAAACTTCAAAAGCTTAAATTGCACGGGTGACCTGACTACTTTTTCTAAAAACTCAAAAAATTGTTTTGTTGTTAAAAACGCTGAGAATTGTAGTTATGGTGATTTTGGAGGAGATAGTAATAATGGCACAAAAGATTGTTATGATTTTACATTAACTGGTGGGGCGTCAGAATGTTATGAATGCGTGGTGGGCGACCATTCTCAACTCAATCTTTTTGGCTTACTTTCAGTTAAAAGCCAGGATATCAAATATTGTCAACACTGCCATAATTGTAAACATTGTTTTGGCTGTGTGGGACTACGCAATACGAATTATTGCATTTTTAATAAACAATACACCAAAGAACAATATGAGGAACTTATGCCTAAAATTATAGAGCAGATGAAAACCCTGCCCTACACAGACAAAAAGGGGAACAAGTACTCATACGGGGAATATTTTCCGATAGAACTTTCTTATTTTGGCTACAATGAGTCTTGCGCCATGGAACAATTTCCGCTTGCGGAAAAAGAAGCAAGGCAAGCAGGATATAATTGGCAGGACAATACGCAAAAAACCACCGGAAAAGAAACACTCAAGCCGGAAAATATTCCTGACAGCATAGACGAAGTAGGGGATTCAATTTTAGAGGAAGTTCTTGTTTGCATTAACTGCAAGAGAAACTACAAAATTGTTCAAAATGAGTATCTATTTTACAAGAAGATGAAAATTTCGATTCCAAGAAGATGTTTCTATTGCCGCCACGAAGCGAGAATTAAGCGCAGAAATCCATTCAAACTCTGGCACAGACAATGTATGTGTGGTTCGCCAAGCTCACCATCTACGACAGCAAAACATGACCATGAGGGGCAATGCATGAATGAATTTGAAACCAGTTACGCCCCCGACCGACCGGAAATAGTTTATTGCGAAAAGTGCTACCAGGCGGAAGTGTACTGATATCTTACCCCCTCCGCCTTCGGCACCTCCCCCTACAGTAGGGGGAGGAGGGGTAGGGGTAAAGGGGTAAGATGAATTTATGTTATAATCCAATTATGCTTTTAGACTTAGTCAAAATTTTCATGCCGACGACTTTAGCCTTTTTTTTAGGGCTTTTCTTTACCCCATTTGCGGCGCATTTTTTTTATAAATACAAAATGTGGAAAAAATACTCCAGAAACGGAAATGCCATAGCTTCGGATTTTCGTAAAATTCATAATGAACAGGAAGAATTAAGAACCCCGCGCGTCGGCGGAATAATTATCTGGTTTTCCGCCCTATTCACCACTTTTTTATTTTATTTGGTATCAATTTTATTTCCTTCCGCCGATACGGAAAAAATGAATTTCTTGAGCCGCAACCAAACTTTAATACCTTTTTTCACGCTTCTTCTGGGCTCATTAATCGGGCTTTGGGACGATTTCATTCAAATTTACGGTGATGGCAGGTTTGCCCGCGATGATAAATCTTGGCGCAAATGGAAAGCCGGATTGATTGCTTTCATATCTCTTTTGATAGGTCTTTGGTTTTTTTATAAACTGGGCATGACCTCCCTGCATATTCCGTTCGGCGGGGAAATTTATCTGGGTATTTTGATTATTCCATTTTTTATGCTCGTGGCGCTGGCAACTTTTTCCGGGGGAGTAATTGACGGCATCGACGGGCTTTCGGGGGGAGTTCTGGCTTCTATTTTTGCCGCATATTCGGCAATAGCTTTTGCCAATAATCAGGTGGATCTTGCCGCTTTTTCCGGAGTTCTTACCGGAGCAATACTGGCATTTCTTTGGTTTAATATTCCGCCAGCCAGATTTTATATGGGAGAAACGGGCATTATGGGGCTCACGATTACTTTGGCGACGCTCGCATTTCTGACCGACTCGGTTTTCATTCTTCCGGTTGTTGCGTTGCCGCTGGTTATCACCTCCGGCTCGGTTATCTTGCAAATTTTTTCAAAAAAATTGCGCGGAGGCAGGAGATTGTTCAGGCTCGCGCCTATTCACCATCACTTTGAAGCGATTGGCTGGTCGCCCTACAAAGTGACGATGCGTTTTTGGATTCTTTCGATCGTTTTTGCTATTATTGGCATAATTTTGGCGATTATCAGCAGATGAGCCGCGCTTTAATGGATGATTGCGCGGCATGATTTCGTAAAATCAAAATGCGAGAAAAAAAAGTAGATAAATTTTTTCTAATAATTATATTTCTTTTGCTTTCCATCGGAGTTGCTATGTTTATTTCGGCCTCTTTGGGGATTTTGGTTAAAAATGAGAAAACTTTTTATTCGGTGCTCTTTAGCCAATTAATTCTGGGCCTCGGGCTGGGTCTTGTGGGGATGTATTTTTGCACGAAAATAAATTACAAATTTTGGCGGTCATATTCTTTTTTAATTTTTTTGGGGTCTATCCTGCTGACGGCGGCGGTTTTTATCCCTTCCTTGGGATGGAGCCATGGCGGAGCGGAAAGATGGATACAAATCGGGGCCTTTTCTTTTCAGCCGGTGGAATTCTTAAAATTCGGGTTCGTGATTTATTTCGCGGCCTGGCTGTCTTGGGTAAAAAACAAAGTGCAGGATTTTAGATTCGGGATTCTGCCTTTTGGCATCATGCTCGGAGTTATCGCTTTTATTTTATTAAAACAGCCGGACACAAAAAGTTTTATTTTAATTACCGCTACCGGCGTAGCGATGCTTTTTGTTTCGGGTGTTCCTGTAAAATATATTTTAGGCGCAATCTTGGGATTGGCATTTTTATTCGGAACTCTCGTTTATTTTAAGCCATATTTGCAGGAACGGATAAAAACTTTTATCAATCCGGCGCAAGATTCTCAAGGAGCTTCTTATCAGATTCAGCAATCGCTTATCGCGCTGGGATCCGGCGGCGTCTTCGGGCGGGGATTCGGCCAAAGCGTCCAAAAATTCAGCTATCTTCCGGAACCGCAGGGGGATTCCATTTTCGCCGTTTTGGGCGAAGAATTGGGTTTTGTCGGAACATTTGCCGCGATATTTCTTTACATACTTTTTATTCTGCGCGGTTTCCGTATTGCCAACCGTTCCCCCGATCTTTTTAGTGGACTTTTAGTCTCCGGAATTGTTATACTCATTACGGTGCAGTCGTTTATGCACATCGCTTCCGTTACAGGAGTTCTTCCATTAACGGGGGTGCCTTTGGTTTTTATGAGCCATGGAGGCACTGCGCTGATGATATATCTTATGGCAATGGGTATTGTATTAAACATATCTAAATTTCAGAAACATTTATGAAAATAGTTTTTACGGGCGGGGGAACGGGCGGGCATTTTTATCCGATTATCGCTGTCGTCCAGAAAGTCAATCAGATAATAGACAATGAGCATATCCTGGGAGCCAAGCTCTATTATGTTTCCGATAGCCCTTATGACAGGGAAATGCTTGTTGAAAACGGGCTTTTATATGAAGAAATAAATGCCGGAAAAATGCGGACCTATTTTTCTTTTAGAAATTTTTCTGATATTTTTAAAGTTTTTTTCGGCACCATTAATGCAATTTTTAAAATGTTTTCAATTTATCCGGATATTATTTTTGGCAAAGGAGGATACGCGTCATTCCCGACGATTTTTGCCGCCAGAATTCTGCGTATCCCTGTTTTAATCCACGAATCGGATTCCGCTCCCGGGCGGGTGAATAAATGGGCCGGGCATTTTGCCAAAAAAATTGCCGTGTCCTTCGCGGAAGCAGCGGATTATTTTCCTAAAAAAAATGTCGCTTGGACAGGTCAGCCGATAAGGGCCGAAATAGAAAATCCGGCGCCGCGCAAAGAAGCGCTTGAATATTTTAAGCTGGAATCGGAATTGCCGGTTGTCGTTATCTTGGGAGGTTCTCAGGGCGCAGAATTGATAAATAATGCCATTTTGGACGCTTTGCCAAGACTGGTAAAAAATTATCAGATTATTCATCAGACCGGCATAAAAAATTTTAAAATCGTTTCCGCTCAGGCCGAGGTCGTGCTGGCTGACGATAAATATAAGTTAAGATACTTGTCCATCCCTTTTCTGAATCCCTTGCAGATGAAAATGGCTGCCGGCGCGGCAACGATTATTATTTCCCGTGCAGGCTCAACTTTGTTTGAAATAGCGTCTTGGGGCATTCCATCAATTCTAGTTCCTTTTGCCAGTTCAAATGCGGACCATTCCAGAAAAAATGCTTTCAATTACGCGCGGGCCGGAGCCTGCAGCGTAATTGAAGAAATGAATATGACTGCAAATATTTTAAGTTCGGAAATTGAAAGAATGGTGGAAGATAAAATGGAATATCAATCAATGTCGCAAAACGCAAAAGCTTTTGCCAAGCCGGGCGCGGCGGAAAAAATCGCCCGCGAATTGATAAATACGGCTTTAAGCCACGAAAGGTAGATACTAAATACAGAATGCAACCCACCTAACCTCCCTTGTCAGGGAGGGACAGAATGCAAATGCAAAAACATAAATTTTTAAATATTCCTTATATTCCTTATGACAAAAATCTTATTTCTCGTGCTAGGGAGTTAAGAAGAAAAACGACAGAAGCAGAAAAATTTTTTTGGAGCAAAATTTTAAAGGATAAAAAATTGGTAAATTTTAAATTTACCAGACAAAAACCACTAGATCATTTCATAGTGGATTTTTATTGTGCAAGTTTGGGTATTGCAATAGAACTAGACGGAAAAGTTCATAATTTTCAGAAAGCTAGAGATAAAGAAAGGGATAATTTATTAGAACAAAAATTTGATTTAAAAATAATTAGGTATAAAAATGAAGGAATTTTAAATAATATGGAGAAAGTTGCTGAGGATTTAATTAAAAAATTAAAAATGCAACCCTCTCCCGGCCTCTCCCTTATCAGGGCGAGGAGAAATGGTAAGATAAAGTCCCTCTGATAAGGGGGATTTAGGGGGTTGTATTTATATGCTATTATATAAATATGCCGGATAATAAAGTTGTCACCAGATTTGCGCCATCGCCTACGGGCCTTTTACATCTAGGAAACTACAGAACAGCGATTTTCGCCTACCTTTATGCCAAGAAAAACAACGGTTCTTTCGTGCTTCGCATTGAAGATACCGACAGAAAGCGCTCGAAAAAGGAATATGAGAAAAATATCATTGAGAGTTTAAAGTGGCTCGGACTTGATTATGATAAATTTTACAGGCAGTCGGAGCATGTGGACAGGCATCAATTTTACTTGGAGAAGATGATCAAAGAAGGAAATGCTTATATCTCCAAGGAAGCAGCCAAAGACGGCAGCGGTGTCATTAAAGAACTGGTCAGGTTTAAAAATCCAAATATTGACGTTAGTTTCAAGGATGAAATAAAAGGAGAGGTCACAATGAATACCAAAGATTTGGGGGATTTTGTAATTGCTAAAAATTTAGGCGAACCGTTATTCCATTTGGCCGTTGTCGTCGACGATTTTGAAGCGGGAGTGACGCACGTGATACGAGGAGAAGACCATGTTTCCAACACCCCCCGCCAAGTATTGATCGGGCGGGCTATAGGCGCGCCGACTCCGATATATGCCCATATGCCGCTCGTTTTGGCCCCCGATAGATTGAAACTTTCAAAACGCCGGGGCGCCCTGCCGTTAACGGAGTATAAAAATCGCGGTTTTCTACCTGAAGCTATTCTCAACGGGGTGGCTTTCGTTGGCTGGAATCCGGGAACTGAAAAAGAAATTTTCACCCGCGATGAACTGATAGAAGCTTTTGAGCTTTCACGAGTGCAGAAAAGTCCGGCTGTTTTCAGTGAAGAAAAATTGGAATGGTTCAACAAGGAGCATATGAAACTACTTAGTCCGGAAGAAATAGAAAAAAATATTTTAGAACAATTACCCGACAATATGCGGAATAAAAAAATCATTCCAATTATTTTTGAACGAATCTCAAAGTGGGGAGACGTGAAAATTGTAGCAGAGAAACTTGCCTATTTATTTAATAGGCTGGGATATTCTGATGTAAACCTACCTATTTGGAGAGATTTAGAAAACCATCCTGAAAAAATAGAAAAAACATTAGGGTATTTAAAAAGTGTTCTCGATTTGTTAAAAGTAGCAAAAGAAGAAAATTGGAATTATGAATCACTAAAAAATACGATATGGGATTATTCTGGGAAAGAGGGGAGGGGAAATATTTTATGGCCATTAAGATTTGCTCTTTCTGGAGAAAAAGAGTCACCAGATCCTTTTGAACTAGCAGAAATATTAGGGAGAAGCGAAACGTTGGATAGGATAGAAAGACTCATTAAGTTTTTAGAAGATATCACAAAAATCACTTTTACTGAAACAGGGGAAACTAACATGCTTAATAGTAAAGAGGCAACACAGGATAGCACGAATATAACCGACACAAGTACAACTTGAAAGTGGTTATAACTTATTTTATGGTTTGTTGTCTTAATTATAAAATTGTGCTATGATGGTAAACATCATGTTAAAAGTAAATTTTTTCCACATTTGTGAGAATGCAATATTAGAAAGCGGGACAAATAATGTTTCTCTCATTAATATCTTTGAGAATATTAATGCAAACAACTTTCCGGCGATTCACCCTGTTCTGAGAATTGTTGTGGGTCTCGAAAATAAGAATCCAGGTATATACGATGTTGAACTTGTGTTCTTGGATGAGAAAGCTGAAATATTAAAAATTCCAGCTAAAGTCACCATCGGAACAAATGGTAAAGGTAATTGGGTGCACAAAATAATTAGTTACCCAATTCCTCGCGAATTAACACATCAGATAAAATTGAATTATGAAGGGAAAACTATCTATACGGGATATTTAACGATAAATAATAAATAAGGTATAATTTGAATCTAGCTTTACAACTACGATCAAATGAAACTTTATCACGACGACAAAAAGCTATTTACCATAATAGTTTTGATAATTCTGTTGATAATGCCGGCTGTTTTTTCTTATGCGCAAACCGTTTCGGAATTGCAGAATAAAATAAACCAAAAAGATTCCGACATAGCCAAATTGGAAGAGGAAATAAAAGCTTATCAGATAGAACTTGACAATTTAGGGAAACAGAAAAGTTCTCTGAGTAAATCACTGAAAGAGCTTGATTTGACCAGAAAAAAATTAAATACTGATATCGCCGTAACTCAGAAAAAAATTGATAAGACAAATCTCAAAATACAAAACTTGAGTTATGATATAAATGATAAAGAAAAAGCCATAAAAAACAACCTGGATTCTATCGGGCTGGAGATTAAAAACACCAACGAATTTGAACAAAGCAGTATGGTGGAAAATATATTGTCTAATGACAATTTTGCATTTATCTGGAACGATATAGACAATATGGTCACGGTGCGCGAAAGAATCAGGACCTATACAGTTGAATTAAAACAAATAAAAGGCGCGCTGGAAGATACCAAGAAAATAACGATTGCGGCCAAAAACGAGCTTACCAGACTCAAATCCCAGCTTTCGGACCAGCAAAAGATAGTGATGCAAAATACCAACGAAAAGAACAAGCTTTTAAAGCAAACTAAAAATAGCGAAGTAGCTTATCAGAAACTTTTAAAAAGCCAACTGGCGAAAAAAGAAGCCTTTGAAAGAGAATTGCGGGAATATGAATCCCAATTAAAGTTTATTCTGGACCCTTCAAAACTGCCCGGTTCCGGAGTTCTAAGTTGGCCTTTGGATAAAATTTTTGTTACCCAGGAATTCGGGGCGAAAACCGGACCCCACAGAACATATACCAGCGGTCATAGCGGGACTGATTTTCGGGCCAAAACCCCGCTGCCGGTCAAAGCTATGGCGGATGGCACGGTTAAGGGAACAGGGGATACGGATGTCAGTTGTTCCGGTGTTTCTTTTGGCAAATGGATTTTTATAGAATATAATAACGGCCTCTCCAGCACTTACGGGCACCTTTCACTTATCAAAGTTGTTGAAGGGCAAAGAGTTTCAAGAGGGGAAGTGGTGGGTTATACCGGAGGCACCGGCCGGGTCACAGGACCGCATCTGCATGTCTCACTTTACGTCTCAAGCGCGGTTAGCGTGGCGACCGTGCCCAGCAAATCTTGCCCCGGGAGGATTCTCAAACAGCCCATTGCCGCCATTAACGCTTATCTGGACCCGATGTATTATTTGCCTTCATATATTAAAAATTAAGCACTTCCATTGTTTTATTAAATGTTTATGGTAAAATAACGTATATGAAAAATATTATGAAAAATAAAAAAAGTCTGTCTGATGACAGGCAGGGCGGGTTTATTCAATTAATAATTATTATTATCGTTGCCCTTCTTGTGATGCGTTATTTTGGCATCACGATATCCGGAATTCTGGATTATTTTAACCTTACCTGGCCCGACATAATAAATTGGCTGAAAGAGGCCGTCACCTGGCTGAAGAATCTATTTAATAGCGTTAAATAAATTAAATAAAGCATACCCATATATGCCGCACAATTTGTGTAATGTTTGGATTTGTTGTATATACTCAAACATATATTGTGCGACACGGGTATTGTTTACTGGCACGAGGCAGAAAGCATATATCCTGCTCTCTGTGCCTCTTCCCCTGTCGTGAAATAGACCCGATTTTCTTGTTTGATAGTTTTGCCGGCGGAACATCCGAGCGAATAATATTTTGTTCCCCTGCTTGAAGCGAAGAAATTTTTTCCGGAATTTGAGATTATATTATTTGTTTGAGAATTGTTAAAAGTGGCAGAAATTGGTTCTATTGACGATATTGCGTTTGCCTCCTGTTGGTCTCCGTATTCTATCTTTATGCCCGAAGAATTGGCTTCTTTTGATAGTCTACCCAGCTCAAATGACCCTAATCCTGTCAAAATAACGATAATAACTATCAAAATGTCCTTCCCTTTTTCGCTCTCAATAAATTGCTTGATTTTTTCCATGGTTTCGGTTATACTCTTAATTGCATCTATTAATTATAAGCATTATAAACTAGAACCTAGAAGCTAACAACTAGTTGCAACTAATCAATCATGGCCCATAGAAAAGCCGGCGGTACAGCTAAAAACTTAAGAGACTCAAACCCGAAATACCTCGGTATTAAGCTGGCTGACGGCCAAAAGGCCCAATCCGGCTCTATTATCGTCCGCCAACGCGGCACGGTCATTATGGCGGGCAATAACGTGTCTATAGGCAGGGACCATACCCTTTTCGCCCTAAGACCCGGCACGGTCAAATTTGGCTCCAAACGTAAAATCTCCTTCCACGGCAAAACCGCAATCAAAAAAGTAGTGAATGTGGTCTAAATAAAAAAATCCCCGATAAGGGGATTTTTTTATATTTTCTCAACAATAAGTTTAAACGAAGATTTTTTATCTTTGATGGAAATCGGGATTTCAAACTCCCCTACTTCTTTAATCGGTTTTTCCAGAACAATAAATTCTTCCGCTATGTCGGCGTGGTGCTGAAGCTTCATTTCTTCCACGATTTCTTTATTTTTTATGCCGGAAAACAGATGCCCTTTTTCATCCGCTTTTGCTTTAATAACAAGAACTTTACCTTTTATTTCTTCCAAATTTTTCATCAAAAGGCCCATTTGCACTTCCCTTTCTATCGCGATATTTTTCATCCTTTTTTCCAATTCAACAATTGCTTTTGGCGTCGCCGGCTCGGCGAGCTTTCTGGGAAATAAAAAGTTCATGGCATAGCCGTCGTTTACCTCCTTTATGTCGTGTCTCTTCCCTACCCTGACAACATCTTGTAAAAATATAACTCGCATGAATTAGTTGCTAGTTGCTAGTGACTAGGTGCTAGAACCTAGAAACTAGAACCTAATTACTTAATAATAATTCCACCGCCTTGTCCATCTGCGGATCTTTTTTCGCGTCAAGATCTTTTTGCGTAATTTCTGCCGGATAATCCGGAGTCAGTCCTTTTTCCGAAATAGAAGTCCCATCCGGAGTCAGCCACTTCGCCACCGTAATTTTTAAAATCGTGTCCGAAGTGATGTCCACGACCTCCTGCACGGAACCCTTGCCAAAACTCTGACTTCCCACCAGTTTTGCGCGTCCGTGGTTTTGCAAGGCGCCGGCCAGGATTTCGGAAGCCGAAGCCGAACCGCTATCTATCAGAATCACGAATTTTAATTTATCGTTGAATATATCATAGCCTCTGCTCCTGAATATTTCCGGCGCCTTGTTATTGCCATAGTCTTCGGTCACGATAATCTTTCCTCCTTTCAAGAACCAGCTTGCCATATCAACGGCCGAATCCAGATAACCGCCCGGATTTCCCCTCAAATCAAGCAGAAGCCGGACACTCCCAGATTCCACGAATTGTTTCATTGCATTGCGGAAAAGATTGGCGGCATTGGCGGAAAAACTGTAAAGCTTGATTACGAAAATTCCGTCTGCCCTCAATTCCGTATCCAAAGTCGGTATGGTGATGGTGTCCCGCACGATTCTTATTTCTTTCGGCTCCCTGTTTCCTTCGCGCGAGATTGTAAGCGTAACGGCTGTTCCTTTTTCTCCCCGTATCAGCCTGATTGCTTCTTCAATACCTAATCCCGAAGTAACGGTTTTATCAATTTTCAGAATTTTGTCGCCGGATTTAATATTCGCCCTGTAAGCGGGAGTGTCTTTGAGCGGGGCAATGACCGTCAGCACTTTATCTTTCATTCCGACTTCCATGCCGATTCCGTCGAAATTGCCGGCTATTTCGTCTTCAAATGACTTAGCTTCTTCTGGGGTGAAAAATACGCTATATGGGTCGTTTAGAGAGCCTACAAGGCCTGAAATTGCCCCATAAACCCTGTCTTGGTCGGTTATTTCACCGGCGGTTGGATTTTTTTCGTTAATGGCATTCCAAACTTTCCAGAATGGAGAAAAGTCGGTTTGAGTCGCGACTTGCGTTTCTTTTCCGGAAATACCAAGAACTTTATCTATCTCCGGGCGATTTTGGTCTCCGACATAAACACCGGAGATAAAAAATAAGGCTATCAGCAAAACAGTAACCGTAACATACTTTGTTTTAGAAAAATGTTCCATATTTTTAGATTTCTTATTCTATGTGTTCTTATTGTTCCCCTGCCACCGCATCTTTTTCATTTTCGTTGCCGTTAAAATCGCTGTTCTCCCTAAAATTATCAAAAGTCTTTTTCTCTGTCATTTTATAATCTTTATATAGGATATAGCTGAAATAAACGAGCCCTAATCCGGACAAAGTAAACAAGATATCTTTCCAGGAATATGGAAAGCCCAAGTATGGCAATATTGCCACCCAGATTCCCAGAACTAAAAGTATTCGTGCTTTGCGCATGGATATATTGTATTTCATAAATAAGCAAAATGCAAATGTAATTTATTTGAAATATTCCGGAGTATTAACGGACATCCAATCCAAAAGTTCTCGCATAATGGAAGAAGCTGCACCGCCGCCGCTGCTTGAAGGCCCCGATTCCATCATTATGGCAAAAGCATATTTAGGATTTTCATATGGGAAAAAGCCGATGACCCAGGAATTTACCTTATTTTTAGCGACACCAATCTGAGCCGTGCCGGTTTTGGCGGCGACTTTTACATAAGGCACATTGAGCGCCACAGCTGTGCCATAAGTTGCCGCGGCTCTCATTCCCTGATGCACTACATCAAAATATTCTTTTTTAATATCTATTGTGATAACTGGATTTTCCCCGCCTGCAACGGCTATGCCGTAGGCATTGCGGGCAGGTTTTTCAACATCATTTAATGTTAAATGCGGGGTCAGTAATTTTCCGCTATTGGCGATAGCCCCTACCGCCCGGGCCATTTCCATCGGAGTCACTTGAAAGCCGTATTGTCCGATAGCGGTATGGTAAGTGTCTCCAATACGCCAAGGGTCTCCCTTGAAATTCGCTATTTTCCATTCCGGACTCGGAATCACGCCTTCTTTTTCATCCGGCAAATCAACTCCGGTTTTTTCTTCAAAACCGAACAGTCTCGCGTATTTTCCGAGATTTACGATGCCAAGCCCTTTTTGATTTTCGTATCCCCCGCCGACTTCATAAAAGTAAACGTCGGAAGATACGGCGAGAGCTTCCATCATATTTGTCCAGCCGTTTACTTTCCAGTCTTTAAAAACGGTTTTTTGATCCGGGAAATAAGGATTCGGAATTGAGATAGAGCCGGTTGAAAGAATTTTTTTATACGGATCAATTATGCCTTCAGCCAGAGCGGCCAAAGCAAAAAACGGCTTGACAATTGAGCCCGGAGTATAGAGTCCCGAAATATCCCTGTCCAGAAAAACTTTTCTTTTATCGGTCAGGTAATTATTTATTTTTGGCGCGTCCTTCCCGAACGAGAGAATTTCGGAATTATACTCCGGAAAGCTTGTTGTAGTTATAATTTCCCCGTTTCGGGCGTCAATAATCACCCCTGCCCCGCCGGTGAAAGATTTATTTTCCGACAAGTTCTTGATAAGGGCGAACAGTTCCGTCTGTATTCGCGAATCAATCGTCGTTATCAGGTCCGTGCCCTGCTTGGGGGCATTCACGATATTTTCCGAATATATTTTTCCCAACGCATCCGTTTCTATTATTTTTGACCCGTTTTCGCCCTTTAACAGGCTATCGTACTGCTTTTCCAGCCCGTCTTTGCCGATAAATTCACCCTGCCAATAATTGCCCGTTTTGTCCTGAGTCGGATAACTGACATAGCCCAAGAGATGCGAAAATCCGGATGATAAATATGCGCGGGTGGGAACAGGAGCTTCGGCTATTTTCTTGTTCCAAGCCAGTTCTATTTTATTGCGGTCATAGATTATTCCCCTATCGGTGAAAATAATGGCCTTGACTAAAATATTATTTTGGCTCCGCTTGAAATACGCCTCGCCTTTGTAAACTTGAAGGTAAATAAGCCGAGTTCCGAAAATTCCGGTGAAAATTACGAACAGGACGCCCAGCAGGAATATTGTTTTTTTAGGAATCGGCTTTTCTATCCGTCCCTCGAATTGCTGGCGGTCGAAATTCTGCAGATTTTTTGAGTCCAGAAAAATTTCATCCGGCTCGACGAAAGAATGTTTTTTAAGCATAGAATTTAAGTTTCTTTTTTATTATTTCTATAATCAGGAAAACTGCGAGAGAGCCTATAAAAGAAATAAAAATTGCGCCGGAAAATTTAGCTTCCCGGACGCCATAGAGCAAATCGGACAGGAGAAATAAAATAACCGCTTCCCAGAAAACATTAAAATAAAACATGCCAATCAGCGCCAATATGACAGATACCCAGAAAGGCATAAAAAGTATTGAAAACAAAAGTAAAATAGAAGCCGCAATTCGAAATATCATAATCCCATCTTACTTTGAAGCGAGTTTGGAAGCAAGACCGGTATAATTTTGAGGAGTGATTTTCAACAGCTCTTTCTTTACTTTATCACTGACCGGAAGCGTATTTATAAATTTGTGAATGTCTTGAAAAGTAACTTTTTTGCCGCGAGTCAGTTCTTTCAATTTCTCATACGGCATTTTTACTCCTTCGCGCCGCAAGATGGTCTGAATGGCTTCAGTAATTATTTCCGGATGTGTATTTAAATCTTCTTTTATTTTTATCTCATTAACCTTAATTTTATTTAATCCCCCAAGAAGTGAAACATAAGCCAAATATGAATGTCCAAATGCTGTGCCAAAAGCGCGCTCTACCGTGGAATCTGAAAGATCCCGCTGAAGTCTCGAAATCGGGAGTTTGCGGGCAAAGAATTCAAATAAGGCATTAGCCAGACCCAGATTACCCTCGCTATTTTCAAAATCAATCGGATTTATTTTGTGCGGCATAGTGGAAGAGCCCACTTCTCCCTTTTTTGGCTTTTGGGTTATCCAATCATCGGAAATATATCTCCA
>MFUM01000009.1 GCA_001786955.1 Candidatus Nomurabacteria bacterium RIFCSPHIGHO2_12_FULL_42_19
ACAAGGTCTTGCGCATATTGGAAAAAACTTCGGCAAAAAAATTAACATAGGGATTGCCGGCATTGCGGGCAAGCTCGGAATCATACTGCCTCTCCAGGCCATAGCGCCCGCCAAGTTCGTTGCCTTTATACCCCACGAAGCCCAGGGTATGCGAAGCCAGGCTGCCTCCGGGATAGAAACGCCATTTTTCTTTATAAATTTTTATACCGGGCAATTTTAAGCCGGAAATTGCGTCAGCCTGCTCTTTGGAAAGGCGGTGGATTATTTCTTCATAGGAATCATCTTTTTGCCCCGCTTTTATTAAAAAATTATCACGATCAAGAACCGCATTTTCCGACAATTCCCGGTAAGTATTTTCCGCGTCAATGATTTTTTTGGCGTCAATGGCCATTTTAAAGCCGGAAGCCTGCGTGGCAGCGGAGACAAGCTGACCGTCTTTCCGCTCAAAATAAATAATGCCGCGCTCATAAATATTAGCGGAGGGCGTAACATATTGATGGTCGGCAGCATTCGAATAAGCGTCCCCGTGCACGACTTGCACCCAAAAGAGTTTGGTTAAAAGCGCAGAAGCAAAAATTATTACGCAAAAAAGAATTACTCTGGATCTGAAGAGAAAACTATATTTCATTGTTAGCAAGCTTAAGGCTGCCAAGAGACTTGCGGACCGCAAAAGTTGCCTTAGTTTCTTTGAATCCCATAGAGGACGAGAGAGCCAGATCAATGCTATCAAGAGAAGACAAATAAGAAAGTTCCAGATTTCCGACTTCGGCGGAAAGGGCAAGCACCTCTTTTTCCAAAGCCTTTCTCTGGATAATATCAAAAACCATATTTCCCAAAATAAAAACATATAAAAGAGCCAGCCCGCCCAAAATGGAAAACATCGCATTCAATATGATTTTTTGAACTTCAATATTATTATTCGTAATATCTACATTCCGGATACGTGTTTTTAGTTGTAAAGTCATGTGTCTCATATTTTTTCCAAAATTCTTAATTTAGCACTACGGGCTCTTGGGTTATTTTTTAATTCTTCTTCGCTAACCAAAACCGGTTTCTTGTTTATTAAAAATGCTTCTCCCCCGTCTTTTTTCTCTCTAAAAAACTTTTTCACTATCCGGTCTTCCAGGCTGTGAAAGCTTATCACCGACATCCTCCCGCCCGTTTTCAATGCATCAAATCCCTTTTCAAGTCCTGTTTTTAAAACTCCCAGTTCGTCATTGACCGCTATTCGTAATGCCTGAAATGTTCTGGTGGCAAAATGGATTCTTCCTCTGCGGTATCCAGCCGGCACTGCTTCTCTTATTATCTGCACTAAATCAAAAGTGCTTTTGATTTTTCTCTTGTGCCTCGCGTCCACTATTCCTTTGGCTATTCTGCGGCTGTATCGCTCCTCGCCGTAGCCATAAATAATGTCTGCCAGATTTTCTTCTCCCCAGGTGTTCACGACATCATCGGCCGTGACAAAATATTCGGATGGATTCCCGCCTGCGCCGAGGCTTCGGCGGGCAGGTTCTTTCATCGTCATGAGCAAGGGCTCATCTTTCATAAAAGAAAATCCTCGTCCGGAATTCTCCAATTGGTCGGAGCTCAAACCTAAGTCAAAAATAATCCCGTCCACACTATCCATTTTTATATCCAAATCACGAAAATTTTTGTTTATAAAAACGATATCGCAACCCTTGAACTTATCCTTGGCTTTTTCAAAAACACTTTTGTCCTGGTCGAGGGCAATAATTTTTACGCTTGGACATCTTTTACAAATCTCCAGACTGTGCCCTCCTCCGCCAAAAGTGGCATCTACTATCACAAGATTCTCATTCCCCGCCTTCTGCGGGGCAAGTAGGCCGTCTATTGTTTCATTTAAAAGAACTGTTTTATGCATTTCCCAGTTTCTCCGCCAACTGTTCCGCTTCTTTGGCCACTTTTTCTTTTTGCTGCGACCATGCTTTTTCGTTCCAAACTTCCACTCTGTCTTTAACTCCGATAATTGCCGCTTTGTCCCGGAGCCGGATGCCTTCCTGTAGAAACTCCGGTATTAGCATTCTCCCGATTGAATCAATCTCCACTTCGGCCGCTCGCCCGAACATATATCTGTTAAAATTTCTTTGGTCAGCCTTGAGAAAGGAAAGATCGGAATCCGAATCAGAAAGTTTTTTGCTTACCTTCGCCCATTCGGCAGTTGTAAAAATAAACAAACATTGACCCAGGCCCGGCGTAATAATAATTTTCTTGCCCATCTCTTTGCGGAATTTTACCGGCAAGGAAACTCTGTTCTTTTCGTCTATCGTATGTATGTATTCGCCGATTAACATAAAATTATTTCGCCTGCCCCGTACTCAAAAATTTATGCATTCGATTGATTTTTGTAGTATTGGGGTTATTAACACTTTTCCCACCTTTTCCCACTTGATTAACATTATAAACCCCGCCTAAAAATAACACCAAGCCCCACCTGTGGATAACTTTAACTTTAACTTTTGTTTTGAATATCACGAAAAATTAGGCAAAAAGGCCTTAAGGTTGTAATCTATTTTTGGAGGCAACCATATGCTGATTCGTGTATTGAAGGCCCCCGCAGAGGTACGCTCTGCGGAGGCGGCTTTCTTTAGCCGCCTGGGGATTGCAGTGTCATTCTTGGACATGACAAACTTTCCCTGGGTTATTGGGGTCAGTGAGTGGTCGGATGACCATATCCAGTTACTCGCCAAATTCGGGGTCGTCGTCGAAGTGGTGGAAACAAGGCTAAGGCCAAGACCCTGGTTGGCGGGTGTGGATTACGTCGAGTAGGCGATTCCCTGCCTGCCCCGCCGTGTGACATTTGACACGGCGGGGCGAAGAAAGTAGTTCTTTTATTAAAATAAGTAATCATTAAAAGCGCTCCGACGACCTCTGGTTCTCGGAGTGTTGTTATTTTTTATAGACAAAAAATAGCGATATGGTGTATACTATTTATATGGAAAGCTCATCAATGAATTCAGAAAAATCACGTTGCCAGAGTTGTGGACGCCAAGAAATAAACAAGGACGGCCGTTGTATATGCGGACATTTACAGTGGCCCGGTAAACCATTTAGAGTAATTACCATTCCTCCGAATCCCGAAAAACCAAAAGAAGATCTAAAATAAAAAATCCCTTCAGGGGATTTTTTATTTATTCCTGTTTCGGTCTCATCAGCGGAAAAAGCTGGGTCTCGCGGAGCGGTTTGTCCGCCAATATAGAAAATAATCTTTCTCCGAAACCAAAGCCGCAGGTTGGCGGCATACCGTATTCCAGCATTTCCACAAATTCATCGTCCTGCATCATCGCTTCAGTGTCCCCTTTTTCAATAAGTTTTTGCTGGGAGATAAATCTTTCTTCCTGGTCCAAAGGGTCGTTCAATTCCGAATATCCGTTACCAACTTCACTGCCCGCGATAAGAGGTTGAAATCTTTCCGTAGTGAGCGGATTATCACGGTTTACTTTGGAAAGCGGGGCAATCAAAATAGGATGATGCACCAGAAAAGCGGGACCTGATATTTGTTTGCGGCAATATTTCCATAACGAGTCCGTCAACCTTTCTCGATTGTCGCCGTCGTATTTTACGCCAAGTTTATCCAATTTCTTTTTCATATCTTTTTCGCTGGCAGTAAGCACGTCAATCCCGGTCATTTCTTTTGTTTTTTCGACATAGTCGATTTTCTCCCATTCATCCGAGAGATCAAAAGATTGCCCGTGGGAAGTAAATTTAGTCGTACCGAAAACCTCTTTGGCAATTTTTATATACATCTCCCGGACCAGTTCCATTCCGTCATTATAATTCGCATAAGCCCAATAGAATTCCATATTGGTAAACTCCTGGGTATGCTCCAGGCTGGTGCCTTCATTCCTGTATGCCCGCCCGATTTCAAAAGTTTTCGGAAAACCGGCAGCCATCAGCCGCTTCTGCCACAGCTCGCCGATAGAGATGCGCAAAAAAACATCCAAGTCGTAATCGTTGTGATGGGTTTTGAACGGGGTCGCTTCGGCTCCGCCGGTCGTGGTTTCCAAAGTAGGAGTCTCTACTTCCAAAAATCCTTTCTCTTTCATGAAGTCCCGCGTAACATCCCAGAATTTTGATTTTTTTATTACCAAGTCGCGCAATTCGGGATTCATTAAAATATCCAAGTAGCGTTTCCTGTACCTTTCTTCCACATCCTGAAGCCCGTGCCATTTCTCCGGCAAGGGACGCAGGCTTTTGGAAAGCATTCTCCAGTCAGCCGCTTCCAGCGTCTTCTCTCCGCGGTTGGTTTTGAAAAAAGTTCCCTGTATTTCCACAAAGTCGCCAATATCAGCCACTTCGTTCCAAAAATCAAATTTCCCGTCTCCCAAAATGTCTTTTTTAAGCAATCCCTGAAAAGTCCCCGTGCCGTCATTTAAAGTGATAAAAACAATCGCGCCCTGCCCGCGAATAGACATTATCCGCCCCGCTATCCATTTTATCTCTTTGCTTTTTTCCAAATCTTCAAAACTATCTATCGCTTCTTTGAGGGAAATTTCTCTTTTGGATTCAGCTGGATACGGATTCACTCCCTTATCTTTAAGGAGTTTGAGTTTTTTTATTCTGGCGTTCCTAATTTCATCGATTGAAGACATTTTTAAATTGTAGCATAAAACTAAGATACGTTCACGATTTTATAATTTACTACGCCATTTGGAGTTTTAAAGGAAACTTTATCGCCTTTCTTTTTGCCGAACAATGCCTCGCCAAACGGGGACCGGTTGGAAATTTTTCCTTTTATCATATCCGCTTCCTCAGAGCCTACTATAACATAATTTTTCTCTTCTTTAGTGCCTTCTTTTTGGACGATTACTTTGGAGCCGATTTCAATCACATCTCCCCCGCCTCCTTGGACGGTTTCTGAAGACCGTAAAATTTGCTCTATTTTGACAATGCGCGCTTCCAGCTTACCCTGGTCTTCGCGGGTTTGGTGGTATTCCGCGTTTTCCGACAAGTCGCCCAAAGATTTGGCGTATTCCAAGGCTTCTAAAATTTCTTTTCTCTTCGGCCCCTTCAGGTCTCTGAGCTCGGCTTCCAGCATTTTTCTTTTTTCTTCAGTTATATAATCTCCCGCCTGGTTCATATACGCATATTATATTTTTTTACGAAAAAGTCAATGAAAAAAATTACAGAAACTTGCCCACACACTTATATTTTGATAATTTTAAAAAACACACTTTAAGCGCAATTAAAATATAAGTGTGTGGGCTTGCTAAAAAAAATTTTTATGATAATATCATGGGATGGCAAGAACGGTAATCGAGGTGAAGAAAAATCCAAATGAAAATAATTCAAGCGTTTTACGCCGTTTTTCGCGCCGGATTCAGGAATCGGGCATTATCCGCAAAGTCAAAGGCACCCGTTATAATGTTCGGAAAGAATCAAAGCTCAAAGTGAAAAAAAGCGCTTTAAAGAGAATGGGCCGGAGAAAAGAAATAGAAAAACTCCGTAAGCTCGGCAAGATGAAGTAAACATGGAGGATAATTTTTCAATAATGAAAAACAACATTTTGGGGAAAAAATATTCCCTGTCAATCGCCTACGTCAGCGAAAAAACATCTAGAGAAATAAATAAGGAATATAAAAATAAAAACAAGCCCGCGAATATTTTGTCTTTTCCGCTCCGTAAAAATAAGGGCGAAATTGTGCTTTGCCCGACAGTCATAAAGCGGGAGGCTAAAAGTTTTGGAAAAACTTTTAGCCGGTATTTGGGCTTTTTAGTTATCCACGGAATGCTTCATTTGAAAGGAATGGAACATAGTAGTAGAATGGAAGAAGCGGAGAAAAAATATGATCAGAAATATTTCTGTCGGGATAGACGTAGGGTCGTCCATGACGCGGGTCGTGGTCGGGGAGTTTTTAAAGGGAGAAAAAAATCCTAAGATTATCGGCGTGGGCGAAAATGCCACTCTCGGTGTCAGGCATGGTTATGTTGTAAATTCGGCTCTGGCCGCCGTTTCGGTAAAAAATGCCGTCGCTATGGCGGAAAAATTTTCGGGTGTGAAAATAAAGCGCGCTTTTGTTTCGCTGAGCGGCACGACTTTGCGTGGAGAAATGAGTTCAGGTTCGACGATTATTTCCAAAGCCGACGGCGAGGTAACCAGCCTGGACGCCAATAAGGCGCTGCAGGATTGTGAAGACAATTTGAGCCTGGGCAATAAAAAAATCGTTCATATGTATCCCATCGCTTTCCGGCTTGACGGTAAAGAGGTATTGGGCCGGCTGGAAGGCATGCGCGGAACCAAGCTTGAGGCTAAAGCTCTTTTTGTCACATATTCTATCCAGCATCTGGAAGACCTGCTCGGGGCTATCGCGGAAGCCGGAGTGGAAACGATAGACGTGGTTGCGGCGCCGATAGCCATTAATAATATCGCCCTGTCGGAAAAACAAAAAATAGTCGGAGTGGCGCTGGTTGACATCGGAGACCAAACGACTTCCCTTTCTGTTTTTGAAAACGGATTATTGGTATCAATCTACACTTTCTCCATCGGCTCTTCGGAAATTACCAACGACATTGCCCTTGGTTTTAAAATTTCATTAGAAAAAGCGGAAAGCTTAAAACTTGGAAACATCGAGGAAGAATTTTCAAAGAAAAAACTTGACGAAATTATTGAAGCGCGCCTTTGCGACATTTTTGAATCAATAGAAAACAATTTAAAAAAAATAAAGAGGTCGGAGCTCTTGCCGGCCGGCATAGTTTTCGTGGGCGGCGGTTCAAACATTCCCGGTCTGGCGGAATTGTCAAAATCCATCCTGAAACTCCCTTCCAGCCTGGGATCTACGGAAATTTTTGGCAACGCCAAAACCAAACTTCGCGATTCGTCGTGGTTTACGGCTTTGGGACTCTTGACTTCAGGCAAAGACAACGGAAGCTACTCGGGAAGCTCGCTCAAAAACTTTTTTAAGGACCTAAAAAACACAATGAAATCAAGCATGAAACAGCTAATGCCGTAGCGGATATAATTTTTAATTTGTAATTTGCAATTTTCAAAAAAGTAAAAAGCCTGTCCCGTACCAAACTTGTTTTGGTTCGGGATTTGCTTTTTTTTGCCCTGGTGGTAGTATGTCTCCATATAAGTTAAGCGATTTTTTATTAAAAATAAGCACTAAAATCATGCCAAAAATCAACCAGGAAATAGAGAGTTTTGCCCGCATTATGGTCGTTGGAATCGGAGGCTCGGGAAAGAATACTATCAATCACATGATAAATTCCAAAGTCAAAGGAGTCTCTTTCATCTGCATGAATACCGACACGCAGGACCTGCACCACTCTCTGGCGGAGAAAAAAATCCACATCGGAAAAAATCTGACCAAAGGTCTGGGTTCGGGAATGGATCCGGAAATCGGCAAGAAGGCGGCTGAAGAAACAAAATCTGAAATCCAGGATGTCATCAAGGGAGGTGATATGATTTTTATTGCCTGCGGAATGGGCGGAGGCACCGGCACGGGCGCCGCTCCGATTGTCGCCCGCGCAGCCAAAGAACAAGGCATCCTGACAGTAGCGGTTACGACCAAGCCTTTTTTCTTTGAAGGCAGCCACCGGATGAAAATAGCGGAAAAAGGGATTGAAGATTTGGCCAAAGAGGTAGATGCCATAATCATCATTCCGAATGATAAATTGCTCCAATTGGCCGACAAAAACACTAATTTTAAAGATGCTTTTGCCAGATGTGACGATGTCCTGCGCCAGGCAGTAGAAGGCATTTCCGACCTGATTACCACTCCGGGTGTTATTAATGTGGACTTTGCAGACATTAAAGCGATTATGGCAAATGCCGGCTCGGCTCTTATGGGCATCGGCAGTGCTTCAGGCGAAAAACGAGCCGAAAAGGCGGCTCTGGCAGCCATCAACTCGCCATTGCTTGAGGTTTCCATTCACGGCGCCAAGGGAGTACTTTTCGCTATTTCCGGCGGAGATGATCTGACAATTCACGAAATTCAAGAAGCGGCAAAAATAATCACCGAGTCGATTGACAAAGACGCCAAGGTAATCTTTGGGACGATTCGCGACGAAAAATTAAAAAAAGGTGAAATAAAAGTTACCGTCATTGCTACCAGTTTCCCTGCCGACACGCCCCGCAAGAGCCTTTTTGGCGGAACCGGCGTGGGTCAGACGCTTCTCAAAGACGAGAACCCAGCGGTGGCTAAAAAAGAAATACACAATAGCATCCAGAGCGGAAACATCGGCAGCAGCGATTTCATTAAAAAAGGAGACAAGAAAGATGCCAAGGAAGAAATCATAGAAGATGACGGCGACGACTGGAGCGCTGTTCCGGCATTTTTGAGGAGAAATAAAAAATAATTTTTTAAAATAAACTTTTGCAGGGGTTTTGAGGCTGTCGAGCCGAAAACTTCAGGATTTTTTAAGCTTTAAAAAATCCGTACCGGAAAAAGTTAATTTTTAAAAATTTAACAAGTAGTGTAGAATATAAAGATGATTTATGAACTGATCATTATCGGGGGCGGGCCGGCCGGGGCGGCCGCTTCTGTCTACGCCGCCCGCAAAAAACTCAAGACCCTTTTTATAACATCCGAATGGGGCGGGCAATCCGTCGTTTCCGAACAGATTTACAACTGGATTGGCACTCCTTCCCTGTCCGGAACGGAATTGGCGGAAAATTTTAAAAAGCATGTTTCGGCAAATGCCGGAGAAAGCTTGGAGATTAAAGAAGGTGAAAAAGTAATTTCGCTCACAAAGAATGCGGAAGGATTTTTAGTAAAGACGGATGGAAATAAAGAATTCGGTTCTAAAACAATTTTGATTGCCAGCGGCAGCGGACGCAGGAAACTCGTTGCCAAAAACGCGGACAAGCTTGAACACAAAGGCCTGACTTATTGCGCGTCTTGCGATGGGCCTCTTTTTGAGGGCATGGATGTTGCTGTCATCGGCGGGGGCAATGCCGGGTTTGAAACGGCCGCCCAGCTCCTGGCCTATTGCAAATCCGTCACGCTCATTAACCGAAGCGATTCTTTCCGCGCAGACCAGATAACAATAGAAAAAGTTTTAAAAAATCCGAAAATAACAGCAATTAAAAATGTGGATATTTTGGAAGTTAGGGGCGATAGATTTGTGGAGGGGTTGATTTATGAAGATAAGGTTACCGGCGAGCAGAAAGAACTCAAAGTTTCGGGCATTTTCGTGGAAATCGGGCAAATTCCAAATACCGATTTTGCCAAAGGGCTGGTGCCCCTTGATGAAATAGGCAGGATAAAAATCGACGCCTGGTCGCAAAAAACCGAAATTCCGGGCATCTGGGCGGCCGGAGACTGCACTAATGTCCTTTATCACCAGAACAACATCGCCGCCGGCGACGCCGTCCGCGCGCTGGAAGATATCTATCTGGCGATACATGCCCGGTAGCGGAGCGAAATCAGAGTCTTGTTGCCGGATATGCAAAATAATATGATTTCAATCATCATTCCCGTTTATAATGAAGAAAAAACTATTTTTCGCGTCCTGGAATCCGTCAAAGAAGCATTCAGGGATGTTGAATACGAGATAGTGGTTGTTGATGACGGGTCAAAAGACAATACCCCGATTATCTGCGCGGCATATAAAAATATCCAATACATACAATTGCCTCAGAATCACGGCAAGGGTTTTGCTTTGCGGACAGGATTTGCGCGCGCCCAAGGTTCATTTATCGCAATCCAAGATGCCGACTTGGAATATAATCCGTCAGTATTGCGAAAACTTTACAATCAGACGAAAGAGAACATCGTCATATATGGCAAGCGCGGCAGAAAACAGGGTTATTTATTAAATAGAATCGGCAACATATTCCTGTCATGGGTTTGTAATATTTTATACCGTTCTCGTCTCTCCGATATTTATACCTGCTATAAAATCATTCCCGGCAAAATTTTGCGGCTGCTGAGACTTTCCGCCGACGGATTTGAGATAGAAGCGGAAATTACGGCAAAATTGCTGCGCGCGGGCGTATTGATAGTAGAGATACCCATAATTTATTCTCCGCGCACTTTTAAAGACGGCAAGCACATCCGCGCCCGCGACGGAATCAAGGGAATATGGACATTGATAAGAAACAGATTTTAAAAAGCGGAGGGTACAGGACTTGAACCTGTAAGGGATTGCTCCCGCTGGTTTTCGAAACCAGTGCCATACCATTAGGCGAACCCTCCCTGTTTTTCAATCTAACACATTCTGTTCCAGTAATTCAATCACTTCTTCGTCGGATACCTGCGGAAAATTTTGATAATAAGACCCGACCGCGCCGAGATATTTCCGCTCGTCTTTTAAAATTACAACTTTATCCGCTTCAGCGCGAAGAATTTCCACAAGTTCATGCGGGGCAACCGGCACTGCCGCTAAAAGTTCCTTGGGCTGCTCTTTGCGAAGCGAGTGGAGCGCGGCCCGCAGGGTAAGTCCCGTCGCAACCCCGTCATCCACGACAATTGCGATTTTATTTTTGGGCGAGTGATGTTCTTGGTTTTTCAGATATGTTTTTCTGCGCCGTTTTGCCTCTTCCCGCTCTTTTTTTATCTCTATTTCCAGCCATGCAGGGTCAAGCATTGCCCGCGCGGCTTCATCGCAAAACGGTTCTCCTTCTTCGGTGACGGCGCAAACGGCATACTCCGGGTTGTCCGGATGCCCGATTTTTCTGGCAATAACCAAATCAAGAGGCAGATGCAGAAAATGCGCTATTTCAAAACCAAGCACTGCTCCCCCGCGCGGCAGCGCATAGACAACCGCATCCGTATCGCGATATTGAATAAGCTGTTCCGCAAGCAATTCTCCCGCTTCTTTTCTGTCTTTAAACATCAAAATAATCTTTTTTACTCCGCCGGATAAATTACCGCTCCTTCTTTTGTTTTCTGGGAAAGCTGAATCGCTACCTCATCTCCTTTTTTGCCGGAACTGACAGCCAGGTGGTTGACTTGCATTGAACCGACGGTTTCTTCAAATTCCGAATCGCCTTTTTTGACTTTTATTTTATCCCCAACCTTAAGGCTGCCGCTGAGTTTTACCACTGCCACCTGCGCTTTGTCATACCAGTGATTTACTTTTCCGATTTCTTTTTGTGCCATATATTATATATATTTATCTACATAATAATGTATTCGACCCCCTCCCTTGGAGAGTTTAACCTGCTTTGGTGATGTAATTATACCATTTTGCGGTTTTTTCAAAAAACAAATAAGGCTCAAAAAAAACAGCCCCCGAGAGGGTTGTTTTTTTGCAATAATCTCCGAAATTTATTTTCCTATTTACAAGTGCACGGGTCATTGCCGCAAACAGGGCATTTTGGCTCGTCCATATTCTTTGATAAATAAATAATAATTGTATTGACAGACATGTCGACTAAAACGTGCCTGTCGTACTTCTATACTATAGCAAAAAAGAAATATTTAATCTAATTTTCGTTTTGTGCGCGTATCGCGTAGTTTTTATTTTATAAGAACGAAGTGGTGACCCTACTGGGAATCGCACCCAGATTACCAGCTTGAAAAGCTGATGTCCTAACTATTAGACGATAGGGCCAATGCAAGATATAATAACATTTTATGGACAAAACGCAAAAACTCGAAAATCTGCACAAGAAATGGATAGCGGAATGCCAGTGCGAATTGAAAAAAACCGCGACCCAGGCGGTACCGGGCGTCGGCAATGCCGAGGCGGAAATAGTTTTTATCGGCGAGGCGCCGGGAAAATCGGAAGATGAAAAAGGCGAACCTTTTGTCGGCGCGGCGGGAAAATTCTTGGACGAAATGCTGGCGGAAATAAAATTGAGACGAGAAAACATATATATCACGAACATCGTAAAATACCGCCCACCGAACAATCGCGATCCCTTGCCGGAGGAAAAAGCATCGTGCCGGGAGTGGCTCCTGGAAGAGCTGAAAATAATTTCGCCCAAGCTGATAATATTCCTGGGCCGTCACGCGATGAATAATTTTTTTCCCGACCAGCAAATATCCGGAGCTCACGGAAAATTATTAATCAAGCCATTTAAGGGCATGTCTACTAAATACTTCTTCTCTCTTTATCATCCGGCTGCGGCTCTGTATGACGGTTCAATGCGCGAGACTTTAATGGAAGATTTCAAAAAAATCCCGAAGGTTTTGGAAGAAATCGAAAAACGCCAAAAAAACAAATAATCATATTTTTATGGAAAATAAAAACACGCATAGGGATATATGGATCGTGGCATTGGCTATAATTTCTTTCGCCTTGTGGAAACTTTCTTCACTGCAATTCAGGTTCGGCGATGAAAACGTCTATTTCTATATGTCGGACGCCATTTTGCGTGGATTTATCCCATATAAGGATTTTTTCTTCGCCGACCCTCCGTTTTTCATATATATGATGGCAATTTTCAAGGCTATTTTCGGTTCGCATATTATTCTCTTCAAAACTCTCCCGATATTATTTGACAGCCTGTCCGCAATTTTAATTTATCTCCTGCTCCGGAAGAATAATATTTTTGCGGCGCTCGGCCCCATTTTTTATCTTTTCTCTTTTACCATCCTTTCCACTTCGGATTATGTCACCGGCGCGGAAGTGATGATGTTTTTCATTCTTCTGGCTCTCTATTCCGACCAAAACAAAAAACATTTCTGGTCCGGAGCATTTTGGGCGCTCGCCTGCCTTTCCAAATTATATGCCGGACCGGCTTTGCTCGGTTTTTTGTTCTATAAACTCATTTCCAAAGAATTTTTGCCTGCTAGAAATATCATCTTGGGAGGGCTGGCCGCTACTATCGTAATATTGTTGCCATTTTTTATCTTAGCCCCGCATCAAGTCTTTTATGATTTAATCATTCATCAGTTCAACCGGCCGACCGGCATCAATAAATGGAATATTTTAAGCGTCTTCGCTCGGTTTGAATGGCTGCTTATAATCTCAAGCCTTCTCGGGATGTTTATCGCCAAAAATAAATCGTGGATTTATCCGTTGATTTTTTCCGCCGTATTTTTTTTATTATATAAAGACCTTTATTATTTATACCTGCATCTTTTATTGCCGTTTATTATATTTCTGGCGGTTGAATTCGCGGCATTTCTGAATAAAAAACGGGAGGAAATTGCCTGGGCATTTATTGTATTTTACATTTTCGTTTCCTTCTATTCAATTTCCGGATATGTGAATACTTACGGGCCGCAGGGAATTTTTAACCAGCCGGAAGAAATTGCGGAAGCTTTAAAAACCGCCCCGGAAGATTTCCCGGCCTATGGCGCGCAGGAAATAGCTCCGCTTGTCGCCCTGATGTCCGGCAGGAAAATTTTCGGCAATGTTATAGACACCAATACGCAAAACTTTGCCGCCGAGACGCAAAATCTTGATTTAATATCCGAAAAAGCGACGAAAAACGGCATATACCTTGTTGCGCGCGTGGCAAATTATCCGGAACAAAATATGCAGGACACCGGTTTTGAAGGCTATTTTAATAAAAAAATATTTGACAGCTCGTGCAAATTTTATAAATCTTTTGACAGAAATTCCCCGGGCGACCCCTTGAACCAGGTGACAATTTATAAATGTTATAAAACAGCCGACTAAAAATTGATAATGCCGCTTTAATTCTATATACTGCAGACATGATTCAAAAAAATAAAATCAAAATAATAATCCTAGCCGCCGGAAAAAGCGCCAGAATGAAAATGGACGAGCCGAAAGCGCTCGCAATGCTTAAAAACAAGCCATTTTTGCGGCATATTCTTGATACTATTAAAAAACTGGATTCCGGAATAAAACCAATTATTGTCGTAGGCCATAAAAAAGAACGCATCAAAGAAGTGCTGGGAAACGAACATATTTACGCGGAACAGAGCGAACAGCTTGGCACCGGACACGCGGTTATGTCCGCCAGAAAAGCAATTAATGATAATCCCGAAATAATCCTTGTCATTTCGGCCGACCAGCCGCTAATTTCCAAAGAAACGATTGAAGGCATAATTTCCGTTCACGCGGAAAAGAATCCAACTATGACGATAGCTACAGTCCTGGTGCCTGACTTTGAAGATTGGAGAACCGGGTTGAATCACTTCGGCAGGATAATTCGCGGAACCGATAATCTGGTCAAAAAAATCGTCGAGTTCAAGGATGCGAACGATGAAGAGAAAAAAATCAAAGAGTTGAATCTCGCTTTGTATGCATTCGACGCAGAATGGCTTTGGGATAATATTAATAAGATTAAAAATAAAAATGCGCAGGCCGAATATTATCTGACAGATCTTATCAAGATGGCATGCGACCAGCAGAAAAAGATTGAAGCCGTGCCGGTGGTAAATATCATAGAAGCATTGCAGCCAAATTCAAAAGAAGAACTTGAAATATTAGAGAAATTAGCAGTAGAATAGAATGATGCAAAATCCCTATCAAAACGCCATGGCGCAGTTGGACAAAGTTGCTAAGATTATAAATTTTGGCGACGAGTTTATCGCCCGCCTCCGCCAACCCGACCGGGACATCAGAATTTCAATTCCGGTTAAAATGGACAATGGCTCTCAAAAAATTTTTGAAGGATATAGGGTGGAATATAATAATGCCCTGGGGCCCTATAAAGGCGGAATCAGATACCATTCCGATACCGAGATAAACGAAGTGAAAGCGTTGGCTTTCTGGATGGCGCTTAAATGCGCGGTCGCCGGCATTCCGATGGGCGGAGGCAAAGGCGGGATAACCGTTGACCCGAAAGAATTGTCTAAGAATGAACTGGAAAGGCTTTCGCGCGGGTGGGTGCAAAAGCTCGCAGATGTGTTGGGCCCGCATAAAGATATCCCCGCGCCGGATGTGAATACCACGCCCGAGATAATGGCTTGGATGGCGGATGAATATAAAAAATTAACGGGCGAAGAAAATGGAGCGACCTTTACCGGCAAGCCGCTCGACAAGGGCGGTTCGGCGGGCCGAGGCTCGGCTACGGGCCTCGGCGGATTTTATGTTTTTGACTCATTGAGAGCGCAAATCGGGCTTCCAGAAAAATGCAGAGTCGCAATTCAGGGTTTCGGCAATGTCGGCGGAAATGCCGCGCGTATTTTTGCTGAAAACGGACATACGGTAATGGCCGTTTCTGATTCAAAAAGCGCGATTGTAAAAGATAGCGGGCTGGATTTGAATGAAGTTGAAGTTCATAAGAAAAAAACCGGAAGCTTGAAAGATTTTCCCGGCGCTGAAAATATAACAAATGCCGAACTTTTAGAACTTTCCTGCGACCTTCTGGTGCCGGCCGCGTTTGAAAACGTGATAACTGGCATTAATGCGGAAAAAATCAAAGCTAAGGCCATCCTGGAGCTTGCCAATGGCCCGATAAATCCGGAGGCTGATGAGATTTTATTCAAAAAAGGTGTTCCTGTTGTGCCGGATATTTTGGCAAATTCCGGAGGCGTAACAGTATCTTATTTTGAATGGGACCAGAATTTAAAGAACGAGCATTGGAGTGAAAAAGAAGTTTTTGACAAATTAAAACCAATGATGAATGACGCCGCTCAAAAAATATTTAAAAAATCCCAAGAAACAAAAACATACCTGCGCATGGGCGCTTTCATCCTGGCGCTTGAAAAAATCAAGGAAAAAATGCAATAGTCAGATATTAAATAGCGAAAATACTAAGAACTCTGCGATAGCAGAAAGTTTAGTAATTTTCATGGTTCACTTTTTAAAATCGTACTCTTTTGCCAACTTGAAAATCTTGAAACCGTTTTTTATTTTTATCTTTTCAATGTAGTCTAGAAATTCTTTAGGTAACGGAGATGGTCCAACCCATACACTTTTTTGAATCATAGAATAATTAAATTTTTTCAAATGCCAGCGGAGCCATTCCCTTTCGGCTTTTTTAGTTTCCGGAATATCGAACATCACTATTAGATTTTTGGGAGCGTTTTGGTCAAATTTGAAATGAAATTGTTTTAAAGAATCTATTTTCTTTTTTATATATTTTTGACCTTTAAGAGTTATCATCAGCCCCGCATCACTATGTTCTATAAAACCAGTTTTACGAATGTAGGACAAAGTTCCGCTTAAACAATTCTAAGAATAATTTTTGAATTTTGGAATACCAAAAAGATTCACACGGCTTCCTTTATATCTCAAAGACGTGGCACTTAACTCTTTTAAAATTTCATAAACAAGGCTCACGAGTTATATTATATCACAAATACTAATAAATCTGCGATAGCAGAGTTATTAGTAAATAATAGTTTGTTAATTAAAACATTATTTTCCTGTACTTATTTGAAAAATTAATGGAAAATGCTATAAATAAACAATGGGCGGTTAGCTCAGTTGGTAGAGCGTGTCTTTGACGTAGACAAGGCCACAGGTCCGAATCCTGTACCGCCCACATGAGAATTTTAAGCATTGAAACATCCTGCGACGACACGGGGATAAGCATAATGGAGGCAAAAGGGGGCGTTCTAAACGCTTCTTTTAAAATCCTGGCAAATAATTCAAATTCACAAATAAAAATCCACATTCCTTATGGCGGAGTTTATCCGGCATTGGCCAAAAGAGAACATAATAAAAATTTGCCGATTCTTCTGGAAAAAACATTAAAAGAAGCGAAATTAAAAAATAGAAAATCTCCCGTGGATTTGATTGTCGTCACTCACGGACCGGGGCTGGAAATCGCGCTTTGGACAGGCATTGTTTTCGCCAAAGAATTGGCAAAAAAATGGAATGTTCCTTTGATGCCCGTAAATCATATGGAGGGGCATATATTTTCAGTATTTGGAAAACAAAAAGGTGAATTTTTAATACCTAAAATAAAGTTCCCTGCTCTTTCTTTGCTGGTTTCCGGAGGACATACGGAATTGGTTTTGATGAAAAATTTTATGCAATATAAAATCATAGGCGAAACTCTGGATGATGCTGTCGGGGAAACATTTGACAAGGTCGCAAGAATGCTCGGCCTTCTCTATCCCGGCGGGCCGGAGATTTCCAAACTGGCCGAATTTCTACGGCGAAAAGAAAAACAAGCTTCGGAGATTAGTTTTTCGGTAACTCTCCCCCGCCCTATGCTTTATTCTAAAAACTTTGATTTCTCTTTTTCGGGACTTAAAACCGCTGTTCTATATTTGATCAGAGACATTGGCAAACCGGATGAAAAGACAAAAGCGCAAATTGCCCTGGAATTTGAAAACGCGGTTATTGAATGTCTCGTTCACAAGACAGCCAAAGCCGTTGAAAAACACGGGATTAAAACTTTAATTGTTGCCGGCGGAGTTGCCGCCAACAAACATCTAAGAAATGAAGTGAAAAAACTTGAAGATAAAAAAATAAAATTATTTTTTCCGATTAAAGAACTTTCAACTGACAATTCTATCATGATTGGTATAGCTGGATATTTTAACTATATCAAAAACAAAAAGAAAACTCTAAAAGCAGGCAACATCAAAGCAACTGGCAATCTAAGGCTTTAATATGATATTATTTGAGGATGGATCCCGTTAGAGATAACGAGATACATGTTTTGAGGTTTAAAATAATAACTATAATAAAATTATGAAAATCTCTAACGGGATGGAAGACAAACTGCTCAAGCCTTATGACCCGAAAACAACCGAAGAAAGAATCTATAAGCTTTGGGAAGAAAGTGGTTTTTTTAACCCGGATAATCTGCCCGGCGATAGAAAAAATCCGTTTACTATCATAATGCCTCCGGTAAATGCCAACGGCTCTCTGCACGCCGGACACGGTCTGGTAATGACTATTGAAGACATAATGGTGCGCTATAAGAGGATGCAGGGGTTTAAAACGCTTTGGCTTCCGGGCTTAGATCATGCCGGTTTTGAAACTCAAGTGGTCTATGAAAAAAAACTTGAAAAAGAAGGACGCACGAGATTCGAGATGGACCCAAAGGAACTTTACAAAGAAATTTTGGATTTCACTCTTGTCAATTCAAAAAATATAAAATCCCAAATAAGAAAAATGGGGGCATCATGCGACTGGTCTCGGGAAAAATTTACTCTGGATGAAAATGTGGTAAAAGCCGTTTACCAAACATTTAAAAGAATGTATGAAGATGGTTTGGTATACCGGGGAAATAGAATCATCAGCTGGTGTTCAAAACATCAAACTTCTTTTTCGGACTTGGAAATCACAGACGAGGAGCGTACGGATAGTTTTTATTATTTAAAATACGGGCCTTTTACTATCGCAACTTCCCGTCCGGAAACAAAATTCGGAGACAAATATGTGGTAATGCATCCGGACGACAAGCGTTATCAGAATTATACCGATGGACAAAAAATAAAACTGGAATGGATAAACGGGCCGATAGAAGCTACGGTGATAAAAGACAAAATGATTGATATGGAATTCGGCACAGGGGTAATGACCATCACTCCCTGGCACGATACAGCTGACTTTGAAATTGCCGAAAGGCATAAATTAGATAAAGAGCAAATAATTGACGAAAATGGAAAACTTCTTCCGATTGCAGGAGAATTCGCAGGTCAGCATATAAAAAAGGCCAGACCGTCAATTATTGAAAAACTTCAAAAAAAGGGCTTGGTAGTTAAGATAGATGAAAATTACAAGCATGTTGTCCGAACATGCTATAAATGCGGAACCGTTATAGAACCCCAAATAAAAAGCCAGTGGTTTGTGAAAATGAAGCCTCTAGCGGAAAAAGCATTAGAGAAAATAAATAATGGGGAGATTAATTATATTCCGGAACATTATAAAAAAATTACGACATATTGGCTCGATAACATTATGGATTGGAATATTTCCAGACAAATCGTCTGGGGTATTTCTATTCCGGCAAAAATCTGCATAGAATGCAAGCATGGCATGGTGGATTTGGAAAATAATATTTCAAAATGCACCAAATGCGGTGGAAGAATAATCCAAGACAGCGACACCTTTGACACATGGTTTTCATCCGGACAGTGGCCTTTTATCACTCTTGGCTATCCGGATAATAACGACTTTAAAACATTTTATCCCACAGATGTTATGGAAACCGGAGGTGATATTATTTTTTTCTGGGTTGCCCGGATGATTATGCTTGGATTTTATATTACAGGGGAAATCCCTTTCAAGACAGTCTATCTGCATGGAATGGTCCTTGATGCCAAAAGCCAGAAAATGAGCAAGAGTAAGGGAAATGTAATTGACCCACTCATTCTTACGGAACAATTCGGTACGGATGCTTTCAGGATGGGAGTGGTCGTCGGTAACACCGTGGGAACATCTTTAGCGCTTTCTCCCGATAAAATCAGAGGATATAAAAACTTTGCGAATAAAATTTGGAATGCCGCCCGTTTTGTTTTAGACAACACAAAAGATTATACGATTCCCGAAAATCCCAAGTATGATGAAGAAGATGCCAAGTCGAATAAAGAACTGAAGGAGTTAATGAAAGAAATCACGAAAGAAATGGACGAATATAAATTCTATCTCGTCGCGGAAAAACTTTATCATTATTTCTGGCACACTTTCGCCGATATTATTATAGAAAGGTCAAAGAAGAAAATCTTGAAAAACAAAAATGCCGATTCGGCTAAAGCTTTGCTCTTTACACACTTGATTACCCTTCTAAAAGTTCTACATCCATTTATCCCCTTCGTCACGGAAGAAATTTGGTCGATGATGCCTGGAAAAAATAAAAACCTATTAATGATTGAAAAATGGCCTTCTTAGCAAACGATCCAAAAATCCTAGGCTTGGCGTTTTTGGGCGGAATTATTCCTTCTCTTTTGTGGCTATGGTTTTGGTTAAAAGAAGACGAAGAAAACCCCGAACCGAAAGGATTGCTCGCTTTAGTGTTTGTGATGGGTATGCTGGCTGTTGTGGTCGTCTTGCCGGTCCAAAAATTCATACAAGCCCATATAGGCTCATCCGAAGGCCAGCTGGTCCTCTGGGCCGGCGCGGAAGAAATATTGAAATATCTCGCCGTACTAATCATTCTCTTCAAGACAAATCATGCCAATGAACCCATAGATTGGCCGATTTATCTCATTACCGCGGCTCTAGGTTTTGCCGCATTGGAAAACTCCCTGTTCTTGATTAAGCCGCTTTCAGTAAGCGGGGCAACGGTAGGCCTGCTTACGGGCCAGCTCAGGTTTCTCGGGTCTACCCTTCTCCATACTGTTTCAAGCGGAACGATAGGCATTACTATAGGAATTTCGTTCTATATGGACGAATTTAGGAGAAAATGGTTTCTTTTTGTCGGTTTTTTGGTCGCTATTGCCTTGCATAGCGCCTTTAATTTTTTTATAATAAGGAATGACGGAAATGACTTTTTGAAAGTATTCGCGTTTTTGTGGGTCGTCACGATTATCGTTATGCTGCTTTTTGAAAAAGTGAGAAGGATGAGTACAAATTAAAAGTTAATCGTTGCTTAAGAAAAATTATGGAAAATAAAAAAAGAAGTTTTTTTGAAAGATTGACCGGAAGCATGAGTATGGAGGAAGAAAATTTAGAACCGAAAAAGGAGCATCTGATAAAAGGGGTCAAGTCGGAAAACGGAGATAAGAAAAATGGCAATCATTGGATTGAAGAGGAAAATGATGAGGCAGAATTGTCGGTTGATGTTTATCAGACGCCTACTGATATCATCATTCAGACAATGGTTGCCGGAGTCAAGCCGGAGGATTTGGAATTATCGATTGCCCGGGATATGATTACCATTCGCGGACAGCGCGAGGAAAGCAGGACTATCGATGAAGATAATTACTTTACAAAAGAGCTTTATTGGGGAAGATTTTCCCGCACTATATCACTCCCGGCGGAAGTGGAGCCGGAAGAAGTTGAAGCGACCGAAAAACACGGCCTTCTAACTATCAAGCTTCAAAAAGTGGACAAAGAAAAGAAAAACAGTGTCCGGGTCAGGTCAATCTAGAAAGACCGGTTCGTGTTTTTTATCTCAACTTTTTTAAGATAGAATATCCCAACAGTAGTAAAAATAGCCATAAACATTACGGCAATTCTATAACGTATTGGACCAAGGCCAATAAAAAGTGAAGTTATCAAGCCCCATGACAACGGCCCGACGAGCGTTGAAATACGCTCGGCCAGAGTGTAAAAACTGAAACCAAAATTTAGTTTTTCTTTCGGACACAATGCCGTCATTGCTGCTCGTGACACCGTCCAGGTTGCACCAAAGAAAAAGCCCATCATAATAGATAAAATTATAAAAACAACAAAGTTGGAAATTATGCCCATAAGTGGAAATATTACTACCCAACTTCCAAGAATTATCATGAGAGCTTTTTTAAGACCAATTTTATCCGCCAGCCAACCGGTGAAAAATGCACCAATAGCTGAAGTAGCTAATATACCTATAAGAAGCATTGCTTTTGTACTATCAGAAACACCAAAAACTCTCTGCATGTATATGGAAAAATTATTTTGAGTTGTTATAATTGCATCATTAAAAAAGAAAAAGGAAAGAAGGAATAGTCTTATATTTGGTTCTTTTATAAGTTCTTTAAACTGACCCCAGAAATTCTTATACTCTTCTTTCAAGCTAATTTTATTATAAGCTACTTCCGGTTTTGGTAATTTGAAAAACAAAAGCATTGGTATTGAGAGAATAAAAAATATAATAGTGGCTGGAAGAAATGTCTGTGCGCGACCAGCTTCACCAACAAGGTAGACTGCACCACTGGCAAGCGGTAGAGTTATTAAAAGTCCAGTAATTTGCCCTAGCCAATTTCCAGTTTGACCGATACCCGATATTCTTCCCCACCTTTCCGGTGGAGCAATATGATGTAAAAGCGCATTATAAAAAACAAAAGAAAACTGATAAAGATAGTTTGCGATTATAAAAAACAGGACTGCTAAAAATACTTGATGGGAAAAAAAGAGAGTTATAAATGACACGCCAAGAAAAGACAGGAAGGTCAAAACCGTAATCCAATTAAGATAGTTTTGCTGTTTTCCATTTTTATCGGCAATACTTCCTAGAATTGGAGCGGTCAAAAGAAGCAAAATAGAACCAATTGTAAAAATCATATTATACCAAAAATCAGAAACTCCCCTATCCACGACTAACCATTGCGAGAAATATAAAAAAAAGACAATAGTAGTTATTGAATTTGCAAAATCATAGAGAGCCCAAAAGAAAATATTTTTCTTATTCATTTTTGTGCCTGGGGGCAGAATCGCACTGCCGACCTATCCCTCTTCAGGGGAGAGCTCTACTACTGAGCTACCCAGGCATGGTTATTTAATAAACAACTATGCCTGGGTATTTATATACCGAATGAGTCCCGACGCATTTAGGTCGGGAAGCCGACTGAAACGTCGGCTCTACCCAGGCATCACGATTTTATCTTGATAAAACCGTCTTTAATTATACTAGCAATATAATCATGTCTTTTCAACTTTTTTAGCTTAAATTCAATACTTCTAGCTTCTTTTAAGGTTTGATATTTTTGAGAAAAAATTAGTTTTAGTTTCCCTAATCTTTTAGTTGAAGGGGTATAGCCACCTAAATGGTGTTGCATTCTATCGTCCAAATCAACAGTGCTACCTATGTAATACTTTCCATCTTCATTTTGTAATATATAAACAAATGCCATAAAACTGAGTCCCGACGCCCTTTGGGGTCGGGAGGCCGACCTAGCGTCGGCCCTACCCAGGCAATTACCTATTGGTTAAGCTGTCTAAAATTATTGAGCATATCGCCTGCCCCGCTATATACGCCTACTAACTGTTCCAAATACGGCTGGATAAAATAATATGCGCCGATTGCGGAGCCGATTATAAACGCCCAATACAAGAAACTCATAATGCGCGACAGGCGCATAGAGCGATGCAACGAACGCAACATACCGTTATTTTCTTCGGCCAGTTTGAAAGTGGCCTCAAGCAACTTCTTGGATTCAGGATCCATGAGTATAATTTAACATAAAATTTTAGAAAATAAAAGAGATATTATTGCTCCTGGTGCAGAGTAATTATTATCTTATCCTTTCCATAATCTTATTAAGCCAATATCTATATTCTCCTTGCTCAATCCATTTATTTTTCAAAGCCTCGGCTAAATTTGGCACATCATAAGTTCCTTTTTCTAATGAATCTAGAAATGCCTCCTTGGCCTGTTCTTCTGGGCTAAGGGTTCTTTGGTCCGGGCTTGGTTCCATTTGTGATTTCCCATTCATGGAAGTATTTTATCACATTTTTTTAAAAAAATCAATAAACGTGTGCCCTCGGCAGGAATTGAACCTACATCTATTCCTTAGGACGGAACTGTTCTATCCGTTGAACTACGAGGGCATATGGGAGCAATAATATATTAAGAATAGATTAAAGTCCAAGCAGTTTAGCTATTTTCGGCCTGTCAAAACCGACAATAATTTCATTGCCGATGATTATGACCGGTACGCCCATCTGTCCGCTTTTTTCCATCATTTCTTTTCTTTTCTCAAGATCGCTGGCAACATTATGTTCCGTATAAGCGACATTGTTTGCCTTAAAAAAATCTTTGGCCATGTGACAAAAGTGGCAGGTTGGGGTCGAATAAATGGTTACGTTTTGCATAATTTTGAAAAATTAATTATTAATGAGTTTGCATTATAGCATACTTGCCCAAAAGGTAAAATAAAGTTATATTTTTTAGATGCGAGTATGGTCTAGTGGTAGAATGCGACCTTCCCAAGGTTGAGACGGGGGTTCGATTCCCCCTACTCGCACCAGAAATATTTTAACCTTTTTGCTCTTTGTTGCTTAGCGCCATAATGATTTTAATGACCGTATCCGGATTAAGCGACATGCTCTCTATTCCCTCGGATACGAGGAATTGCGCGAATTCCGGATAGTCCGACGGCGCTTGGCCACAAATACCGATATATTTATTTTTCTCTCTGCATTTGTGGATAATTTCGGCAATAAATTTCTTGACCGAAGGATTGTTTTCATTCGCGATATGAGTCACGATGCCGGAATCGCGGTCTAGTCCCAGGGTAAGCTGGGTCAAATCATTAGAGCCAATCGACATGCCGTCAAAAACTTCAAGAAATTCATCCGCCAGAAGAATATTTGACGGAATTTCACACATTACGTAAATTTTCAAACTTTTGTCGTTGGCGCGGTCCAATCCATGTTCTTTCATTATTTCCACCACTTTTTTCCCCTCTTCGGGCGTCCGGCAAAACGGAATCATCGGGACAACATTTATAAAACCCATATCTTCGCGCACTTTTTTCATCGCCATGCATTCAAGGCCGAAGGCCATTTTGAATTTCGGGTCATAATAACGGGATGCGCCGCGCCAGCCCAGCATTGGATTTTCTTCGTGCGGTTCATATAAAATACCGCCTAAAAGCGTGCGGTATTCATTTGTTTTAAAATCCGAAAAACGGATAATCACTTCATTCGGATAAAAGGTAGCCGCAATTTTTGCAATTCCCAAAGCAAGCTCGTCCACATAAAATTGCGTTTTATCTTCATACAAAGGCGTTAATTTTTCAATTTCTCCAAGTAATTTTCGTATGGCGGGAGTTTTTTTCCCCTCTTTCAATTTCTTGTAATCAATCAAGGCATTCGGATGAACGCGGATATGCGAAGCAATAATGAATTCCAACCTCCCCAAGCCAACCCCCTGCGCCGGAAGATAGTGATTTTTAAAAGCCTCGTCCGGAGAGCCGATATTTACCATAATTTTTGTCGCTATTTTGGGTATTTTGTCCAAATGATGCTCCATTATCTCAAACGGAATAATGCCCTCATAGACATTGCCCACCTGTCCCGGAGAAGCATCGACTGTCACTTCCTGCCCATTTTTCAACACTTTGGTGCTGACGCCGGTGCCAACGATGCAAGGAATGCCGAGCTCGCGCGATACGATGGCGGCATGAGAAGTGCGCCCTCCTTTATCCGTCACAATGGCTCCAGCAATTTTCATAATTGGTTCCCAGTCCGGATCGGTAATTTCGGTTACCAGTACTTCTCCCTTTTTAAACAACGAAATATTTTTGGCATTGCGCAAAACACGGACCTTCCCGCTGCCGATTTTCGCCCCAACCGCAATGCCGCTTGCCAATATCTTGCTTGTTTTTTGCAGTTTATATTCTTTCAGCACATTTTTGTCTTCTCCGGAAATAACCGTTTCCGGACGCGCCTGCACGATAAAAAGTTCGCCGGTTTTCCCGTCTTTGGCCCATTCAATATCCATCGGCTGATAATGTCCGTGCTTTTTTGAAAAATATTTTTCTATCTGGAAACACCATTTTGCAAGCCGGACGGTTTCTTCGTCTGTAATGCAAAATTTTTGCTGATCCGGCAATGAAACTTTTTCCTGCTTCGTCCCATCTTTCGCATAAACAAGCTTGATATTTTTCTTGCCGATATTTTTGCCAATGATAGGGTTTTGAACGCCATTTTCCAGCATCGGCTTAAAAACTATAAATTCATCGGGAATGATTTTGCCCTGCACGATAAACTCGCCAAGACCGTATATGCCATTTATTAAAATAACTTTGTCAAAACCGGTTTCCGTATCAATAGTAAATGCCACACCCGAAGACGCAAGGTCAGAACGCACCATAAGCTGGATACCGACAGAAAGAGCCGCATCAAAATGGGAAAATCCCTTATCGGCCCGATATGAAATGGCCCGGTCGGTAAAAAGCGAAGCAATGCATTTTTTTGTCGCAATAAGAATATTTTCAATGCCATGGACATTGAGATAAGTCTCCTGCTGGCCGGCAAAAGAAGCGCCGGGAAGGTCTTCGGCTGTGGCCGATGAGCGGACGGCTACATCGCTGTTTTTTCCGTATTTTTCCCCTAATTTTTCATATGACCTGGCAACTGCGTCTTGCAGGTTCTGGGGCAAAACAGCCTCCAAGATTGCTTCACGGACTTTTTTCCCGCGAATTTGAAGATTGTGAATATCCTTCGTATTAATATCGGAAAGAATTTCTTTTATTTTTTCATCTAAACCTGTTTCTTTAAAAAAATGCCGGTAGGCATCAGCTGTCAGAGCAAAACCATCCGGCACACGGACACCAAGTGGCACAAGATTGGAATACATTTCCCCCAATGCGGCATTTTTGCCTCCCACGCTCGGAACATCGGCAATCCCCACTTCGCCATACCATTTCACAAAATTCTCTTTTTTTTCTTCTGCCATAAAAAATACTTTAATAATTGGTAATCTGTATTAACCTTTTGTATTTTACCATTCTTTCGGGTTTTGTCGGAGCGCCGGCTTTTAATCCAAAACAATTAAAGGCATAAGCCAAATCAGCGATAAAATCATCGTCGGTTTCTTCGCCCCGGTGGCTGATAATTATTTCAATGTTATTTTCCCGGGCCAATCTCATTGTTTCAAGGGTTTCGGTCAGTGTGCCGATTTGATTTGGCTTGATGATTACCGCATTTATACTCCCCTTTTCTATCGCTTTTTTAAGAAGCGTCTTATTTGAAACAGTTAAATCATCCCCCACTATCAATGAGTTCCTGTTTTTCTCCTTCAGTTCCCTGAAACTTTCAAAATCTTCTTCGTCAAACGGATCTTCAATGGAAAATAAATTAAATTCGTTAATCAGAGATTCATAGAGCTCCATCAGTTCTTTTTTGGAAATATCTTCCCCGCTGATTTTATAAATGCCATTCCCGCTTGCGCGGACAGGTTCATAAAAAGACGAAGCGGCGGCATCCAGAGCCAGCCGAACTTTATCCTGCAAATTATTTTGCCTGATAGCCTCAGTTAAAAAAACAAGCGGCTTCCAAACATCCGCGACTTTCAGGGCGAAACCTCCCTCGTCGCCCAATATAAGAGATTCTTCTCCCAAATCCCTGCCAATAATTTTTCTCAGCGTATCCTGTATTTTAATTCCAATACCGACAGCTTCGGAAATATTCTCCGTATCGGGCATGATAAGATATTCCTGAAAAGCTAAAACACTGCCGGCGTGCTTGCCGCCTTCAAGCAGATTCATAAAAAGATATGGTGCTTTGCGCGAGGGTTTTATTTCCGCCAGAGTTTGCAAATATTGATACACTTCTTGGCCGGTAACTTTGGCCGCTGCTTTTACGCAGGCAATACTGACACCAATCATGGAATTACCGCCTAAATTGTTTTTATTCGGAGTGCCGTCCAGTTCAAGCATAATTTTATCTACTTCTTTTTGGTTTAAAATATCTTTGCCGATCAGGGCTTTTGATATTATTTCATTTACGTTAAAAATCGCCTTTCTGTTTTCCATGACTCGCGCCTCATGAATGCCCGTGCTTGCTCCGGACGGTACGGAAAAACTATCCGATATATCCCCGGCCCCCGCCTTCGCTAAAGCTTCGGACGGGCAAGCAAACACTGTCACTTTTATTGTCGGATTTCCTCGCGAATCTTTAATTTCTTCCGCTTCGATTTTACTAATCGGATAATTAAATTCCGGAATCATATACTTCTAATTTTACCACATTTTTGATACTATTAAAATATGTTGAACGAACTAATTACTGCCAGAAACTACATAATACACCTAAAATATAAATGGATTTTAAAGCCTATTTTTTTTAAAATTGACCCGGAGATAATTCACGACTGGATGACTGTTTTCTTGCACTTTTTGGGAAAATACGCCCTAACCAGGAAAATAGCTTATTTCTGCTTCGGTTATTCAAACTCAATGCTTGAACAAAATATTCTGGGCATAAATTTCAAAAATCCCGTCGGTCTTTCGGCCGGTTTTGATAAAAACGCGGCATTGATAGATATTGCCCCCTCTTTAGGTTTTGGCTTTACGGAAGTCGGTTCAATTACCGGCGAACCGTGTCCGGGCAATCCCAAACCGCGCCTTTGGCGGTTAAAAAAATCAAAATCTTTGGCTGTTTATTACGGCTTGACAAATAACGGCTGTGAAAATATTTCTGAAAAATTAACCGGAAAAAGTTTTACTATTCCGGTAGGCATTAATATCGCGAAAACCAACTGCAAAGAAACAGCTGACACCGCTAGAGCTATTGCGGATTATTTCAAAGCCTATAAAATTTTCACCAATATCGGCGGCTACATGACGATAAATATCAGTTGCCCGAATGCTTTCGGCGGCCAGCCTTTTACTGATAATGCCAAGCTTAATGCATTGTTGGAAAAAATTATGTCTATTCCCAAAAGGAAGCCAATTTTTTTAAAAATATCGCCGGATTTAAATAAAAAAGAAGTTGACGATATAATCGATATCGCGTCTAAATTCAAGATTGACGGGTTTATCTGCACCAACCTGACAAAAAATCGCAACAATAAAAATATTATGGATAAAGTGGTTCCGGAACAAGGCGGGCTAAGCGGGAAAGTTTTAGACAGTTTGTCCGACGATTTAATTAGATATGTTTATAAAAAAACCAATGACCCGCGCCAGGGCGGGGCAGGCAAATTTATCATTATCGGTTCCGGCGGAGTATTTAATGCAGAAGACGCTTATAGGAAAATCAAGTTGGGTGCAAGCCTTATAGAACTCATCACAGGGATGATTTTTGAGGGACCTCAGCTAATCAGCGATATAAACTTGGGACTGGTTAAACTTCTAAAAAAAGACGGCTATAAAAACATTTCCGAAGCAATCGGGAAAAAAAATTAAAAACAGAAAACAAAATCTAAATTCTTTAATATACAATATATGATATATTAAGGAAAAGTTTTATTTATTTTATCATAACCAAGTTCTATTGCACGATTGACGGACTTCCTCAAAAAGTATCTCCAGTGGTCACGGTCTTCGTTCCTGGTGTGGGACTCCCAATTGGACAAAATTTCTTCCGGAGTCGCCCAAGCCAAGGTAAATTTTTCATGCTCTTCGAGTCTGGTCGGTATTAAATTATTGCTTTTAAGTATCACTAGAAAACAGGTGGCATCCGCGATACGGTCTACGTTTTTTAAAGTATTGTGAAAATGACACAAGGCCTCAGCTATTTTTTCAACATGCAAAAAATCATGCAAACCGCTCTCTTCGGTAATTTCTCTTAAGACCCCGTTTTTTATATCTTCTTCGGAACTTACACCTCCTCCAAAAAGACCAAATTTACCATCATCTTGCTTCTTGCTAACGGCATATTTTTGTGTTTGTGGGTCAAAAATAACCCCGCATCCACCGTCTCTCCGTTCTTCATTTTTTCTCTTAATTCCAAATTCCGGAATATTACTCGAATCATTCATATAATGATTTATAGTTTTCTTAATATACAATATACTGTATGTTAAAGATTTTCTATTTTTTAGTCAATAAAATCATCAAATCGGAAACGTTGGCACCGGTGGGACCGGTCATAATCATATTCCCGGTTTTTTGGAAAAATGTATAGGAATCAAATCTTTCCAGATATTCCCCCGCATCTAGCCCAAATTTTTCTCCTTTTTCTAATGTTTTTTTATCAACAATTGCCCCGGCAACATCGCTATTATCCATACCGTCGGACGCAAATGATATAAAAACAGAGTTTTCATCAACCATTTTCATTTTTATGGCCTGAAGTCCCATATGAAGGCTTCTGCCTCCTTTTCCTTTTTTATCCTTAATTTCAATGCTTGGCTCTCCGGCGGCCAAGCTAACGAAGCCAGAAAAGGGTTTTTGAGTGGTCTGGGGATTTTTTCCGAGGACCCGAAAAAATCCTTTTCTGGCTTCGTTATGAATAGAAAAAATTTTTTTTAATGCTCCGCCAATTTCATCATATAATTCAGTTGAAATTATCTTGGGTTTCAAGCCAAATTCTTCTCCTTTTTTCGCCATCGCCTCTACCGCCGTTTTATTGGAAACCAAGACAAAATTACGGACTTTTTCAAAATATTTATCTTCTTTCGGTGTTTCTGTCAAATCAAAATGCCCTAAATCATATTTCCTAATTATCGTTTCCGCATCCGCAACCGTCGTCTCGTCTTTATAGGTCGGCCCGGACGCCACATCGCAAAAACGATCCCCCGGTATATCGGAAAAAATAAGGCCGATAACCGTTGCCGGATAAGCAATTTTAGCCAAGCCGCCGCCTTTGAGTAATGAAAGGTGTTTTCTAACCGTATTGATTTCGGTTATTGTCTTGCCTGTTTTTAAAAATGAATCATAAAGTTTTATCCCCTGCTCGCATTCTTCTTCCGTATAGCAGAGCAAGGCCGAACCCCCGCCCGAAACCAAAACAATTACTAAATCTTCTTTGTCGGAATCTTTTATTGTTTCATATATTTTTTCTCCGCCTTCCAGGTTTATTTCGGACGGCCTCGGATGGGTGCCAGCAAAAATTTCAATATATCTGCTGGGAATTTTTTGAAGGCCGATAACGGCGCCTTCTTTGATTCTGGATCCTAAGATTTTTTCCAATGCGACAGCCGCATCGCAGGAAGCTTTGCCAAAACCGACTACTTTTATATTTTTAAATTTAGATAAATCAAAACTTTCCCCCATAACGTTTATAACATTACCTTCCAACTTGAGAGAACGGGAAATTGCTTCCTTGGTATCAATGGCATCTAGTCCCGCTTCGGCGATTAAAAGCGCCTTCTCCCTATTCGGACTTGTCGCCAGTTCATTAAAATTTTTTATCCAACGCTTGTCCATTTTTATTTAATTAAATTAATCGGGTTTCCAGAAATAAAGCTTTTTATATTATCTATGGTTGTCTGTTGTATTGATGCTATCGCTTCTCGGGTATAAAAGGCCATATGGGGAGACACCATCACATTCGGCATTTTTATCAGTTCGTGGTTCAAGGCAACAATTTTTTTTATTTCTTCGTTTTCGGCATTTTGGACATTCTGGAGCTGCTTCTCTCCTTCAAGCACATCAAGCCCCGCTCCAGCGATAATTCCCTCTTTAAGACCTCTAATCAAGGCTTCGGTATCTACAAGTTCCCCGCGGGCAGTATTAATCAGATAAACACCTTTTTTCATCATGGAAATATTTTCTTTGTTTATCAGATGATGATTTTCTTTGGTATAGGGAATGTGCAGGGTTATAATGTCGGATTGCGAAACCACCTCGGCAAAGCTTTTGTATTCAAAATTGTTTTCTTTGACAAACGCCGCATCCGGATACAAATCAAACGCCAACACATTCATTTCAAATCCTTTTGCAATTTTAATAACGTTCTTGCCAATCTTTCCCGTGCCAATAACGCCCAAAGTTTTGCCTTCCAAATTAAAACCCTCCATCCATGGCAAGTAATTATAATTAAGCGTTTCCTTGAGGTATGTGTTTGATGTTGCAATCTTCCTGGACAGATTGAGCATCAAACCAAATGCAAACTCGGCGACGGTGTGAGAACCGTAAGCCGGCACGCTGGCCACCCTAATTCCTTTACCAAAAGCATATTCGCAATCAATGTGGTTAAATCCAGTAGAGCGCGTGGTTATAAATTTCAAATTCACCATTTTATCAATAGTGTTTTTGTTTATATCGGAATCTACAAAAACTGAAATAATATCGGCATCTTTCGCCAAATCAGCATTATTCTCAGTTAATCTTTCCTCATAAAAAACTAGTTCAGAACCGCTCAAGGATTGTGAGAAAACAGATTGTTCCGCTTTCGGCACTTCAAAAAATATAATTTTCATAACTTTATTATAACCCAATATTACCACTTAAGCCAATTTGCAAAAAAGGAAAAAACTCCTGAAGAAGAATCGGTTTTTGGGACTATGGGCGGATTTTTATCTTCCACCACCACAATCACACCTTCCCCTTCTTTTGCTAGGCCAAAATTTTCCCGGAAAAATTTTTCTTTCCCCTGGTCTGTTCCCAGGCTGTTTATATCGGATGAATATTTTTCCTTCTGCTGCTTGAGCGCGGCAACTTTATCTTCGGCAATTTTTTTATTCCTGCCGGTTTCTTCCATCTTGCCCCAAAAACCCAGAATATTCCAGGCAAAAATCAGTATTAAAATTCCAAAAAATATCAGGACAGGTTTTGATCGCATTGTATTTGTCCACACTCTCTTTTGTTGAAAATTTATCATGATGTGATACATTAAGTATATGCTTTTCAACAAAAAACATCAAAAGAAAATCCAGGTCGTCTGGGCGGTGGTTAGCGTATTGATTATTATCAGCATGATATTGCTGTATTCCCCGATATTCGGATAAAAAATTTAATCGGGGTTTATTCCCCGGCGCGCATCATCTTCAGAAACACATCTTGGGGAATGTTTACCCTGCCTCTTTCTTTCATTTTTTTCTTTCCCTTTTTCTGTTTTTCGCGAAGTTTCATTTTGCGGGTAATATCTCCCCCATACATGTGCTGGGTTACATCTTTTTTCATGCCGGAAAGAGTGCGGGAAGAAATGATGCGCCCGAGCGCCTTGCCTTGAATTTTTAAAGTAAACATCTGCCGGGGCAGCAGGCTTTCCAGTTTTTCAACCGCTTTTTCGGCTTCTTCGGCCGCTCTTTTTTTAGAAACAACCCGGGAAAAAGCCGGCACGATTTCATCGGCGACTATCAGGTCAAGTCTGGTAACATTCGCTTCGCGCATTTCCCCTATTTCATAAGATATGGAGCCATAGCCCGATGAAACGCTTTTTAATTCATCAAAGAAATTTCTCATAAGTTCACGGAGGGGCATTTCTACAGATATAGTTGAACGGTTATCCCCGAAATTTTCCGTGTTGCCAACCTCCCCTTCGTGGTCAAAAAGCAATTGCATGATATTGCCGATATATTTTACCGGAGTGATGATTTTCAATCGGACCCAAGGTTCGAATACGGCCTCTATATTGCCGTCATCAGGAAAAAAATACGGAGAATAAACCCGCACACTTTTTCTCTGGTCGTTTTTCAAACGCGCTTCTGGCGCAACCAGAGAATTAGTGTGCGGGTAAATCTTTTCTTGATTGCTATTTTTCATTAAAACCTCGTAGGTGATGGATGGAGTAGTGATTACTAAATCCAAATTAAACTCGCGTTTCAGCCTTTCCGTGATGATTTCAAGATGGAGCATTCCTAAAAATCCGCATCTGAATCCCCGGCCCAGTGAACCGGAAGATTCTTCTTCGTATGAAAAAGCCGAATCGGAAAGCTTTAGTTTCCCCAATGAAAGCTTTAATTCCGCAAAATCATCCGCATCTTCCGGAAAAACCGAAGCCCAGACAACCGGCAAGGGTTGCATATAGCCCTCAAAAGCCGGCAATGGATTTTTAAACATAGTAATAGTATCTCCCACCGAAGCTATACCCGGTTTCTTTATGCCGGTAACGATATAGCCCGTTTCTCCCGAAGAAAGAAAATCGGCGGGTGTTTCTTCGGGGGAAAAAGTTCCGACTTCTAGAGCGGTGAATTTTTCGCCCGAAACTGCAAAAAGCAAAGATTCGCCTTTTGTCATCTTGCCGTCAAATACCCGCACAAAAACTATTACTCCCCGATGATTTGAATATTTAAAATCAAAAACCAATGCACGGAGCACCCCCTCCGCCTTTGGCACCTCCCCCTTGGCAAGGAGGAGGGTGGAAGTCGGCTCCGGAACACGTTTTACGACTTCCTGCAGAAGATTCTCCACTCCTTCTCCGGTACGCCCGGAGACCAGCAAAATTTCATTTGGATCGCAGTTTAAAAGCTTTACAACTTCTTCTTTAACTTCATTTATTCTGGCTAAAGGGGAATCAATTTTAGAGAGCACTGGAATGATTTTAAGGCCATCCAAGCGCGCCATAGCAAGCGTGGTAAGCGTCTGAGCCTGCACCCCCTGAGTTGAATCTATAAGCAAAATAGAGCCCTCTACGGCCTTTAGGGCGCGGGACACTTCGTAGGAGAAATCTATATGCCCGGGAGTATCAATTAGATTTAAAATGTAAACCCCATCCTCAGCCTTCCCCGAGGGGGAAGGAATTTGCCCCTCTCCTTTGGGGAGGGGTTGGGGAGGGGTGTATTTCATGCGGACGGGCTGCATTTTGATGGTAATTCCCCTTTCGCGCTCAAGTTCCATGGAATCCAGAACCTGCTCGCGCATCTTGCGTGTTTCTATGGTGTGTGTAATTTCAAGCATTCTATCCGCTAAGGTGCTCTTGCCGTGGTCAATATGCGCGATGATAGAAAAATTTCTGATGTGTTTTATATCCATAAATAAATTTTTTAATCCAAAAATCCGCCGGTTTGGTGGTTCCATAAGTTGGCATACATACCATTTTTTTCCAGCAATTCTTTGTGTGTTCCTTCCTCTACTATCTGCCCTTTATCTAAGACAATAATTCTATCCATTTTCTGAATAGTAGAAAGTCTGTGCGCTATCACTATCGTCGTCTTGCCTTTCATCAATTCGTTGAAAGCATCCTGAATATAATGCTCGCTGACGCTATCAAGTGAACTAGTCGCTTCATCCAGCATCAATATCGGAGAATCTTTGAGCATGGCGCGGGCTATGGCTACTCTTTGCCTTTCGCCTCCTGAAAGTTTAATCCCCCGCTCTCCAACCAAAGTGTCGTAGCCATGGGGTAATTTAGAAATAAATTCATGGGCATGGGCTTTTTTGGCAACGTCAATAATTTCTCCTTCACTTGCATTTGGTTTGCTGTAAGCGATATTATCTCTAATACTTCGGTGAAACAAAATCGGCTCTTGGGATATATAAGAGATGTGTTTTCGTAAATTATCCTGAGTTATTTTTCTTATATCCTGACCGTCAATTAGAATTTCACCGCTAGTTATGTCAACAAATCGCATAAGAAGTTTGGTAATCGTTGATTTACCTCCGCCGGAATGCCCGACAAGTCCGACTTTTTCGCCTTTTTTTATGCTTAAGGAAAAATTGTGAAAAACTTCCACATTACCTTCATATTGGAAATCAATGTTATTTATTTCAATATTGCCATCTTTTATTCTGCATTTTTCCGGACGAGGCAAATCAAGAACATCAGGCGTGCGTTTAAATATGTCAACCATCTCTTTCATGTCCGAGGATGCTTCGGTAAACTTGACTAATGCACGCCCTAAATCCCAAAAATAATTTCCTATGGTTATGGAATAACTTTGAATCAAAACAAACATTCCGGCCGTTATCTTTCCGGAAATCCAGAGTTCAACAGCCAAGAATAAACAGATAATTTGGACTGACACAGTAAGAACGGACTGTACGATTAATTGTCGATTAGAAAAATTCCATGCTCGCAATCGTAGAAAATGTACCTCCTCTGTTGCTTCTCCAAATCTATCTATTTCCCTCATCGAAGCGGAGGAAGATTTGGTAGATAGAATGTTGGTTAATGCATCAGCAAGATATCCGGTAATCCGTGAATCTGCGTCAGCTTTTTCTATATAATATCTGATTTTTCTCTTAGATAGAAAAACCGCAATAAATACGTAAATGGAATAAATGCCAAGAAATACGTATGCTATGGGGGGAGATTGAATAAAAAAAACAATAAAAATTGCAACAAAAGCAACCAACGGATTCCAAAAATTATCAATAGCCATATCATGCATAGATTCAAAAGATTTTACGAATTTCTTCGTTTTGTTTACCAGAGAACCAGAAAAATTATCCGCAAAAAAAAGGTAAGAATGGTTTTGCAACTTACTGAAAGCAAGATTATCCAAATCTCTCATTACATTCGATTGAAATTCTGAAAGCATAAATTGACCGAATCTTACTAAAACATTAGCAATAATGAAGGTAAATGCTATAAAGGCAACATAATGAAAAAGGGAGTCGGCTAATACATGCCTATCTATATTGGTATTTGCGACCAAATCAACAATTTTTTTATAAAAAATTGGTACAACAGTGTTAGACAATAAAGGCCTGGCGGCATAAAGAAGAAATATGCCGTAAAACTGCCATTTATATTTAGAAATGGTAGGCCAGATATAGGAAAATGAATCTTTAAAATTAAACATAAAAATCGGCTTGGATAAGCTTTTTCGATTCTAGCAGAAAAAGCCCATATTTCAAACCCCCACACCTTTTGTTTTATGGCTTCAGATCATATAATAGTCATTATGTACTATGTATATATTTTGAAGAGCTTGAAAGATGAAAAATTATATATTGGTTCAACCAATGATCTGAAGCGAAGACTTTCGGAACACAATAATGGACTTAATCGTTCAACGAAAGCGAGGCGGCCTTTCGAACTGAGATATTATGAAGCTTGTGCCAGTAAATATGATGCAAGAAAAAGAGAATATGCGCTAAAAAAAGACGGTAAAGCCTTAGGCCAATTAAAAAGAAGAATCTCCGAAAGTCTTCAATAAAAACGAAAGGTGTGGGGGTCAAAGCTCTTCCTGGGACGGCGCGATGACTTCTGCGCGCCAGAATTTTGTTTTCAGAGTCTTGATGAGGTCATTCAATTCTTCGCTTTTAAGCAGATACAAAACTACAATGGCGGCCATTATGCCTAAAATCCCGGAAATGAAGCCTTGTAAAAATACGCCCCAGAATGTTGTCGTGCCAAAAACCGGGGAAAATGCGTTCAGGCTCAAATAAGACACCAATCCTAAAAAAAACGACGCGCCTAAACTTTGAAAAAAGGTTTTGGTAATAAAAGATTCATCCGGCATAAAATCTCTCTTTATAAAAATCCAGTGCAAAATAAAATTTAAAATAGTTCCGATGGAATATGCGAGCGGAAGCATCAATACTTCGGTCCCGGCAATGTCGTTCACTTTAAGCAGTGATTCCATAAAATAACGGAACAAGAGCGCGTTTTTAAAAAAATAAATAAATACATAAGACAAGATTATAATCAGGACAGAACAGGAAAAATTCACCAAGAGTGGGCGCTTGGTATTGCCGGTCGCATAATAAGAGCGGGACAAAAGAGCAATCATTCCCTGCGCGAGAATTGAAACGGAAAAAATCGCGAGACCGGCCGCCACCAGACGGGTATCGTCCCAAGAAAAAGACCCGGAACCGAGAATCACGCGCACAATCTGCGCCCGCAGCACGATGAAGAGAAAGATTACGGGAAGCGACCAAAAGACGATTGCCCGGGCAGTTGACTTTAAATGTTTTTTAAATTCGTCCTTCCGGCCACCGGAAAAAGATTTTGCCAAAGTGGGAAAGGCCGCCACCGCGTAAGATATGCCGATAATGTTCAGCGGCACCGACTGAAGATTGAATGAGAAATTAAATATGGAAATGGAGCCGCTTTTTAAAAACGAAGCCAGGGCAATAATGCTGATTAGGGCGATGTTGTTAAAAGCGAGGCCCAGGGTTCTGGGAAATGAAGCTGCTGCCGCCTGTTTAATATCCTTAAAATTGACTGAAGGCGAAAATTTAAGCGTAAATCCGCAAGAGCGAGACGCATAAAATTGTATTCCAAGATGCATCAGGGCGCCAAGCACGACGCCTATCGCCAGCCCGTAAATTCCAAAAATCGGATAAAAAAATAAAACACCGGCGATAATTCCTAAGTTGTAAAAAATCGGGCTTAAAGAATAGATAAAAAACTTGTGAAAAAGCTGGGTTACCGTGCCGAAAAGATTGGAAAGACCCATTAAAATCGGAGAGAGCAGCATTATCCGTGAAAGTAAAATAAGTTTCTCTTGGAAAAGCGGAGCAAAGCCCGGAGCAATAAGAGGAGCTAAATATGGCATGAGAAAAAAAGCAGCAAGAGAAACAAATATCATCAAGCTGAAAAAAACGGTAAAAATGTCATTCAAATATTTTTGGGCTTCAGAAGTTGCTTTCCCCCCGTCCCCGCCTACTCCCGAACCATCGTGAGAGCGGGCAGGCATTTTTGCCGCCATAAAAGGTATGAGCACCGTTACGGAAGCCAACGATGCTATGCAGATAAAAATCAGGTCCGGCACACGAAAAGCGGCATAATAAGCATCCAGAGAGGAAGAAGGCCCGATAAAATGCGCGATGGAACGGTCGCGGAAAAGGGCCAAAATTTGAGAAAATAAAGTAAAACAGCCCAAAAGGAGCGCGGCCTGGTTGATATTCCCATATTCTTTGCCGAAAATTCTTAGGATTTTCTCCATCCTATTATAAATTTATTGTTTAGCTTTATCGGGTGCGGGTGCGGGTGTAGAATTTTTTAAGGAATCAACATATTGTATTAAATTTTTATCGGCAGGAGCAAGAGACAGGGCAGCCTGCGCATAAGAAAGCGCTCCGCTGTTATTGCCTTCGCTTTTTGCTATCTGGGAAAGAGTAATCAGAGCATCAATGTAATCTTGTTTAAGGGAAAGAGCTTCTTTTGCATAATCTTTAGCCTCTTTAACTTTTCCATCAACAAATGACGCGCCTGCCATAGCAAGCTTGAGGCCCGGATTTAACGGATTTAAGCTGGAAGCGGCCCGGTAAGCTTCAACGGCTTTGCTATAGGCATCTTTGACCCCCAGCGACCCGACTGACTGATACACGGAGCCAAGCAACTGAAAATTCAGATAATTTGAAGGATCGTAAGCTGCCGCCAATTGCGCGCTATTTACAACTTGGTCGAAACTTGCCTGTAAATCCGCCTTATCTGTGTCGGACAATTCCGATTTTTTGTTGGCTATAGTATTTAATTTCACAAGATATATCTGCGAATAAGTGCGCAAATACAAATCATTCGAGTATAAGGAAAGGGCTTTGCCGATAAAATCTTCCGCCGCTGTTTCCGTTGACGCAAAAACCGCCTTTCCAAAATATGAAATGGAGGCAAAGCGCTCTATATATCTGAATGAAGCGGCGATAGAAAAAATTATCACAAGAATAAGGGCAAGTATGGAGAAAAAACTTTTTCTATGGTCGTTTAAAAATGACATTGATATTTCTTTATCCGAATTAGAAGCAGCCAGCCCGATGAATACCCCGGTAAAAGCAAGCGACAATAAAAATATTACCGCTCCCGTGGAATAAAAGAATGAAGAAATAAATAAATAAAGAGACAGCACGAAGAATGCCATCATTTCCCAATTTATTCCATTTTTAATGCTGGAAAATACCGATTTTACGCCGATAGCCAAAAATAGGACGAAAAAAACAAGCCAGGCAAGAATGCCAAGATAGCCGGTAGTAGCGGTCAGGGTAGGCAATGATCCGGAGCCTGAACTAAAAGAAACATCCCAAAACTGGGTATTGTTTATAGCAGCGGGCTTATACATTGACCATGCTTCTGTAAACCTGTTCGGGCCAATGCCAAAAACAGGATCTTTGGCAAGCACTCCCTTGGTTATTGACATGGTGGCTCCAAAAGAAGGACTGACTTCAGTATTTGATATCTGCAAGCGGTTCGGAATGAAGCCCCCGACAAAACCCGCCGACATAAAAAATAATAAAGATATCATCACGACAATAAAGGAAACCATGGGAAAAGGCTTTTTTTCTTCTTCATTTTCATTTCTTTGGAAAGTAATTGAAACTTTATAAACAAAAATTATAAGGCTGGAAATTCCAAGAAGCAGCCAAACCAGCGGGAAGTTTACGGAAGCCGCCAACAGTATTGAAAGTAAAATGAATATTTCCAATAAGACTTTTTCCATTTTAGAAATTGGAAAAAATTCAATCACCAAAAGAAACATCAGCCCGGAAAATCCGGCAAAAAGCCCCAGCGCGTTCCAGGACCCTAAAACATTGCCAGTTTTGCCTGCCAAGATTCCCAACGACAAAATCGTAGGCATGAACAAATGGGCGCTTTGGAAAATTAAAACAAAAGCTGAAGATAATATCATTCCAAGCAAGACTATCTTTGCCCGTTTGGGAGTTCTAAAAATAATAGAAGAAAAGAGCATTAAAACAAAAGCCGAAAGGATAAACCAGAAAGACCCGATATCAAACATGGTGCCAAACAAAGACACTTGCGATGTTCCTGAAAAAAGAGCTGAAAGCAGGAATACCAAGGTTATGCCAAATCCCGATACTAATAACCAGGATCTTGGAAAAACTATCCGTCCATCTGAAAATCGGGCTATTGCCCAAAAAACCACGGAAACCGCAAGTCCCAAAACCAAAAGCAGACCTTTTGAAGTTTCAACCGGAATATTGGTAAAAGGTAAACAGAAAATCGGCAACAATACCACAACCAAGAATAGTGATAAAAATGAGAGCCTGTCAAATATATTTGAATGCATAAGCTTTTTTAAAAAAACTAATAAAAATAACGACTATGTTTGATGCTTAATTATATATAATATAATGCCAAAAGACAAACGCTATACTAAACAACTATGTTGATAAGTTTGTCCTTCACATAAACCACCTTTTTTACGTGTTTCCCGGCTATTTGTTTCAAAATAGCTTCATTCTCAAGGGTTTTTTTCTTCACTATTTCTTCATTATCATCGGTTTGTATTATAATTTCGGTTCTGACTTTACCATTTACTTGCACCACAATTTTTATTTCTTCGTCTTCTATCAAATCAGGAGACCACTCCGGCCAGCTGGAAAGATAAATAGTGTTTTTTTCGCCAAGCATATTCCACAACTCTTCCGCCACATGCGGCGCAAATGGCGCAAGAATTTGCAGAAATTTCTTGTAATCTTTCAAATCTAAAGTCGGACTTTTTTGAAGATCTAGAGCAAAGGCAGATTCCATCTTCGTCGCTAAAATCATCATACTGGAAATTGCAGTATTGAAATGCATCTCTTCAATGTCTTCTGAGACTTTTTTGATGGTTTTATGAAGAATTTTTTTTAATGAAAGAAAATCGGAAGAATTTTGAATGGTCTGGTTGAGACCGCTCTTATTTTGAACACTAGCGCGGGCGACCCGAGGACCTGAAAAATTTTTCTGATTTTCTGAAATTTTAATACCTAGTCTCCAAACCTTTTCAATAAACCTCCTGGCTCCGATAATGCTTTCTGTCGACCAGGCGACTGACTGGCTAAATGGCCCCATAAACATTTCATAGACCCGTAGCGTATCCGCGCCGTATGTTTTTACAATTTCGTCCGGATTAATCACATTCCCCAAGCTTTTGGACATCTTTACTCCCCCTTCACCCAAAATCATGCCATGCGAAGTGCGTTTTTTGTACGGCTCGGTCGTGGGCACTAATCCCAAGTCAAACAAGAATTTATGCCAAAAACGTGAATATAAAAGATGGAGTGTTGTGTGTTCATTGCCCCCGTTATACCAATCCACCGGTGTCCAATATTTTAAATTTTTCTTGCTCGCAAATTCTTTATTGTTTTTCGAATCAGCATAACGAAGATAGTACCAGCTAGAACCTGCCCAGTTCGGCATCGTATCGGTTTCTCTTTTGGCTTTGCCTTTGCATTTCGGACATTGGACATTAACCCATTTTGCAATATTGGCAAGCGGTGATTCTCCGCTCTCCGTTGGCTGATAATTTTTTACTTTTGGAAGCTTTACCGGTAAGTCCTTCTCCGGCACCGGAACCATTCCACAATCTTCACAATGAATTACCGGTATTGGCTCACCCCAGTATCGTTGCCTGGAAAAAACCCAATCGCGAAGCTTGAAAGTGGTTTTTTCTTTCCCCCCGACAAACTTTATGATTTCCTTTTTTGCTTTTTCAGAATCCATTCTGTCAAATTTACCAGAATTTACGAGCAATCCTGACCCTACATATGCAATTTCTTTTATTTTGCCTAGAAAACCATTCCAAATTGAATCCCGTTCCGAAAGACTTAAAAAATCATATACTTCGTTTTTCTTCTTCCATAAAACATTGTGCTTTGCATTCTCCTCTGGAGAAATAGGTATCTGTTCCCCGTTTTGAAGTTCAAAATATAGATAACGAAACCGAGCGAGTACGTTTGTTTTTTTCATCTGATGATAAAAATTAACAAACGAGAAACCGCCAACTTGTCGAATAAATTTTGTATTTGTGTACCCTGATTCTTCCCGAATTTCTCGTTTCCCTGTTTCAATAAAATCTTCCCCTTTTTCAATTCCGCCAGAAACCATTGAGCGAACGTCAATATGATTTTTCCATTGGATGCACAGATATTCATCCTTATCCCAGTGTTTAACAATGCACATCACAGCATCACGGTCTACATACGGCATATCGTTGCGAACTATCTGTCCAGGTATAGGACTTTTAGAGACAGGCGCAACTACTTGGCGAATCGGCAAATCGTATTTTTTCGCAAATTCAAAATCTCTTTCGTCGTGCGCCGGCACAGCCATAATCGCTCCTGTGCCGTAAGATGCAAGCACATAATCCGCTACCCAAACAGGAATCTCCTCCTTAGTCGCCGGGTTAACTGCTTTTACTCCCTTTAATTCAATACCTGTTTTTATTTTATCGGGAGCTGTCCTTTCGATTTCCGTCTTTTTTTTATTTGCTCCGATATATTGCAACACTTCGGCCCAATTTGAAATTCTAGATTTAACTTTGGAAATCAGTGTATGTTCAGGAGAAAGCACTAAATAAGTTGCTCCGAAGATAGTATCTGGACGAGTGGTAAAAACCTTAATTTTTTCAAGATTTGGTATATTTTCTTTCGCGCACGGGCAAAAACTGAATTCTATTTCCGCCCCCTCGCTCTTTCCTATCCAATTCCTCTGCGCGAGCTTTATTTGCGGCAGATAGTCTACGTCGTCTAAATCTTTATCCAGCCTCTCGGCATATTTTGTAATCGCGAGCATCCATTGTTCTTTTTCCCTTTTCACGACCGGCGTCCCGCAGCGTTCGCAGTTTCCGCCGACTACTTCTTCATTCGCCAGGCCAATTTTGCATGATGGACACCAATTAATAGCCATCTTGGCTTTATACGCCAGGCCTTTTTTAAAAAACTGCAAAAATATCCATTGCGTCCATTTATAATATTTGGGGTCAGTGGTATTCACTTCCCGAGACCAATCAAAGGAGATACCAAGCGATTTTATTTGCTGGCGGAAATTATCGCTATTTTTTTTTGTGACAAAATGCGGGTCCTTGCCTGTTTTTATTGCGTAATTTTCCGTCGGTAAACCAAATGCATCCCAGCCGATTGGATAAAGCACATTATAACCCTCCAATCTCCTTTTTCTAGATATTATATCCATGCCGATATACGGCCGCGGATGCCCGACGTGCAGCCCGTCGCCCGAAGGATACGGAAATTCAATCAGACTGTAATATTTAGGTTTCTTAGAAAAATCTTCGGCATGATAAATTCCGATCTTTTCCCATTCTCTCTGCCATTTTGTTTCCAGTTTTTTATGGTCGTATTCTTTCATGGTGGATTTATAATACACAAAAAACCGCCTTTTTGCAAAAGCTGTTTTTTGTTATTTTTTGAATCAATTAGGCTTTAATATATTTCTTATTGATTGTAATTGACACATATCCAAGACCGATAAATATAAAGCCGAGAAGAATAAGAGCTACTGGCCAGCCGACTGAATCTGCAAAATATTCACTTGTGATATAAGAAACATGCGCAATAAGGAAAAGAGTGCTAACCACCAATACAGCGCGACTCTTTATGTAAGCTGACAAGAAAAGGCCTCCAATCACGATAATAAAATAGAGCATTTGCCATGGCACTGAACCGAAAACCTGTGAGAACGCAGCCCCAAGAAAGCCGGCGATGCCAAAGAAATACAAAACTTCCACCAATTTATCATTCCATCCGCCTCGAAAAGAATATGCAAGCAAAAGATAACTGGCTCCCACTACCATCGTCAAATATGCGTATAAATCCCCGTGCATATAGAATGAACCGTCAGTAATCGATTCAACGACAAGATAAATGAAAGCCGTGCCGTTTGCTATCGTAAAAAAAGTCAGAATAGCACTTTTATGGATAGAATTTATTAATAAATAAAAGACAAAAATAGCCCCGAAGGTTAGAGCAACGGGCCACAAAGAAACAAAGTCCAAACCGAGCTCCGAAAGAGTTACCATCGCTCCCCCGGGAACGAGTAAACCTCCCATGAAATGGAAAACCGACCCAATATGATCCTCCGGCTTTTGTTTAAGTAAGAATGACCCGATAGCGGTAAGAAGAAAACCGAGGCCCAATGTAACTGATATGCGTCCAAGAGACCCTATATCATTCCAAATCTGAAAAACAAAAATAATAATCCCGATAACCACAATAGCCGCGCCTAAAACATACAACATCTTGGTCACAGAAAAATGCGTCTCCCCTTTAGCATCTGCCACCCTCTTTTGCGCTCCCGGAGGAAAATTTAGCTGACTTAGAACGTACTCACGGCTTATCTCACCCGTGGCTACTTTAGCCAAAAGTTCCTTTATTAATTCTTCTTTATTCATAAAATTTAATAGCTAATAATAATTAATTCCGCTTAATTTCTCCCGGGCAATACCCATCCTATAAATTGAAAATTATTTTGGTAATAATATCGATCACTGCTATTTATAAGATTCAGTTTGCTTTTACTTCTTCCTTTCATAAGATAATAACCATATGAGGAAGAATTCCCCCCGAAAGGAAAGAAGAAATCACCTCCATTGTTGTAGTTGCTGGAAACTGTAACGCTGTCAGGCGATGTTAAAAGACTGTTCAGCATCAATGCTTCTGCTTCCGCAAGAGTTATTTCTCTACTCTCATTCTTCTTGGTGTCGTGCAAGAAGATACGAGCGGCATAGTTTTCTTTAATATCCGGTATCTTGTCTTTATCTGAATCTTGAACCGGATCAACGGTATTGACAGTAAATTTATTATTTACAACTGAATAGCGTTTCTGTAGATAGTTATCACAATTGTATGAATAGTAGTAGTTTGTACCGTCAGTACATGATGTATAAACAAAATTATAATCAGTAGAAAGAAAAAGTGACGGAAGATAAGTACTCAAGGCAACAACAATTATTAATACTATCGGCAGTATAAAAGCAAACAATATGGCAAAATTTCTCTTTATAAATTCTTTCATACTGATATTATACACTCCAAACAGCCGTATTGGCAAGGGGAATTATACGCTTATTTGATTTTTCCAGAACGCAAAGCTCGCCGGCTTCAACGCTACCTCCGAAATTCTTCATAGTATCTTCTAGTGCATAACAGAGAGCAAGAGAAGAAGAGTCAATCGCATAAGAAGTCAGAATAACAAAAAGTGGTTTATCGCTTAAAACTTTTTTCACTTGAGAAAGAAGCTTCGGCAACATTTCTTCTATTTTCCAAATCTCTCCTTTGGGTCCGCGGCCAAACTTCGGCGGATCCATAATGACAGCGTCGTATTTATTGCCTCTTTTCTCTTCTCTTTCTAAGAATTTAATGGCATCATCTTCTATCACTCGCATCGATGCTTCGGCTAGCCCAGTATTCAATTTTTGATTTTCTTTGGCCCAATTTAAAACTTGCTTGGAAGCGTCCAAATGTGTTACCTCCGCTCCGGCCCGGAGCGCAAACAGGCTCGCCACTCCGGTATAACCGAAAAGATTTAGAAACTTAAGCCTTGAAGCAGAGGAAAATTTCTTTGTCGCGTAAGTCCCACCCGGTACTCCGGGAAGGGTAAAGCGCGAAGAAATTTTCTTCTGCGAAATGGCTGAACTAATTTTCTTCTCAATAAAATCCCAATGCGCCGCCTGCTCCGGGAAAAATCCCAAATGCCGGAAAGGCGTGGGCGAAGCAAAAAATTTAATTCCTCTGTATTCCATTTCCCACTTTTTGTCAAAGTCCGCCTTTGACATTTTCCAACCCGCTTTCGCACCTACTTTGGAACTCCAAAATTTACCATCCGATTTTTGCCATTCATTTTTTAGCGTCTTTGGCCAAACCGCTTCTTCATAAGGCCGCACAAAAGTGTATGGACCGAATCTTTCCAGCTTCTCTCCTCCGCCCGTATCCAAAAGCTCGTAATCGGTTTTACCCGCCATAGCACCAGCGGAGGAGGGCCAATTTTCTGAATAAAAAATTTTGATTTCCATATTATTTTTTTACATAAACACCTTGTAAATAAGAAACAACGGGAAGAAACAAGCATATCGCTGAAACTGTTATCAGGCTCACCTTGGGAGAAGTTGTAAAATAAAAGACCAACAAGCCAATCATAAGCGTTGCAAAATAACCTATGTTTAAAAATAATTCTCTTAAAGCCATCGTTCTTTCAATTCCGATATCTTTGTAATAATCAATATTAAAAGTAAGCCAAAAGGGACTGGCAAGCGATATAGACAAGCTGCCTATGCCGGCGAAAATGTGCCAATAATAAGAATTTTCCGCAAAACCGAGAGGTAGGAAACTTGCAACCGCCAAAACACTGAATACATAGAAAAATATTTTTCTGTCTTTCATTTTATCCGATATATGGCCATTAATTATGGAAGCAATTGCTGTCATTAAGGCCAAATATCCGAAAAAGTTGCCAAATTGCCTCGGAGTCTTTATAAAAAATAACGTAAATATGGGAATAAAAGAATAATTTATTCTTAACATTATCCCCTGAAAAAAAGTTGACCAGTTGAACTTATTTTCAAAAAAATAATTTCTAACGTTTATTGTATAGTCAAAAGAGGGCAAAAATCTAAGCAGCATGATTGGAACAACGTACATGGCGGCTCCTGTCAAAAATACGGTTTCAAAACCAAATTTTTCAGCTACGATGCCGGTAAGTGGCTGGAGGGTTATACCTAATATCGGTGTAATCAAATAATACATTCCGCTATGGAGCCCCCGGCTGTCTTCGTGGCTGAACTTAAAATGCATTGCGTTGTAAGGAATCCAAAAAAAAATTATATTCAATCCTGAAAAAAGTCCGGATAAATAAAGTTGATAACTGCCGAATATTTTTATCAAAACAAAAGCCTGTAGAATGCTGAATAATATGCCCCCAAAAATAGAATATTTGGCATTTATTTTTATTTTTGGGAAAAAGAATATGCCCGCCAAGGCAACAAGACAAGCAACCATGTAATAGATAAGCAATTCGGCAAAACCAAAACCATTCCTAGATAGCCAAAATACGATTAGCGTCTGGGCAAAAAACATTGACGCCATATAGGTAAAAAAGAAAATATAAATTCGTCTTAATATCATAAATTAAATTAAAAACTCTATTACGTCACCGTCTTTGACTATATACTCTTTGCCTTCAGTGCGGACCCAGCCGTGCTCACGCGCCTTGGCAAAAGAACCGGCTTCCACCAGCTTGTCATAGGCCACGACCTCCGCCCGGATAAACTTATCCCGGAAATCCGTATGGATTGATTTGCCGGCAAATGGCGCGGTCGCTCCGCGGACTGTCGTCCAGGCCCTTGATTCATCTTCTCCGGTGGTAAAAAAAGTAATCAGATTGAGTAAGTCATAACTCGCTTTAATCAAGTTATCCAGACCAGTGCCGAAAATAGGGTCAACTTCTATATACGGGCCCGGAAGTTTTGAAATAAAATCCCGTTTCACATTTTCTGCAGCCTCCGATGTGTTCAATACATACAAAGTCGGCTTTTTAATCCCTGCCTGCTCCAATTCAAAATTAATAACTTCTATATCAAAAAGCGGGTCAATAGCCTCATGCACATGAATCATCGCCTTATCTTCAAAAATTCGCACCACTTCAATAATCGCGTCCACTTCACGAATGTGGGAGAGAAATTTATTGCCAAGCCCGGCGCCGGTACTCGCGCCTTTGACCAGACCGGCGATATCTACAAATTCTACTATCGCGGGAATAGTTTTTTTGGACTTGGAAATTGCCGAGAGTTTGGTCAGGCGCTCATCCGGCACCGGCACGATGCCGACCGACGGATCAATCGTGCAGAACGGATAATTTTCCGCCGGCACACCTTTTTTCGTCAGCGCGTTAAAAAGCGTGGACTTCCCCACGTTTGGCAGACCGACAATCCCTATACTTAATGACATATAGAAAATATACCTCAACACTTATTTTTTTCCAAGCCCTAAAACCCTAAAATAAGTGTATAGATATAGCAAAAATAAGCGCCAAAAACAAAGCAGGTCCCGTACTGAGCCCTGCCTGTCGACAGACAGGTTTGCTCTTATGAAGTTATCCCCATAGTCTTAATATTATAAAGAATGAAAAGTGTTATAATTGAGAGTTGGAAAGAGGAGAGGATTAACGCTCTTGCTCTAGGTTCATAAAAAGGTCGACTACACTAACCAATTCGAAGGAATTGGGATTTCGAAAAAATCCTTCAAAATTATAAACTTCTCTAATTTAATAACTAAAATAAAAAAATTATGAAAAAATTCAACAAAGCTTCAATTATTTTTGTTTCTCTGGCTCTCGGCTTAGTTTTGCCGGTTTCCGCATTGGCGGCTACGACGCCTTCTCTCGGAGCAGCGGCAACCTATGGCATTCTCAGCAGTACCTACACCAACACAGTGGCAGGAACTACAGTCAACGGAGACGTCGGGTTTACCACCGGACCGGCCGTTGCCCCCGCTGGCACGCATACAAACTACGGAAGTGGCGCCCCATATTCTACGGCGGGCTCGGCTCAGGGTAGCGCTTTATCCGCTTTGGCTTCTCAGGCATGCACCTTCACTTTTGCGCCTGGAGCGATTAATCTTTCTACCGACACGACTCACGGCCCTATCGGCGTATACACCCCTGGGGTGTATTGCAGTACGGGGGCGATGAATGTGGGGGGGCCGCTCACTCTCAGCGGCAGTGGAACATATGTTTTTAGGCCTGTGGGCGCGCTTGATTCAACCGCCGGGGCAATTGTCTCATTGTCCGGCGCATCAGCTTGTGATGTTTTTTGGACGCCGAGCGCGGCTACGACGCTGGCTGCTAATACAACTTTTGTGGGAACGGTAATTGACAATTCCGGTATTACGGTGGGCGCTAACACCACCTGGAATGGAAGGGCTTTGGCCTTCGGTGGAACAGTCACGACAGCTACTGATACCATTACCGCGCCAACTTGTTCTACTCCAACTCCAACTCCAACACCGACCCCAACACCAGTTCTAGTTCCACCCTTAATCAGCATTACCAAAGTCCCATCTTTGCTGGCACTACTGGCTGCTGGAGGCGGATCGGTTGCGTTTGATTATGCAGTTTCGAACATTGGAACCGTTGCAATGAGCAACGTCACGGTTGCCGATAATAAATGTTCTCCTGTAACCTTTCTTTCCGGCGATACTAATGGTAATTTAACGCTTGAAGTCACTGAAACATGGAATTACCGCTGCACCGCGAATGTCTCGCAAACCACTACCAATACGGTAACTGCGACCGGTCAGGCCAATGGTTTTACCGCTACTGATACCGCCGAGGCAACGGTTGTTGTCGGCGCTGCGCTTCCGCCGCCATTAATTCATCTGGTAAAAAAGCCAAGCGTATTACTTCTTCCCGCTTCCGGCGGAGCGGTTACCTACACATATACGGTAACTAATCCGGGCACAGTCGCTCTGAATGATGTCAGTGTTGCTGATAATAAATGCAGTCCGGTTTCCGGCCGTTCCGGCGATGTTAATAGCAACAATATGCTTGATGTCTCGGAGACGTGGGTTTATTCCTGTCAAATGAATTTGACCCAAACGACAACCAACACTGGGACAGCGCAAGGAAGCGCTAATGGCTTTACCGTTACCGATCTATCGCTGGCTACAGTTGTGGTATCTGCTCCCGCTCTTCCTAAAACCGGATTTCCTCCGGAAGAAAATACTCTTTGGAATATCATTCTTCCAGCCGGAATTCTTGGCGCTCTATTCTCATTCTACTTGGCTCGAAAAAAAGAACTAATCTAGTCCAAGCATAAATATGAATCTATATATAAAAAAATTGAATAAAAATTCAATAATAATAATATTCGCGCTTTTCTTGGTTTTTACCGGATACAATAATATTGTGCGAGCCGCAACCGGGGGAGGTACAGCCACGATTGCGGTAGATGGCGGTGCTCAGGGCGCGGGTGTGACCGTTGTACAATCCACCTCACATACTTTTACCGCTGTTTTGACGATTAATGTAAGCGGAATGACTCTCGGTGCGGCAAGCCCAACTTTTACCATTCCGACCGGTTTTACCGCGCCGAATGCTAGTCCTGTCGCTGTCGCAGGTGATGTAAATGCCGATGGAAAATGGTCTGTTGTGTCAGGCACGGGTTCTTGTGTTGTGGACTCCGCTCCCGGTTCTCCCAATACCACCGCTACAGGACAAGTAATTACTGTTGACATAACAGCAGATTGCGCAAATGGCGATACAATTACTCTTACCTATAAAGGAACATCTAATGTGGCAATGGGGGCGACAGCTCTGACTGTTAGTACGGCTGATGCCGGGGACCCAGGCCCGGTTACGCCGCTTCTTGCCGGTTCGCCGACAATTACTGTTACTGCCGCCGATGTCACTGCTCCGACTGTTGCCGTTACCATGGACGATGACGCTTTGAATATCGGCGATACATCTTTGGTCACCTTCACCTTTTCGGAAACTCCGGTAGAATTTGCTACGGCCGATGTTACCGTTGCTAATGGTTCAATCGGAGCGATAGACACTAGCAACCCGCTCGTGCAGACCGCGACTTATACCCCGACGAATGGCATCACGGACGCAACAAATGTCATTACTGTCGGCACCGCTTGGACGGACGCGGCTTTAAATGCTGGTGTTGGCGATGATTCGCCGAATTACACGATTGATACTACCGCGGCAACCGAAACTATTACTGTCATTAAATTAGTGGTCGGAGGAACAAAAGTTGTTGCTGATTTTCCTTTGTTTGTAAATGCTTCGGGAGTTACCTCTGGTGTTGCCAATAGCTTTCCCGTGCCTGCCACCTATACTGTAACAGAAACCTCTAACACAAATTATACCGCCAGTTTTTCCGGTTTTTGTCCGGGCGGTGTCATAAGCCTTACCCTGGGTACTCCCAAAATTTGCACTATCACTAATACTTATGCCATACCCCCCGTATCTGGAAGTGTAAGTTTGTCTTCGGCGCCAGTCCCGCCTTTAATCGACGTGTTAAAAGTGCCCAGCCCTTTGGCCTTGCCAAGTGGTCCCGGTCCAGTGACATACACCTATACGCTTCGCAATATCGGAACGGTTCCGGTAACCAATATAACTATGGCGGGCGATAGTTGCAGCCCTATAATCTTTGTCTCCGGCGATGCTAATGCCAATGCCAAACTCGAGGTGAACGAAAGATGGGTCTATCGCTGCACGACAACACTCTCACAAACTCATACAAATGTCGTCACCACAACCGGATGGGCTAATGGAATAAGCGCGGTTGACATCGCAACCGCCACAGTTGTTGTCGGAGCGTCAATCGTGCCACCCTTGATCCACGTAACAAAAGTCCCGAACACATTTTTGCTTTCTTCTCCCGGTGGAGCGGTTACTTACACATATACCGTGACCAATCCCGGCACAGTGCCATTAAGCAATGTCAGCGTTACCGATGATAAATGCACCGGCTTGCCAGGCCGTGTTCTGGGACATCCGGGAGACCTTAATAAAAATAACCTGTTGGAAACCAATGAGACCTGGAGTTTTGTCTGCCAAACAAATCTTACGCAAACAACGACAAATACCGTCACGGCCAGCGGCGATGCCAATGGCCTCACGGCCAGAGATTTCGCAATTGCGACCGTCGTTGTATCTGCCCCCGGTTTTCCGAAAACGGGATTTCCTTCTGAAGAAAAAAAAGGTTTGTGGAATTATGCTATGAACCTTCTGGAGAATCTATGGAATTTAAGTTTTCATTAAAATGGTCATTGCTTATTATTGGTATTGCGGGAATTGCATTCTCCGCAATAATTGTTTCATTCCCGGCTTCGGATTTGTCAGCCCGTAATCTTTCCCAGAGCATCTCTTTTGAAATGCAGACCAGTCCGGGACTTCCAGCCCGTCTTAAAATTCCAAAAATTAATGTTAATACTGTTGTTGAATATGTAGGTCTCACGCCAGAAGGGGCAATGGGCGTGCCCAAAGGGCCTGCCGGTGTAGCTTGGTATAAGCTCGGGCCGCGCCCCGGGGAAAAAGGCAGTGCTGTTATAGCCGGACATTCCGGCTATAAAGATAAAAAACCGGCAGTCTTTGATAACTTACATAAATTGGTTAAGGGGGATAAAATATATGTTGAAGATGAATTTGGGATAATTGCCACTTTCGTGGTACGTGAAAAACGACTATACGATCCAAATGTAGACGCTTCAGACGTGTTTGGTTCAAGCGACGGAAAAGCACACCTTAATCTTGTTACCTGCGAAGGGGTCTGGGATGAAGTTACTAAAAGTCGTTCCAAGCGGCTGGTAGTCTTTGCGGATAAAGAATAAATTACAAAAACTAATTCCCAAAATTAATCTGGAAACTATACATTCCCATTCCGCATATTCCCTGCAATGGTTCCCCCGCTTTTGGAATTCCGAGATCAATTTCCGTTTCTCCCGTTTGGGGTAAAATCTTCTGAAAATTGACAGAACGAATCACAAGCGCCGCCGAGCAATCATATGTGCTTTCCGTTTTGACAATAAGTTTTGTCGGTATCCCCGCTTTTGCGGCAGAGATTCCCGGAGAATAACCGCCCTTGGCATTTATCGTGATGTATTGAATGCCATTTCTTATTTCAATATTGTTCTGTGCCGATTCGGAATCCGATTCGCCGGTAAAAATAATGCCCATGACAACAATTAGGCCGAGCGTAATAATAATCAAAACTGTTTTATTCATTGATTTTGCAAATCACGTCGCGCAAGTTCGATTAAAGCGCGACGCTTAAATTATACATTAAACAGCGGATTAATAATTCCCAATCCGGCAAGTCCCGCAAGCAATGCAAACAAGCCAAGCCCGACTACCACCACTCCCGCGGATTTGAAAAATAATGGCGCGTGTTTTGAATGCGCAAAAGATGCCGGCCCGAATGATAACAGCAGGAGCATTGGCAATGTCCCCAGGGCAAACGCAAACATAATCAAAAATCCCGATAGAAGCGAACCGCTTCCCAATGCGGCAACCTGCATTGACTGGGTAAATCCGCAGGGCAGGAAAAACGTGCCGAAACCGACTAAAAGAGGTGTGAAAGTTTTGTGTTCTATTTTTCTAAAAACAGAAAAAACTTTTTGAAAAATTCCGGAAGGAAATGTAACTTTGTTTTTTGCAAATAACCCCAGTAAATTAAAACCAAGCAACAACATAACTAGAGACGCGGCGATTCCCAGTATCGCCGTAAACGTGAAGTTGATGCCTATCGCATTGCCGGCCAATCCGAGAGTTCCGCCCAAAATCGCAAAGCTGAAAAGCCGGCCTAAATGAAAAAGAATAAAATTCTTTTTATCGCTGACATTATCCTGCGATACTTTCGCCGAGAGAGATAAAACCAAACCCCCGACGATAGCCAGGCAGCTGGAAACCGAAGCAATGAGCCCGATAATAAAGCTTGTTGCCGGTGTAGTTTTGCCCCCAATACCGAGATTGAGAATTCCCGATTTCTGTAATAGAAAAAAGAGCGCTAAAAATACAAGCCCAATCGGTATAGCTTTCCAAATCACATCATCTGCCTGCGCAGACAGGTCATTTTCTTTTTCTATCAATCTTTTCTCTACTGAAAGAATGTAGTTATTTGGCTTTAATTTATTTGTTAAAAAAGTAGCCACTTCTTCAGCATCCTGATTGTTGTCAGTTTCAATTTCAACAATTTCTTTTTTTAAATCAACTCGCGCGTTTTTTACAAAATCCTGCTCTTTCAAAATATCTTCAATTAGGATTTTGCATGACGCGCAGTGAGTGCCAGTGACGTGAAATGTATATTTTTTCAACATTGAACACACAGTTTATCACGAAGAATTATGCGCCGCAACTTCCGCCTCCTTTTTGTTCTTGTGGTTGTATTTGCGACAAGACTCCCTGATATCCCGACGCGCTGGAAAATTCGGCTGAGAGGATTTTCTTCGGGTCAGCGGTGTTCCAATCCATATTTTTGGATTTAAAAAAAACCGCGACGGCTTTATATTGGCCCGGGAACCAAAGAGTATTTACCTGCAGCGCAACTTTATACATATCCGTTTCGGAAACTCCCTGTGAAGCCATAAGTTCCAACAATCCGAGCATCGCCATGCCGTGGTTGCAGTCCGGAAAATAGGTGGAATTATCGCAGCAGGGCCTATATATATCCTTAGAAACTTTTTCAATCAGCATCTGCTGTTCCGGCGTAAGCGTTATAAATGAATGCATGCCGTAATGCGCCATTGCATTTCCTTTTGCCAGTGTCCAGCCGCCGGTAGATGCGAAATTCCCCGCCTTCGCCAAGGCTTCCGCCGTCACTGAAGTTTTGGCGGACAAGTCGGCGGGCAAGCCCGCATCGCCATATGTTACCATTGGTCCTTCTGTAAGAATCGGATTTTTGTTTCCCAATCCAAGAGCCCAAAGCATATTCAGCATTACGCCGGAATTTTCGGAATTAATTACGAGATTCCCGTTATCAGAATTGTAAAGTAATTTTTTGTCCGACTCGGAAAGCCCGCCGCGTCCGCTGTAAAGATTTTCAAATTTTTCCTTGTCAATCACTCCAGCTTCCGTCATTTTTACTCCCATATCCCCCCATCGGACCGGCAGCTCTGTTCCATTTTTGAGGGAAATTTCATCTTGCGGATTCAGCCGCGCCGGATGCCATAAAATTTCCTGGCTCTTTAATCGCGCCGTATAAATCCAAGCTCCGGAAATCAAAGCCGCCACGATAATAATGCTCACTATCGGGGGTAGATTTTTTTCTTTTTTTGTTTCATTTTCCATGTTTTTCTTGTAATTTAACCCCGACGCCTTTGGGTCGGGGTCCCGACTTTTCGTCGGGATTAGTAATTTTTAACAGCAGTTATCCAACCGTTTTTTAATTTCTTCGGCTTTTGGACTTTCTGTCCTATTTTTACGCTTTAAGAATAATTTTTTCAGCTCTGTTACGATGCCGCCTATTGACATACCCATCAAAATTGCGGTAATAAATTCATAGCGGGGCACGGACAAAAGTCCAAACCACATGCCAGAGAGCATCCATGCCCAGGTTAGAGTTACTCCGGCGCAAATTGAACATACTTGTATGGGCAATTTTTTATTAAGAACCCATATGACACACGTAAGAATGAGAACTGACAATAATGCGATAATCATATTAGATGAAGAAAATTAAGATGCCGATAATAATCATGACAATTCCCGCCCAGAGCCTGAGCCCGTTCATATTGTCGCGCTTCCATACCTGCATTTTATCAACCAATAATTTATCTGCCGATATAAACAACACGGCTACCAGCGGCAGAATTAGAATCAGATTGTAGAGCAATAGATAATTAAATCCGCTCACATAAGTCATCTGGTCGCGCAGGAGCCCGATGACCATCAAATATGGCCCGCCCATGCATGGGAACTGGCAGATGCCAACCAAAAACCCCAGCCCGAATACTGCCGGAAAGGAAGCTTTGTCCATTAATTTTCCCATGCCAGCGTGAGCAATTCCTGGAATCTTGAGTTTGATGGGGAATGTCGGGAAGAAACGATTGAGAAGATTGAGCACACCGAAGATAATGAGAAGCGTTGCTCCCAATTTTCCCATAAAATGCGGAGTGTTGAACAGATGTAGCACTTTCAGTATTCCCAGGCCAATAAGAAAATACGCGGCGAATATTCCGGCAATGTATGTTCCGCCTAGTCTGAGAATTTTTCCCCGGCTCATTTGGATTCCGAAGAGAAATGCAATAGTGATGAGGAGAATTGAGAATGAACAGGGATGCACGCTATCCAGGACGGCAGCCACCAAAACAAGCGGCAAAAGCCAGGTCCCCTGCTTGCTCAAACTCCAGATGATTGAGGAAGTTGCCGGAGCGTTTTTGAGAATAACTATGCCGACGATGACGGCAAGTATAATGCAGATTGTAATAATGATTCTTTTCATAATTAAGGAGTTACATTTGCCTTGATTTCGAATTGAAGCTTGTTGCCATTATCGTCTTCAAGGTAGACAAAACGGTCAATCCTCCCGACACCGGCCGGACCGTGAGCATTCGGGTCATAGACAACCTCAATGTCCGTCGATTGTCCGGCTTTTATCGTCTCGTTCAGCTTTGGAACAAACCCCATGCCTGGCATGCCAAAAGGCCCGTTTTTATTTCCGTCCGAACGGACAAAATACGCCACCGTGCACATGCAGGAGGTTGTTAAACTTGGAAAGTTGACATCTTTGTCCGTTCCGTTAGTCACTTTAAACATTTTGCTGACATTCCCATTTTTCATGGAAATCGTGCCAAAATCATAGAGCGTTTCGGGTGCAATCAGTTGATTTTCCCCGCCCGCGGCATTTTGCGCAGCGCTGTCGGCAAGTATTTTGATTGGTTCATTTTTATTGGAAGCTTTGCTTCTTCCGGTCAGCCACAAGAAACCGAACAAACCTACCACAATAAATGTCCACACGATAACCTGTTTAGTTTTCATAGAATTTATTTAATTAACGCTGTTAAAGAGATTACACAGCGTAAACAGACGGACTATTTTCAAAAAGCGAGAGCCATTTGATTATTTTATCTAAGTGGTTATATGATGTTTTATTATAGAAAAAAAGTTTCCACTTATAAAAAAGGAAGGGTTTTTGATTGGAAAATACTTGTCCGCCCAAAAAATATAAAATCATCCCAAAAATCAGAAACGAAAAAAGAAACAGCGATGGGAAAATTGCGCTTGAGAATTGGCGCCAATTGTTGATATGGTCAAAGCTGTTTTCACATATTGAATAGCCGTTTTGAGCGTAGGGGCAATCTACCATAGGCGCTTCGGCTATATGGCTGAACTTGAACAAGCCGAAAATTCCTATGCTTATATAAATAAGCAAAACAAAAGCGCCGATGAATAATTTTATATTGCGCAAACTCATATTTATTATTTATTAATTTGTTTATACAGCCAGATACCGAGCAGAATCAGGTCTATTATCACTATCCAAGCAACGACAGAACCAAATCCCCCGCCCATCATCCCGCTATACCCATATCCATATCCCATCATACAGAGATTATATCATATTATTTGTAATAAATCGACCTCCAAGAAATACTACTGGTTTTTATTATCAATACCGAATGCGGTATGAAGCCAGCACCAGCCCAAAAAGCTTTCAATAAGGGCAATCAAGGCCACAATAAAGATAAGCATATTATAAGCGCTGTTGTCGAATTGCGGGGCAAGCGGACTGAGCCAGACTATTCCCAGAACAAACCTAAATATTCTGTCTAATTTTCCCAAGTTGTGATTTGTCATAAAATTCTAAAATTAATAACAATTTTCGACCTTTTGTATTTTAACCTATTTTGCGTTATCAATAATATTCCGAATAATTTGGTCAATCTCTTTCGGCCTCTCTCCAAAATTGGCTTGCGGGAAAAAATGAGGGAGAATAATCGGGCGCATGCCGGAAATGAAAGTTTGACCGTCTTTGACATACACATTTATCTTGCAGGGCAGACAAAGCCCGATTTTAATGTCAATGTTCAAAAATTCATCGGCAAATTTCGCGCTGCAAAATTCAACTATCTTAAAAGGTTCTCTGACAAAACCTTTCTCACCCAAGGTTTTTTGTACATCATGAACATACAAAACCCGCATACCAGCTTTAGCGATTTCATCTTGCACATCTTGAACTGCTTCATCAAAAGTTTTTGTTGTAATTAGAGTATAATCAAATTCCATATGTTTATTTTATTAATTTTATAATTTCTTACTTTTAATACGCAAAGAATTCCCGACCACCGATACACTGGACATTGCCATGGCAAATCCTGCAAAGACCGGTGAAAGAAGCCAGCCGAATATTGGATAAAATAATCCGGCTGCCAAAGGGATACCTACTATATTATATATGAAAGCCCAGAAAAGATTTTGCTTGATTCCCCGCATTGTTATTTTTGAAAGTTTTATCGCTTTTACAAGTTTTGAAATATCTCCGCCGAGAAGCGTAATGCCGGCTGACTCAATGGCCACATCGGTTCCCGTGCCCATGGCAATACCCACGTCGGCCTGCGCCAGAGCCGGAGCATCATTCACGCCATCGCCAGCCATAGCGACAATATGTCCTTTTTCTTGTAATTCTTTAATCTTCAGCAGCTTGTCCGCCGGCAGGACATGAGCGACAATATCGTCAATGCCGACCAGCGACGCCATATATTTTGCCGCTTTTTTGTCGTCTCCGGTAAGCATAATTATTTTGATACCGAGCTTATGAAGGTCGAGAACAGCTTGTTTTGATTCAGTTTTTATTTCATCTGCCACCATTACAAAACCGAGAACTTTTTCTTTAGTTGCAAGAATAATCGGGGTTTTACCCTGCGCCGTATATTGTTCCAATTTTAAATTATCAAAAGGAAGCTTTAAGTCTTCTATAAGTTTTGCATTTCCGGCAAAATATTCTTTCCCATCTATTGTTCCTTTTATGCCTTTTCCTTGTATACTCTCAAAATTAAAAACATTTTTTAGTGGAATATTTTTTCTTGCCCCGGAGGAAGTACCCTTTCCTTCGGGGTCTTGCGCATAATTGACAATCGCATGGGCAATCGGATGTTCTGATTTTTTCTCAAGCGACGCAAGGATTGATATGATTTCTTCGTTTTTAGTGTTGATAGAAAGACTAACAAGGTCAACGAGAGTCGGCTTGCCGATAGTAATCGTCCCGGTTTTATCAACAATAACTGTATCGACTTTATGAAGCTTCTCAAGCGTCGCCGCGTCTTTAATTAAAATACCTTCTCTGGCGCCTTTGCCGACCCCCACAATGATTGCCGTGGGTGTCGCTAAGCCCAATGCGCAGGGACAAGCAATAACGAGCACTCCCACAAAAGAGACAAGACCGTATGATAATGCCTGCGAAAATCCGAGCGGGCCGGTTCCAAAAAGAAGCCAGGCGCCAAGAGCAATGAACGAGACAATAAGCACGATTGGCACAAAGATGCTTGATATTTTATCGGCCAGGGCCTGAATCGGCGCTTTGCTACCCTGGGCCTCCTCCACCATTTTTATTATATGCGCGAGCAGTGTTTCTGAGCCGACTTTTGTTGCCTTGAATGTGAACGACCCGGTTGTGTTTATGGTAGCGGCAACCACATTATCTCCGACTTTTTTTTGAGCCGGCATCGGTTCTCCGGTAACCATTGATTCGTCAATAAACGAGCCTCCTTCGGTAATTACTCCATCAACAGGAATTTTTGCTCCCGGTTTTACGATAATCAAATCACCGTGTTTTACCTCATTTACGGGTATTTCCATTTCTTTTCCGTTTTGAATGACTAAGGCGGTTTTCGCCTGGAGATTCAAAAGTTTTTCTATGGCATCACCGGTTTTTAATTTTGATTTGGCTTCCAAATATTTACCAAGCGCAATAAAGGTAATAACGATAATCGTTACATCATAATAAGTTGCATCAACATTTATGAATTGTCTGAGCGGTTCTTCAAATGCGGCAACTGCAAAACTGTACAGATATGCGGTCAATGTGCCGATACCGATAAGTGTATCCATATTCGCTTTGCCGTAACGGAGAAAACGGTAAAAACCGAGAAGATACGGTTTGCCCACGACAAAAAGAATATATGTGGCCATTAAAGGCAGAAGATGGTGGAAAAATTCCTTAATCACATAGCTCATTGCGGGAACCATATTGTATTGCGCCAAAATGTCCCAGCCTAAAATTAAGGCGCTGATTATCGCAAGCGGGATTGCAGAGATGACTTTTATTTTCATATCTTTGATTTCCGCCAGCTTTTCAGCTTTGGATTGATTAAATCCGAGATGCGCTGCATGTTCGTCAGCGGACATATTCATAGATTCTGCGGTTGGAATTATTAAAGAGTAGCCAAGCGGTTCTATTTTTTTAGAAAGGGCTTCCGGGTTGGTTTTTGATTCGTTAAAAGATATTTTCGCCATTTCTGTCCCATAATTTACCTCAACAGAATCAACGCCGTCAATTTTCTTTATATCTTTTTCAATGATAGCGGCACATGAGGCGCAGTGCATTCCTTTAATTTTATATGTTTCTTTTTTCATAATTTTTACCCCCTCCTCGCCTCCCCCAAAGGGAGAGGTCTTGAATTCTTTCCCTCTCCTTTGAGGAGGGTCAGGGAGGGGTTTATTTTCTCTTTAGCTTGTAAACTTTCAATATTTCTTTTGTTGCTTCTCCGGTCCGGCCTTTTTGGATTTGATTGACCAGGCAAGTCCCCAAATGGCTTGCCATAAGTTCATCTTCAATATTAGAAAGCCCCTGCTTCACAGCTGAAGTCTGGGTAATAATATCAATGCAATATACTCCTTCATTTATCATTTTCTGCAGGCCGCGAACCTGACCTTCAATAATCTTAAGCCGGCGGACCAGTTTTGATTTATTATCATGCATATTCAGAGTATATACCCCCTGGGGGTATATGTCAAGACAGATGCTTGTTGAAAACTAAAAAAAGGTTTTTAAGGGGTTTTGAGCGCGGCGGCGCGAAAACTTCAGGATTTTTTAAACTTCAAAAAATCCGTACCGGCAAAAATCTTGTTTTTAGTTTTCAACTTATTAGATTACCCCCATTTCTCTGCCCACCTCGGACAAAATTTTAAGCGCCTGGTCAATCTGTTCGCGGGTATGCGCAGCGGAAATTTGGAAACGCAATCGCGCGGTGCCTTCCGGCACGACCGGAAACCACAACCCCACTACAAAAAGTCCATTCGCCAAAAGTTTTTTGCTCATTTCCTGCGTCTTGGCGGCATCCCCCAGCATTACCGGCACGATTGGATGAATGCCGTCCAATACTTCAAAACCCAATTTTTTCGCCCCATTTCTGAAATATTCCGAGTTTTCTTTTACCTTAATTAAAAGCTCCGGCTTTTCTTTTAATAAATCCAAAGCCCTGATGGAAGCCATAACCACCGATGGCGGCACGGAATTCGAAAAAAGATAAGTGCGGGATTTCTGGCGGAGCAATTCTATGATTTCTTTTTTGCCGGCAATGTATCCGCCGACCGCCCCGCCCAGCGCCTTGCCAAAAGTTCCGGAAAGAACGTCAATCTTCCCGTGCAGGCCGAAATGCTCCGGCGTGCCGGCGCCGCTCTTGCCCAAAACTCCGATGGCGTGCGCATCATCCACGAATAAAAGCGCTTCGTATTTTTCCGCCAGTTCTTTCAGTTTCGGCAATTGTGCCAGATATCCTTCCATGGAAAAAACTCCGTCCGACACGATAATTTTAAAACGATATCCTTTGCCTTGGTCTTCCACAAGCATTTTCTCTAGGGCGACCAAGTCTCCGTGCGAATAAATTCTTTTAACCATATTTTCCTTTTTACAAAGTTTAAAAGCGTCAATGATGCTGGCATGGTTAAGTTCGTCGCTGTAAATAGCATCCATATGCTCCCCTTCTGCCCCAAAAGCTTCATTGGTAAGAGTCGCGAAAAAACCCAGATTCGCCATAAAATTGGTGGAATATAAGATGCTGTCATTCACTTCCAGAAATTCGGCTAATTTTTTTTCCAAAGTTTTATGGATAGTTTCCGTGCCGGAAATAAAGCGCACCGATGACAAGCCGAAGCCATATTTATCTATCGCGTCTTTGCCGGCTTTTGTAATTTCCGGATGATTCGCCAATCCCAGATAATTATTTGCGGCGAACATCAAGACCTTCTTGCCGGCAATTTCCACTTCCGCTCCCTGAGTTCCCTCCAGTTCTCTTTCCATCTTGAATTTCCCGGCTTTTTTCAACGTCTCCAGTTCTTTTTCTATATCTTCCGCAAGTTTCTTAGAATACATATTCTTGATTATATCATTTTAATTTATCTTTTAAATTTTTCAGCATTTCCGCAGTCATTTTTTCCAGATTAAATTCGGGCTTCCAGCCCCAGTCTGCGCGGGCCGCGCTGTCATCAATGCTTTTCGGCCAGGAATCGGCAATCTTTTGGCGGAGATCCGGCATATAGTTTATTTCAAAAGAAGGAATATGTTTTTTGATTTCTTCGGCAATTTCCCGCGGCGAGAAACTCATGGCGGACAAATTATACGCCATGCGGGATTGCACTTTCTCAACCGGAACCTCCATTATTTCTATCGTGGCGCGGATTGCATCATCCATATACATCATCGGGAGATAAGTATTCTCTGAAAGAAAACATGTATATTTTCCCTGTTTCAATGCTTCGTAATATATTTCCACGGCATAGTCGGTAGTGCCCCCTCCCGGTTCGCTCTTCCAGCTGATAAGCCCCGGATAACGCACGCTACGGACATCAAGACCAAAGCGCCTATTGTAATATTGGCACAATAATTCTCCGGTATATTTCGTAATTCCATACATAGTAGTCGGTTCAATAATTGTTTTTTGCGGAGTATTTTCTCTGGGAGCTGTCACGCCAAAGACGGCGATAGAACTCGGCCAGAATAATTTAATTTTTTCATCCACGCTCAAGTCAAGAATTTGCCGCAGGCTTCCCATATTAAGTTCCCAGGCAAGTTTTGGATTTTTCTCGCCGGTTGCCGACAGCAACGCCGCTAGCAAATAGATTGTTGTTATTTTTTTCCCGACGCTTTCGGTCGGGACCCCGACCCCAGAGGGCGTCGGGGCTTTCACTAGAGCACGAACAGCCTCCGCATCCATTGCATCTAATATCGCAAAAGGGCCGGTACCTAAGAGTAGCGGATGTTCTTCTTTAATGTCGGTGGCCAAAACATTCTCATTGCCGTATTTTTTCCGCAACGCCAAAGTTAGCTCTACCCCTATTTGCCCGCATGCTCCGATGACTAAAATCTTTTCCATAATTTTATATTATACATCATTTGGTCATAACCAAAGAAAACTCATCCGAAGCTTCTTCCAGAACTTGAAAACCGAGAGCTGAAGCAAGTTTAAAGCTGCCAGGATTGCCTCTTTTAACGGCAATCCAAAGCTTGATTTCGGAACCGGTATTCTTGACGTTTTGCGTATAAATATTCATCACAAAATCGGTAAAATTTTTCATAAGCCCTTTGCCCCGGAAAGGGTTGTAGGACCGCCATGCGGCGGTGTGCCAATTTGCTTTATTTGAAAGTAGGGGTTCCGGCCCGAACCAGGCTATCGCGGCCAAAATATCGGTCTGCTTGTGAACAAGAGCAAACGGTGTGCGGTTTTTTTTATACCAATCTTCATATAATCCCTCGCCGAAACGCTTCTTGTCTCCGGTATTTTTTTGCAAATCAACATCTTTTTTGTCCAGAGAAAGCTGTTTCAGTTGCTCCGCGTATTTTTTATCCAATCCGATGAAAACGCCGAATTCTTCGCCGTCTCTCCCGATAGCGTCGGCAATATGAATAGAATTATAAATAGGTAATGGCAGGGAGAAACCAGGTATGTTGTTTTGAGGGGTGATTTTCATTTGATTTGATTTTATGATTTGATTTTACGAAAGATGCCGCGCAACCGTCCATTTTAGCGTGGCTACTCTACTGTTACGCTCTTGGCTAGATTGCGGGGCTTGTCTATCCCGCACCCGCGCAAAGACGCAATATGGTAAGCCAATAATTGCAGCGGAATGGAAGCGGTAAACGCCAGCATTATATCGGAAGTTTCCGGGATTTCTATGGAGTAATCGGCGATTTTTTTGGCACGAGTATCGCCTTTGGTAATTATAGCGATAATTGTCCCGTTGCGCGCCTTGACTTCCATCATATTGCTGATTATCTTCTCATAAGAAGAGCCCTTGTTGGCGATAAAAAGAACCGGCATATTGTCATCCACCAGGGCTATCGGGCCATGTTTCATTTCTCCGGAAGCGTAGCCTTCCGCATGAATATAAGAAATTTCTTTTAATTTTAGCGCCCCTTCCAAAGCCAGTGGAAAACCGTATCCCCGCCCCAGATAAATAAAATTTTCCGTATTCTTGAATTTTTTCGCAACTTTTTTTATAGCGGCTTCCGCCAAAAATGCCTGCTCGACTTTCTTGGGAATATTTTCCAATTCCGTCAGGATTGCAATCATCTTTTTCTTGTTCAATAATTTTTTCTCGGACGCGATAAAGAGGCACATCAGCATCAGCACGGCAATTTGCGCGGTAAAAGCCTTGGTGGAAGCCACTCCGATTTCCGGACCCGCATGAGTATACAAGCCGGCATGCGCAATACGGGAAATAGATGAGCCGACAACATTACAGATGCCAAAAATCGTCGCGCCTTTTTCTTTGGCCAGTTTTACGGCCGCCAAGGTATCAGCTGTTTCGCCCGACTGCGAAATGGCAATAACCAGGTCATTTTCATAAATTACCGGATTGCGATAACGGAATTCCGAAGCATATTCCACCACCGTCGGCACTTTGGTTAATTCTTCAAAAAAATACTTCGCTTCAAGGCCAGCGTGGAATGATGTCCCGCAGGCGAGAATTATTATGCGTTTGGCGTCAAGCAGTTTTTCTTTGTCCTTTTCTATGCCACCCAATTTGACCGTCCCTTCGTTCGCATTAATCCTCCCGCGCATGCTGTCCCCAATGGAGCGGGGCTGTTCAAAAATTTCCTTGAGCATAAAGTGTGGAAAACCGCCTTTTTCCAGCTCCTCAATTTTCATCTTCGTTTTCTGGATGTAAGGATTTCTGGTTTCATTATCTATGGTTTTTATTACAAGCGCTCCGCCTTTAATCATTGCCATCTCCCTGTCTTCCAGATAAATAACTTTATCGGTATATTCAATAATCGGAGTCGCGTCCGAAGCGACAAAAAATTCATTGTCTCCCACGCCGATGACGGCCGGACTTCCTATTTTTGCCACGACGATAGTATCGGGCTCATCTTTGGATAAAACTAAAATCGCGTAAGCGCCCACCACTTCCAGCAATGCCAGACGCACCGCTTCGTCAATGGAGACTTTAGCGTTTTTTTTTATATCTTCAATCAAATTCGCCAGAACTTCCGTGTCGGTATCGCTTTTGAATTTGTAGCCTTTTTTCATCAGCATTTCTTTAATGGAAAGATAATTTTCAATAATGCCGTTATGCACAATTGCAATTTCTCCGGAATTTGATAATTGCGGGTGGGCATTTTTGTCCGATGGAGCGCCGTGCGTCGCCCAGCGCGTGTGCGCGATACCAGACCTCACCTCCTGTCCCCTCTCCTTGTAAAGGAGAGGGGGGAATTTTTTTCCTTGTTGTTCGATAAAATTTTTTAATTCGGCAACTTTGCCTTTTTTCTTGTAAACCGAAAAAACGCCCTTGTCTAAAAGCGCAATTCCGGCCGAGTCATAACCGCGGTATTCCAGCCGTTCCAGTCCTTTGATTAAAACCGCGTAGGCTTCCCTTTTTCCAATGTATCCGACAATCCCGCACATGGTTGAAATATAGCAATCCGCCCAACAAAATGCAAAGCAACGAGCGAATAATTTTCAATTTCTAATTTACAATTTTCAAACAATTTCTAATAATTAATGTTTTAATGATACAGAATGGGAAATTTTATTAAAAATTAATGTCAGTTCTCGGGCTTCTTTAGAGATATTCTTTAGTCTCTCTTTATACTCAGGATTTGCTTCTCCTAATAAATCCAGCCAATATTCTGTTTCTTGTATTTCTTTCCGACAAATGTGTATTTTGTTACGAAAATCATTTTTAGAACTAGCTGCATTTGCTTCGTGATAGTTAGCACCAACACTTGTAGCAGACCTCAACAATTGAGATATTATGTTTGAGTTCAGGGTTATAATTTTAATTTTTTTACAACATATTATAACATCTTTGGAAAAACAAGTTGTTCTTTTTTCTAAATCGTATCGCATTTTTGTTTAGAAATTAAAAATTGATAATTGAAAATTACTTCTTCCTACAACGCAGCAGCGACATTGACCGTTCTGGTAATTTCTGTTGCGGGATTCCCGGCTGTGTCGCTGGCATTGTAATGAATGGTGTAAGTGCCGGCAGTGGCTGTATCAACACTTCCGCTGATGATGACTGCGACTGAAGCGTCTACATTGTCTGTCGCATTGGCTCCCTGTTCGGTGTAGGTGTCTCCGACATTTAGGTTGATGGTTATTTCCCCAGTCAGAGTGATGACGGGTGCAGTGGTGTCGGGAGTGGAAGAATCGGGTGTGGCGCAGACTCCTCCGGTATCTATGCCTGTCTCATCCTGATTCTGGATACCGTCGGAACAGGTGGCGGCAGGTGTTGTGGAAGTTGTCGTCGTTCCGCTGCCGGTATTGTTGACGATGCTGCCCCCGGCTCCGGCCAGGAGGGTGTCGAGTTGGGTTCGGGTATAACAAGATGTGCCATTTGTATCTTTCAAACAAACTTGATCAAGTGTGGCCTTGTTTGCAAAAATATCTGTAATTCCATTCCCCGCATCCGCCAACCAGGCGCTGAGGGTAGTTTTAAGATTTGTGAAGAAA
>MFUM01000010.1:0-43990 GCA_001786955.1 Candidatus Nomurabacteria bacterium RIFCSPHIGHO2_12_FULL_42_19
CACCGCGACTGCCGGTTCCGGCGGCACTATTTCTCCCGCTTCCAGGTCGGTTAATTACGGGTCAATCACAACTTTTACTGTTACTCCAAATACCGGCAATTATTATATTTATTCCGTTACTGGCTGCAGTGGCTCGCTTTCCGGCAATATTTATACCACCGGAACAATCACCAGCGCTTGCACTGTCTCAGCAACGTTTATGTTTGGCACACTTACTCCTGCATCTCCTTCTTGCACTATTTCTTCCGGCAACAGCAGTTGCAACGTAAATCTTACCTGGAGTACCACAAATCCTATCGGCACTTCGGCTATTACCGCCACCGGAATGACCAGTGTCAACGGCAATTCCGGCAGTCAGGCTTTCACTGTTCCTTATGCTGGCAGAACATTTTATCTTTATAACGATGCTAAGTTGTTGGCTCAATCTTCTGCAACTTCCAGCTGTGCTTCTGGTACTGCCTGGACCGGCAGTTCTTGCGCACCGGTTATACCCGGCGGCTGGAGCGCTTGGGGCCCCTGCAGCGTAACCGCTTGCGGAAGCACTGGAACCCAAACCCGCACCTGCACTAATCCGGTTCCGTCTAACGGAGGAGCTGACTGTTCCGGTCCATATAGCCAAGCTTGTAGTACCGCAGCCTGTCCTTCCGGGACTCTCTCTGCCACTTCCTGCGCTATTCCCGGCAACGCTTCTAATTGTAATTCATCGGTAACTTGGACTACCGCCAATCTTACTTCTGGAACTACGGCTGTAACCAGAAATAACCCTAACAATACTCCTGTCGCCCCGCCTATCTCTCCAACCACATCCGGAACGAATGTAAGCAATACTGTTAAATATGGAGCCAGCACTTTTTTCCTTTACCACAACATTAACGGTGTTCCTACCGTTCTGGCTTCTTCAAACATTAATGCTTCTTGCGCATCAGGCTCTATTTGGAATGGCAGCAAATGCAAAATAGGCGGTGTGTCCGGCACCCTGACTCCCGCCTCATCTTCTTGCGATATCGCGCAAGGACAAAGCGATTGCAGTATAAATTTCTCTTGGGATACGCTGAATCCCCATCCAGGCAGCACCTCGGCTGTTACCAGAAATCCCAATAACACTGTCGTCGGAACCGGAAACTCAGGCGCCAATGTTCCTTTTGTCATTAAGTATAATACTGAAACTTTTTTCCTTTATAATTTCGCTGTTGAACTTGCCCGCAGCACCGTTACCTCGCGTTGTGTATCGGGCACAGCCTGGGATGGGATTAAATGTGTCGCAATTGGTATTTGCACGGACCCGGCAGCCAATAATACCGGCAGTCCGCTTCCTTGTACGTATGGTCCCGGAGGCGGCGGTATTTGCGGCAATAGCATAGTTGAAAGTCCTGAGACATGCGACAATGGCTCAAGTAATGGTTCTTGTCCAAACACCTGTAGCGCTTCCTGCACGATAAACTCATGCAGTGGGGGGGCTGGCGGCACGACTATTGAGGCTGAAGAAACGACAATAACTTCAGGCGACTCAACGATAATTACCTGGGACGGCGGTGGAACTTGCACAGGAACGAATTTTAGTACAGATACTGATAATAACCCTAGCACTCCTGGCGCTCCGTCTGGTAGTATAGAAGTCAATCCAACCTCAACAGTTATCTACACAGTAACATGCGATGGAGAATCAGCTTCAGTTACGGTTAACGTCAAGAAAAAACCAATATTTATAGAAAATTAGCAACCCCTCCTAACCTCCCCTTGTCAGGAGAGAAAGGTTTTTGGAGTCCCCCTGATAAGGGGGATTAGGGGGTTTTAGCGATTTTTTGTTATACTATAGTGTATGCAAATCAACGAAGAACAGCTGGAAAAATTTATTTTAGAATCAGGGCTTGTATCTAAAACGGACCTTAAAGATGCGTTAAAAAAAGCCGAAACTAAAAAACAAAAAGTCGGCGACATTTTGCTTTCTGACGGAAAAATATCCGAAACAGACCTGAAACGGACGGAGGCTTTGGTTTTGGGTATACCGTTTATCAGTCTAACTAGCCAAAAAATAGATTTTTCCGTGCTCTCCCTCATTCCCGAACCAATTGCGCGCAATTACAACATCGTTGCTTACAAAAAAAGCGAAAATGGCCTGGAGGTGGCAATGCTTGACGTTGACGACTTGCCGGTGATTGATTTCATCAAAAAACGTTCAGGATTGAAAATCCTGCCCCGGCTGACCGATATTTCCTCCATCCGGTCTGTGCTCGTGCAGTATCGGCAAAGCTTGACGGCTGAATTTCAGAATATTATTCAAAAAGAATCTACCGCGCTCGGAGCTTCTTCTGAAGAAGGCGAAAAGTCCGGCGAAAAATCCGAATCGGAACTGAAAGAAATGGCGGAAGATTTGCCGGTGGTAAAAATTGTCGACTCTTTGATTTTTCACGCGATTTTGCAAAATGCATCGGATATCCATATTGAACCGGGAGAAAAAGATTTAACAGTGCGTTACAGGATAGACGGCATACTACATGATGCAATGGTGTTGGACAAAAAGGCCGGGGCGGGTATTACCGCCCGCATTAAAGTATTGTCCAATTTGAAACTTGATGAAAAAAGATTGCCCCAGGACGGCAGGTTCAAGATAGAGCAGAATGGGGAAAAAATTTCTTTCCGCGTTTCCACCTTGCCGACCTTTTTTGGAGAAAAGACGGTTATGAGAATTTTAAAAGAAAACACGCACGGATTTTCTTTGGAAACGCTCGGTTTTCACGGAGAAGGATTGGAACGGATACATAATTCATTAAAGCAAAAAACGGGAATGGTCCTGGCTACCGGCCCGACCGGAAGCGGAAAAACGACTACGCTTTACACTATGCTTGATATTTTAAACAGGCCGGAAGTCAATATTTCCACAGTGGAGGACCCGATTGAATATCAGATGCCAAGAGTCAACCAAACGCAGGTCAAGCCCGAAATCGGCTTGTCTTTTGCCAGTGGGCTCCGTTCGCTCTTGCGTCAAGACCCGGACATAGTAATGGTGGGAGAAATTCGCGATGGAGAAACAGCCGGGTTAGCGGTCAATGCTTCACTTACGGGGCATTTGGTTCTCTCCACGATTCATACTAATTCTGCGGCCGGCGCGGTGCCGAGACTGATAGATATGGGCGTTGAGCCTTTTTTAATAACTGCCACCGTTAAGACAATTATTGCCCAGAGGCTGGTGCGCAAGCTTACCTCGAATAAGGAAAAATATTTATTGTCGCCTGCGGAAATAAAAAATCTCGGAAAAATTGTTGATTTAGAGAGAGTGCTTGGTTTTTTAAAAGCAGAAAATATTGTCGGCGCGAACGACACCTGGCAGATAATTTCCTTTTTCAAAGCGGTCAAGAGCGGTGAATTTGAAGACGGGTATTCGGGCCGTATCGGCATGCATGAAGTATTGAAGATTACGCCCACTATCAAAGAAATGATTATTGGCGGCAATTCTCAGGATGACATAGAAATCCAGGCAAAAAAAGAAGGAATGATGACAATGATTGAAGACGGAGTTTTTCAAGCGGTGCTTGGCGTGACGACCCTGGAAGAAGTATTCCGGGTTGTTTCCGAGTAAACATAAAATGCTTTTTTCATACAGCGCAAAATCAAAAACAGGAGAAGTTTCAGAAGGCACATTAGAAGCTTCAGATCGTCTTTCGCTAGCTCGCGATTTGAGGTCCCGCGGGTATATTCCCATTTCAATCTCTGAAAAAAGCGGAAATTTTATTGATAAGTTTTCCATATTTGCCGGTCTTTTTTCAAAAATAAGCGTCGCCGAACAGATTATTTTCACAAAAAATTTAAGCGGGATGATTCGGGCCGGCCTTTCGCTTTATCGGGCGCTCTCAGTTCTGAAAAAGCAGACAAAAAATCCCAAGCTCAATAAAATTTTAACATCTCTTTCCGCGGATATAAATTCCGGTGAGACTTTTTCCTCCGCGCTTTTAAAATTTCCCGAAGTTTTTTCAAAACTTTTTATATCAATGGTCCGCGCCGGCGAAGAATCCGGCAATCTCGCCGGCGCGCTTTCCGACATCGGGATGAATTTAGAGAAGTCAAACTCCTTAACCAAAAAAATACGAGGGGCGCTCATCTATCCAGGAGTTATTATGTCAGCAATGGTTGTAATCGGCGTTTTAATGTTTGCTTTCGTGGTCCCGACGCTGGCGAACACTTTTAAAGAACTTGGAGTAAAATTGCCGCTTTCCACCCAGATTCTCGTCTTTTTTGGAAATTTTTTCTCAAATAACCTGATACTGACTTTTGTAATTATTCTCAGCGCGGCATTTGGCCTGTATCTGATTTTCCGCGCCAAATTTATGGCAAAATACATTGATTTTGTCATGATGAAGATTCCGGTTATTGGCAATTTAACGAGAGAATTAAACACTGCCCGCACCGCCCGCACCATGTCTTCGCTTCTGCTTTCCGGAGTTTCCATAACGCGGGCGGTGGAAATTACCGAAGACGTGGTGCAAAATATTTACTATAAAAAAATTTTGAATGAAGCCAAAATAGCCGTAGAGAAGGGGGCTCCTTTTTCTCAAGCTTTTGAAGTAAATAATAAATTTTATCCCGTAATGATGTCGGAAATGATTCAAGTCGGGGAAGAAACCGGAAAATTATCGGATATGCTGCTCCAGATTGCCTTGTTTTATGAAGAAGAAATTGAAAACAAGACAAAAAATCTTTCCACGATTATTGAACCCATATTAATGATTATCATCGGCGCCGGGGTCGGGTTCTTCGCTATTTCAATGATTTCGCCGCTTTATTCAATATTGGGCAGCATAGAATAAAATTATGATAAATCGCTACAAACAAGGAATAACCGTCATAGAATTATTGATTGTAATTGCCGTGCTTGGTATTATATTTTCAATTATAATTCCGCAATTTTCTAAAACGAGAGAACTTCAAGTTCTTAAAAGCGCCGTAAGTGATGTAATGTCTTCTCTAAACAAAGCGCAATCACGGACTTTGGCATCAGTGGATTCCTCTTCGTATGGAGTGCATTTTCAGGTGGATAAAGTTATAATTTTCAAAGGTATAATTTTTGTCGCAGATGCTTCAGATAATGAAACAATTAATATAATTTCACCTGCGACGATATCTACTATTGCGCTTGCCGGAGGAGGCGCCAATCTCTTTTTCAACAGATTAAGCGGGGCGCCGAGTGTCACTGGATCAATAGTTGTTTCCAGTACAAATTTTATTAAAACTATTACAATATCTAGCACGGGTACAGTTAGTGTGGATTAGGAGGGTTTACCCACACACCTTTCCTCGCGTCGCAAAATTTGCCAGCATGTTATATAGATATAAAAATGAAACATCTTTTAAAAAATATAATTCTTAAGAAAAATTTATATTTTGCGAAGGCAAAAACACGAGGAAAGGTGTGTGGGTTTATGATAGTTGAAATATTGATTGCCGTTTCAATCATAACTGTTTCCGTTCTGGCGGCGATGGCAGTTGCTCAAAAATCCATTTATATTTCCCGCCAGGCTTTTCACGCAACCCAGGCGGCATTTTTGCTGGAAGAAGGAGCAGAAGCTGTCCGCATACTTCGGGACAATACTTGGACCAATATTTCCGGCTTGACCGCTGGCACAAACTATTACCCGACTTTTTCCGGCGGCACGTGGATATTGTCAGGAACAGCTGATACTGTCGGTATTTTTACCCGTGTAGTCAGTGTGGCGAACGTGAATCGGGACAATATCACAAAAGATATTTCCAGCACAGGCACGGACGATCCCGGGACAAAACTGGTTACCATCACGGTGTCTTGGCCGGAAGGGGGAGTTGCAGTAAACAAGACTTTACAATTTTATATAATAGATATTTTTTCATGATTAGAAAATGAAAATTACTAAATTAAAAATTAAAAATTGCAGAAGAGGTTATGCTGTTTTAGAACTTCTTTTTTATATCGCTCTTTTTGCCGTTCTTTCTTTGGTGGTAATTGACGCAATGATTGTAATGGCAAGGTCTTTCAAAGAAACCACTCTTCAAGCAGAATTGATGCAAGGTGGGACCATGGTGGAAAGAATATCACGAGAAATTCGGCAAGCGTATGATATAGATGTAGCAAGTACAAGTATTGATTTAAAATTAAATACCACTGGCGTAAACACTGCAGTAGAATTTAAACTTGTTGGTTCTGACATTCAATTTTTAGAAAATGGTGCTGTGACAGGAAATTTAAATTCATCCAGTATAGTAATCACCGGTCTCACTTTTACCCAAATAACAACAGTTAAAGGAAAAGCTGTCAAACTATTTTTAACAATTCAATCCAGCAATGATATATCAAATCGTACTCAAGATTTTTATGATACGGTTGTGCTTCGGGGTATTTATTAGTTTTACGATAAAAAAATGGAAAGGCAAACAAAAAGAAAAGTTAACAATCAGTCTGGCGCGGCGATGCTGATATCTGTCATTTTTTTCCTTTTTATTTCCCTGGCGATAATTTCCGGGCTTGTATCCCCGACCGTGCGTGAATTTAAAAATGCCAATGTCAATCTTAGCTCAAAAAAATCGTATTTTTTGGCTGAATCGGGAAGCGAAGATGCATTATATAGAATACTGAAAAATATGGCGATTTCGGCGAGCGAAAGTCTTACTTTGGACTCTAATTCTGCCACAACAACTATTACCGACATTGACAGCAGCACCAAACAAATTACATCTCTCGGAGATGTGTCAAACTATCAGCGGAAAACAAACCTCACGCTTTCTACCAGCGCCGGTGTTTCTTTTAACTACGGAATGCAAATCGGAAATGGCGGGTTGGTTATGTCTAATTCTGCCACTATCAATGGTAATGTGTATGTAAATGGCAATATTACAGGTTCAAATAGCGCCAAAATAACAGGTACGGCAATAGCGGCTGACCGTACCGCGGAAATCGTTGACCAAATTAATGATACTGGCACGCCGACGAACACAATTCAATTTGGCATTACCGCCAGCACACAAGATGCTGCGCAAAGTTTTATTACCGCTACATCTGATGTTGTTACACAAATTTCTGTATATATTAAAAAAGTCGGCACTCCAAGCAATGCAACTGTGCGCATTACCGCGGATTCAGGCGGAAAACCCGCGACAAATTCTCTTGCTACTGGCACACTTTCGGCTTCAAGTGTAACTACCTCTTATGGCTGGGTAAATATTGTTTTATCGCCGAATGTTAACCTTTCAACGGGTACGACTTATTGGCTGGTTATCGATGCAAATGTTAGCGCATCGAATTATTATGTTTGGGGAGCAAATAATGCTCAATATGCAAATGGTTTGGGTAAATTAGGGCAGTATGGGACGACGACGTGGAACAACACAAGTCCTTCGGGATTGGACGCTTTTTTTAAAATTTATCTCGGAGGCATTAATTCTGTCATTAGCGGCATGACTATTGGACAGCTTGGTGTTGGAAATGCCTCGGCGCATACCGTGAATAATTCAATTATCGCTGGCAATCTGTATTGCCAAACCGGCAGTGGAAACAACAAAAGCTGTGATATTTCGGAAGGGGATCCAACACCGCTTAATTTTCCTATTTCTGATTCACAAGTGCAATCGTGGAAAGACTATGCAGTTTCCGGCGAAACGCAGACGGGAGATATTAATATATCAGGAAGCGGCACGCTTACGATTGGTCCAAAAAAGATTGTTGGTAATTTATACGTTAGCAATAACGGGATCTTGACAATTTCGGGCACGCTTTGGGTTACCGGGAATATTGTTTTGTCAAATCAGGCGCAAGTCAAGCTTTCCAGTTCTTATGGATCGGGGAGCGGAATGATTATTTCCGACGGAACAGTTTCTACCTCCAACTCCGCTTCTTTTAGCGGTTCCGGAACTACCGGCAGTTACATGATGATGCTTACCACTTCCACGTCATCTTCAGCAATAAATATTGCTAATAGCGCCGGGACTGTTATTCTTGTTGCTCCCTATGGAACAATTTCATTTTCAAATACCGCTGGCGCGAAAGAAGCGATCGCTAAGACTATCAATATGTCAAACAGCGCAACGCTTACTTATGAATCCGGCTTAGCGAATATAAATTTTTCGAGTGGTCCTTCGGGGTCATGGGAAGTGCAGACTTGGGGTGAAAGCGAATAGAAAAAAGTAATATGATATACTTTCTTTATGCATAAGAAAATAATTATCGGCAACTGGAAAATGAATCCGCTGACCTTGAAAGAAGCGGAAAAATTATTTAATGATGCGGCAAAAGGCGTTTCCGCGGTAAAAAAAACGGAAATTGTGATTTGTCCGCCATTTTTGTATCTTGAAAAACTGGAATCCTCCAACCGGCGGATTAAAAAAATATCTTTAGGCGCACAGGACGCTTTTTGGGGAGATACAGGCGCTTACACCGGAGAAGTTTCGGCTGAAATGCTTTACAATATCGGTGTCAGATATGTCATTTTAGGCCATTCGGAAAAACGGGCAATGCCTGTCCGCCAAAGTCTTGACATCGGCGGAGGGGAAACAAATGGAATTGTAAATAAAAAAATGAAATCATCACTGGCGGCCGGGCTTCGGCCGATACTATGCATTGGAGAAAGTGCTCGTGACGCGAATCATGGCTACTTCAATTTGATTAAAATGCAATTGGAAGAATGCCTTGCGGGAATTTCCAAAAATTCAATTTCCAAAATCATTATCGCCTACGAGCCGATTTGGGCAATTTCCAGCACTCCCGGCCGGCAAGATGCCACTTCCGACGATTCCCGAGAAATGTCCATTTTTATCCGCAAAATTCTTTCCGACAAATTCGGTCCTAGCGCAGCAAGGATGAGAATTATTTATGGCGGTTCCGCCAATGAAAAAGACGCAGAAGATTTTTTGAAAAACGGCGGCGTAGACGGTCTGCTCTCCGGCCGCGCCAGCCTGAATGCGAAAAAATTTTCAGAAATTATAAAGATTGCCGAAAAAACAGGATGAAACTTAAAACCTTGGACAGCGCGGATTTAGCCGGAAAAACCATTCTTTATCGCGCCCCATATGACATTGAGGTTAAAGAAGTGCGGGGTATCTTGGAACTTGTTGATGATATGCGTATTAGGGCAACACTTCCGACGCTTCAATATTTATTGAAAGAAAATTGTAAAATCGTAATTCTTACTTATGTCGGGCGTCCAGATGGAAAGGTTGTGGAAAATTTACGTACAACTCCGCACGCCCAAAGACTTTCTCTGTTATTAAATCATCCTGTTGATAAAATAGATGACTGCATCGGTCCTTTGGTTGATTCTAAAATTGCCCGGATGAAAGAAGGAGATATTCTTATGCTTGAAAATGTCAGATTTCACGGCGAAGAGATGATTGACGATGATGTTTTTGCGTTAGCTTTATGCAAAGGCAAAGATTTTATTGTTTTTGACGGTTTCCCTCAGGCGCATAGAATTCATGCTTCTACCACCGGAATTGAAAGGCATTTGCCGGCGGTGGCTGGCCTTTATCTACAGCATGAAATAGAGATATTATCTAAACTTTTGGAAAATCCCCAAAGACCTTTCACTATTATTATCGGCGGGGCAAAAATTTCCGACAAGGTAGGCGCGATTCGTAATTTGCTGCCCGTAACGAACACTGTTTTAGTCGGCGGAGCCGTGTCCAGTGTTTTTTTGAAAGCGCAAGGATGGGCTCTCGGTTCTTCTTTTGTTGAAGACGTTTTTGTGGATAAAGTAAAACGTGAAAAAAAAGATTGGGTGCAGGAAGCGCGGGATATATTAAAACAGGCAGAATCTTTGGGAAAAACAATTATTTTGCCGAAAGACCTCGTCATATCTGATGGTGTTTTGACTAAAATTATCAATATCGCCGCAGAAGAGGTTCCAGCCGGGTGGATGGCTCTTGATATCGGGCCGGAAACACAAAAAGACTTTTGTAATATTATTCTGCAATCCAAAACAATTTTTTTGAATGGCCCGATGGGAAAATTTGAAGATGAAAAATTTTCCCCGGGGTCTCGGGCCGTATTTGATGCCATGAAAAATGCCGGGAAAAATTTCTTAAGCGAGACAATTATTGCCGGCGGAGACACGATTGACGCCGCGCGAAGATATGGAAACCTGGACGACTATTCGCACGCCAGCCTTGCCGGCGGGGCGACCTTGGAGTTTTTAGCCGGCAAAGAGCTTCCGGCTCTCGTTCCACTTATGGAATAGAAGCAGTAATCTTTTTTGCCACCTTGCTTGATTCTCCGTCCTGGTATTTTTTTGTCGCAAATTGCGGGAAACCGTCATTTAAATGTCTCGGAATCAAATGTATGTGAAAATGCGGGACGTCTTTACCGACGATGGAAACTTGCACATAGTCGCACTTAACTCCATTTTTGACAGCCAACATCAACTTCTTGGCTAGTTTGAAAATCTCCGAAATTGTTTCATCATCGGCATCTTGCATCCAGATTATATGCTTTTTCGGGATAATCATCATATGGCCGTCGGAAACCGGATTTATATCCAAAAAAGCCAAAAAATTTTCATCTTCGTAAACCCTGGCGCAGGGAATTTCTTTTTTTATAATTTTGCAAAAAATGCAATTGTCCATATTGAGCATAGGCAGATAAGTTTTTGAATGGTCTGGTTGAGCCAAGCTTGGCGACCCGAAGACCTGAAAAAAATTAACTGACTATGCGATGAATTATACCAAAATATGTTAAAATTTGCTCTATGCAGAAATATGGCGAGTTGTTGCGCACACTTTTAGAAAAAAGGAGTATTACCGATTCGGCGCAGGCCGAGATTTTTTTAAACCCGGATTATGAGCGGGATTTTCACGACCCTTTTTTGATGAAAGATATGGAAAGGGCTTGTGTTCGGATTTTTGAGGCAGTCGATAACAACAAAAAGATAGTTATTTATGCCGATTATGATTGTGATGGAATACCCGGGGCGGTTATTTTAAAAGATTTATTTAAAAAATTAAGATACGAGAATTATGAAGTTTATATTCCCCAAAGAAACTCTGAGGGATATGGTCTTAATATTGATAGCATAAAAAAATTTAAAGAATCCGGGACAAAGCTTGTAATAACAATTGACCTTGGCATCACGGCGGTCGCTGAAATAGCCCAAGCGGAGGTAGACGGGATTGATGTAATAGTTACAGACCATCACTTGCCGCCCAAAATACTTCCCCGCGCCTATGCGATATTAAATCCCAAAACGGACAATTATCCAGAAAAAATGTTATGTGGCGCAGGAGTGGTTTTCAAGCTGACGCAAGGTTTTATAAAAAAATACAGCGAATATTTTAAAATAAAAGAAGGCGCGGAAAAATGGATGCTGGATATGGCGGGATTGGCAACGCTTTCGGATATGGTTCCATTGCTGGGTGAAAATAGAGCCATTTCATATTTTGGGATGAAGGTCCTGAAAAAGTCTCCTCGTCCGGGATTACAAAAACTTCTGGCTAAAATGAACATTGACCAAAGACATTTATCCGAAGATGATGTTGGCTTTATGGTAACTCCCAGATTAAATGCTGCTTCACGCATGGACGATCCGATGCGGGCTTTTGAACTGCTTTCAACTGAGAACGAAATGCAGGCAGGGGTCTTGGCGGACCACTTGTCTAAGATAAATGACGAAAGAAAAACTATCGTTACGGGAATTATGCGCGAAGTGAATAAAAAATTCGAAAAAAGAGAGATGAGAGAAGTAATAGTAATAGGGAATCCCGAATGGCGCGTGGGTGTTTTGGGGCTGATTGCTGGCCGGATATCCGACGAATACAAGAAGCCTGTTTTTGTCTGGGGCAAAGACGAGAATGACTGCATTAAAGGGTCCTGTCGGAGCGATGGGTCGGTATCTGTTGTAGAGCTTATGACCGAAACCCGCGAATCTTTTATAGATTTTGGCGGACATGAATATGCCGGGGGATTTACGGTACACAATCAGAAAATTCATTTTTTGGAGGAGGCTCTTTCTGTTTCTTTCCATAAAGTAAAAAAAGAAAAAACAGAAAATGAAATAATTTATGATATTAAAACCGATTTGAGCGCTGTCAATATGAAAAATTGGCGCGAAATAGAAAAAATGTCGCCTTTTGGGTTTGGCAACCCAAAGCCAGTTTTTCTTTTTGAAGGCGTAAGCATAGAGAAGATAAAAAAATTCGGGAAAAACGGCTCAGGGGAACATTTGGAGATTATTTTTTCCGACACTAATGAAAATAAAGCTAAAGCTATTTCTTTTTTTTCTAATCACGATTCTTTCGAAAAAACCTTATCCGAAGGGATTAGCGTAAATTTACTTGCAACTTTTGACCTGTCTAGATTTAGAGGTCGGGAAGAGCTGCGGTTAAGAATTATTGATATAATATAGGAATGGAAGGAGAAAAGGTAAAAATTTATACCGACGGGGCAGCCAAAGGGAATCCGGGGAGTGCCGGCTGGGGAGTTGTATTTATTATGGGTAAAAATGTCTTTGAAATTGGCGGAAGTGCAGAACATGCTACCAATAATCAAATGGAACTTACAGCACCGATAGAAACGTTGAGATATTTTAAGAAGCATAAGTTGAGTGGTTCTATTGAAATTATTTCCGATTCAAAATATGTAATTTTGGGAATTACCGAATGGATTTTCAACTGGCAGAAAAATAATTGGCACAATGCCGCCAAGAAGCCGGTGGTCAATCGCGAACTTTGGGAAGAGTTATTTAACTTAACACAAGAGTTAAAACCCAAGTGGACTTATGTAAAAGGTCATAATGAAGATAAATATAACGACCGGGCGGACGAAATAGCCACAAGTTTTGCGGATGATGTGCCTGTAAAACTTAGAAAATATAAACATAAATAAATGCAGGATAGAGTATTCTATTCAATTTGTTTTGGTTTTTTGTTCGGAGTGCTATTGCGCTCTTTTGTTTTTGTAGATTTTTATTTGGTTATCTTGTTGAGCATAATTTCTTTCGCAATTTTTTTATTTCATTTTTTTATTTCTAAAAATAACTGGGGAGTTTTGGTGTCTATTTTTATTTTATTTTTTTGTTTTGGAATTTTTAGATTTAACATGGTTGATATTGCCAATCCTTCCGTTTTTGAATCTCGTGTTAGTCAAAAATCAACTTTTGAAGGAATTACTGCAGATGAGCCAAGTATAAAAGAAAATAACCAGCAGTTAAATGTGGAAATAAAAGACGGAGAAAATAAAACAAATGTTTTGTTGTCTGTCGGGCTGGATGAAAACTATAAATACGGAGACAAAATAAATTTTACGGGGAAACTGGAAAAACCGGAGAACTTTATTACCGACCAGGGCAAAGTTTTTGATTATATAAATTATTTAAGAAAAGACGGGGTTTTATATGTGATGAGTTATCCGAAAATAGAAATTATTTCGCGGGAAAATGGCAATCGAATTAAAACTGCCCTGTTTTTCGCCAAAGAAAAGTTTTTAGAAAAAATGAATTTTGTCATTAAGAGTCCCGAGAATTTACTTATGGGTGGGCTTATTTTAGGAGAAAAAGCGTCGTTTAATAAAGATTTAAGGGAAAGTTTCATAAATACGGGAACAATACACATAGTGGCGCTCTCCGGATACAATATTACAATAGTGGCTGAATGGTTTATGAAATTATTTTCTTTTTTGCCTAAAAATTTCGGCATCGGGATGGGCATCTTGGCAATCTTGTCATTTATTATAATGACCGGAGGAAGTTCCACTGCTATCCGCGCAGGTATCATGGCAACTCTGGTGCTCATTGCCCGGGCAACCGGCCGGAATTATGATGTTGCCCGGGCGCTTATTTTGGCGGGTATTTTTATGATTCTCCTGAATCCGTTTTTGCTCGCTTATGATGTTTCTTTCCAGCTTTCTTTTCTGGCGACGGTCGCCGTAATATTCCTGGCGCCCCGAATTGAAAAATATTTTTTATGGGCGCCTAAGTTTTTTGAGCTAAGGGATATTATGTCGGTCACTTGCGCCGCTTATATTTTTGTTTTTCCGTTTATTCTTTACAAAATGGGCAATTTCTCGCTGGTAGCTTTGCCGGCCAACTTTTTAATCCTTCCATTCATACCATTTACCATGATGCTCGGTTTTCTGACTGGTTTCGCGGGACTGCTTTGGCATGTAATTGCCGTGCCGGCGGGCTACATTTCATACCTCTTTTTGCATTACGAGCTCGGCGTGGTCGGATTTTTCGCCAATTTGCCGTTCGCTTCGTTTTCTTTTCCCGATTTTCCGTTATTTTTCACACTAATTATTTACGCCTATTTTATTTATAGGCTTTTCGGAAGAAATATGAGAAGGTTTTTTAGTAAAAATGAATAATAAAATATGGGATTTTAGAGACTACGGAGCGTGGCGACGCGAGTCTTGAGAAATTTCTTAGCAAAGAAATATTCGTGCTCTAAAATTTTATATTTTATTATGAATTAGTCCTACTGAATCGCTTTGAAGTTTTCTTCTATAACGGTCCAATTAAGATTTTCAAAAAATGCTTCCACATATTTCTTTTTTTCTGAAGTCGGATAGTCATATATAAAAGCGTGTTCCCACATATCCAGACCCAAGACAAGGGTGCAATCCTGGAGCTGTCCCATATGCTGTTCGTCAACCCAAGTCAAAAGAAGCCGCTTGTCTTTTTTGTCGTAATAGAGCATTGCCCAGCCGATACCGCGCGTCATGGCGATGGATTTAAAACGATTAAGCCATATTTCAAAAGAACCCCATTCATCAATAATCGCTTTTTTTAACTTGCTGTCGTCCGTCAGGGTCTGAGCTTCACCGGAGAGGGATGCAAAATAAATTTCATGGTTTCGCATACCGTTATATTCAAATCCAAATCGCCTCTGGATTTCTCCCAGCGCGTATGCATTTTTTTCCGCATCTTTTGCGAGTTCATCAATCTTTTCCAATATCAAATTAGAGTGTTTCACATAGCCTGCGTAAAGCTTTAAATGCTCCTCAATATTTTTGGCGGAGATTCCTTTTAGCGGCCCGATATTAAATTTTATTTCTTCAAATTTTTTCATGTGCTAACATTATAGCATGTTTGAGAATTTCAAGAAACGTGGATTGTTAATTTTTTGTTTTTTTCTTTTATTTGCCAATATTTTTCTTATCCGCTTGGATTGGCAAGATTCCCACAGGAAACTCACTTTTGCCATGCTTGATGTCGGCCAAGGCGATGCGCTTTTTATAGAGTCTCCGACCGGAACACAAATCATATTTGACGCCGGGCCGGCGCGCAAAATTTTAGGCCCGCTTGCGCGGGTAATGTCACCCTTTGACCGGAGTATTGACAGCATTGTTATTACCAATCCGGACGCGGACCATATTGGCGGATTTTTGGATATTTTAAAAAATTATGAAGTAAGAGCGGTTTTTGAGTCCGGGACATTGAGCGATTCCAAAACATTTCAGAATTTAAAAACGGAAATCAAAAATCGGAATATTCCGAACATTTTAGCTAAAAAGGGAATGAAGTTGAACTTGGGCGGTAGTGTTTTTATAGATATTTTGTTTCCAGACAGAGATGTTTCCACTTGGACGACTAACGATGGTTCAGTCGTGGCGCGGCTCACTTATGGCAAGACCGCTATCATGCTTACCGGTGACAGCACAATGAAAACAGAAAAAATAATTCTTTCGGAGAATACACCCACACAACTGAAAAGCACTATTTTAAAAGTCGGACACCACGGTTCGCGCACTTCTTCATCTTTTTCGTTTATCAAAGCCGTTTCTCCTTCGTATGCCCTAATCTCTGACGGCAAAAACAATACTTATGGTCATCCGCATCCGGAAGTACTTGACACCCTCGCCCAATTCGGGGCGCAAATTCTGCGGACCGATCTTTTGGGGACAGTGATACTATCTTGTGATAGAATGGGAACATGCGTGATAAAAAAATAGAAAAACTCATTAAAAGCGAAGAAAAAAGGCAGGCCGAGGGACTGGAATTGATCCCCTCGGAGAACTACGTTTCGGAGGATGTTTTAAGGGCGAATGGTTCTGTTTTTACCAACAAGTATTCCGAAGGCTATCCAGGGCGCAGGTATTATGGCGGGCAGGATTTTACCGACCAAGTAGAAACTCTCGCAATTGAACGCGCCTGCAAACTTTTTAACTGCAAATATGCCAATGTTCAGCCGCATTCTGGAGCTCCGGCAAACTTGGCTGTCTATGCCGCGCTTCTTTCACCCGGAGACACGGTTCTCGGTATGGATTTATCACACGGAGGACACTTGACTCATGGGCATCCAATGACACTTCCGGCTAAGATTTATAAATTTGTTACTTACAAAATGAAAAATCCGGATACTGGGGAAATAGATTATGAAGAGATGAGACGAGTGGCGATAGCCGAAAAGCCAAAGCTAATTATTGCCGGTTTTTCTGCTTATTCCAAAACATTAAACTATAAAAAGTTTGTGGAAATTGCGCGTGAAGTGGGGGCCATCACGATGGCGGATATGGCACACATTGCCGGACTTATCGCCGCGGGAGTTCTGCGCAATCCTTTTGACGACGGCTTTGACATCATCACTTCCACCACTCATAAAACTCTACGTGGCCCGCGCGGAGGGATTATACTTACCCGCGAAGACGAAGAGATAGCCAAGAAAATTGACAAAGCGATTTTCCCCGGCATCCAGGGCGGTCCGCATATGCATACTATCGCCGCTAAGGCCGTCGCTTTCGGAGAAGCGATGACCCCGAAATTCAAAAAATACGCTTTGCAGATTTTAAAAAACGCGAAGGCTATGGAACAGGTTTTCCATAAAAACAAAATTCGCATGATAGGCGGAGGCACCGATAATCACCTTATTTTAGCGGATGTTTTCGGCTCCTTGGGCGTTACGGGTAAAGAAGCACAGACGGTGCTTGACGAAGTAGGTATTACTCTTAATATGAATTCTATCGCCGGGGATACCAGGAAACCCCTTGACCCTTCCGGCATCCGTTTCGGCACTCCGGCCATAACCACCCGCGGATTCAAAGAGAAAGAATGCGCATGTGTAGCCGAATTGATGATAAAGGTTCTCAAAAACAAAGATAATAAAAAAATAAAAGAATCGGTGCATAAGGAAATAAAAAAACTTGCCAAGAAGTTTCCGATACCAAAAAAGTTTGTTTAAATGAAAATCCCAACCAAAAAACTAAAAACAGGTTTTGAGATGCCGGTTTTTGGTCTTGGGACTTGGCAAATGGGTGGTCGCAAAGAACACGACTTGGACAACGACGATGAGGCGGATATTTTATCTATCAGAACAGCCATTGATTCCGGAATTACCCACATAGATACGGCAGAGATTTATGCCAACGGATATTCGGAAATTTTACTCGGAAAAGCCATAAAAGGATATGATCGCTCGAAACTTTTTCTTGTTTCCAAAGTTCATGCCGAGAATATGTCTTACGAAAATGTGATAAATTCTTGTAAGAAAAGTTTGGAAAGAATAGAAACCGCATATCTGGATTTATATCTTTTACACAGACATAATCCCGACCTCGATTTAAAACAAACGATTAAGGCCTTGGATTATCTGGTAGAGCAGGATTTGGTAAAAAATATCGGAGTGGCCAATTTTAATAAAGAATTTCTAGCTGAGGCCCAATCTTATACAAAAAACAAAATAGTTTGCAATCAGGTGCATTACAATTTGGAATTTCGCGAACCGGAAGTCACCAGTCTGCTAAATTATTGTCAGAACAATGATGTTTTTCTGGTGGCCTGGAGGCCAGTTGGTAAAGGCAATTTATTGGAAAATATTCCCAGCATCGTGAAAGAAATGTGTGATAAGTATCAAAAAACTCCCGCTGAAATTGCCATCAATTGGCTTATTTCCCAGCCCTATATTTTGACTTTATCAAAAACTAGGAATATCGAACACCTTAGAGATAATTTAAATGCTATTGGTTGGGAAATGGAGCAGAACGATATAGAAAAGTTGAGAAAAGAATATCCTAATCAAAAAAATATTTCCGACACCGTTCCGTTGGGTTAATAACAACATGGAAGACCAAAAACCAAAAATCGGGATAGGCATAATGATATTAAAGGACGACAAAGTGTTGCTTGGTAGGCGCAAAGGTTCGCATGGAGCGGGCGAATATGCTTTTCCCGGCGGGCATTTGGAATATATGGAGTCATTTGAGGACTGTGCGAAGCGGGAGACATTGGAAGAAACCGGACTGACGATAAAGAACGTCCGTTTTAACTGCGTTTCCAATGTCACTTCTTATCCGCCGAAACATTACGTACACATAGGTCTCGTTGCCGACTGGGAAAGCGGGGAGCCGCAAGTCTTGGAGCCGGACAAGCGTGAAAACTGGGAATGGTGTGATATAAATAATTTACCTTCGCCTTTATTTGATTTTTGCAAACTGGAGTTTGAGGCTTATAAAACAGGCAACAAGTATTATGATGGAAAATAATTAATATGCCACACATTCATGAAAAAATTGATTACTGTGTAGAAGTTTTTATTGTTTATAAAAATAAAGTTTTGTTGCGGATGCACGACAAATATAAAATTTGGCTTTCGGTCGGTGGGCATATTGAACTTCACGAAGACCCCGTAGAAACTGCGCTCCGGGAAGTGAAGGAGGAAGTCGGCCTTGAAGTGAAAATCATTGGCGATGCGCACGGACCGCTGAACGGCAAGCCGGAAAACCGCGGATACACTTACTTAATTCCTCCGCGATATTTAGGAAGACATCCGGTAAATGAAAATCATGAACATATTGCTTTTGTTTATTTTGCTACATCTACTACCGATGTTTTGTCTGATTCGGTAAGTGAACACGAAAGGTCGCATACTCGCTGGGTTAATATGGAAGAACTAGGAAAAATGGAACTCATACCTAATGTGCGTTTTTATGCAACCGAAGCATTAAAAGAATTAAGTCAATAATTTATGATTGAAGTTGAAAAAAAATTTCGGCCAACAGATATGCAACTAAAAATGATGCTTGAAGAAGCAGAGTTTTTGGGTGAGAAAATTTTAGAAGATTTTTATTACGACTATCCAGATTATCGTTTATTTAAAAATTATGTGTATTTTCGCAATAGAAACGGAAATTTTGAGCTTAAAATAGGTGATGACGAAATTACTGGCATCTCTGATGAAATAGAAAATGAAAAAGATATAAAACTTTATTTTAAAACCAAAAAACCACTCCCTGATTTTATTGCTGAAAACCTTGTCCCAACTATTCACTACAAAACGGCAAGAAAAAAATATAAAAAAATGGAATTTGCTATAGATATTGACGAGCTTGATTTTGGTTATAAATGCATTGAAATAGAATTACTTGTATCAGACAAATCAAAAGTGCAAGATGCAAAGAGAAAGATTGTAGAATTTGCCCAACATTATAATTTTGAGATAAAAGGTGTGCCAGCCAAGCGTAGAGAATATTTTAGATTAGTTAAGCCAGAAATTTATAAAGAACTGTATAAATAGAACAATTTTTGATATAGTTCCTGTATGGCAAAAAAGGGAAAACTCATAGTAATAGACGGCACGGATGGGAGCGGGAAGGCTACCCAAACCGAACTTTTAATCAAGCATTTAAAAAAGGACGGCCACAAGGTAAAAGTTGTTGATTTCCCCGACTACTCCTCGAACTTTTTTGGAAAATTTATCGGACACTGCCTCTCCGAGCAATATTATAATTTTGTAAAAGTGCATCCGAAAATTGCGTCCGTGCTTTATGCGGCAGACAGATTTGAATCAAGTGCAAAAATTAAAAAATGGCTCAAAGAAGGGAATATTATCATTGCTGACAGATATGCGAGCGCCAACCAGATTCATCAGGGAGGAAAAATCGCCAATACAAAAAAAAGGAAGAACTTTCTCAAATGGCTTGCGGAGATGGAATATAAAGTTTTTAAAATTCCCAGACCGGATGCCGTTTTTTATTTAAGTGTGCCTATTCCTATTGTTTTGAAATTAATGAGAGAGCGAAATAAAAACGGCGATAAAGATGAAAAGCGAAATTATTTAGGCAGGAAAAAAGCAAAAAAACAAGATGTTCACGAGAAAGATGTTAAATTTTTGGAAAATTCACGCAAAAGCGCACTTTGGCTGGCGAAAACCCAAAAAGGTTGGATTAAAATAGAATGCGTAAAAAATAGTATTTTAGAAACCCGCGAAAATATTCATAAAAAAATTTATGAAAAGATTAAAAAAATTTTAAAATGAGAATTCCAATTGTTGATGAACAGGATGAAATAATCGGGTATAAGGACAGGAGGGACAGAAACCCTAAAGATATTTGTCGAGTCACCGGTCTTTGGCTGACAGACCCAGAAGGCAATATATTACTTGCACAAAGATCACTAGACAACAATCACGATCCTGGTAAATGGGCTCCTGCTGTTTCGGGAACTGTGGAAGAAGGAGAAACTTATGAGTTGAATATGATAAAAGAAACCGAAGAAGAAATAGGACTCAAAAACCCACACCTTGTATTTGGTCCCAAATTTAGAAGGTCCACTAGCCATGAATATTTCGCGCAATGTTTTACTGCCGTAGTTGACCATAATTATCCTTTTATAAAACAAGATGAAGAAGTTGAAAAAATAAGATGGTTTACTAAAAACGAAATTATGAAATTTTTAAAAGAAAAACCGGAAATGTTTATACAAAGTTTTGAACCAATCGCGGAATATTTTTTAAAATGAAAATCAAAGTTAAAAAATTACACAAAGACGCGAAATTGCCGACGCATGGGCATCCTGGGGATGCGGGGATGGACTTTTATTCCGTGGAAGATGTAATTTTTCCGCCGGGAAAGCAGGTGCATGTGCATACAGGAGTGGCACTTGAGATACTCGAAGGGTATGTGGGACTGGTCTGGGACAAGTCCAGCGTTGCTTTTAATATGGGACTGAAGGTTATGGGCGGAGTAATAGATTCCAGTTATCGGGGAGAAATTGTCATGAATTTATTAAATGTTTCAAAAAAAGAAGTTATAATAGAAAAAGGGCATAAAGTGGCGCAAATGTTAATTCAAAAGTTTGAACATTGCGAGATTGAAGAAGCAAAAGACTTATCTGAAACTGTGCGGGGTCACGGACGCGAGGGGAGCACGGGGCACAAATGATTTATGATAGAAGAAAAAATAAAAAAATTAATTAAGGAGGCTTTAAAGAATCTAAATATAGAATCTGGAAATTTTTCTGTTGAACATCCAGCTGATTTAACAATGGGAGATTATTCTACTAACGTGGCGAAGTTAGCTAATGTAAAAAAATTAGAAACAAAAAACAAAAGATTTACTCGTGAAGAAGTTGCAGATATGATAGGTGGTTTTATAAATAGAAATAAACCAAAAGAAATTGAAAAAGTCGAAGAAAAAGCAGGTTTTATCAATTTCTATTTATCCCGAAAATTTTTCGCCGGTTCAATTGAAGAAATTGTAAATAAAGCGAACAATGTCGGGAAAAACGATATTTTATCCGGTAAAAAAATAATGGTTGAATACACGGACCCGAACCCTTTTAAGCCTTTTCACATCGGGCATTTGATGACCAATGCCATCGGCGAATCAATAGCTAGAATCTTGGAACACTCCGGAGCCGCCGTCGCCCGGGCAAATTATCAGGGCGATATCGGGCTCCATGTGGCGAAAGCCATCTGGGGTCTTTTAAAAAATGAAAAATTACAAAATAAGTCCGGTTCGCATAATTTACAGGCCACGAACATTGGGCAAGCTTATATGCATGGCGCCGAGGCTTATGAAAATGATGAAGATTCCAAAAAAGAGATAGAGGAAATAAATAAGAAAATTTATGCCAGAAATGATAAAAAAATAAATGAGATATATCAATGGGGTTTTGATGTGACGATGGAAGCATTTGAAGACCTCTATAAAATGCTCGGCACAAAATTTGATTTTTACTTTTTGGAAAGCGCCATGGCGGATATCGGAAGGGATATTGTTAACGCGAATATGGACAAAGTTTTTGAAGAGTCCGACGGCGCCACCGTGTTCAAAGCCGAGAAACACGACCCCAAGCTTCATACCAGGGTTTTCATTACATCTGCCGGCTTGCCAACCTACGAAACCAAAGAACTGGGGCTGACCGAAGAAAAATTCAAAACAAATCCGGAAATGGATTTATCCATTATGATTACCGCCAATGAACAAATGAACTATATGCGTGTTGTCGCTAAAGCTATCTCGCTTATTCACCCGGATTTTGAAAAGAGGATGAAACACATTACTCACGGCATGATGCGTTTCGTGGGAGACAAAATGAGCTCCCGAAAAGGAAATGTAATTACCGGGGAGTCGCTTTTAAATGACGCCCGCGACGCTATTTTGGAAAAGATGACCGACCGGGAATTTCCCAACGAGGAAAGGGAGAAAATTGCCTCAGACGTCGGCGTAGCGGCGATAAAATATTCTATTCTGAAGCAGTCTACGGGAGGGGATATTATTTATGATTTTGAAAACTCCATTTCTTTTGAAGGGGATTCCGGGCCGTATCTGCAATATTCCTGTGCCCGGGCAAATTCTGTCCTGGAAAAAGCGCAGAAGGAAAATATTTTGCCGGATTTTGAAGTCCTGCCCGGTGAAATTTTTGAAGTGGAAAAATTATTATACAGATTTCCGGAAATTGTCTTCCGCTCCGCTTCCGAATACGAGCCACACTTTATCGCGAACTATCTGATTGAAGTTGCCCGCGCTTATAATAGCTTTTATGGAAATACGGTCATCGTAAATAAAGAAGACAAAACTTCGCCTTACAAAATTGCTCTGACCTACGCTTTTTCTTTTGTCATGAAAACCGGCCTGCATCTGCTCGGCATCGAAGCTCCGGTAAAGATGTAAAAATAAGGATAATGTGTTAAAATCAGTCAATAATGGCTGAAAAAGAAACAAACAATACTAAATCCGATGCCGCATTTCGTGAAGAGCGTGTTTTGGAATTCTGGAAGGAAAATAAAGTTTTTGAAAAATCTCTGGAAAAAGAGTCGCCGAAAGGGCGCTATATTTTTTACGACGGCCCGCCTTTTGCCACCGGGCAGATTCACTATGGGCATATTTTAGGGTCTACGGTAAAAGATGTCATCGGGCGGTATAAAACTATGCAAGGATTTTATGTGCCCAGAAAGTGGGGCTGGGATTGCCATGGCTTGCCGATTGAGAACATTGTTGAAAAAGAATTGGGTATTGCCGGGCACAAAGAAATTGAAAAATACGGCATTGACAAATTCGTTGAATATGCGCGAAGCAAAGTTTTACAATACGACAAAGATTGGGAAAAAGGAATTGAACGCATCGGGCGCTGGGTGGATTTTCGCGGACAGTATAAGACCATGGACAATACTTTCATTGAATCCGTCTGGTGGGCGCTTTCGGAACTCAATAAGAAAAATCTCATCTATGAAGGGATAAGAGTGCTGGCTTATTGCCCGAGGTGCGAAACGCCGATTGCCAACTCAGAAATCGCGATGGACAACAGCTACAAGGATATATCCGATATTTCCGTCTACGTGAAATTTGAACTGGAAGATGAACCCGGCACATACCTGCTTGCCTGGACGACGACGCCCTGGACCTTGCCGGGCAATACCGCTATTGCAATAAATAAAAATATTGAATATGTGAAAGTAAAAGTAGCGAATGAGACATTAATATTGGCAAAAAAAACATTGCCAAATGCATTGAAGGATAAAGAATACTCTGTGCTGTGGAAAATCAAAGGAGAAGACATCGTGGGCAGAAAATATAAGCCGGTTTTCCCGTATTATAAAAATTCGGAAGTTGCGCAAAATAAAAATATTTGGAAAGTGTGGTATGCGGATTTTGTCACTGACGACCAGGGAACAGGCATCGCGCACGAGGCGCCGGCTTTTGGCGAGGACGATATGAATCTTGCAAAGCAAAATGATATTCCCTGGATAATTCATGTTGACGAAACCGGCAGATTCAAGCCAGAAGTCGCGGATTTTGCCGGTATGCAGGTAAAGCCAAAAGGGATTGAAAAAGACGACCACCAAAAAGCCGACGTGGAAATCATTAAGTATTTGGCGAAAAATAATCTGCTCTTCGCGAAAGAAAAAATAATCCACTCTTATCCGCACTGCATGCGCTGCGATACGCCGATTATTTATTACGCATTGCCTTCCTGGTTTATAAATATAGAAAAAGTAAAAGAAAATATCATAAAAAAAGCAGATAGCATGAATTGGATACCTGCACACTTAAAGGAAGGCAGATTTAAAAACATAGTGGAAAATGCCCCCGATTGGAATATTTCCAGAAATCGTTATTGGGCGAGCCCGCTTCCAATCTGGAAATGCGACAGATGCAGAAATAAAGTATTTATCAATTCCCTGGCAGACCTGAAAGATAAAACAAAAAAATCTGGCAATAAATATTTTGCGATACGGCACGGGGAGGCGGACAACATCATTTTAGACATTGCGACTTCCAATCAGCTTAAGGACGACAAGTATCATTTGACCGAAAAGGGAAGAAAAGAGGTATTGGCTTCGGCTCAGGCGTTAAAAGATAAAAAAATTGACATTGTTTTTGCATCCCCGCTTATCCGCACAAAAGAAACTGCGGAGATTGTAGCCAAAATAATAGGATTTTCCGCAACGGATATCATTTATGATGACCGGCTTCGCGAAGTTAATACGGGTGATTTTCACAACAAAAGAAGCGGTGACTACCATGCTTATTTTTCTTCTACCGAAGAAAAATTTACAAAACATCCGCCGCACGGGGAAAATTTAACCGAGTTGAAATACCGGGTAATGGAATTTCTCTACGAAATTGAGAAAAAATATCAGGAAAAAAAGATTTTAATCGTGTCTCACGAATATGCTATCTGGATGATGTCCACCGGAATTTTCGGATGGAGCGACAGGCAAAGCGCGGAAGAAAAAAACCAAAGAAAAGATTTTATTAAAACGGGCGAAGTAACAAATTTGCCGTTTGTCCAATTTCCGCATAATAAAAATTACGAGCTTGATTTACACCGGCCCTATATTGATGAAGTTCCGCTGGTTTGTTCCTGCGGTAATGGCTTGGTGCGTATACCTGAAGTATTGGATTGCTGGTTTGAGTCCGGCTCTATGCCTTTTGCCCAAGACCACTATCCGTTTGAAAATAAAGAATGGCAAAAAAATAATTTTCCGGCAGGTTTCGTGGCCGAATATATAGCCCAGACCAGAACCTGGTTTTATTATACGCATGTCGTATCCGCAATGCTTTTCAACCATGCGCCGTTCAGGAATATTGTCACTACCGGGACCTTGCGGGCGGAAGACGGCGAAAAAATGTCCAAGTCAAAAAATAATTATCCCGACCCGTGGAGTTTTATTGATAAATATGGAGTTGATGCTTTGCGTATTTACCTTATGTCTTCAACTTTAATGAAGGGCGAGGACGCGAATTTCTCGGAAAAAGCGGTGCAAGACATAGCAAGCAAGGTAATCGGACGGCTTTTCAACGTGCTGGCTTTTTATGAACTTTACCCCATATCAGAGCAAGCTCAGTACGGGGCAGGCCGGGATAAACCAAAGTCGGACAATGTGCTGGACCAATGGATTTTGTTCCGATTTGATGAAACGCTGAGTGAAATTACAAAGGGTATGGAGAACTATGACATAGCGGAAGCTACCAGGCCGATTGATTTGTTTATAGACGACCTGTCCACTTGGTATCTGCGCCGTTCGCGCGAGCGAATCAAAAATGGGGACGGAGAAGCAAAAAAAACCCTGTATTATGTTTTAAAAAATCTGGCAAAACTGATAGCGCCGTTCGCGCCATTTACCGCCGAGGACATCTGGTTAAAATTACGAACTGAAGAAGATGCCGAAAGCGTACATTTAGAAAATTGGCTGAGAAAATCTTTCAAATTGTTTAATTTTGGTGAATCAAAAGTTGTTTTGGAAATGGAAAAAGTAAGAAAGATAGTTTCTGAAGTTTTAATGGCACGACAAGCGGGAGGAAAAAAAGTGCGCCAACCTCTAAAAACCCTTAAAATCCAAGATATTGGATTAAAGAATAGAGAAGAACTAATTGAATTGATTAAAGATGAAGTGAATGTCAAAGAAATTTTATTTGATGAAAAGATGACGACAGGATTTGAACTTGATTTGATAGTTACCCCAGAATTAAAACAAGAAGGGGATTATCGGGAACTCACACGGTCCCTGCAGGATATGCGAAAAAAAATGGGGCTCACTCCGAGCGATATTGTGTCCATAACATTTGAAACAAATGACACAGGCAGAAAATTAATTCAAAAGTTTAAGGCGGATATGAAGAAAACTGTTCTCGTTTCAAAGATAGAATTCAAGGAAAATGACGGGGCTAAATCCAATGAAATTGGATCGCCCGACGCTTCGATAGAAGCGTTTAGGGAAGAAATAAAAATCGACGGTTTGGTATTCAAGATAACTATTGCTATTTCATAAGGATAGTGGGATAATAAAAGGTAGGAGAACGCACATGAAAACGTGTGATTTGTGTATCAGGGGGTCGTCGCGGCAGTGTCAAAACTGCGCGACCGAATTGCTTCGGCGAGCCGAATGTCAGTTCGATGGCGCTCTGTCGGGGTCTCCGACAGAGCGCCATGAGCGCAACCGCCAACTTCGGTTCGACCGGAGCCCGGTTTCTCTGACGAAACTGTCGCCATCCGCGCGCGTGTTTTTCCCCGCCTGAAGTCCAGCCCCACTGCTGGCAAAATCTCGCCCCCGGTGATTGCGCGATTGCAACCGCCGGGGATTTTTCTTTCTCCTTACTATTTTGTGATAAAATAGTATATGGAAAATTTTCTAGCAGAGGTAAAAAAATTGGCCTATAGTGAAATAGAGAAGACAGGAATACCCGCCAGAATGCAGGCTGATTTTTCTATGGAAACAGGAAAAAGACTCGCAAAAGAACTGGGCGCGAATGTTGATATCGTGGAAGTCGGAACATTACTTATGGATTGTATGCTTGGGCAAGCGGTAAAAGAAAACCGCCAAAGTGAACATGTTAAAATATCTCTTGAAAAAACTAATGAATTATTAAGCCAATCTTCTTTATCCGAAGAAGAAAAAGAAAATATTAGACATTGTATTTCAGAACACCATGGTGTTAGTAAATTTTATTCTTTAGAATCTGAAATTTGCTGTAATGCCGATTGTTATAAATTTACATCAATTAAAGGATTTGCTATTACTCTCAGATACACCAGAGATATGCCTTTCCTTAATTTAATTAAGTTGCTCAATGATAAAGTAGAAGAAAAATGGAATGCTCTTAGTCTTGGTGTAGTTAAAAAAGAACTTACTCCTGAACATCAAACACTCATTAATATGTTGAAAGGTTTGTCAGAAGAAAAATAATATGCACCACATTTACCACACCGAGGGAATAATATTGGGAAGCAGGAACTATGGCGAAGCCGGAAAATACTATTCCATTTTTACCCGCGATTTAGGGATGGTTTATGCCTCGGCGCAGGGTGTGCGCCGGATGTCTTCCAAATTGCGTTTTGTCCTGCAGGATTTCGCCTATCTTAAAATTGACCTGGTGCAGGGCAAAGATTTCTGGCGAGTAACCAATGCGTCAAAAACCAATCTGCTGGAACAGCTTTCCAAAAATTCCGGAACCTTTGAAGTTTTTTCAAATATTGCCAATCTGTTAAAAAGACTGCTGGCCGGCGTTGAGCCCAATGAAGCCCTGTTTGTTGACCTGATAAAAGGCTTAGCTGTCTTAGAAAGGACTAAAATAAAAGAGGATTTAAGAAATATTGAAGCCATTATCGTCCTACGCATACTTGATAATTTAGGATATATAGGCAGCAATGAAATGCTGCAAAAGCTTGTCAAATCCCCATTCGAGGAGAATTTAATATTCGAGGTTTCCAAATCAAGAACCCAAGTGCTGCATCAGATCAATAAGGCTCTCAAGGAGACGCATTTATAAGGGGGCCCTACCCCTTGTTGGCTCCTCGGCTCGTAAATATAAAATTATTTTATTTATCTCGCTCTACGTCGCCAATAAAATGTGCTACAATTCTTTATATGCCGCTAGATGATAGAAATAAACTTAACAGGCTGGAAGAACTAAAGAGCAGGCTCTTTAGCAAAAATTATCAAACCAGAATAGAACACCGAGACAGCTTTTCCCATTTGGACAGAAAGGATGTGCTGGATTCCTGGAAAACCAGGGAAAAAGTCGGACCCAACGCCGCAAATAAATTTTTTATGAAAACCTCCATGTTTAAGAAATTTTTCATCTTCTCCATAGCTTTTTTTGTCCTAACCCTGGGATATGCCGCCTATATTTTTTTTGTCGGAGGCAACACCGTTTCCAACAACAACATTGATATTTCCATTCTTGGCAATAATTTCACGGCGGGCGGGGAAGAGCTTCCGTTGATTGTTGGAATTACCAATAGAAATAATTCTTCATTAGATCTGGCCGACCTTGTCGTGGAGTATCCCAAAGGTTCTTCAGGCGATTTGTCTTCCGACATCGAACGTTCTCGCATATCATTGGGGACGATTCCAGCCGGAGCGGTTCGCAATGAAAATCTGAAAGTGGTGCTCTTCGGAGAACAGGGAAGCCTTCGTCCTGTAAAAATTTCTTTGGAGTATCGGGTATCCGGATCCAATGCTATTTTTATAAAAGAAAAACTTTATGAGGTTAATATAAGCTCTACGCCGATAAGTCTCCTGGTGGATGCTCCTTTGGTTGTAAGTCCGAATCAGAATATTACTCTAAATGTAAAGGCAATACTCAATGCCACCAAGCCAGCTCCCAAAATACTTATCAAACTTAATTATCCGGTCGGGTTTCAATTTGTGCAATCTGTGCCGGCGCCTTCTTTCGGCAATAATATTTGGAATCTGGGGGACCTTGCCCCCGGCGCCGAACACGGCATTTCCATCTCCGGCAAAATGGTTGATGTTTTTGACGGGGAAGAAAAAACATTCAACATATCAAGCGGCTCACAATCCATCACGGATAAATCGCTAATCGGTGTTGTTTTTAATTCCATAGGTTACACAATTGCAATCAAAAAACCTTTTATTGAGGCAAACCTTTTTATCAACGGCATATCTCAAAGGGAATACGCAACAGACACCAAGACGCCGATTAATGTCCAAATCCGTTACACAAATAATTTAGATACCCAGGTGAATGATTTGGTTATCCAGGCAAAAATTTCCGGAAATGCTTTTGACCGCAAAACGATAATTGCGCAACAGGGTTTTTATAATTCATCCAAAGATGTGATAACTTGGGATAAAAATTCCCAAAATCAATTTAAAGAAGTGAATCCGGGCGACTCCGGTTCCGTTGCTTTTTCCGTTTCTCCGCTTTCATTATTCTCGGCGGCGGGAGAGATACTTCTTAATCCTTCTATCAATATAGAAGTGAATATCTCCGGCAAGCAGGCTCTTGAAGGCTTTACAGTTGGTGAACTAAATAATTCCACTTCCGCGGTTGTGCGGATTATTTCCGATGTCGGATTTTCCGCCAAGGCGCTTTATTATTCCGGGCCCTTTGCCAACACCGGCCCAATACCCCCCAAAGCCGAAAAGACAACGACCTACACCATTATTTGGACTCTTTCCAATACCGCAAATAGCATTTCTAAAGCGCAAATAAATTCCACTCTCCCGCCGTGGATAGTTTTTTCAGGGTTCTTTTTACCCGCCGCCGAGAATTTAAGCTATAATCCTTCCACTAGGGAAATAATATGGAACGCGGATAGGATTCTGAAAGGCGCAGGCATCACGGGAGCGAAAAAGGAAATTGCTTTTCAAGTTTCTTTTACCCCTTCGCTTTCTCAAGTTGGCACGATTCCAGTCATAATAAATGCCGCAATTTTGACTGGGCATGACGATTTTGCTAATGTGGACGTGAGAGTTAATAAGATAGGGCTTAATACCAAGCTTGATAGCGACATAGCTTTTCCTGTCAATGGAAGTGTCGTAGTTGAATAAACATATGTCCGAGAAAGACAAAAAAGAAAATAATGATTTAATGGAAAAAATAGTTTCGCTCTGCAAAAGGCGGGGTTTTGTCTTTCAGGGTTCGGAAATTTACGGAGGACTTGCTGGTTTCTTTGATTACGCGCATTATGGCGTGGCTCTTCAAAACAATATAAAAAATTCTTGGTGGAAAAAATTTGTGGATGGAAGGCGTGACATGTACAGTATAAATTCTTCTATAATTTTTAACCCAAAGGTTTGGGAGTCATCGGGACATGTGGCAGGATTTTTAGGAACAACATCGGATGGCAAAAAATTTAATGAAATGTTCAAAACGCAAGTCGGCATAGGGGAAGAAGCTCTTGTCTCTTATCTCCGTCCTGAGACCGCGCAGGGAATGTTCGTGAATTTTAAAAATACCGTTGATGCTTTTCATCCGAAACTTCCTTTCGGCATGGCGCAAATCGGCAAAGCTTTTAGAAACGAAATAGCACCCAGAGATTTTCTTTTCCGTCAGCGCGAATTTGAGCAGATGGAAATAGAATATTTTATCCGTCAGGCTGATTGGGAAAAATATTTTGAATATTGGAGGGGCGAAATGCTTGAGTGGATGGAAGAAATAGGACTTGATATGTCTAAAGTGCATGAATTGGAAGTTCCGGAAAGTGACCGGGCGCATTACTCTAAAAGAACCATTGATTTTGAATTTGATTATCCTTTTGGCAGGAAAGAGCTTTTTGGTTTGGCTTACCGGACAGATTTTGACCTAAAAAATCACCAGCTTGAGTATATTGATGAAGAAAATTCCGAAAAAATAATCCCCCATGTCATAGAGCCCTCAATGGGAGTGGACCGCGCGATTTTATCTTTACTTCTTTCTGCTTATGCCGAAGATAATAAAAATGGCGAGATGCGTTCATATTTAAAATTTAGGCCTAGCATTGCGCCGGTTATTTGCGCCGTGTCTCCGCTTCTAAAAAACAAGCCGGAGTTGGTGGAATATGCCAATATGAAAGTCTATGTGCCGCTCAAGGCCGAATTCGGCCGGGTAGCTTGGGATGACAACGGCAATATCGGCAAGCGCTACCGCCGGCAGGACGAAATCGGCACACCGTTTTGCATCGTGGTGGATTTTGATACATTGGCGGACGATACTGTGACCGTGCGAGACCGAGATACGGGAGAACAGGAAAGAATAAAAGTTGCGGATTTAAAAAATTATATCAAAGAGAGAATTTAGTATAATGCAATTCTCAAAGAAAGTCTTGAAGAATGGCCTGCGGGTGATTACCATCCCAATGAAAGACAACCCGACGGCGACGGTGCTGGTCCTGGTAGAGGCGGGGTCCAAATATGAAAATAAAAAAAATAACGGCATTTCGCATTTTTTAGAGCATATGTGTTTCAAAGGCACGGCCAAGAGGCCTAAGGCGATTAATATTTCCAAGGAACTAGATGCGCTGGGAAGCCAGTATAATGCTTTTACGGCCCAGGAATATACCGGATATTACGCAAAATCCGACGCGAGGCATTTTGCTAAAATTTTTGATATTGTCTCGGATATCTATCTAAATTCTACTTTTCCGGACGCCGAGATGCAGAAAGAAAAAGGCGTAATCATTGAAGAAATAAACATGTATGAAGATATGCCGAACCGGCACGTGCAGGACCTGATTATGAAATTGCTTTACGGGGACCAGCCAGCCGGACGGAATGTTGCCGGCGAAAAGAAAAATATTTTGAAAATGAAGCGTGATGATTTTGTCGCCTATAAAAAAATGCATTATTTGCCGGAAGCCACGGTCCTCGTCGTGGCCGGGCAAGTGACCGAAAAAGAAGTAATAAAAGAAGTAAATAAAATTTTCCGGAAACTTCCGCGCGGAAAAAAAGCGGGCAAGGTGAAAGTAAAAGAAATACAGACAAGACCAAAAGTCCTGATAAATTTCAAAAAAACCGACCAGGCGCATTTTGTTTTGGGTGTGCGCAGCCACAATTTTTTCAGCAAAAAAAACGCCACGCTTTCGGTACTGGGCGGAATATTAGGCGGAGGAATGAGTTCCCGTCTTTTTCAAAAACTTCGCGAAGAGATGGGTGTCGGTTATTATGTCCGCGCTTACAATGATGCTTACACCGACCATGGATTTTTTCAAATTTCCGCCGGAGTGGACAATAAAAGAATAAATGAAGTAATTAAGGCAGTTTTGGATGAATGCAGCAAGATAAAAAAAGAAAAGATTAGCCCGGAAGAACTAAATAAAGTCAAAGAATACCTAGTCGGGAATATGAAACTTTCCCTTGAATCAAGCGATGATATTGCTAATTTTTACGGCGGACAAGAACTTCTGAAACGCGAACTTAAAAATGCGGAAGAAAAAGCCAATGAAATAAGAGCAACTACGGCCAGCCAAATCCAGGCATTGGCAAAAGATATTTTTAAAAACAATAAACTCAATTTGGCAATCATCGGGCCTTTTAAAAATAAGGCTAAATTTTTGAAAATACTTAAATTCTAAAAGATTTTCCGGCTGTTTACAAAATAGTCCCAAAGTTATATTATTAAAGAAATAAAACCGTCGAAATTATTAGTTAAAGATTAAAATGTAAATATATGCAAATAAAAACGCCGGATGCAAGTTCAGCAGGAACCCCAAGGGGTCAACTGATAGAATTGGGGGGGAAAAAACTTAGGACCATGGATAATATAATCGCACATTACTCTGCTGGAGAAAATGGGGCAGAATTAAGTGAGGTAGTTGATCATTGTGAAGAGGAAGTTAGGGGATATGGACTGGTAAATGAAGAATTTCTGGATGAATTGCATGCAGACCATACCAAAATAAAAGAATTAATAGATAAATTAGGAGAAACAAGAGATGAAGTAAGCATCGTTGCCCGCACGGCTGACGGAGGTTTTACGCGCATGCTCTTAAAAAAAGATGCAGACGGCCACTTCGGAGAAATAAAAGAAGGTGTAGATTCGAGCGACAAGGCCAAAAAACATCGCCAAGAAAAGGACTTGTTTATTTTTGAGAGTGGAGTAAAAAGTGCCGTAGCTTAAGTTTTGATTTTGGTTTGATATGGTGGTATTATATTTCTATGCTTGAAAAGAGTGATACCGCTTCTATCTCCATATCCACCGGCACGATGGTCCGGGCTGTCCTGGTCGTCCTTTGCGTGTTTTTGGTTTGGTTTTTGCGGGATTTGGTTTTGGTGGTTTTAACTTCAATCGTGATTGCTTCTTTTATGGAGTCATCCGTCCCTCATTTCCAAAAAATAGGAATTGGCAGGATTTTGGGCATTGTAATCCTGTATGTCGTATCTCTTCTTACTTTGGCCGGATTATTCTATCTTTTTGCACCGCTTTTAATAACAGAAATTTATAATTTTTCCACATTTATCTCATCTTATATTCCGAATGTCTCTTTCCTGAATTATTTCCAAAACGAAGCATTTTCCGGCGCCAAAGATATAGTCGGCGCTCTTTCCGGCAATTTTTCACTTACTTCTCTCTTATCCGTATCAAAAGCTTTTGTTTTGAATCTTTCCGGGGGATTTTTTGCAACGCTTTCTGTCGCTTTCGGAAGCATTTTCAATTTTGTATTAATCATTGTTATTTCTTTCTATTTTTCAATTCAGGAAAAAGGAATAGAAAATTTTCTTCATATTATTGTTCCCGTCCAGTATGATGACTACGCGGTGGATCTGTGGACGCGTTCAAGCCGGAAAATAGCTCTTTGGATGAGAGGGCAGGTGGTGCTGGGTATTGTCGTTGCGGTTCTCATTTACTTGATTCTTTCCCTTTTGGGAATAGAATATGCGCTTCTTCTGGCTATAATTGCCGGAATAATGGAAATGGTTCCTTATGGTATTTTAGTTGCCCTGATTCCGACTTTTGCTTTTTCTTATCTTTCCGACGGACTTTCAAGCGCCTTAATAGTTACCGGAGCCTATATTATTATCCATCAATTTGAAGTTTTCCTTTTTGCTCCGCTTATTATTAAAAAAATAGTGGGCCTCTCGCCGATTGTCATAATTCTCTCTGTTTTGATCGGTTATGAATTGGGTGGATTTTGGGGAGCGATCCTTTCCATCCCGATGGCTGTCATCATAATGGAATTTTTGAGCGATATTGAAAAAGATAAGATTTTAGCCAAAACAAGCAATAAATGACGAGCAAAGAAAAAAAACCTTTTTACATTACAACCACTATTCCCTATGTGAATGCCGATCCCCATATCGGCTTTGCTTTAGAATTGGTGCAAACGGATGCAATTGCCCGATATCAGCGTCTCTCGGGAAAAGATGTTTTTTTTAGCACCGGGACCGATGAATATGGCCAAAAAATTTTGGAAGCGAGTCAAAAAGAAGGGAAAGATGCGCAGGAATACGTGGATCATTACGCCGCAGAGTTTAAAAAATTAAAAAATGCATTAGGAATTTCCAATGATACATTTGTACGTACGACGAGTGAACACCATAAAAAAGCCGCGCAAGAAATGTGGAGGCGTTGTGGTGCCAAAGGTGATATTTACAAAAAATCATACACAGGAAATTATTGCGTCGGTTGCGAGTCTTTTAAGACCGAAAAAGATCTAAATGCAGGTAGGCGGTGTTTCTTGCATCCGAATTTAGAAATCTCTATTTTGCAGGAAGAAAATTATTTTTTCCGATTCAGTAAATATCAAAATAAACTTTTGGAATATCTTTCAAGGCCGGATGTCATTCTGCCTGATTGGCGGAAAGAAGAAGCGATAGCTTTTGTGAAAAGCGGGCTCGAAGACTTTAGCATTTCGCGCGAGAAAAAAAGGCTTGGTTGGGGAGTGCCGGTTCCGGATGATGCAGATCAAGTGATATATGTGTGGTTTGATGCGCTGACCAATTATATTTCCACTCTTGGCTGGCCCGCCGACGCTAAAGCTTTGGCGGGCAAGCCGGAAGAAAATTTATTTGAAAAATTCTGGCAGAAGGGAGAAGTTGTTCAAATGGCCGGAAAAGATCAGGTTCGATTCCAATCCATAATGTGGCAGGCGATGCTCATGTCCGCGGACATAAAAAATACGGACAAGGTCGTTTATCATGGATTTATAACTTCTGGAGGGCAAAAAATGAGCAAGTCTCTCGGAAATGTGATTAATCCTCTTGATTTAGCAAAAGAATACGGCACCGAAGCTGTGCGCTATTTTCTTTTGCGCCACGTCCATCCGTTTGAAGACAGCGATGTGACGCCTGAAAATATAAAAGAAGCATATAATGCCAATCTTGCAAATGGACTGGGCAACCTGGCTTCACGCATTTTAACTCTTTCGGAAAAATATTTAGATAAGTGTCCAGAAATTCCTGAAAAATCCGATTTCACGGAATATTTTGAATTTTTTGAAAAATTTGATATCAAACAGGCTGCAGATTATGTTTGGAATGAAATAGGGGAATTAGATAAATTTATTCAAAAGACAGAACCGTTTAAGGTGGTAAAAATAGACGAAAAAAAAGGCAAAGAATTAATTTCCAGCACGGTTCTTCATTTATACCGAATCGCCAGAATGCTTAATCCGATTATGCCGGAAACAAATATTATGCTCAAAAAATTAATCAAAGAAAACAAGAAGCCGGAGAAGCCGTTATTTTTAAGAAAAGATTAGATACCCCCACCCTGCTCCTCCCCCTTACTAAGGGGGAGGAGAAAGGAGGGGGTCTTGAGTTAATTATGCAACCCAAATACATAGACATACACAGCCACGTTAATTTCAAAACCTTTGACGAGGACCGGGATGAAGTCATAAAGCGCGCTCTGGAGAATGACACTTGGGTCATAAACGTCGGCACACAGATAGATACTTCCCGCAAAGCAGTAGAGATGGCAAATCAATATCCGGAAGGCGTATATGCGATTATCGGATTGCACCCAATTCACACCGGAGCGTCGTATCACGATGAAAAAGAACTGGGCGAAGGGGGAAAAGAATTTACCTCTCGCGGCGAGAATTTTGACAAAAATTCTTACCGGGAACTTTTAAAAAATCCGAAAGTGGTGGGCATAGGGGAATGTGGACTGGATTATTATCGATGCACCGAAGAATCCGTCGCAAAACAAAAAGCATCTTTTATCGAGCAGGTAGAACTTGCCAATGAAACGGGAAAACCCTTAATGCTCCACGTCAGAAATAATTATGAGGACAAAAATAGAGATGCATACGCTGATGCCGTGGAAATCCTAAGACAATATGCAAAAGTAAAAGGCGTTATTCATTTTTTTGAGGGTAGTTTGGAAAATGCAAAAAAATTCATCTCGCTTGGCTTTATGGTTTCTTTTACCGGCGCGATAACTTATCCTCCCAAAAAAAGCGGAAAAGGTTGTAATTATGAAGAGGTAATTAAAAATGTTCCGCTTGATATGATATTAAACGATATGGATTCTCCGTATATGGCTCCCGTACCGTACCGCGGCAAGAGAAATGAACCCGTTTATGTCCGAGAAGTCGTGAAAAGAATCGCCGAGATTAAAGATCTGCCTGAAGAAGAAGTAGCTCAGGCTATCGTTGCGAACGCCAAGCGAGTTTTTGGAATATAGAATAGTGTTTACTTTTTAAAAGATTTTTGATAGTATGGAATTCATGCCGGAAGAGGAAGTTAAAGACGAAAAAGAAATATCAGAAGACGCAAATTCCAAGGTTTATGAACTTGGCTATCTTTTAGTGCCTACTATTCCCGAAGAGGATGTGCCGGCTGTTTATGGCAATCTAAAAGAGCTTGTGTCGTCCTTGGGGGGCGTTGCCATTTCCGATGAAATGCCTAAAAAGATACCGCTTGCTTATGCCATGCTGAAAGTTGCAGCCAACGTGCGCGAGAAGTTTAACACGGCGTATTTTGGCTGGTCTAAATTTACGATGGACTCGGATAAAATTTTGGAATTAAAAAAGAAACTTGACCTTGACCCGAAACTTATCCGATTTTTGCTCTTAAAAACAGTCAAAGAAAATACTATTGCCGCAAAAAGATTCGTGCGCGGGGAAATGCACAAAAGGCCTGTAATGAGGAAAAATGGAGACAGTGGGGCAGTCGTTCCTATAAATAAAGAAGAAATTGATAAAGAAATAGACGCATTAATCGCAGTATAATTATTAGTTAACTAGGTGTTAGTACTAGTTTCTAGAACCTAGAAGCTAGAACCTAATCAAAATATGTATTTAAACAAGGCAATATTAATAGGAAACCTTACCCGCGACCCGGAACTTCGTTCGCTTCCCTCGGGAGTTAAAGTTTGCTCGTTTTCTTTGGCGACCAATCGCGTCTGGAAGGACAAAAACGGCGTGCGTCAGGAGTCAGCTGATTATCACAATGTCGTGGTTTTCGGACGCCAGGCGGAGACAGTCGCGCAGTATATGAAAAAAGGAAGCTCAATACTTGTTGAAGGCAGAATGCAGACCAGAAGCTGGGATGACAAGACCAGCGGGGAGAAAAAATATCGCACCGAAATAGTTGCCGACCGCACGCAATTTGGCTCGAAGGGGGGAGGAGCGGGGTCAAGTGCCGGAGCATCCGGTGCCGTTTCCAAATCTTCCGCTGAAGAGGTTGATTCCATAGAATATCCGGAAGAAGACATTAATCCTGAAGATATCCCATTTTAATTTATGAAACAAGATTATTTTTCAGCCAATAATATAAAATATATAGACTACAAGGATATTGAAATCTTGAAGAGATTTCTAAATCCCAGCGGAAAAATTATGAGTCACAAACGCACCGGCGTAACTTCCAAAAATCAGCGCGCTCTGGCAAATGCCATCAAACACGCGCGATTTCTGGGGCTACTTCCTTTCGTGGTTAAATAAAAAGTTTTTTTTATTAATTTAATTTATAAAATTATGCCTAGTGATGCTATAAAAAGTATGGGGGGAGCGCCAGAGCAATTATCTGTAACGCTTCAACAAATTAATGGTATGGAGTTACATTATGGTGATGCTGAGTTTGATAAACTTGCAAGGGTGTTACCTCCGACCAAAGAAGTTTCTGAGGATGCTTTTTTGCGAATAGCAAAAGGGTTAATAAAAGGGACGCCTGCCGGACCAAATACATGGGGAGCCATGTTTCGCATATTAGACAGAGAATCTATACAAACCGGCCCTTATAAAGAATTATTTGGAAAAGCGATGCGAGAACTTGCTGCTAAGGCGGGTCATAAAATAGATGATTCATCTGAGTCACAGCCAGAAAAATAATTTCCTTTTTGTCTACATGTGTTCACTCTTCAGCCTGCTGGCCTCAGGATCTCGCGTATCTAAACCCGTTCCACATATTCTCCCGTTTCGGTATTTACACTGATAGTGTCTCCATCTTTTATAAACATCGGAGCGTTCAAAGTTGCGCCGTTTTCCAAAGTAATGACTTTATTTCCGCTCTTGGAGGTGTCTCCGCGGACAGCCGGCGGAGCTTCTTTTACTTTAAAATTCATTTTTATTGGCAGAGAAAGTTTTATAACTTTTCCTAGTCCTGAGTCTGTCGAAGGATCTTCTCCGTCATCCCAGACCAGGGCGGTGACATTTCCGTTTGGTTTTAAAAATTTTGCCGCGGTATCTATCAGTGCTTCATCGAGTTTAAATCTTTTAGCCTTGTCGGCTGGATCACAGAACCAAAATTCTCCCTTGTTGGCGTATAAGAAAGTAACATCCCGCTTCATGATATCCGCTTCGTCCGCCGAATCCGCTACATGGAAAGTGGCGGGAAAAACTTTTCCCGATATTAAACTTCGCAGTTTTACCTGGTTTTGCGGCTTCCTCTGCTGGGTGCGGGCGACATGGGACTCCACCACTTCGCAGGGCTCGTCATCATATATTATTATTTTCTTCTCGCGGATTTCGCTGTATTGAAGCTGGGACATGGGCAATATGCTATCAGATTAATTAATAAAATCAATTTTTTTTAAAAAAAATTAAAAGATTTTAGAGGCTACGGAGCGCGGCGGCGCGAGTCTTGAGAAATTTCTTAGCAAAGAAATATTCGTGCTCTAAAATTTTATAATTCTTTTCTGAAATCAGATTACGTTTCCTCTGCAAATTTCTTTTTTATTTCTTTTAAAATCTGGTCGGAGATTTTTTTATTTTCTTTCAGGAAGGTCCGGGTAGAATCATATCCCACTCCCAGCTTGATTTTTTCTCCTTTCTCCTCATCCTTAGGAAGGGGGAGGCTAGGTGGGGGTATGAAAAAATACGAATTGCCGCTTTTTTCTATTATTTTAAATTTTTCCCCGAGCGCCATAATCTCGCCTTCTTTGGAAATGCCTTCATTGTAAATGATATCAAATTCCGTCTGCTTGAAAGGGGCAGCGACTTTATTTTTTACTACTTTTACCCGCGTGCGGCTGCCGACAATTTCTTCTCCTTTTTTTATCTGGGCGATTTTACGGATATCCAGCCGGACGGAAGTGTAAAACTTCAGCGCTTTTCCTCCTGGAGTCGTTTCCGGATTGCCAAACATCACTCCAATTTGCATGCGGATTTGATTTATGAAAATAACAACGGTTTTAGAACGGGCGACAATCGCCGTAAGCTTGCGGAGCGCTTGGGACATCAGGCGCGCCTGTTTACCGACATGATACGCTCCCATATCGCCTTCAATCTCGTCTTTGGGCGTGAGCGCGGCGACAGAATCCACGACGACAACATCAATTTTTCCCGTTCGCACCAGGCTCTCCACGATTTCCAGCGCCTGTTCGCCGTTGTCCGGCTGGGAAATAAGCAGGTCATTTATATTTACTCCGAGTTTCTTCGTGTAATCAGGGTCCATCGCGTGTTCGGCGTCTATATATGCGCAGACCCCGCCCTTTTTTTGCGCTTCCGCCACAATATGCAGGGACAAAGTCGTCTTGCCGGATGATTCCGGTCCGAATATTTCAATAATTCTCCCGCGCGGAATTCCGCCGACGCCGAGCGCCATATCAAGCCCGATAGAACCGGTCGGAATGACATTAATATCCACTTTCGGGGAATTACCGAATTTCATTATTGAACCCTCCCCGAATTTTGTCTGGATAGCTTTCAATGTGTCTTCCAGCACCGCCATTCCTACGGTCTTGTCTTCTTTTTTTTCTTTTTTCTTTAACATAAATAATTCTTCTTTTTTAATAATATTGCAGTTTTACTTTTTCGAGCTGGTCTGGGGATTTTTTCCGAGGACCCGAGAAAAAAAAGCCCGCAATCTTAATTTTTCACATACATTAATTTATAATTTTTTTCATCTATATATCCGAATTTATCTTGCGCTTTGATATTGATTATATTATACCCCGGCAAGAGCGCAATTGTCTCGTTGAAATCGCCTTGCTGGTCTATTGAAATTTCCCGGCCGTTCAAGGTTAAATTTATAGCATTTTTTGCATTGCCTGTCACTTTCATAATGTTTTCCGCAACCGTGGCGCCGTCTGCCAGGTTTACATTTTTTATCCGGACCCCGAAAATCAAATCTTCCGAGCGGTAAAAAGCATAAATAACAATCAAAATAAAAAAAAGACATAGGCCAATCCATTGTAGTATTTTTTTCGCATTTGAATTCATCTTGATTTTTTAAGCAGGATTTACTTTTTCAAGCTGGTCTGGTTGAGGCTACACAAATAAAGACAAAAGAGTGTAGCCGGCCCGAGGACCCAAGAAAAAGAAAATCCTGCGTTTAAAATCATATCACATCCCCCCCATTTTCATCACGTGTAATTTTCTCCAGCACTTCTCTCGGCTTGGCGCCGTCTCCCGGGCCGATTACTCCGCGTTCTTCCAATTTATCCATCAGCCGCGCCGCTCTCGCATATCCCAATTTTAATTTTCTTTGAAGATAAGAAGTGGATGCTTTTCCAGCTTCCATCACGCAAGCTCGAGCCTCTTCATACATTTCATCATCGTCTTCCTCTTCGTTCTGGAGCGCACTTTCAAAAATACTCTTATCGGCCGAAATAGAACCTGCAGTCAGAGTTATTTCTTCGGACACTTCATCCCGATATGTATCGGCGAGATACTTTACGACTTTTTTGACTTCCGTTTCGGAAATAAACGCGCTTTGCAGGCGTTCCGGCTGGGCATCGCCCGAAGAATAAAGCATATCGCCGGCGCCCAGGAGCTTTTCCGCCCCGCCAGCATCCAATATCGTGCGCGAATCCACTTGTGAAGAAACTTTCAAAGCGACACGGGCCGGAATATTGGCTTTAATCAGTCCCGTAATAACATTTACTTCCGGGCGCTGGGTGGAGAGTATTAAATGGATGCCCACTGCTCTGGACATTTGCGCCAGGCGGACGATGGCAGATTCCAGTTCTCTAGGATAGGTGCTCATTATATCCGCCAATTCGTCTATAATAATCACGATATACGGCAAGCGGTCAACCCCTCCTAGCCTCCCCTTATCAGGGGAGGAGGAGTCCTCATTTTCTCCCCCTGCTAAGGGGGAGCCAGAGGGGGTCTTAACTTTCTTTTTACCAAACACATTAAGGTGGTAAGATTCCACGTCCCGCACGGATTCTGCTTCCAAAATGTCGTAGCGGCGGTCCATTTCTTTGGCTGCCCATTTCAGGGCCAGAATTGTTTTCTTGGCGTCAGTAATAACCGGCGTAAGCAAATGCGGGATATTGTTATAAAGAGTCAGTTCTACGCGCTTCGGGTCTATTAATATGAATTTCAAATCATCCGGTCCGTTCCGGTATAAAAGGGAAGTAATCATGGAATGGATACTGACTGATTTTCCCGAACCAGTCGTGCCGGCGACCAAGATATGCGGCATTTTCGCCAGATTGCCGAAAACCGCCTTGCCGGAAATATTGCGGCCCAGGGCCGTCGTCAGGGGTTTGGAAGAATTTTGGAATTTATCATCGGAAAGGAGAGTCGCCAGGCCGACAATTGATTTTGATTTATTCGGAATTTCAATACCGACCAGAGATTTGCCCGGAATCGGCGCTTCTATGCGGATTGGGTGCGCCGCAAGCGAGAGCGCGAGGTCGTTTTGCAGGCCCACGATACGGGAAAGTTTTACTCCTTCGGCCGGCTTCAGGGCATAACGCGTGACGGTCGGGCCGATTGTTATTTCATCCATTTCCACTTCAATACCGAAGTTGGCGAGAGTGCGCTTGATAATATTCGCATTGGCTTTGATGTCGCCGGTATTGGGTTTGCCCTGGTCTTCTTCAAGCAATGATAATGGCGGGGGTAGGTAAGAGCCTAATCCGCTTTTTCTTTTTCTAATCGGGATGTCTTCTTCCTCTTCTTTTAACCCCTCCTGCCTCCCCTTATCAGGGGAGGTTTCCATCATTCCACCTAATAAGGGGGATAAAGGGGGTTCTTCTGCTTTTTTAATTTTTTCTTTTTCGTTTTCATTCAAAGCAGAAGTGAATTCTCCCTTTTTCTTTTTGGCGAAAAAAGACCGAATATTTTTGAAAAAAGGCAGTAGATTCAATTTCGCGTCAAACATCATTAGAATTGAAATTATTAAAAGCGCTCCGAGAAAAACCAGGCTGGCATAGCTATCAAACAATAAGACGAAAGGCGTGGATAAGACCTCTCCCAGCAACCCGCCCGAATGTCTGCCCGAAGCGACATCCATCATCCCCAGACTTGAGAGAAGAAACATTGTTCCGCTGATGACGCGCGTCCAGCCGATATCCGGCGTTTCCGATTTTATAAATGAACTCGCAAGTAAAACTAAGAGGGTGGGCAGAAGGACATAGCCGACGCCAAGTAGAAGATAAAGTTTTTCATAAGTAAACTTTCCGGCGACTCCCGCCACATCAAAAGCCGACATTAAAAAAAACAATGCCAGAACAAAAAAAACAACTGCGATAATTCCGTGTTTGGTCTGGGTTTTCAGTCCCGAAGGATATTCTTTGTCATCTTTTTTCTTGTCGCCATTTTTAGCCATAAGTTTATTTTAGCACAGATTAGGTTCTAGGTTCTAGGTTCTAGTAAAAAAGCGAATAATTGTTTTTTAAATGCCTTGCGCAGGAAATTAGAAAATAAAAGAGGTAACCCTCTTATTATTTTCTTGATTGACGAGCAGTTCGCTGGCAAAGCTTTGCTAGATAGATTGCATTTTAAAAATTATTATTCGCTTTTTTGTTCTTGCTTTTTCTGCTGTCCTATAGTATAACGGACAGATGTTGGGAGAAGAAAAGAAACTAAAAGACTCCGCGTCCATTACAGACATTTCTGTAATGGACATCTCCTTTTCTATTTCTTATACTAAGACTCATAAGCTTATTACCGCGCTTTATATGGTCACGGACATAATAGACAAGGACGAGCCGATTAGAGGTAAATTAAGGACATTGGGGACGGAGATTATATCGGACATGCATTCTGTTCCGGCTGAAGCAGGCAATAAAATTGCTGAGACTGTGTCCTTTTTAAATATTGCTTCAGCTATGAATTTTATTTCGGAAATGAACTGCTCTATTCTTAAAAAAGAATTTCTTGAATTGAAAGGGTCTATACAAGAATATACGGATATGAAACCTACCTGGCTTGCAGAATTTTTTACCAAAGAAAATAACCCCTACCCAACCTCCCCCTTATCAAGGGGGAAGAGTGGAGTCTATAAAGGACACACGAGAATCGGTGTCCAAAAGGGAAGCACTTTAATGAAAGCTCTGTCTGATAAGACTCAAGCTATGTCCAATACAAAACCAAGCACTACTAATTTTGATGTCCTTAAGAAACAAAGACGGGAAGAAATAAAAAACAGCATTAAAGCTAATGGCGGAAATGCTACTATAAAGGACATCAAAGATAAAGCATCAGGCTCGTTGGTTAATTGCGGCAAAAAGACACTCCAAAGAGAGCTGGTATCTATGGTCCGGGACGGCGTCCTTAGGAAAATAGGCGAAAAGAGGTGGAGCAGATATTCTCTATAACATATATGATTAAAAAGAGATGCCTGCCCGCCGAAGCCTCGGCGCAGGCGGGGAGCAGGTATTTTTTGATATAACCCCACCCCGGCCCTCCCAACCCCTCCTAGCCTCCCCAAAGGGGAGGAAAAACTCATCTCCCCCTTTGGGGGAGAATTCAAAGAGGGG
>MFUM01000010.1:43997-70383 GCA_001786955.1 Candidatus Nomurabacteria bacterium RIFCSPHIGHO2_12_FULL_42_19
AGGGAGAGATTTGGAGCCTCCCCCTTTGGGGGAGGTAAGGAGGGGGTACTTGCATTTGCTTTTCCCCTTAAACTATGCGAAGATGGGTGTGTGGTTATTGGCTTAAAAACCCTGCCTGCGCAGGCAGGCGAGTTATCTCCCATACCTTCTTTAAAGATTTGAGTACAATGCGCCCAAGGCGCGTCTTTAAAGAAGGTGTGGGAGTTATCCACATAATATATTGCCCTATCTTAGAGCTATATATTATAATACTCTTGTGTTTACAGACCGCACATATGTGTTTTCTGTATTCGCAAGTTATTTATTTTCATTTATTATCGTTTGCGATTTCGTCGAAAAAATCTCAAATGATATTAGTGAAAATAGATAGTCCATTGAAAACTGAATAGTTCTGTTTTCAATGTTAGTTTATCTCTGTTCGCTGTTTATTTATCCGCTGCATTATCATTGTTTTAATTATTAATTATTAGCGGGTGAAAATAGCGATAGGAAAATTACGCTTTTAGTTTTGTCGAAACTAATTAATGGCGTAGAAAATTAGAAAAAAATTTATGAGTAATTTATTAAAATCAAAATTCCTTCTTGGAGCTATGATTGTCGCAATTATGTTTGTCGGAGTCGTTGCTTTTGATGCAACTCCTGCCGCAGCTGATTGTTCAATTACCAGCACCTTGAGAGTAGGTTCAAAAGGCGACCAAGTTAAATGTCTTCAGACAATCGTCGGCGCTACGGCGGACGGTAGTTTTGGTCCTTTAACTAAAGCTGCTGTTATGGCCTGGCAATCAGGCCGCTCATTAGTGGCTGACGGAGTTGTTGGTCCTTTGACTCGCGCAGCATTATTGGGTGGCGCAGTTTCAGGAAACTTTCCGGCCGGCTGTTCATCAGCTTCCGGATACAGTTCAACGACCGGTGTTAAATGTGATAGCGTTCAAGCTAATACATTCCCAGCCGGCTGTACTTCAGCTTCCGGATACAGTCCGACGACCGGCGCATCATGTTCAACCGGCGCAGTCGCTGGTCAAACCGGTCCTGTTTCAGCTTCTCTTGCTTCGGACAACCCGGCTTCCGGATACATTATCGGCGGTCAAGCTACAGCTGACCTGGCGCACTTCACCTTTTCTGGCGTAGGTACGCTAAATACGGTTGTGCTTCAGCGCACCGGTGTTTCCGACCAAAATACATTATCCAGTGTCTACTTATATGATGGAGCAACTCGTCTGACTGACGGTTACTCTTTCAATAACTCTGGCCAATTAACAATGAATAGCCTAGGTGTTGCAGTTAATGGTTCCAAGACCTTGTCCGTGAAAGCGGATGTGGCTGTTGTAACCAATGCTTCAAGTCTTGGCATCACTCTTGTTAGTTTCATAGCGGTTGGTAATTCTTCCGTTACGGCTAATGTCAAAGGTAATGAAATGACCTACGGCGTTGGCAACCTGGCTTCCGTATATGTTGCCGCTAACCCTTCAGCGGGTGGAACAGCCACAGTAAATGCCGGAACTTCCGCCTATACTGTCTGGTCAGCTCCCGTCCAAGTAAATGTGCGCGCAGTCTGGCTCAAGGGCGCGAATTTCCGTCTGACGGGTTCCGCTCCGGCCGATGCTCTTGGCAACATCAAACTTTTTGTTGATGGTGTCCAAGTAGGCACTGCCGCTACGATGGGGACGATTACCGGCTCCAACTACGCGATGTTTGACTTTGCAGCAGCGCCTGTCAGCCTTTCAACCGGGACACACACCGTTGATTTGCGCGCAGACGTTGTCAAGGGTTCAAGCTACACGGTTACGGCTTCTATCCAGCAAGCTTCCGACCTCGTTCTTTACGATGGTCAAGTTGGCGTAAATATTGCCGCTCTGGGTCCGGCTGGTGTTACCTACACTGCAAATAGCGGTGCGGAAATCACCATCAATGCCGGTTCAGCTTCGGTAACTATTGACCCGACATTCCAATCTCTCACGAATATCACTGGCGGCGCGACAAACGTCACTATTGGTAAATTCAAAGTTCATGGCTACGGTGAGGATGTAAAAGTTTCTAGCTTAGTCGTGAAGCCTGCTATTACCAGCGGTACGGTAGCTTCCGGTGTCAATATAACTACCTTGAACAATATAACTGTCTACTTTAACGGTTCACAGGTTGGTTCAAGCGCAAATTATAGTGGCACGGCTCTTACCTTTACCCTTGGTTCACAGATGATTATTCCTGCAGGAACCGATAGTTACATTGAAATTAAAGGAGACCTACAAAACTCCGATAGTATCAATTACACCGGCGGTACTGTTTCCGCGGCTCTTAACGGGTTGACGAACAACGCGCAAGGGCAGACTTCAAAAACCAATGTCTCTTTCCCGGCTACTACGGGAACGAATACAAGCGGAGTAAATCTGACTATTCAGACCGGAGTTCTGGCTGTTTCAAAGAATACCGGTTATGCCAGTCAGAGTGTCAGTCCGAACTCGGATAACGTAAAGCTCGGCTCGTTCGTTCTTCAGAACCAGAGTTCATCCGAATCGGTTCGTGTTACGAGCTTGGCGGTGACATTGTTTACCGGCGCAGGCGCAACTATGACTTCCGGCACGACACCGGCATTGACAAACTTCTTGAATCTCCGAACTTCGGAGACTTCAGGTTCCGGTGCTCAGCCAATCCAGCCTTCAGCTTCCAATACATTCTCAGTTGACTTTACAATTGCGCCAGGCGCGACAAAGACAATTGATGTATTGGCCAGCACGGGTTCTACGGTTGGAGGCGCGTCTATGTTGACCAAGCTTGTTGTAACTTCTCTCGGTTCAAGCAGTAATGTGTCGGTTAGCCAAAACGGTGATGCCGCAGCGGTAACTGGCCAAACTATTACCTTGGCTGTCGGCACGCTTACAAACCCACCTACATTGTTAACCGCTCCATCTACGGCCCAACAGTTTGTTCCGGCTGCCAATGGCGCAACGAACGCTACGAAGGCAGTCTTCAAGATTCTTGCTTCCGGCGGTTCTGCGACAATTTCAGAATTGAAATTCACGGTTAACAGTCAGGACTTCTCTGCGGCAACTACAGATACTGGTGCTAACTCACTTGGTTCACAGACTCTTACCCTTACAACTTCAGCTGACGCAACTAAGTTCGCGGTAGGTGACGTTGTTCAGTTAGTGGCCGCTACATCAAACGGCTTGGGTACAGTTACTTCGGTTGCTGCGCCGGATATTGTAGTTACAGTTACTGTAGTTTCTGTTGGTACTCCTTCAGCTGTTAGATTGGTTCCTTCAACTGTTACAGGTATTAAGGTTGGCAATCTCACGGCTGCTCCTGTCAGCGGCGTTGCATACTTGACCGGTCTGGCTCTGGCTGTTCCAAACGGCGGTTCAGGACTTTCACAGGATGTCTTCGTCTCTTACGCTGATGTTGGTACAAACGGTGTTGTTTCCGGCTCTACTTCTCGTATCGCTCTTGAATACATCAAGTACACAGCGGGCAATACGACCAGCACTCTATGTACGGCCGCTATTGCAACTTGTGATACTGCTATCGTGACTGCTGTAGCCGCTCCTACTATGAAATTAGTCGGTTCGGCTCCTACAATGGCAATGGTTGATTCTACTTCTACCCTTGTTATTGGTTCAATCAATGTTGGCTCTGTAACGGTAACGGCAAATGCCAAGGGTGATATCACTCTAAATGCATTACCTATAAGTGTTACTCTGGCAAACGCAACATTGCCTGACGCTAACCCTGGTTATAATGCTGATGGTATTCGTGTTAAAGACGCCAATGGAAGCACTATAACTACAACCAACGGTGCATTCTCGTCCACAACGGCTGGAGGTACTTCAACAATTACCTTCACCGGCGGTTATCAGATTCCGGCTGGAATGACTTCAACCTTCCAAATCTTCCTACAGTTTAATGCTGCTACTGCGTCAACCGCTTCAGCTACATTGGCTCTCGGAACAGCTGATTTGTTGAGTTGGACTGATACGGCTGGAAATGCCTTAGCTGCAAATAGTATTGATGTCGCTGGAAGCGCGGTTACAACTGTATCAAACAGATACCTGCACGGAACAACGACACCTGGGTTCTTCTACAATTACCCATCAAGTACTTCTAACGTAAATAACTTCTAGTCTCAAGAACGGTTCTTGGGGAAGTTTCTTAAGAACCGTTCTTAACTCAAGCTTTTAGAAGGTCGAATATCTATTAGCTCAACAAAAAGCCACCTTTCGGGGTGGCTTTTTGTATTCAACCCCACCCCAACCCTCTCCCTTCGGGGGAGGATAAAGGAGGAGGTTCTTAATTAATTCAACCCCACCCCAACCCTCCCCAAAGGGGAGGATAAAGGAGGGGGTATTGTATTAAAATAATAACTTGTATATAATGATAAACATATTATTATTAGCCTTAATCCAAAGAAATTATGATGTCTAAAAGAAATCTTGTAATCGTAGTCGTTCTAGTGCTGGTTGTTTTAGTGGCTGGTGTTTTGCAGTATAAGGCGAATCATGCCAATGATTATTCAGTCGTTTATCTGTCAACCGGAGAGGTTTATGTCGGCAAATTAAGCACTTTTCCTGATTTACAGCTTAAAGGCGGCTATATTTTGCAGGTTACCAAAGACCCGGCGGATGAGACCAAGACCAATTTCCAACTTCAGCCTATAGCCGAGGCTCTCTGGGCGCCAAAAGTTCTGCATCTCGTAAAGGACAACATTGTCTTTTACGGTCCGCTTATGCCAACCAGTAAAATTGCCGAAACCCTAGTGGCGCAGGGGAAGTAACTAACACCACCCCAAACCCCTCCTAAATTAGGAGGGGAGGACTCAAATACCCTCTCCTTAACAAGGAGAGGGTAGGGTGAGGTTCTTAATTAATTCAACCCCACCCCAACCCTCCCCAAAGGGAAGGGAGCCTCCCCCTTTGGGGGAGGTAAGGAGGGGGTTCTTAATTAATTCACCCCACCCCAACCCTCCCCAAAGGGGAGGAGAAAGGAGGGGGTATTGTATTAAAATAATAACTTGTATATAATGATAAACATATTATTATTAGTCTTAATCAAAAAAGAAATTATGATGTCTAAAAGAAATCTTGTAATCGTAGTCGTTCTAGTGCTGGTTGTTTTAGTGGCTGGTGTTTTGCAGTATAAGGCGAATCATGCCAATGATTATTCAGTCGTTTATCTGTCAACCGGAGAGGTTTATGTCGGCAAATTAAGCACTTTTCCTGATTTACAGCTTAAAGGCGGCTATATTTTGCAGGTTACCAAAGACCCGGCGGATGAGACCAAGACCAATTTCCAGATTCAACCTATAGCCGAGGCTCTTTGGGCGCCGAAGGTTCTGCATCTTGTAAAGGACAACATTGTCTTTTACGGTCCGCTTTTGCCAACCAGTAAAATAGCTGAAACCCTGGCAGCGCAGGGGAAATAGAAATAGAGGTAAAAGGTGTGTTTGGGTTTATCCCCTACACCTTTTCTGGCATTATTCTGCTTTTTCACTGAAAATACTAATATACTTCTAGGTTCTTACGAAAAATTAAGTTATAGAGATGGCTTGTTTGGCAGAATAAAAAGCGATGCCAGGAAAGGTGTGGGGGTTATCCACACCCCTCTTGTGTCCTAATGTTTGCGGATATTGTATAATTATTGATACATTGGCGTGTCGAATACGCTTTTGTCGCCTTGATTATCTTACAATGTGTTTTCCTTAAGGGCATTATTAGGTAATCAAGTAAATACGGAGTTTGTACTCCATTTATTAGTTTGGTTATTATTATTAGCTTATTCGCTTTAGGGCGGATAAAATTATTATTAGAATTATGAAAAAAATATTTAAAGGTTTAGGTTTGGTTTTGATGGCTCTTCTCCTCGTCGTAGGAGTCGGAGCAAGTTCTGCAAGTGCTACTCTAACTGTGGCTGCTTTGACGGTAACAAGTAATGGCGCGCTGACGGTAGAAGCTGCCGCTGCTTCAAACACTATCTACAACGCGGCTCAGACTTCAGGAACTATCGCTATCGGCGGTACCGCTGGTGAAGGGACCATTACACTTGGTTCTTCTTCTGCGACGCAAATTGTGAATGTTGGTACAGGCGCAGGTGCGTCTACGGTCAACGTAGCTACGGGCGCAGGTGCAAATACGGTAAATATCGCAACTGGAGCAACAGCTGTTAAAGCTGTAAATATCGCTACTGGTGCAATAGGTGGAACTGTTATAATTGGTAATGTTACTGGAGCAACTGCTGTCACTGTTAACACTGGTACTGGTCACTTTACGGCTAATACTACCGGTACAGGGGACGTTATACTCAACTCAGATGACACAGTTTTAGTTGATGCCGATGGAGTTCTTGAATTGAACTCTTCCGCTGGTGTTATCAGTATTGGTAATGATGCTGATGCTCAGAATATTGGCATTGGTACAGGTGCTGCCGCACGAACTATTACGGTTGGTAACATTTCCGATGCAACTGCAGTAAATGTAAATACAGGAACAGGTGGAATGCTTGTTACTACCACAGGAGCTGGAGACTTCGCAGTGGCTTCTGGGGATGATGTAACTATTAATGGTGTTGGAGCATCTGATTACACAATTGGTGCCGCCACAACTACAGGCACAATGACAATCGGTGGTTCAGCTCAAACAGGTTTGATTACGATTCGGGGTGGTGGTGTAGGAAATGTTAATGCTATTGACCTTACAGCAGCCCTAGGGACAGTCACTACTGAAGCTCATGGATTGGATGTAGTTACTACCGGTACAATGGGAACAAGTGGAAATATAGTTGGAGTAAATAGTGTTCTTACTCCAGTCGGTTCAGGTGGAACATGGGCATCCGGTGTATATGGTAAAGTTGTTCAGGCAACTGCTCAGCGTGTCAGTGGTTATTTGAGTGGTGGAGAATTTGAAGTTTCAAATAGTTTCGCTACTGCATCAAACGAAATGTTTCCTTTGGTGCTTGATGCTAACAGTAATACTTATCATGCTAATTCAGCTTTCATCTGGGCACAGGACTTTGGTAGTGCAGAGATACCGAATCTTATTAAACTTTCTGGTATTACTGAAGGTGATACAGCCTTATTTTCAGATGATGCAGGTGATAACTTAGCTGTTACACATACTCTAAAAATTAGGATTGATGATGTAGATTATTGGATATTGCTCAACAACGTCGGTCCGAACTAAACCAATTCTTAATTAAAAACACTACGGAAAATTATTCATAACCGGTCGGTTCTGTAGATAGTGAAACAATAAAACCCGAACACTAACTTGTAAGACGCGCCAAAGGCGCATTGTAATCAATATCTTACAAGTAAGTGTGCGGGAAAACAAAATGATTAAAAAATTAAAAATTGGTTTTCTGGTAATGGCATTGTCTCTGGCTGTCGGAGTCGGCTCTGTTGCTAACGCGGCTGATTTGACTTGGAGCGCTGACCAGACTGTATCTTTGGACGGCTCAATCAATCTTACGATTTTGAGCGGTTCAACAGCGACATCAATCGCAGTGGCCGCGACGACTCTTACCGTTGTCGTGCCCGCATCCAGCACATTTGGCTTGATATCTCCTCAAAGGTATCTTTTGACAAATGACATAGGGATTGCTCAGACATGTAACAACACTCAGAACTCCGTTACGGTTACCGGTGCGCAGACTGTAATCTTTACGCCGGCTGCGACGCTTTGTAGTTTCGGCGGCGGCGGAGGGTTAAATTCAGGTGGTGGAGGTTCATCTTCTTCAACCGTGGCTCAGAGTTCTACTCCGGTCACATTGACGATTACTCCGGCTACTTCAACGACTCCCGCAACCACTATGACTACTTCCACTCCGGGTTGTTCAGGAGGAAACAAGTACAATACGTCAACCGGCGCGCTTTGCGTCAATAATGCTGTTGTTGCAAATAACATTCCGGGCTGTGGTAGTGGAACATCCGGATTTAGCACGGCTTCAGGCGTATCTTGCGCCGGAAATGTCGTTGGTTCGTCTGTTTCTGCAGCTGCCGGTTCCTACAACCTCGGCACCAAAACTCTCAAAAGTGGGAGCAAGGGCGACGCAGTCAAGGAACTTCAAAGATTCTTGAATGATAAATTAAATCTTGGTCTTGTAGTTGATGGAAAACTAGGCCCGAAAACAATTGCCGTAATAAAGAAATGGCAAAAGGATAATGGCTTAGTAGTTGACGGCCTCATCGGTCCGAAAACCAAAGCAAAGATGAACGCTCAGTAAAACCCCTACCCAGCCTTCCCCTACAGTAGGGGGAGGAGCAAGGAGGGGGTATTCAAAAAACACCCTAACGGGTGTTTTTTGTGTTGGGGATAACTTTACCAAAATACCTTACCTTAAGCAAGAACGGTTCTTGCTTAAGGTGGTAATATTTGGTATCATTTATCTATGTTTAGAAAAGATCCATTTATTACCGGCGAGTATTACCACATATATAATAGAGGCATAGATAAAAGAGTTATTTTTAAATCAAAAAATGACCTTAAAAGATTTGTTATGCTTCTTTTTGTTTCAAATTCTAATTCACAATCTTTTCGTCTTGATAATTTGATAAACCAACAACATAAAACTTTTGATGAAATTTTTATAATGGATAAAGGTGGACCCTTAGTTTCAATTGGTGCATGGTGTTTGATGATAAATCATTTTCATATATTAGTTCGGCAAGAAGTGGATGGAGGAATTACTAAGTTTATGAGAAAGTTAGGTGTAGGGTATTCAATGTTTTTTAATATTAAATATCAAAGACAGGGAGCATTATTCGGAGGACTATTTAAATCTAAATTGGTTGGAGCTAATGATAATTATATGAAACAACTATTTGGATATATTCATTTAAATGCACTTGATATAAATTTTTCTGGTTGGGAAAAATTGATAGATAAAAAACATTCAAAGAAATGGATAAATTTTTTAAAAAGTTATTCATACTCAAGCTATCAGGATTATGTCGGAATAAGTCGTATTGAAAAAAATATTCTAAATCAAGAAGCATTTCCATTTTATTTTAAGGGTACACAAACTTTTGAAGATTTTATTAATAGTTATCTTTCTTCTGAAACACCTTAAGCAAGAACCGTTCTTGCTTAAGGTATAGTTTGTGTGTTGGGGATAACTTCCCGAAAATATCTTTGACAATGCTTTTTTAGGAGTATAATAAAAACAAATGTCGATTTTAATATAAATCTTTGACGTTGACTATTGTTATTAATAATAAATATAATTTATATGAAAAAATATAAAAACACCCTGTTTTATTTTTTTGGCGCGCCTTTTTTAATAGTCGCAGGACTTTTGATGTTTGCGCCATCGGCGCAAGCAGCAGTTATAAGCATGCAGCCGACAGAGATGATTTCTGCCGGGCAAAAGGCAAAAGCCTCAAGTTCCAATATTCCGATTATTGAATTCGCTATCTCGGCTACTAACGGGATTGACAGCATTTCCAGCGTGACTGTGACTATTGTTGATGCAGGCGCCACCGGCGTGGCATCCGGCAATTTGGCGAATATAAAAATATTTAAAGACGAAGGCGACGGTTTATTTGGAGCCGGAGATGTGGAAGCCGGTTCCCAGTCGACCGTCAATATCGGCGCTCCTACCACGATAGGCTCATTGACCAATCCGGGTAATTTATTCGGGGAAAGTCCGGCTAACCCTCCTTCCCTTTATTTTATTACAGTCGCAACAAGCGCAACTTGGTCGGACGCCACTACTGCCGATGCAATTGCGGTTTCTATGGCTGCGGATGGTGTCGTGTCTAGCGGAAGCTCTCCGGTGTTTACTTCTCTTACCGGAGTCAATTCATTGACAGCTGATACTACGGTTCCTTCCGACCCTGTGGCGGGGAATTATAGATTTGCCCAAAATGCTCCCGGGACGTCAGATCTGATAATGGTTAATCCGGGAGTATCTGTTGGCACTACAGGAAACACTGCAAGAATTTATGCCGCTGATGGCACGACTCTTTTAGGGTCTGGGGTGCTCGGCGGTTCACCTGTTCAATTTGAAGCGGTTAATGTTGGCAACAATACTAACGCCAGCGTGAAGATTCAGTTTGTGGACCCGGCCGGAAATACTTCCGCTCAAGTCGCGGTTACCGGCAATGATATCGTTGCTCCAACCGCCACTGCCACCGCTTACACTGACAGAATAATTATTCAATTTAGCGAACAAGTGGACGGTATGATGGCGATGAATTGTTCAAATTATACCGTCGGCGGAGTGGCTCTCACTTGCGGAGGTATGGGACTTCCCTTTGTTGATTTTCAAGGCGATAAAGCAACCATCAAAGGATTAAGTTTATCCGGAACAACATCATTGGTTATTTCTTCCAGCAATACCATTACGGATATTAATGGACTCAATCGCCTTGTTGCTTATTCAAGCGGGTCATTGACCGTGAACGCGCTTGTTCTGCCAGTGATTGCTAGCATTGCCAATAATGTTGGTGGCGCTTCCAGCGGCGCAGTCGGAGACACATTAACTATTACCGGCACTAATTTCGGAACAGACCCGGGAGGCTCTCATACTGATTCTAACCACAAAGTATTTTTCTCCGGCGGATTTGACTCAATGACGGGACCGGTGCCCCCGATAGAAGCTACTTCATTCACTAGTTGGTCTGCCACTTCAATTGTGGTGGATGTTCCGACCGGCGCTCAAGGCGGACCGGTCAATGTCCTGGTTAGCGGTGTCATGAGCGATATGAATCAAAGTTCCTTTTTTGATATTGCCGGCAATTATACGGCTAAAGTTTGGTATGATACAGCCAAAACATCCGCGATGCCCGATAACTATGCCGCTAATATCCGCATCGCTGTATCCGGGATGAGGGGCCAACTCGTCTATAGCACAGACGGCTCAAGCGGCAACACCATGACTTATGATAGTGGCACTGATACTTTTACCATTACCGGGGTAGCTTCAATGGGCTGGACTTGGGCTTATGATATTACCGGCGTCCATCTTGGCGCGACAGGCAAACAAGTAAGTACTGCAACAACCCAGGACCTTATTATGCCTGCCACCAGCAGAAAAATATCCGGGACGGTAACTTTCGGTTCTTCGTGCGCCTCTGCCGGCCAAAATAAAGATGTGGTGCTTTTTGCCATGCCGGAACAGGTGGATTTCGGAAATGCCGATTTCAAGCCCATGGATATGTCAATTTTTAGAACCGGTCCCACTAACGGACAAACAGCTTGCCAAACAACTTACTCCATTGCGGTTCCCATAAACGGTATTTATAGAATAGAGGCGCATATTCCCCCGGATCCCACCAGCACAACAACGGGTTCTTCCGCCTTTACGGACCCGGACGCTTTATCTGTTACAATAAGCGATACCGCTCTCACGCCTACCGGAAAAAACTTCACCTTTCCATCCGCCACGCACAGAATTGTCGGAACGGTTCAAAAACCTTCGGGTAGTTTTGGCAGTGATGAAAGAGATATGCTTTGGGTTTTTGCGTATAAGCCAAGAGAAGGAGGGGGAGGAACCGGCACTCAAGTCGCCAGCAATGGCACATTTACTCTTTTCGTAACGCCAGGCACCTGGAAAATCGGCGTGGGCGGACCAAATATGCCTTTCCCGGTTGAGGTTCAAGTTGATGTAGATAATACATACGAACTGGCTGATCCGGCCAAGGGCCCGACGATAGTAATCGCGCCGCCTTCCGATTTTATTGAAGGTTATGTGAAAGATTCCGCCGGCAACGGTCTAGCCAACTCTTCTTTGTATGCTTGGAGTGAAGGAAGTCCGGGCGGAGGCAATGCCCAGACTGACAGCCAAGGATATTACAAAATGTATGTAACTCCTGGAAATAATTATCACGTTGGCGCCAATTCTCAAAGTTTCGGATTCTTGGGAGAGCAAAGCAATATTGCCGTGACAAGTTCTGTTCATCCGACTGTTAATTTTAATGTTTCTTCAACTAATTATGCAGTTTCCGGAACTGTCACAAAGGGTGGCGCCCCATTACAGCAGGCGTTCGTGTTTGTTACCGAGGGTGAAAAAGGAGCAATGCTTGGCGGTGACGGAACAGATTCGGCGGGCGTTTTTTCAACCAGGATTTCCGGCGGAGCTAGTCGCTGGATACATATCGGACTCCCGGGAATGGGGGAGATTTATTCGGCGAATTTAGGCACGATTAGCGCCGATACGGCCTTGGGCACAATTGCCATTACCGCTTCAACTATTAAAGTTAGAATTTCTCCCGCTTCTTCATTTACGCAGGCCTTCGTGGGAGTGCATAGCGATACGGGAGGCGGATTTGCGGATACTCCTGTGGTAACCGCAGAGTGTACCGGCTCGGGAGCAAGCTGCAGAGAATATCAAATTGATATTCAACGACCGGCTTCCGGAACAACTACATATTATGTGGATGGCGGTATTCCCGGATATGGTCCATTGCCGCAGGTCTCTGTTGCAGTAAGCAGCGGTGGAACTTTTACCGATACAAGCGGTACTGCCAATGATGGAATTATAGAAATCACGCTAGGCGGACTTTGGACAGTTTCAGGCACTGTTACCGGCGATAATGTACTGGATGCGTGGGTCTGGGCATCCGGGCCGAATGGCGGAAACGGCGCCGCAGTAGCCGCTGACGGCTCGTATTCTTTGCAGTTAAGAGACGGAACTTATGACATTGGCGTCGGCAAGCCCGGTTATATCGGAAATAAAATAACCACGATTGTTAATGGTGTTAATTTAGATACGCAAGATTTAGTTCTGACCACTGCGACAAATACCATAACAGGAACGGTATATCTTCCGGGCGGAGTAACCAAGGCAACTAATGCTTGGGTCTGGGCGGAAAACGGAAATGGCGGCTGGGCCGGAGGCTCCACCGATGCAAGCGGTAATTATACATTAAGCGTAAGTGCCGGCAGTTGGACAGTCAAGGCGGCTTACGACGGCTATGATTCAACAGGAATTTCTGTAACCGCTCCGGCTTCAGGCAAAGATATTACCCTGGTAGTTATTAGCGGTTTTACTCCCAATACAATGAACTCTCCCATGACTCCTTCCGACGGCGGAATAGTGAGCGGTGCGGGTTTCAAAGTTGATTTTCCTAAAAATGCCCTGGGTACGGGCACTTCTGCCGGCACGATAGAAATTAAAACAACCACCAATGTTGTTACGAAAAATGACCGCAAACTTGTCGGGACGGCCAAAGAAATTACCGCTCGCGACAGCTCCAATCAAAATGTGACTACGCTTTCGGGAAGCGCCACGATAGAATTGACGGTTTCCAAAGCCGAATTGGTTTCTGCGGATTTGACCTTCGCGCAAGTGCAAGACATAAAAATTACCTATTTTGATTCTACTGCCGGCTCGTGGGTGGAAATACCGACAGTCGTTACCTTGAGTGTTCCCACTGCCACCACCATTGCCGAATTGGACGCTGACCCGGCCGTAACTCTTACCGGAACGACGACCCACTTGTCAACCTACTCTCCGTCTCTTCCTACCGACGCGGATGCTCCTCCGACACCGACGGGATTGAATGCGAGTGCCGGTAATGGAACCGCGACTCTGTCTTGGACCGCTTCGGCCGGCGCCGCCAAATATGACATTTATAAAAAAGTAGGCGATGATTATCCGTATCTGGCGCAAACAACCGCCATTTCTTATATGGCTTCCGGCCTGACCAACGGCACTACTTACTATTTTAAAGTTTCCGCCTTGGACAGTTCCGACAGGGAATCCGCCGCGACTTCGGCTGTTTCTGTCATCCCGGCTATCGGCTCTACAAGTTCAGGCGCGTTAGTATCTTCTACAAGTTCAAATACTCCTAGTAGTACTAGCCCTAGCACCAGTAGCTCATTTTCTTCTAGTACTTCGGCAACATCTGCGACTCCCGCAACTCCTGCCACCCCAGCAACGCCGGGCACAGTAGTTCCTGGATGTGGAAATAGGACAACTGGTTTTAGCACTTCCACGGGAGTTTCTTGTGTTGGAAATACCCCTACCACATCTGCAACGCCGGCTACACCTTCAGCAAACGCACTTGCAAATGCAAGCCCGAATGCAAGATTTAATTTAGGCACCATTACTCTCAAAAACGGAAGCAAAGGCGAATCGGTCAAAGAGCTTCAAAAAGTCCTGAATAAACTTTTGAATCTTGGTTTGGCAGTTGACGGCAAACTAGGTCCGAAGACAATTGCCGTAATCAAGAAATGGCAAAAAGCCCATGGTCTGAAGGCGGATGGTTTAGTCGGCAAGCTGACAAAAGCGGCGATGAAAGCCGAAGCAGAGAAGGATTAAATACAACCTCTCTCCAGCCCCTTCTCTTTATCAAGAAAAAAGGGAAGAGGCAATTAAGCAAGAACCGTTCTTGCTTAAGGTATAATAATTCGGGAAAAACCCGCCTTTTTGGCGGGTTTTATGTGTTTCTATGGTATAATATATATGTTATTTGGTCGAGATTACTAAATTAAATTTTTGAAAAAATTATGCAAAATAAGAATTTATGGATTGGCTTGGTTGTGGTTCTGATTGTTGTCGTCGTATTTTGGTTTGTAGGCAAGAGTTCGGTGCCGGTCGTGGTTGATGATAATGCTATAGTGGATTCTACCGAAGACACAAGCGAAGGCAGTGTTAATGTCGGCGCACCTGCGGCGTCAATCAGCTACGCAAACGCATTGGTAAAGTATAAAGATGCCCGCATCCAACTGGAGAAAACATGTCAGGCAAGTCCTGATAAAGGTACCTTCAAGAACGGCACGAATATCATGATTGATAACCGTGCTCCGGTGGCTCGCACGGTCAAAGTTGGCTCGGTGTTTCCTATCAAGGCGTATGGTTTCAAGATTGTGAATCTTTCCAGCTCAAACCTACCGGCTACTTGGTATGTGGACTGCGATAAATCTCAAAACGTCGCTACGATTCTGATTCAGAAATAAACCCGAACACTTACTTGCAAGACGCGCCCTTGGCGCATTGTAATCAATATCTTACATGTAAGTGTGCGGGTAAATACAACCTCTCCCTGCCCGCAATGCTCGCATAGCGTTGTAGGCGGGCCCAGCCCCTCTCTTTATTAAGGAGAGGGGGAAGAGGTGAGGTAAAGAAAAATCTCCCTGAAAGGGGGATTTTTGTGTTATAATACACGAATGGAACAAAAAGGAAATTTAGTGGTTTTATTGGTTGTGGTTCTGGCTCTTGTCGCTTACGCATTTTGGACATTTGATGATAATTTTACATCAACCTTGAATGAAAATAGCCGGACGGCAAATAATTTTGCATGGGACACAAATACAAACGGAAATACAAATACAGGCAGCGTGAATGCCAATACTCCCGCGGCGGTTTCCAGTTATGCGGAAGCTTTATCAAGATATAGAAATGCCCGCATCCAACTGAACGAAAATTGCCGGGCCAGCCCAAGCAGCATTTCATACAAGAATAATTCTTCCATTATGATTGACAACCGCGCCGGGGTGGCCCGCAGAATTCGCGTCGGGTCAATTTTTGATATTCCGGCTTATGGTTTCAAAATAGTCCAGCTTTCCAGCGCTGAATTGCCGGCTACTTGGTATGTGGATTGTGATACGTATCAAAACGTCGCTACAATTTTAATTCAGAAATAAAAATACTATGCTTGAAATAATTTTTAAAATTTGGTGGATGATAGCTGTTTTGCCGTTTTTGCTAATCCAAGAGTGCTTTAAGATGTTTAAGAAATTTATGAGCAAAGGCAACCGCTGGCATTATTTTCCCTATGTCCTGCTGGTGATTCTGGTTGTTCTCCTTATAGTTCTGCTTTCGCTCGGCTACCGCTGGTAAAAATTTACAAAGGATTACTCTTTGTAAATAAAACTGAAATAGAAAGGGGCGAAAACAAAGTCCTCGCCCCTTAGCACCTCCTTTCAGAGTGTAAAAGGAAGGATATAGTCTTTCGACACGGGAGCTCGGGAGTTGAACCCGACACCTTCTCCCTTCATCCCCCCGGAACTTGTTTACTTAATTATAGCACCTGTTTTTTTCCTTATCCACTTGTTTAAGAAATTTTTTTAAAAAGATTGTTATAATCAAGACATTATGACTTTATTTAAAAAAATTTTGAAATGGACGGGAATTGTTGTAGGCAGCATTTTTATTATTTTGGTTATCGTTCGCGCATTTCATTTTTATAATTTAGACAAAACAAATGCGCAAGTCGCGAAAATCCACGCGACTGATCTTTATGTAAGTAACACTATTAATATAAAGAATTTTTCATTTAACCCCAGTATATTAATAACTAAGATAGGTGAAAAAATTACATGGGTTAATAATGATAATATTTCTCACACAATTACCTCTGATTTAAAGGGTTCCTTTGACTCCGGAACCCTTATATCCGGACAATCTTTTAGTTTTACACTTACAAAAACAGGCTCTACAAAATATCACTGCAGTATTCACCCAACAATGACAGGAGAAATTATCGTTCCGAATTAACAACTAAGATCTAATATCAGCAAACAAGTGTAATGTAATTATAATTATGAAACATAGTAAGCAATATCCCTCGTGCCCAATATTAGGATATAGAAATTACTGATTTTTGTATTGCGAAATTAAGTATTTTGTGGTAGAATAATACGATAGATGGAACAAAATAACTCTAACCAAAAAGTTTGGTATAAGAAAAAGAGATATATTATACTGCTTACCATTTTCGGGTTTATTCTAGTTTTAAGCTTAAATAATAATTCAGATAGTCAGATAAAATCTGAACCAACAACAATTCCTTCCTATAGGTACAATACCCCTGTATATCAACCAACCAATTCAGTAAATAATTTAAATGTTCCTCAATTAAAACCCCAAACTACAACTAGCAATACTAACTCTCTTTCAAATGATAACTATTATACAAATGTAAACGAAAACACAGTTCATTCACCAGCTTATTCTAATTCTGTGCCAGCAGGAGCTTCTGCTGTATGTCGTGATGGTACATATAGCTTTAGTCAAAACAGACGCGGGACCTGTTCTCGTCATGGAGGTGTTGCTGAATGGCTCTAATCAAAATAGATGAATAATATTACCTCCCTTTATATTATATTTTTATTCAAAATTATTTAATTTGAGAAAATGTATGAAAAAATATTTTATAAATTGGAAGTATCTCAATAGAATAATTATTACAATAAATTCTATAACAATAATTCTAGGAGGTATATATACTTATACTCAGTTTCACATTATAAAAAATGAACAACTAAATAGAGAAAATGATCTTTCTATGCGATACTACGATAGGTTAAATTTTGGAGACAACAAAAAAATCTATATATTAATAGAAGACCAAAAACCTGTTTTAATAAATGCAGGAGGAGAATTTAGTGAAGACCAGCTTGATGATTATTTGGGTGAATTGCATGATGTTGGGGAGAGTTTATATGCTGATTTGTTAGATAATAGAAGTACATGCTCAAGGTTTTCAGATTTAACTGAAAGAACTTTTGAAAACCAAGAGGTACAAAAATATCTTACAAAAATAAGAAAAATAGACCCAGAATATTTTTTGGGGGTGGATGATTTATACTATTTTGTAAAGACCTGTAATTAGAAAAATTATCCTCGTTTTTTTCCTCCCCCTGAAGATCTTTTAGTTCCTCCCGTTCCTCCTGTTTTCTTGGCCATAAAAATTATACTAAACTATATTTTATAATCTCGACTCTCTACATTATTACACAAATTACAGTATAAAGGAAAGGGAATTGTGCTATACTTAACCCATGCTAACCAGGCATTTCTTAAAAACTCTGATGATTTTCGCGGCTATGATAGTTCTGGGGATAATCGGGCTTTTTGCTTCAAGTTATTTTAATAATGGCGGCGAGAAGGCGCCGGATATAAATAGTGGAACTCAAGTTGCAAAATAATACATCTGTGCTATACCCCCACACTTATTGACTTTCTATAAGTGTGGGGGTATATTAAAAATACCCCTACACTTAATTTAAGTGTCCGGGTATACCGCAGAGAAAGTAGGCAAACATTAAGTCCTATTTAGTGGGTCGATATCTTGCGGCCTAAGGCCGTTTTTTATTTATTAGAAAACTTTTTCAACATAAATTTTTCTCCGGTACGGATTTTTTGAAGCTTAAAAAATCCTGAAATTCTCGGCTCGTCAGCCTCGAAACCCCTGCGAAAAGTTATGTTTCAAAGTTTTTTGAATAACTTATGCTACAAAAATCAAAAAAAGAGGAAATGATTAAAGACCTGGAAGGAGCGATAAAAGGCTCCGAGTCCCTGGTTTTTGTGAATTTCCATGGTTTGAAAGTAAATGACGAGACAACGTTGCGTAAGAGTCTCCGGGACAAAGAAGTGGGTTATAAGGTATCCAGAAAAACGCTGCTCAAGCGCGCTCTTAAAGGCAAGGCAGAGGGAGAAATCCCGGAACTTGCCGGCGAAGTCGCGATTGCGTATTCCAAGGACCAGACATCTTCCGCCCGCGAAATTTATAATTTCCAGAAAACCCACAAGGGGCTTCTGAATATTATCGGGGGGATTTTTGAGGGAAAATTTCTTGGCGCGGATAAAATGATGGAGATAGCGATGATTCCAAGCCGGGAAGTTCTCTATGCGCAATTCGTCAATCTTATCAATTCTCCGATACAGCGTTTTGCGGTTGTTTTGGATGCTATTGCAAAAAGCAAAAGTTAACATTCAGATTTATTAATTAATTATTGCTCAAGAAAAATCAAATCTTCCTGCGTTAGGTCATAAGGATAATGCTCTTGGAAAATTTATTTTTCTCTCGCAATTAACAAAAACATTATGGAAAAATTTGCAGATCTTATAAAACAAATAGAAACTATGTCCGTGGCTGATCTTCATGCGCTCGTGAAAGCCCTGGAAGAGAAATTCGGAGTATCCGCTGCCGCGGTGGCGGTGGCGGCAAATGGCGCAGCTGCCGGAGCTGAAGCGGTTGAGGAAAAAAACTCATTTACGGTTATACTTGCATCGGCCGGTGAGCAGAAAATCGCGGTAATGAAAGTCGTCAAGGAGGTTTTGGGCTTGGGCTTAAAAGATGCCAAAGATTTGGTTGATGCCGCTCCTTCAACTCTCAAGGAAGGAATGAAAAAGGCTGAAGCTGAAGACTTAAAAAAGAAGATTGAAGCTGCGGGTGGTAAAGTTGAACTCAAGTAAGCTTCAGCAATTTAATATTTATAAGGCACGCATAAAATTCTACTGAATTTTTGCTCAGGACTCGGCTCGTCAGCCTCCGTAGCCCTTATAAACATTAAATTGCTTTCATTAAAGAAAAGTAATAAAATGAAAACACCCGAAAGGGTGTTTTCATTTTATGAAACAAAAAACTGCCCTTATTTCTGTTTATAATAAAGAAGGAATTACTGACTTTGCGAAGGAATTGGTTTTTTTGGGTTGGAAAATAATATCTTCCGGCGGAACAGCCAAACATTTATCGGATGCTGGGATACTGGTTACTGATGTGGCTGAAATTACCGGAATGCCGGCGATACTCTCGCACCGCGTGGTAACCCTGCATCCGAAAATTCATGGTGGGCTTTTGGCATTGAATACGCTTGAGCATTTAGCTGAACTTGAGAAATATAGTATCCCATATATTGATTTAGTTTGTTGTGATTTGTATCCGCTGGAAGAAGAAATTGCCAAACATACCCCCTCTGCCTCTGGCACCTCCCCCTATGTAGGGGGAGGGAGGGAAGGGGTACTAGAGAAAACGGATATCGGCGGTCCAACAATGCTCCGCTCAGGAGCTAAGGGCGGACGCATTGTTATTTGTGATTCTGTGGACCGGACGAAAGTGCTTGAATGGCTCAAAAACGGCGAGCCAGACCGCGAAGAATTTTTAAATAATCTGGCGGCCAAAGCGGAGGCCATGATTTCCAGATATTGCGCTATTTCCGCCGAATATCATAGTGCCGGAAAGTATAAAAACATTTTTGGCAAAAAAGTTTTAGAATGCGCTTACGGCGAAAATGCCTATCAGGCTCCCGTGTCTTTATACAGAATTCACGGCGGGGGCAAGGACCCTTTAGCTATAATCAACTGGCAGCTGGTTGCCGGCAGTCCTTTGAGCTATAACAACATTTGTGATGTAGACAGAATGATGCAGACAATGACGCACATCGGTGCCGGTTTTGAGAAAAATTTCGGAAAAATTCCGTATATTGCTATCGGCGCAAAACATGGGAATGCTTGCGGAGCGGGAATCTCACAAGAACGGTTCTTAAGAGAGTTTCCCCAAGAACCGCTCTTAGAAGCAATCAGGAAAATGCTTTTAGGCGATTTGCGGGCGATTTTTGGCGGTTCGGTTATGCTTAATTTTAATGTTGATGAAAAAATTGCCGAAGAATTGATACATAAATATGCCGGCGAAAATAGGCGTCTCCTTGATATTGTCGCGGCGCCTTCGTTTTCCGCCGAAGCCATAGAAATACTTTCCCGAAAAAAAGGCAAATGCCGGCTTTTGGCAAATCCGGCTATTTTAAAAGCGGGACTCTCCTCGCTGGATGATTCAAAAAGATTCCGTTATGTGCGGGGCGGATTTATGGAACAGCCTAATTATACTTTCGTGCCGAAAATAGACCCCCTCTTAATCTCCCCCTTAGCAGGGGGCGAGGATGCTAATGATGTGCTCGCAGATGTGATTTTGGCTTGGGCAGTTGGATGCACATCAAATAGTAATACGATAACACTAACGAAAGACGGGCAACTTTTGGGAAATGGTGTTGGGCAGCAGGATAGAGTGGGAGCGGCTAAGCTTGCCATTTTCCGCGCTGATGAAGCTTCAGAGTTTAAAGCACAACAGGAGAAGAATGTTGTGCCCAAAGCCGACTTGAATGGTGCAGTCGCATATAGTGACAGTTTCTTTCCTTTTCCGGATGCGCCGGAAGTTCTGATTAATCGCGGCATTAAAACCATTTTTGCTACCAGCGGTTCGGTCAATGACGATAAAATCATAGAACTTTGCAAGCAGAAAGGGGTAAATCTAATAATGCTTCCGGATGCGGAAGCCAGGGGATTTTACCAGCACTAAATTGCTAAAAAACAAAAAAGTAGTATAATGAAAGTATGAAAAAATACATATTAGTTTTGTTTATTTTATCCTTTATTTTTGGGTTTTTTAACGTTAGTAACATAACTTCTGTTAGCGCGGATAATTCGGGTTGTATGACCGGTGATTTGTTCAGTCGGACGACCGGCCAACCTTGCGACACGACTACAACGCTCACCGAGTGCAGACCTGGCGATTTATTTAATTCAATGACGGGCAAACCTTGCAATGCAGCGCAAGACAATTCTTCTTCAGCCGTATCCAAGTTTAATAATTTATTTAAAAATACTTTCAAAATTGGCACAAAAGGCAATGACGTAAAAATACTTCAGCAATTTTTAAAAGATGAAGATTATTATTTTGGTAAAATTGACGGCAAATATGGACGCATAACAGCCCGAGCCGTAAAAGATTTTCAAGATGATAATGATATTGCCACAACTCCCATTATTACTATTCCTCCCGTAGTATGCCCTCTTGTTGATGTAAATGGAGTTGCCCAGCATGTTTGTCCGCCGAAAGATCCAGTACCACCGACTTATCAATCTCCCGTCATCTCGGGAGTCTCCGGTCCGCAATCATTAAATGTCAATCAGCAGGGAACTTGGACGGTGATAGCTTATGATACAAATAAAGGAATAGGAAACCTTTCGTATAGTGTTCTTTGGGGTGACGAAGAATTAGGACCACAAAATGTCCCTATTGCAAGTTCTCCACTTCGTACTGCAGAACAAAATGCCACTTTCACTCATGCGTATTACTATGCCGGTAATTTCACACCTACATTTACGGTTACAAATTTTGGTGGACAAAAAGCGCAGACGAGCTTGAGTGTGAATGTAGGAGGAGTTTCAACAAATGCCCAACCGAAGATGGGACCTATTGCAGTTCCGTCAAATATTAGCGTAGGCCAATCAGTCAAATTTAACTTTAGCGCCACTGATGCCGATAACGATGACCTATCATGGTCACTGAATTGGGGTGAAGGTCCTGGTGGGACAACAACCTGCGCAATAGTAAATTCATCCAGAGGTAGTGGGCAGAACTGGAGTTATAGCGAATCTCATGCATGGTATACCGCTGGAGCTTTTCTTGTAAAAGTATATGTAACTGATTGTAAAGGCGGCATGGCTGAAACTTCATTTACGGTAAATGTGGGAGGTGTAACTTCTAATTCAATTACCGTTCTTTCGCCTAACGGCGGAGAAACATGGGCAAAAGGAACAACGCAGAAGATCGAGTGGAGTAATGTAACTTGTGCGCCAGGGTTTTGCGGTGATTCTCCTTCGACCTACCATGACATCAAACTTATAAAATACAATACCTGCACTAGTTCAATCTGTCCGATGTGGTATTCGCAGGAGTGGACAATCGCCAAGAATCAGCTTGCTCCCTATATCTACTGGGATGTAGGAAAAACATTGGAAGACACTGTTTCTGAAGGCTCATACAAGATAGAGGTTTGCCAAACTAACAGTGGGATTTGCGATAGCAGCAATAGTTATTTCAAGATTGTAAATGGAGTGGCTACAAATGCTCAACCGGTACTGGGACCGACTGCAGTTCCAGTAAATATTAGCGTGGGTCAGTCAGTCAACTTTAATTTCAGTGCTACGGATGCTGATAATGATGATTTAAATTGGAGTATAAATTGGGGAGATAGTGGTAGTGGTGGATCTTGTCAAACACCAAACCCACAACAAAAAAGAAATTGGACTTACAATACATCTCACACCTGGAATACCGCTGGATCTTATCTTGTAAAAGTAAGTGTAACCGACTGCAGAGGCGGAACGGCGGAGACTTCATTTACGGTAAATGTGGGAGGAGTATCTAACACCGGTATTGTCGTGGCATCTCTAGACGCCTCAACTCCTATCTCCACCACCCTTAGTCCTGGTCAAGTGGGCGTGATGTTTTCCCGGATTAAGCTGTCAAATAATTCTAATAATAATGTTAGTGTTACATTAAACAATATTCAACTTTCTTCCGATACGATTTTTGCAGATAAATTTATCCAAAACATCAAAATTTTTAACGGTTCAACTCAGGTTGGTGCAACAGCGTCAAATGTAACTTGGAATGGCAGTTATTATTACTTATGGATTCCAGCAACACTTACGATTGCCCCTTATACTTCTACGAGTTTAACTTTAACAGCAGATGTGCTAACTACAACTAACCTTGGCGTAACTATGCGTTTGGGTATTGCTGGGCTTAATTTTAATGCCCCAGGTGCTACCGTTGCCGGCTTGCCGGTTTATGGGAACAATATGACTATTGCGCCCAGTGATTCTTCATTTGTAATTACCACTTCTTCTCCGCTTCCGAATGCCACAGCAGAGCAAGCATACTCAGTGGAAATTAATACTACTGGCGGGGCTAATGGCATAGGTTTTTCTGTCAGTTTAGTGGCAGGGGCACTGCCTCCCGGAATATCTTGGTCGCCCTGTTCTACAAGTGTCTGTGCCGGTTTAACCGGAACTCCGACAATTCCCGGAGCATATACATTTATGATTGGAATAATTCAAGGCGCCCAAACAGCGACGAAAGCTTTTTCTTTGATGGTAAATCCAGCAATATCTAGCGGTGGAGGTGGGGGAGGAAGTTCTGGAGGTGGAACAATCTACAACTAGCCAGTCTTCAATCGCTCACTAAAAATACAAAATTAAGTTCTTTTTTGCTTGTTTTTTAGAAAAAAAAGACTAGAATAAAACAATGGAAGTTTTAGGCAAAATATTGGGTAGTAATGCGAGAGTGCGGATTATGCGGCTTTTTCTGCTCAATCGGGGCAAGGGTTTTACCGGCAGGGATGTGGTAAAAAGAAGCCGGGTAAACCTTAATGTCGTCCGCCGGGAGCTCCGGTTATTGGCTTCGGTCAATTTTATCAAGAAACGCGGCGCAGAATGGTCTTTCAACTCTCTCTTCAAATATGGCGGGGAATTTGAGGATTTATTGCTTAGCTCGGATACTCTGGACAAACAGGCTATTCTGAATAATTTTAAAAAAGTCGGACGGGTCAAGCTGATTATAATTTCCGGCATATTTATCAAAAATCACGATAGCCGGGTGGATTTATTGATTGTCGGCAATAAAATGAAAAAAGGGAAAATTGAGGAGGGAATCCGCAAGATTGAAGCCGAGCTCGGAGTTGAGCTGGTTTATGCGGTTTTTGACACCAAAGAGTTTATTTATAGGCTGAATATGTATGACAAGCTGGTCCGGGATATCCTGGATTATCCTCACGAGGTTGTTTTGCAGGCAAAAGAGCTAAACCTAGCAAAGATTGCTCGACAGGCATAGCCTGTTTAGAGTTATCCACACAGGCCTTAAAAAAAGTTTAAAAACTGATATATGGCAGGTGTCTATCTGCCATATATCAATGGCGCTCGGACATTATGCAAAAAGTGGATAACTTTTTTGCCTATGCTCCTCGCTTATTGATATAATACAGGGTATAACTTTAATAAGGTCGAAACTTAGCAAAGTGTCTTGTTTGGTGCTTTTATTATTAATTTCCGTCCGAGGCAGCCTGTCCGCCTCTGGAGGAGATCCGCTTCGGCGGGAAGGGATTATTATGATGAATAATATTTGGCTTACATGGGGTGATGTGTTTACCGAATCGCTCAAGACTCTATGGTGGAGTTTTGTTCAATTTACCCCAAAGCTTGTGGTAGCGGTTGTTTTTTTCATGGTCGGCTGGTTTTTAGGTTCTTTAATTGCCAAGGCTCTTGAACAGGTCTTCAAAAGTCTGAAGGTAGACAGCCTTTTTGCGTCTATTGGGGCGGATAATTTTTTTAGAAAAGCGGGAATGAATCTAAACTCCGGGCATTTCGTCGGGGAAGTGGTCAAATGGTTTGTAATTATCGTTTTCCTCCTTCCTTCTCTTAACTTGGTCGGTCTGTATGACGTTTCTTCTTTCTTGAAAGATGACGTGCTTGGATACTTGCCGAAAGTCATAATTGCCGCCTTTGTCTTGATTATTGCCGCAATTGTTTCCGAAGGTCTCTCCAAGACGGTTCTGGCTACGGCGAAATCCATGAATCTAAAATCAGCGAATATGCTTGGCGCCGTTGCCAAGTATGCTGTCTGGGGATTCGCTTTCATTATTGCGCTGGGCAAACTCGGCCTGGGCGACTATATGAGCATTCTTTTTTCCGGAATCATTGCGATGCTGGCATTGGGCAGTGCTCTGGCCTTTGGTTTGGGCGCCAAAGATGCAGCCGGACGCTTTATTTCAAAGCTCGGCGAAGAGGTGTCTCAGAGGTAATTTCGCAGTTAATTTTTAAGTTTTCTAAATAGCTTTTCTCAAAAAAGATGTCCCCAATTCAATTGGGTTGACATCTTTTTTGCTTTAGACTATACTCTTTTAATCAGTATGATAAACGCAAGAAACAGTTTAAAAAGGCGGCGCTAAAGAGCAGACTTCTTTTTTTGTCTGTTAGCCGCCCGAGAGGCGGTTTTTTTGTCCCGATTTTGATTTATCAAAATCGAGGATCCCGACCCTAAAAGGCGTCGGGGTTGACCCAGGATGAATGACACTTTGAAAATTTAATTCTTGTTCTGGACTTAAGGGTCTTTTGTGCCAGAAACAAGAAAAAGTTTTGAGTACCCAGCGGTGGGGAAAGAAGCTTAAATATGTGGTTTTCAAATTTCTTAACAGGAAATTTAAGGGCGTACGGTGGATGCCTTGACTTTAAGAAGCGATGAAGGACGTGGCGTTGCTGCGATAAGCTTCGGGGAGGTGCTTAGCAACCTTTGATCCGGAGATTTCCGAATGGGGAAACCCTATCAAGTAAACCTTGATAACCCAGCCCCACTTTTCTAACGAATTTTATTTTTTTACTTTACTTTAATTTGCAAGATTTTAGTTTAGTAATTTAATGAACTTGGTTAAAAAAGTGGGGCTGGGAGCATACCCTGGGAAGTGAAACATCTCAGTACCAGGAGGAATAGAGACAAATATGTATTTCCTTAGTAGCGGCGAGCGAAAAGGAAGAAGCCCAAACCCAGCACCACTTTTGACGGAATTTTAACGTGGTAATTTAAAGAAATATTATTTACTGATCTTTAAGTTATTATTGAGAGATTGTTTCAAAAGTGGTGCTGGGGGTTGTAAGGTAACAATGTAGATTTCTAGAAGAGTCAAAAAATAAGTTATTAGTTGAAGCTGCTGGAAAGCGGCACCATAGGGGGTGATAGTCCCGTAAACGAAAATAATTTATCTCTTTTATTGTTATTCTTGAGTACCCCAGGACATGAATGGCCGGGGGGAATCCAGCGGAACTAACCGCTAAGGCTAAATATTCTTAAAGATCGATAGTGAACTAGTACCGTGAGGGAAAGGTGAAAAGCAGCCCG
>MFUM01000011.1:0-44521 GCA_001786955.1 Candidatus Nomurabacteria bacterium RIFCSPHIGHO2_12_FULL_42_19
CTAGCTTGTTTAAAAAAGTTTTGCCAAGTTAAACTACTAGTAGGATTAAAAGCATTTGTCATAGCACCGGAAATATCTTTTTCTTCAACCCCCGTTTTAGCAGAATCTGTTCCACTATCATAAGGCCTACATTCTCCTGTAGTAGCATTTTTATTTACACAAACATCCAATTTATTATAAAAAATCAACGCCAAAATATTAGAGGAATCGATAACTATCTGAGTAAAAAACATAGAAAAGTTTATAAGTAAGGCAATAATTATAACTTTTGCTATCATTTTTTTAGCTTCAGATCCGCCCAAATCCAAAATAATTTTTACGGCTATATAAAGCAGGATAAGTATAAAGAAAATATTTGAAAGGTCACGGACAACTGTCCACGCAGTGGGGATAAAAGTGGACTTAGCGAATAAGGTACTGCTCAGTGTGATAGTTATTAATACATTGAAAAATTTTGCTGACAATCCAAGTATAAAAGCCGCAACTTGATAAAAAAGACCATAAGATATTTGTATAACACACCCAGGCCAAATGTCACCGTTGATTATTCCGCATTCCATATAACCAACTTGTTTTTCAAATTCTGACTGTTCTGGCGCTGGTGTTGCTGGCTGCGTTGTCGGTCGCGTTGAAGACCAAACTTTTGGCGGGGTACATTCATTCTGGTTGTAAGAGGTTTCAAACCACACACCATAAGCATTAGAACTCCAACATTTTTCACCTGCCGCCTGCACATTCTCCACCAGCCCAAAAAGTCCGATTCCGGCCACTATTATCAGTATTAGAATGTAAGGCAAAAACTTTTTCATAAACTAAAATTGGCTTCTGGTTGCATTTTCCGGCACTTTAATCACTTTTAATATCCCTTTGTTGGTATGTTGGGCGACAACAAAATTCGTCCCGTCAAAGACCGCATCTATTCCGGCAGAACCGGAGTTCGGGGTTCCCGTGTCCAGAACAATGGCATTTTTACTGCTCCAAGGCCTTAATATTACATATGATTTATTTGTTGTATTACTTTCTACTGAAGTTGCAATCCAAGGAGCGCCTCTCACCAGAAATACCACCGGTTTGCCTTCAAAACTAAATGACCCGATTTTTTTATTAGTATCGTTGCCGTTTGGGTCTATGCCCCGCATAGTTGTTCCCCCTCCTGCATAAAGAATATAGCCGCTATTTGTTGCTGTTTCAGACACAGAAGACAACGGAATGATTGTTTTACTTAAAGTACTTCCGGTCCAGACACATATGTCGGGATTATCACTGCCATCACAAGCATGGACCAAAGTGTTTCCGCTAATAGACAGCGCCCCCCCGGGGCCATTTGTAGTCAAAACGGCATTGTCTTTTGCTATTCTTCTTGGATTTGCGGCTAGGTATGAAGCCCAATGACCATCTTTAGCCGCAAACGTAGTTGCCCAGACTAGAGCCGGACTATCTGTCGTCAGTCTGGCTACCCATTCGCCGATAGTTGCCTCGTATCTAATCATTCCGGTCGGATTTTGTATAGTGCCTATTTCACAAATAAAAGTTAGCTTAGTTGTCGTTATCCATTGGCCCGCCAAACATCTGGCTCCGGCAGGCAAATTAGCCGGAGCTTTAAAATCATAATTTTGCCCGGTATTCAAGTCCGTTACCCAGCTTTCTCCCCAATTTCCATAAGTTACATATTTCCCGTCCGGCGATATTTTAGCCCACCATCCGTTGCTTGTCTGCGCAGGACTCCAAGTGCTTATCGGGGTGGCCGGCGTTATCACGCCCGGCGTGCCGCCGCTACTACTGCCGCTTTTCAGTCCGGGAGCAAACCGAGTCGTGGAATATTCCAATGAAGAGGTGGCGGCGAAACTCCCGTCATTTGTATTTGCGGCTATGACCGGAGAAAAATTACCAAAGCCCCCAAAGAAAGCCACTCCGCTTTTCAGTTGTGTGCCTGTTGAACTCAATATGTTATATGTGTTTCCAGAATCATTTTGATTTTGGACTATAACCGCATAATTGTTTGATTTAGAGTTATAAGCGAGTGCTCCTCCCCTACCTGCGCTGCTTATCGTGAGCACCGAACCTCCATCTGCAATGTTGCAACTGTTTAGTATTCTGCCCTTGGTTGTGGTGCTAGACTTGGAAGGCCAGGAAATCATATATTTTTTATTTACGGAATTATATACGATACTGGTAACTCCTAGACTGTCGTTATCGTAGACCGTTTCGGCTCCGAGTGCGCCGGTGGCTGGATTGTATTTTCGAGTAACATTTGTGGTGCCGTTGTCCCTGACATACGCTATACAGTATTCGTTTGCGTTTGCGGTTTCATTCATGGCGAGTACCGGTACCCAACTTCCGGTGCCCGAGCCAACATCAATGGCAGTTCCGACAACGCCTGACTGGCTGATAGTTATCAAGTTTGAATCAACGCCCGGATGCCTGTATTCCCAGACAAATGCAAACTGCTTGTTTTGGGAATCGTATTGAAGCACGGAATTTTTGGAGAAGAATGAAGCGGCCCCCCCGGGATCTTTGAATATTACAAACGGTGCTCCGGACATTGAGCCGTCAGGATTTACAAACCGGCCATAAATTGTTCCCCCGGATGCATCCGGAAAGCCAATCCACACAACCAGGTATTTATTGATATCCGAAGCGAAAGCAACCTTCGGAGCCATTACCTGAACTGATGCCGCAGTTGTCTGAATTTGGAATTCGGAAGTAATTGCTGTTCCGGTGTTGCCCATTATTCTTCCGTTTACTCCGCCGCTTACCACCAACCAATTGTTTTGGGCCGGGTTGTAGGCCAGATTTCCTCCCCACCCGCCGGTGGCATTATATGAAGGGACGGTCGTTCCGCCCCCGCTACCACTGTTGCTGATTTGGATTTGGTATGGATTTGACTCCGTGCTGCCGTCTCTATAAATTTTAATTGTTGTATTTGTTGTATTTATTTCGGCCGGCACTAAGACCGTGGCTTGGGTCTTGGCAGAATTGACTGTGCCATCAACGGAAGCGCGTCCGCTTAAGCCATAATAAAATCGTATGGTAACTTTATCGCTTGGTTTGTTAATGGTAGACAAGTTGGTTCCGTTGATGGTGATGGTCGTTGTTCCCGCCGTAGCTGTCGCAGGAGTAATGGATGATATATATGGAGTACCGTCAGTCGGAGTTGGAGGGAGAGTAACACATATATGGTTTTGTAACACTTGGGGAGGAGTACAGACCGGGTCGGTCGGTGGTTCAGTGCCTCCACCGCCTGTGCTGCATCCGCAGTCCGTTCCTCCTCCGGAGGCGGTACAGTTGAGGGGAATAAATCCTGTGAATTGAGTAGTGGCAGCCTCTCGTATCGTGCTAGCGCTTCCTATAATCGCGTCATATCTCTCCATCATTGTGTCTCCATCCATCCATACGGCGATAATGTCTCCGGTGGAAGGATTGTTGTTGCCGTTTAGCACCTCATCAGTTGCATTAAATCCTCTGGATATTAATTCTGTTTCTACAAGAGCCAAAAATGTTCTAGCATTTTGCCTACCGCCTGATTCTATGTTTGGCAAGTCCCCAACACTTGGATTTTCAGCTAATACCGCATCCATGGCGTCGCGTAGAGCTCCGGCATATTGCTCTCCTGTCTCGTCGCATTGCTCACCGCCCCCCCCGAAATCTCCAGTTAAATCCTCAAAATCTTCCGTTATAGGAGTAAGCCCCGGCAGGCTTCCTTTGTAATCCAGCACATTTGCCTTATATATAAGATCGCAATTCATTTCTATGTTAACCCTTTTTGTGCCAAAGAGGCCAAAGAAGCGGGGCCAATTCATCACATCTTTTCCGTTAACCATAGGTACTTTGGGAACTATGGTGTCGGGGCCTATAAACGAGTTGTGGGAATACCCGCCTTTGATTGGAAAATCACAGAAAAGATTTTGTTCCGTTCCTTTATCAAGATACGTGCTTTTTCTTCCGCCCGGGTTCGTCCAGCCTTTTTCTGTTCTTTGTTGTTGACACTCGGGGATAAGTTCATTTAGCTTTTTATATTTATCTATAGCGATGTTTAACTGATTTTTTCTATTATTTATAGTAGCTGTGTTAGAAATTGTATCGCGTGTCGCGTCATATTGTTGTTTTAACTTTATCAGAACTTTTTCTTCACCAGAACCCGGTTCCGGTTGTTCAGCAATACTATCTAAACCACTTTTTATAGCCTCCAGTCTGGACACTGCTTGAGTTTTTAATCTTCTTGCATCAATTAATTCATCTGACTCTTGGTAGAGTGTTTCTATTTCATCTACCGCGTCCATATAAATTACTGATTTCGGAAGTGTAGTCATCATTTTATTATTTATCCAATCTTTGAAGAAATTTACAGCAAATTTCAAGTCTTTGAGAGCTATAGTAGCGGAAGTTGCCTTTTTAGGATCATCATCATTTATTTTTTCTGAAAGCAAATTACTATTTCTTTGCATTTCTGAATCAGCCCTAGCTTGCCAGAGAATGTCCGGACCCGGGACGCACATATCTAGTTCTCGTGTTTTTGGCCAGATGCTACCAAACATTTGAGTGACTCCAGGTTTATCTGGGTCGTCATTACTTATTAATTGAAGTTCTGCTTCAGTATTTTCTATGTCACCAGGGACATGATCTGTTTTTACCCAACTTCCTTTTTCATCATCGCATTGCGCTTCGGGGACATCTTTTTGATCAGGAGAATTTTGTATATCACTGCACGTTCCTATGTCATATCCGTTTATCTGTTTTTTGAATCCACTTAATATGATTTCTTGGTCTGGTCCGGCATCCCAAGTTGCGTTAGGTCCTGCCGGACTGCCAAGGGTTTGTCCATCATAGCTCCAATCATCTTCTGTCGAAGTTGGTGGATTTGTTCTACTGGTCAGAGAATTTAGTCCTTTGCCGATAAATTTATTTAATAAAGCATCAACAAGAGCGGAAATGCTGTTGCCCATGGTTGCGCCGAGTTCAGTTAAACGTTGACCCGACCCCAGGGCGGTCATTATCTTATTTCCGACCACCGAGCCGGGAGTAGTGGTAACCAACCCTCCCGGGCAGGTGTTATCTTTTGTCCATTCGGCTTTTGCTGAATCTCGGAAAGCTTGCCACTCAATAATGTCTGCCTCACAAAGTTGTGAATCGGTATCATCAACATATTTTGGATCATTAAAACAATCAGGTGGAGGTTGGGTCCTTTCATAATCAGCCTCGTTCCATTTGGGTTGTAAAAATTGATTCTTAGTATTATTGTATTTCGGATTTGATGGACAAGTCTGCGGAGACAAGAAGCCCTGGCTTTGCGCTAGGGTTGTCTGAATTTTCTGCCCAGCGGTCTGGGTTAGGCCCTGAAGTTTCCTCCCGAGTTCCTCGGTGGCGATCATCTGAAAACCAAGATAATTGTTTTGCGGATACTGCGTGTTGATGAGAAAGCCGTTCCATCCGCCGACATTAAAATCAGTTTGATACTTCTTTAACAAAATGGGGTCTGTTATAACTTTACTCAAGCTATATTGTGCGTTATCTGCCAGTTGTCTTTTGTAACTATTTATTGTATTTAAAGCAAAATCCTTGCCGAATGGAAATCTGGCAAGGTCGTAGCCGAACGCATCTACTATATTTCTGATTTCATATTTTGCTATGTCTCTAAAAAAGGAATCGGGATTTTCCAAAAAAAGCGGGTTGTTATAATAGCCAGTATTAATCCAGTTTATGGTGCTTTTGGTCATATCCTGCAGAAGTTTCGAGGCGATGTGCATCAGGATTTGCTTTCCGATTTCTTTGGCGACATTTTTAACTGCAATAACAGTGCTTGTGGTATTTGCCACGGCGCTTGTCCCGGTGGTTATCGCTGTTGCCCCGGTTTCCACATCCGATACCCAACTAGACCACCAAAAAGCCTCTGCTTGTTCTGGTCTGGAGAACAAAACAGCCGGTACTAATATTGCGATAAGTAAGAAAATAGAGATGAATTTGATTGTTTTATTTTTAGCTCTCATTTTTTGCATTTTCTTGTCTTTATTATATAGTTTTTTGCTTAATTGTTCAATTTCTGCCTGATAGCATCCCTAAGTTCCTTGGCAGCTACTTCCAATATGGCGGTATTTTGTTCATACTGACTCATAGCACTAAAAGATACGATAACATCAGTGTCGTAAAGCTTGATATCATTTAAGTTTTCCGTAAATCTTTCAAGCCCGTTTATAAAATCTAAATGCAAAGGCGCAAGAAATTGAGGCACGCTCGTTTTTACTGTTGCGTTTATTATTTTATTTGTTGGTTCTATAATTGGATCAAGCTCTGCTAACGCACTGGTATTAACATTGTTTTCATCGGCTATGAACTTTTGCAATATGTCCGCGACATTTCCTTTAATTGGGTATTTTGCATGAATACTATCCAATGTATCGTTGTATTTTTTCACAGCCTGGACGCTGTCATCTTTTATTACTTTGATGTCAGAAAACGTATATATTTTTCTTGGTGGAGAATTCTGGATATGGTCTGCTAAAGAACTGCTTATTTTGTCTATTGTCGCCTGGTCCATTTCTCCTTCCTGGTTTAATGTGGCTACGGTAGAGAAAAGTTCTCTGGAAAATTTATCCGTTTCTGTCAGATTTTCAGTATTCTGGCTATCCCCACCTATCTTCTCGCCTATTCCTTGTTCAGCTTTTAATTTATCTATTGCAACACTGTCTGATATTCCAGGCGCAGTTTCTTTTTTTGTTGGGTCAGTTCCCCATAAGCTCTCTTCCCAGTCCAACACTCCATCTAGGTCGGTATCTTTATTTACTAAATCTCCTATTAAAGCGTTGCTATAAGCCAGTCCCTGATTTTCTTTATCTAATTCCGAGTTTGTTGCATTTTTAAATATTAATGGTGTTTTTAGCAAAAAAAGCGCAACAAGAAAAACTATCGCAAAAGCAATCCAAATCGTCCTTTTGTTTTTTAACCAATCTAATTTAATTATAGGCTAATTATACCCCAACACTTATTTAAATCAAAGGATAATTCCCGAATTTAACCCTCTAAATCCCCCTTATCAGGGGGCTCATATTTTTACCTCCCTTGAAAAGGGGAGGCTAGGAGGGGTTTTATTGTTTAGCCAGCGAAATCCAGTCCAAAAGCGATAAATCTTCCGCTCTCTTATTTCCCAAGCTATTTACGAAGGCAATGCCTCCGTAATCTTTGTCTTTTAATAGTATTTTGAGGTTGCTTGAGAGTTTTTTTCTCTTGTGTGCAAAGCCTGTTTTCACTATTTTCCAGAATCTGTCTTCGGCGACTTCATTTTCCTTAAAAATTTTACGGGAAATATTTTTTATGACTATAATTGCCGAATCCACCTTCGGCGCCGGGGAAAAATATCGCGCCGGCACCTTCATTATCATTTTTGGCTCCCCATAAGCCTTGACGGATATGGAGAGAATGCTCTCTTTTTTATCGGAAGCTAGAATTCTTTTGGCAACTTCGTGCTGGACCATCAGCACCATAGAGGCCGGCTGGTTTTTTGCGGTCAAGAATTTTTTCAGTATCGCGCCGGTAATGTTGTAGGGAATATTAGCAATTACTTTGTAGGCGCTAGGCTTTAGGCTATAGGCATTAGTATTAAAATTTAGAATATCTCCGCATACTAGTATGAGAGTATTCGCTTTGATTTCTTTTTTAAATTTAATTTTTAAAAATTCAAAAAGTTCCCGGTCTTTTTCCACGGCGATGACAAGTCCGGCTTTTTCCAGCAGTTTTTCCGTCAGTTTTCCTTTGCCCGGACCGATTTCTAAAATTACATCGTCAGATTTTATTTCTCCCGCCTCAATAATTTTTCGCAGTGCCGGCTCCGACTTCAAAAAATTTTGACCTAAAGCTTTTTTAGTTCTAACAAATACTAAATTCTCTGCTATCGCAGAATTCTTAGTATTTTTGTTTTTAAAATATTTTTTTTCTGACTTCATCTATATATAAATTGTTTTTATTCCGCTATCCTCCTTTTCTTTTTGTAATAAGTTTGGCGGAATATCGGCGATAAATTCCGAAGGGGTATTGATGTTGCGCGAGCCGAAAATGGTGCGGAAATTTGCGAAAGATAAAAATAATTTTTCTTTCGCGCGCGTAAGCGCCACATAGAAAAGCCGTCGCTCTTCTTCCCTATCCTCGCCGTTTTGCATTTCGTTCTGTCTTTCGTGGGGGAAAAGCCCGTCTTCCAATCCGGTCACGAAAACATATTTGAATTCAAGCCCCTTGGAGGCGTGCACGGTCATAAGTTTGACAGCGTTATTCTCCCTCTCCTTGCCAAGGAGAGGGTCGGGGTGAGGTGTATTTATCATTAAGCTATCCTGGTCCGACGCCAGCGCCGCGTCTTCTAAAAGCCTTTCAACACCTAGTCCGTTTGCCAGGTTATCATATTTGAGCGCCAAAGTCGCAAGCTCTTTTATGTTCTCCAGTCTTTCCATATCTTCTTCCGTGCCGGACGAGAGTTCGTTTTCAATGCCGGAATGTTGGACCACGAACTTTATTATTCGGCTCGCTTTTTCCGTTTTTATTTTTTCTCTTATCTCTTCCAATACTTTATAGAAATTATAAACTTTTATCTTTACTTTTATCGGTAAACTTTCCGTGTTCCCGGCAAAAATTTTTGCCAAAGTAACTTTACCGATACCCCGTGCCGGAAAATTTATTATTCTTTTTATATCCGACAGACTGTTTGGATTTAATGCTGCGCGCAGATAGGCGAGAGTGTCCTTGATTTCTTTTCTTTCAAAAAATTTAACGCCCAGAACTTGGTACGGAATATTATAACGAAGCATCGCTTCTTCCAGCGCTCTGGATTGAAAATTCGCGCGGTAAAGAATTGCAACTTCAGATAACCGCGCGGGTGCTGTCTCTGCGGGGTCGCTGTCTCCGTCTGCTGACGGAGCGCTGCCTCTCGGCCCGTCGGCCTGCGAGACACCCCGCAGTGACACACCCGCTTTGTTTTCTTTGGCGTAGCCGGGAGTGCTTTTTCGAATGGTCTGGGGATTGTTTCCGAGGACCTGAGAAAAAGAACTACCGACGGAGCCATCTAAAAGTTCTAAAATTTTTATCGCAACAAAGTCCGCTTCGTCATTTTCGTCCAGTGCTTCGTATAATCCGATTTTTTCGCCGATTTTGTTGTCTGTGAATAGATTTTTATCCGGACGGTAGATATTTTTCTTAATGATGACATTCGCCGCTTCCAGAATATTTTTTGTTGAGCGGTAATTTTGTTCAAGCAGGATTATTTTTGCGCTCGGATAATCCTTTTCAAAGCTTAAAATATTTTTCAAATTTGCTCCGCGCCAGGAATAAATATTCTGGTCCGCATCCCCCACCACGCAGATGTTGTGGTTGTTTTCAGAAAGCAATTTGGACATCAGATATTGCACTTCATTGGTATCCTGGTATTCATCAACATGGATATATTCCCATTTTTCCTGATAAACTTTCCTGATTTCAACGTTATCTTTCAAGAGTTTTACGGCTTTTAGAAGCAGATCGTCAAAATCCAGCGCATTTTCTTTCATTTTGCGTTTTTCATATAAATTCCAAACTTGCGCCACTATTTTACCAATGGTGTTGTTAACACTTTCCGCATAAGTACTCAAGTGCGTGAATTTTCCCTTTTCCCGCGAGATTATATTTTTTATTTTTTTCGGGTCGTATTGCTTTGGGTCTATGCCGATTTCTTTCATTATTTCTTTAATAAGTGAAGCAGCGTCTCCTTCATCCAGAATTGTGAAATATCTGGTCAGTCCCAACAATCGCGCATTTTCTTTTATAATATGAACTCCCAAAGAATGAAAAGTGGAAACGAAAGGCGTAGATGATTCTTCCTCTGCAGGGTCGCTGTCTCCGCGTGCTCGCGGAGCGCTGCCTCTCGGCCCGTCGGCCTGCGAGACACCCCGCATAGGAAAATTTTCTCCGCCTCTCCGGCTGTCGAAAGAAAATATCGCTGTTTGTATCCTATCCCGCATTTCCTTGGCGGCCTTGTTGGTAAAGGTTACGGCTAGGATTTTCTCCGGCGCCACTCCGTTTTTTATCAGATTTACGATTCGATGCGTTATTGTTTTGGTTTTTCCGGCGCCGGCTCCCGCCACAATCAAAAGCGGACCCTTTATATGAAGCGCCGCTTCTTTTTGCTCTTTATTTAGGCCTTTTAAATGTTCGGTGTCCGTAATCACACCTCCAATATAACACAAACAAATTAAATAATTTTAAAACCACTCACGCTTCGGCTTACTTTCTTTCTCTCTTTTCTTTCTCTCTTTTTCTGCCTTTCTTTTTCTTTTTTCTTCCCTCTTTCTTTCTTTTCTTTCTTCCCAGGCGTTTCCTAATCTTTCCGGTAAAGATGGCAAAGAGATAATGCTCTTGACCATTGCCAACGGCAACTTAGCAATGCCCATCCAAAATTCCTTGGGCTTGATGTCTTTATCCGCTTTGCGTATCGCCTTTAATCCTTCCATAAAATACGGAATTAACGGAGGTTCTTCATTATAGTGTCTTTCCCCCCTAGTCTGTCTCTCTATCCTTCTTGTCGGCTCTATCGGTCTTGGTCTTACTATTTCCGTTTCTTCTTCCCACATCCGGGGCTCTTCCCTTCTCTGATATTGGTAATCTTCTGGTTCCCTCCTTGGTACCCGGACAGTATCAATTCTTTCCCCAATCTCCGTTCTCAGTGCCGCCTCTCTTTCTCTCCTCTCCCTTTCCCTATCATCTTGTGCCGGAATAGGAGGAAAAACTTCTTCTCTCGGTGCATCTTGTGTTATAAAATCAACCACCAACTCTCCATCCATAATCCTCATCCCTTCAACTTTTTTATCAGAATCTCTTTCCAGACGTTCTTTTAGTATTTCCGAGACATGGTCAAGGTATGGAGCTATCGCTTTTTCTACGTCTCTTTTTACTTTTTCAAACATAGCTTGAACTTCAAGGCCTATTACCGCGATAGCCCCCTCTCTTTCTTCAAAAATTGCTCTTAAATTAACCTCTGCAGACGGAGTGACGGGGGTTGTCTTGACCAAAAGTTTTGTAGTCAAAATCATTCTACCATCTCTACCCTCGATTATTGGGCGATTAATTACCTTTTTTATTTTTTTCTTAGCTTCTTTAGAGTTAAGGAGAAAATAGATTTCGTCCTCTATAAAGCTAGCTGGGAAAGCTTCTATTTCAAGTCTTGGTGAATCTCTCTCCCTTTCATCATAATAGGTCGGCGGTTCGGGGCTCATAGGCGGTACGCGCGATGTTCTTGACATTGCTTCTCTTGTTCCCCTTTCTCTTTCTCTAAATTCGCGTATTTTCTGACTAATAGACGTACTTCCTGCATCGTATTGTTCTAACAAGGTCTTTATGTCATCTGGGAGACTGCCTTGCACTAAAAAATCATTAAGTTCTTGTTCTTGTTCATTTCTTATTATTCTTGAATATTTGTCATATAATTCTTCAACCAAAGGTGAGTCGTTTACCTCTAGTGCATTAATTATGTCCTTTTGCAGCATTATTCGTTGAGCCAGAATATCTCTTGCCCAAGCGTGCCTTCTCCTTCTCTCCAAGTTTTCATCCACCACAGTTGCCGGAGCAACTTCCACTGTTTCTTTAGAATCGTTGTTTACAACCTCAGAATCGGTACCCGCAGCACTCTCTCGTCTTCTTTTATTAATCAAATCTCTAATTCCTTGAACTTCCCAAGCTAATTGCTTATCATGCTCGGTAATAGGATTAATAAGATCGTGTTGAAAATAAATATTTTTTTGGATTTGATCCTGAAGGCCATTTAGTCTTATTTCCAGCCTATCTAATTCTGGCTTGCTATCCGGAGCAAAGATTATTATCTGCCTTAAGGTGCTCAAACTGAATGACCATTTATAATATTCAATTCTTTCTGTTAGTTTTTTATTAACTTCAATCGATTTTTCACCTAATGAATTGTATTGCGCGTCTGTGATTCTCTTCTTTTGAAAAGCTTCTAGTATATTTTGATTTATAGAAGTATTTTTTTCTTCAAGAACAGCTATTTCACGGTTGTTGTTAGTTGCCTCAATTCCTTTTTCAATTTCTACCAGTTGTCCCATATATTGTTCTGTGACTTGCTCCCCTCCTTCTTGCGTTTCAACTGGGACAGGGTCTGCCACTTCCTGCTTTGCGGCAGGTTTTTCTGCATCGCTTTTTTGAGGTTCTGCTCGAGTTTGTGGGGCAGGCGATGGCACAACTGGCGAAACTGAAACCTCTTCAACTACGGGCTCCCCCGGCCTATAGCTTCCATGGAATTTATAATCAAACCAGTCCAGAAGCTCGTGGTGCATATCTGCCAATTTTTCAGCCTCCGCTTGGGCTTCTGGTATGGATGCATATGTTTTTAAAAATCCTCCCATGTTTGAGTTGCCCATTGTGAGCTGTACATTACCCTCTAAAGCTTGCCTAGCTTCGTTTTCATCCTCTGTATTTAAAATTTTAGCTTTTGCTTCCTCGAATGCTCTCCTGGCTCTTGCTACATGGGCATTAAAATCAGCTCGCAGAGCTTTTGCTTTTTCTTCTTCAGCCCCAGTTTTTATTTCAGGCGTAAGTAATTTTGCCTCCCCGTTTGCAAGCACTTTTGTCAGCAGAGCCATAGGTAGTGTGTAAGGCACGGCGGTTGGTTGGCCCGGAGGCCTCAATACATATTCCTGCCCGTTTCCTGCATTTGGGAGCTCGTTTATCTCGTAGTTTGTTCCCCCATAAGAAATAATACTGCCGACGGCAACTTTTGTTTCTTCAATCGGCGGGAAATGCCCAAGTCCAGGGTCAATAATTTTTGGTTTTTTTATAGGTGGTTCCTGTTCAGCCATATTGTTTATATTATATAGACTTTAACTTTTCCTGCTAATTTTTATTAGAAATTACCATAATTATACACCTTTTCACTTATTTTGTCAAATTTTGGACTCAGAATAGTTTTCCACACCCCTTTTTCCCTGGATTGACTTTTGGCCCTTTTTACGCTACCCTGTAAATGTGAGTTTCTGAAGAGGGGCACAGAACGAGCTGACCGAAAACGGAGACGACAGTAACCATCGCGAGAACCTTTGTTTGCAGTGCTATTTTGGTCGTGCTGTAATTCTATCCTTGTCTTTAAAGGGCAGAAAGGAAATCTCGTGATATTTAGTTTGTTTTATAAAACCTACAACTAAAAAAGTTAGCAAAATATTAAGATCTATTTTAGCCTTTTCCCTGTTGTTCGGGACTCTTTTTGTGCCTACGCCGGCGGAAGCCGGTTTTTTGTCTTCAATTTTTGGTCCAGGTGATCAGGTTTATGCAGACACCGATACAAATACAGTAAAATCTCCTCAACCTGGCAGTAATTTACAGAATCCCGAACTTTCTCTTCAAGCCAAAGTTTCTCCTACTTCAATCCTGCAAAATAAAAACAGTAAAGATGGCGTAAAAGATGATACGACTGATGATACAAATGCAAATACGGACAATATCTCTGAAAACGCGCTAAAGTCCACGGACGTTTTTGATGGAAGGGACGACATAGACTCTTTCTGTGGAGAGACAATTGTTTATGTGGTGGAAAGAGGAGTTTCTATTTCTAAAGTGGCTAAGCTGCTTGATGTTTCTGAAAGTAATGTTTTGGCGGCGAATAATGGCAAGAAGAATCTTGTAGAAAATGATGTGCTTTTTATTCCTTCTGCCCTTGGTGTTAAACACACTGTTACCAAAGGACAAACACTGCAGAAGATAGCAAAACTTTATAAGGTGAATGTAAATGACATTGCTTTTTGTAATGACATTACATTGGACACTGTGCTCTCAATAGAAGCTGAACTTACGATTCCTGGCGGAAAAAGAGCAGAAGAAAATACTAAGCCGGTTATTAAAAGCACTACGACTGCCAAAAACACAAAATATTGTGAAAGTCTCCCTGTTTTTGCTTTTGTCAATCCTGTTCCCGGTTATCGTCTAAGCCAAGGCTTTCATGATGGGTGCGCGGTGGACTTGGCTATTGCCAAAGGCACTCCGATACACGCTGCCGCTTCCGGAAAAGTTATTTTTGCCAGAATGGGCTACAATGGCGGTTTTGGCGGTTTGGTTATTATCGTTCACGCGGATGGTGTTAAAACCATGTATGGTCATATGTCCAAAATTATTGTTCGTGCCGGCGACTCAGTTGCGCGAGACGACATCATCGGTCTTGTCGGTTCCACGGGACGCTCCACCGGCCCACACGTTCACTTCGTAGTTGAAGGCGCGTTTAATTCGGGAATAAATAAGTCTTGGGCAAACTAATAATTAGGTTCTAGCGGCTAGCTTCTAGAAACTAAAAACTAGTTCTCAATTTACTCGAGTAAAACCAGGGCAAGCATTATCAACACTCCCGCAAATACCGCGGTTAGCTGAAGTATGGAATATTTCAGCTCTTTTGTTTTTTGAAGTTCGGGAATCAAGTCCGCGACCGCTATATAAATAAACCCCCCGGTGGCAATCGGTAGAACCCAGAAGGTAAAAGCTTCTGCCATGCCGCCGAAAATTAAGGCGACCGCCACTCCGATAATGGCTGTCAGCGCCGAGAAAAAGTTCAGCCACAAAGCTTTCTTTTTATCATATCCAGAATGAATCAAAACCGCGAAGTCCCCTATTTCTTGCGGAATTTCGTGTAAAACTACCGCTATTGTTGTCGCAATTCCAATTGGGACACTTACCAAAAAACTTACACCGATTATTATTCCATCTATAAAATTATGGAAACCATCGGTAAAAAGCAGCAATTTCCCTACCGGATGAATATGATTTTTCTCCGTGTCGTCACCATGGTGGTGCCAATGAAGAAATTTTTCTATTATAAAAAATATAAGAATGCCGATTATTATCAGCAGACTTACCAAAACAGAGTTGGAAGAATTTTCCAAGGATTCTGGTATTAAATGAATAAAAGTATCTCCTAAAAGCGCGCCGACCGCCAGACTGATAAAAAAACCAATATATTTTTTTATGATTTCTTCTTTGAGCGAAATTGAAAAGACCCCTATCAGGGAAACTATGCTTACTATTATTACGCTCGCAAAAGCATATGCATAAGTCGTTATCATGTTATTTATTGTATCAATAAATTGGGAGCATAAACAAGTATTTTCAAAAAATCTTTGAGTATGCCTCTCGTATATTATATTTAAACTTTTTATAGTTATATTTTTTTCTTAACTCTCCCATCTATTATTTCCTGGATAATTCGTGAATATTTAGTCATCAAAGCACGACATTTTTCTCGTAGTTCTGGCCTACTTTCCATTACGGATGAAGCCCTCGCTCTGTCATTATCAACTAATCTTGGTTCGAGACCTTGAACTTCATATAAAAATTGACTTACTTCTTTTTCAAATTCTTCCCACAAAACAGCCAATCGTTCTTGATTTATTGAAATATCCGTGTGTCCTAACATTTTTTCCAGATGCGCAAGAAACATGCCCATAATATGTTGCGACTCTGTCAATAAACGGTATGTTGGATAATCATTAAATTCAGTTGCGCGGAATTCAAGACGAAATTGGAACCTTTCAATTTCCATTTTTCCGCCCTGTTTTGATTCTCCGATTTTGTTGACAGGCTTAGCTGTTTTTAGCAAGAATGATTTTTTTATTTCTTTTTCTAACACTCGATCCGCGCTACTGAAGGCATATACAAAAAGGTTGCTGATTAAAAAAATTTCGCCCTTTCTGGGTTCCAAGGCCCCTGCATTAATATTGGCGGGTATGCCAAAATTTATGTGTAAAGATGTTGGCGATTTTGGGTCGTGATGCACTAAACCTAAAGCATCAAGGCTGTTCATTATCTCGTTTTGAACCTTGGCGCTGTATGTCGGTCTTGGGTTAACTTCAAATAATCTGGGATTTTCCGGCTCACAGGGAATGTCAATAAGCGGCAAGGTTGTTTTTAAGGCAGGGGGAAAAATTTCATCCGGTAATTCGGTTTCTATGCCAACCGGAGGTAGCGGATTTTCTGGATTTGCAAGTTTGTTTTCTTCTCTTTCAAGCCGTCGGGCGAGGAAGTTTAATTTCTCCGCTACCCTATTTTCATCAGCATCAGGATTTGGAGTAATTTCTCGGAGAAAACGTAATTTTACCGCCGGGAGAACCGTTGGCCCGGCTTGTATATTGTGCCGTTCAAAAAAATCGTTTACTTGCTCGGCCAATTTAAACCCCTGGATCCTATCCAAGCGTAATTTGGCTTGAGCCACCCTCTGGTCTTGATTGTCTAAATTTGTGCCAATACGCTCTTCCCCGAAAACGCTGGTGACCTCGGGTCCTTTTCGTAAGTCTTTTATGAATTTTTTTGGTTTTTCAAACAAAGACATAGGGGTATTGTATATATTAAATATACGGATGTCTATAAATTCTGTGCGGGATAGGAGAATCGAACTCCTGTCCACAGTTTGGAAAACTGTTATTTTACCATTAAACTAATCCCGCAAAAACTCAAATAACATGTCGGGGTACTCGGACTCGAACCGAGACTAAATGCTCCCAAAGCACTCGTGCTACCATTACACTATACCCCGTTTTTTGTGGACGAACGCCTTCTTAACTCATCATGTATAATTCTGTGGCAATTTGCGCAGACCACTTCGCATTTTTTTACTTCTTCCTGTATACGATCAAAACCGACAGACCGACGAAAACCTCCGACAGTGAATAATTTATGTTGGTCGTCCTTATGGTGAAAATCTAACACTCTTGCATCTGTAATTTTACATCTACCACATCCACGCTTATGTTTATAATCATTAAGCCACTGAAAATATTTTTGTATGAGCTTTTGTTTTGTTAATCGGTAGCAATCAGAACATTTTCTGCGTCGGTAAACTTTATTATTACGCGTTAGGGCTATTCCAAAAGAATTTTCTGGATAGAACTTTTTACAATAATCGCAACATTTTACTTTTTCCTGCATGCATAGATTATATCACTTTGGGAGATAATGTAAACTCCCAAAGCACTTGTACTACCGGTATACTACGGCCCGCCTTCACCCGCCATAGCGGACTTCGGCGAGGCAAGCCCGCTTAGAAGCCCGCAACGGCGGGTTCGTTGAAATGCTGAAACAATATATCACAAAATTATGTCTTTTACCACTTTCACCCGAGCTTTTTTGTTTTTTAAGTCCAAAAATACAACCAATAAATCCACTTGCCACTCTTTTTCCTCCGGTATTTTTTTAGATAAAAGATAAGTTTGAATTGTCCGTGATAATCGTTTTAATTTCCAAGGATGCATATTGTCTTCAGGGTGATATTCATCCAATCCGCTCCCCCTGCTAAGGGGGAGAATTAAAGAGGGGGTCGAAATACTTTTAACTTCCACAAAGTATATTTTATTGGCTTTTTCGGCAATTATGTCTATCTCTCCCCATTTTTTGGTGTAATTTCGGTCTAATATTGAAAAACCATGTTTCACGAGAAACCTACTGGCGACACCCTCTCCAGTTTCTCCCGTCTTTTGCGTTTTAGAGGTAAAAATCTTGGGCATATAGTTTGGTTTTAGGTTATAGTTTCTAAGCTCTAGTAATGTTTCATGAGAAACGTGTTTCACGTGAAACATAGTATTAATTTTTATGTCTTTTATTAACCTGCCTGCGCAGGCAGGAATATCTTTATTTAACAACATATTTTAGATAAAAATGGCCGTAAAAGACAACTTCTAGCAATGTCCTTTATAAACATTACTAACATAGTTATCCACATTTTTCAACAAAATCCTTATATTTAATAAGCAAAGAGGTAGTGTTATAAAGGACATTTTAATAACCATACTTAGTGCTCCCATGAGGAGTCGAACCTCAATTACAAGATCCGGAATCTTGCGTCCTATCCATTGAACGATGAGAGCATGTGGTGCACCCGGAGGGATTCGGCCATTACATGGCCAGGTATTTTTTGATTTTACTTTGTAAAATAACAAAAAATCTTTCGAATCCCCCACAAAAGCATATAAATATGCTTTTTCGTGTGCACCCGGAGGGATTCGAACCCCCAACGACAGTTCCGAAGACTGTTGTGATATCCATTTCACTACGGGTGCAAGATACTCATATTTAATTATACATTATTTAAAAAATAATCAAAATATCTATATTTTATAAGCTTAAAATACAAAATTGCAATAAACCGAATATAATATATAATTAACGTATTAAAAAATAATCAGCGGTCATATTTGATGGTCTTTATGCATCAATAATCAGCGGTCATGGTTTAATGGTTTATTGTGTCAACAAAGCCATATTATAAAACTAAATAGTAGGATTATCAATAATCTGCGGTCATGGTTTAGTGGTAGAACACGTCCTTGCCAAGGATGAGACGAGAGTTCGATTCTCTCTGGCCGCACATATTTCCAAAGTGGAACAAGATACTAAAAATTTAATATCGAAAATACCCAAAGAGGTTTCACATGTAACGGACACGCTTGAGAAAGCGGGCTTTGAGGCATATCTAGTCGGTGGTTGTGTTCGTGACCTTATAATGGACATAGAACCTAAGGATTGGGATATTACGACCAATGCCAAGCCGGAGCAAATCATAGGGCTTTTTGAAAAGACCGTATATGAAAATACATTTGGAACTGTTGGAGTGGTTATTCGTGAAACACTCGAGGGGGACGTTTCACATGGAACATCTACAATTGAAGTAACTCCTTACCGAATTGAAACAAAATACACTGATTTTAGACATCCAGACGAGGTCCAATTTAGCGATAAAATAGAAGATGACCTTAAAAGGCGAGATTTTACGGTAAATGCGCTCGCGATGGATTCTAAAGGACACACAACCGACTTGTTTGGAGGTATAAAGGACATCAAAAATAAAACACTAAAAGCGGTAGGGAGCCCGGATGACCGTTTTTCCGAGGATGCGCTCCGGATGCTTCGGGCTGTGCGTTTCGCTTGCCAACTCAACTTTTCTGTGTCGTATGAAACAATGGAAAGTATTTTGAAAAATGCGGACCTGATAAAAAAAATATCTGAAGAAAGAATTCGTGATGAATTCGCGAAAATAATTATGTCTCAAAATCCAGCCAGCGGGATCGTGATGTTGCAGAAATTCAACTTGTTAAAAAATATAATTCCGGAACTGGAAGAGGGGATGGGATGCGAACAATTAGGCGAACATATTTATGATGTCTGGGAACATTTACTCCACGCTGTTCAGCATGCCGCAGACAAAAATTGGCCTTTGGAAATAAGGCTGGCGGCGCTTTTTCACGATATTGGGAAACCAAGGTCACGCAGATTGGCCTCAGCTGATGCTTTTTCTCAGGTCCTCGGGTCGCCCGTGCAAAATTTTAAAAATGAACGAGCTCAACCAGACCATTCAAAAAAGCATACATCTTCGGCCAAGAAGAAGTTTACTTTTTACGGTCATGAAGTTGTCGGCGCGAGAATGGCGAAAAAAATAATGGAAAGATTGAAATTTTCGAAAAAAGAAACTGAATTGGTGGAAAAACTTGTGCGTAATCATATGTTTTTTTCGGACACGGAATTGATTACGCTCTCCGCCGTGCGAAGAATTATTACAAAAGTCGGAATAGGAAATATCTGGCTTCTGATGAATGTTCGTGAGTGCGATAGAGTAGGAATGAAGAAAAAAGAAGCGCCATATCGCTTACGGAAATACTTCGCGATGATCGAAGAGGCGTTGCGCGACCCGATTTCCGTCGGTCAATTAAAAATTGATGGAGAATTTATGATGAAAGAGCTTGGTATTAAACCGGGGCCGAGGATGGGGTGGATTTTGCACGCCTTGCTTGAAGAAATTTTGGATGCGCCGGAGAAAAATACGGTGGAACATCTCTCCGAGCTGGTAAAATCCCTGAATATGCTGGGCGATGCGGAGCTTCGGACTCTCGGCGAGCGTGGAAAAGAAAAAAAAGAAGAATTGGAGGAAGAGGAAATAGAAAAATTGCATGCTAAGCATGGAGTGAGATCGGGGAAGGGACCCGATCGCAAGGCCAGAGCCTGACGAGGCGAGGAGGGCTCGCGAGATTTTTCAGTAGAAAAATACTTGTGAGAGAAAATAAATTAAGAAACCTCTTGTTGATAGCAGGTTTCGCAATAAACTATTTCCGGCCGGTCGGGGGAGTAGGAAGTTTCAAATTCGTTCTCGCATTTTTTCACGCCATGGGCATGATTTTTAAGTTCGCACATACAGGAACGGGGCCAGAAGTTTGGCTTATTACGAAGCTCGGAAAGCTCGAAATAACGGCTGTTCGGGCATTTGCGAGGCAAAGGTATTCCGAACCTCTTGTAAAAGGATAATTCATTTTGAATTATCCGAAAGGCTTTGGTGCATTTGTGATTTTGCGCCTTCTCCTTATTTTCATCCCAATCTTGACAAAGGATAATTTCTGAAAGAATGCCATTGTCTGCCTTATTAATTTCCGGCAGGTCTCGCCAGTTCTTGGTAGGTTCGTAGCTTTTTTCTTCTGCACTATCCCACGCATAGCCAAGCTTCACAGCATCATCTTTCTTTAAAGGCACCCATTCCTGCGCAATGCTTTCGTTGTACGCGTGAGGAGAGAGTTTGGGAGGAAAAAATTCTCCATATTTATAAATCCGGCCTCGGTTGTCGGAGAAAGGCAGAGTATCCATGTGGGCGGTGATTTTTGGGAGCAATTCTTTATATGTTTTCTCGTCATATTGCTTATTTAGAATGCAATATTCTTTTTTGCGCAGTCCGATACAGCCGAAGGCGTTGTTAGCATGCTCACAATCTATTGCATAGGAAACGTTGACGTTATTCTCTGCATTGGACCCGAATAAGCAACGCGAGGAAAAATCCACGCTGTTGCATTCATAAATCAGTTCACCTGAATGACAGCCGAATACATCCATGGAATCTTTTTGACCCACCCCGCCACGCTGAGCATATTTCTCGTTTTCTCCATCGTGAATATAATAAGAATTTTTTACATTTTTTGATCCGTAGATTAATTCTCCGGAAACATCGTGATTCCGTTCACCGGTCATATATTTATGAATTGCTTTTTCGGCTACGCTTTTTTTAAATTCTCTCCAATTCTTCTCAAGTACGTCACGAAAATTCAGTAATTCCGTTTTAAATTTATTAAATTTTTCTTTAGACACTGGCTGGTTGAAGATATGGTAGTTTTTATTCCTTAAATTCCAGCTGAAAAGGCAATTTTGGCAATTACGACAATCATACAAAAACATGGAATCTATGCAGTTGGAACAATTTTGGCTGAAATGGACTTGAGAGCACTGGACGAGATCGGATGAAGAATAGCAAAGCTCGCATTTTTTGAGGAATAAGCAGTCCCAGCATTCTTTGCTTTCAAGGACAGTTTGTCCATAGCCGCAATTTTCGTCAAACCAACTGCCGAATAAGAGATAACAGCCCCTGCTGTGAGTACAATAATTGCAATAATTGCAGTCCACATTTTTTGTTTCATAAGAAGATGCACGCGGCACTTTTTCAGATAGTTGGCGGAATTGTTCGAAAAATGGCAAATCGAAATCGTAGTCCATTCCATAGTCAAGCGGATTCCATTCGTCGCTCCACCAGCAATCATGGCAGTATACGGGGAATGCGGCACTGGCCTTGTACATTGAAATAATGTCTTTTTTGCACAAGTCGCACGTCCTTTTGTATAGGGAGCGTTCGTTTCTCCAGACCAACTTTCGCGCAAGACGGCATTTGGGGCAAAAGGTAGGAGGCGGGACCTTTATTCTTTCGTAAAAGTTTAAATCTTCTTTCTTTATTTCAAAATTTTTCTTACAATTTTGGCAGACTTTCTTCATAAAATAATTTTACTAAATCTTACCCATAAAGACACGTTCCAAAATGTCGCTCTGGGCGATAACAGGGCCGGTATCTGAAGCGACGATTTTCCCATGAGCAAGCACATAAGCGCGATGAGTAATCGGCAAAAGGGAATGAAGATTATGTTCCACCACCATAATCGCAGTTTTATGATTTTTATTAATTGTTTTAATCATTTGAAATATTTCTTTGACAACTTTTGGAGCCAGGCCGAGCGTGGGTTCGTCCAACAACAACAATTTTGGCTGAGTCATCAGCCCGCGGGCGATAGACAGAAGTTGTTGTTGTCCGCCGGAGAGGGAACCCGCATATTCTCTGCGTTTTTCGTGGAGCATCGGGAAAAGATGAAAAAGATGTTCTACCCTGCGGCTGCATTCAGTTTTGTCATTCAAGAAGAATCCGCCGATTTCCAAATTTTCTTCCACAGTCAAATTATTGAATACGCGTCTACCTTGAGGGACGAAAGCGATACCCATTTTAACCAACCTATCCGGTGCCGGATGAATTTTTTCTCCTTCATAAAAAATATTCCCGGTATGCGGTATCAATCCGAAAATCGCTTTCAAAATTGTGGATTTTCCAGCGCCATTGGGGCCCATCAGAGCGACGATTTCCCCTTCATTGATAAAAAGCGAAACATCATGAAGGATTTTTGTCTCATTATATCCCGCTTCCATATTTTTTAATTCTAAAAATTTTTCTTTTTCCATGGTTTTTAAAATAAAAAATTATTCTCCTAAATACGCTTCCAAAACAATTTTTTCCGACAGGACTTTCTCCGGATGCCCCTCGGCCAGCAATTTTCCCGCATCCATTACGATTAAATGGTCGCACAATTTGCGAATGATTGCCATGTTGTGTTCAACCAGGACGACGCTTTTGCCTTCTTGCTTCAAATTCAGGACAATTTTCTCAATTTTTTTTATTACTTCCGGAAAAAGTCCAGCAAAAGGCTCATCAAAAAGAATTATATTGGCGTCCATAGCCAAAACTCGCCCAATCTCTAATAGTTTTCTTTGTCCGTAGGAAAGATCTGCCGCATTATGAAAACGTTTCTCGTATAAATCAATTTTTTTTAAAATATCTTCCGCGCATTTTAGATGATACCCGCTGTGGCGTTCAAAAAGGGCGTAAAATGGCGCCCGCTCGGTCAAGATTACGAGGATATTATCCAGTACGCTCATCTGATCAAAGAGTCGCACTTGCTGAAAAGTGCGGGTGATGCCGTAAACTTGATTTTCCCACGGCATAATTTTTTTTCTTTCAACATCAGAGAAAAATATTTCTCCGCTATTGTGAGGGGAAAAACCGGAGAGCATATTTATAAGCGTAGTTTTGCCGCTGCCATTAGGCCCCACCAAGCCAGTAATCATTTTTTCCGGAATATTAATAGAAAGATGGTCTACGGCATGCACTCCGCCGAAACTTTTCACTAAATTTTTTGTTTCCAAGATGTATTTCATAATGTTTATAATTTATATGTTCCCAAAATTCCCCTGGGCTGGTAAAGCATTAAAAGAACCAGTAATAATCCATAAATACATTGCCTCATAAGCCCGGCAAATTCCGTTGGAAACCCGATAAAACGGAGTATTTCAGGAATGATAACAAGAAACAACGCGCCAATTAACGCTCCGCGATTTCTTCCGATTCCTCCCAAAATAACCATTGCCCAGAGCAGGATAGATTCGTTTACCGTAAATAAATTTGGGTCAACAAAAGTGATATAACTGGCGAAAAGCACTCCACCCAAAGCTGAGAAAGCGGCACCAATAGTGAAAATCATTAATTTATATCTGGATGTCTGATAACCGAAAATCTGGAGCGCGTCTTCGTCTTCACGAATGGCATTTAATGCGCGTCCGAATGAAGAGCGGGAGATTAGATACGATACTGTCACTACAATTATGAGAATAAAAATTGCCAAGACAACAAAGGTCATTGGCATATCCAAAGTAAATCCTAAAATATATGGTTTTGGAATTCCCGCTATTCCAAAAGATCCGTTGGTAAATGTCTCCCAATTTTTTGCCACGGTGTTGAATATCATCAGGAAACCAAGCGTTGCAAGCATAAAATAATCGTCGCGAAAACGGGCGAAACTGGCTCCGACCAGAAATGCAATAAGTCCGGCAATAATTGGCGCAATTAATAATATTGCCATAATGCTCCATCCGAATTTTGTCGCCAAAATTGCCGCCACATAAGCTCCAATTCCATAGAAAGCGGCTCCGGCGATAGTGAGCAGACCGGTTCCGCCCATTACCAGATTTTGAGCCAAAGCCAAAATACCATAAATAGAAAGAAGTATTAAAATGTGAAAAATATATTCCATATTATCTTTTTAAAATTCCTTCCGGCCGAATCCAAAGCATGATAATAAGAATAACAAATGGGACTGCTTGGACCCAGCTTCCGCCAAACACAACAATTGTCAATTGCTGGGCAATGGCGAGAATAAAGGCGCCCAAAATTCCGCCCCAAAAACTTTGCATTCCGCCGATTACCACAGCAACGATTGTCGGTAGCATATACAAAAAACCTGATGCCGGGATAATTCCAACATCCAGTCCTTCCAGTATTCCTCCCATGCCTGCCAGCATTCCTGAAAGGAAGAAAGTTTTTAATAGTATTTTATTTTTTGGAATTCCGACCAATTCGGCTACTTCACTATCGTCTTCAATCGCTCTTACTGCTCGGCCGAAGCGTGTCTTATAACGCACATACGCCAGAGACAAAATAATTATAGGAATAGAAATTAAACCGCCAACAATTTGAACGGTATTTAATGTCGCGCCAAATATATTTACAACATCAATATCACTTAAATGGCGGGTAACAATCGTCGCTTGACTGCCGAAAATCATGCCTAAAATTGCCGAAGTCGCGGTAAGGAGTCCGAAAGAAACTATTAAAAGAACTAAATTTTTTGCTTTTCTTTCTATTAATATTTTAAATATAAACTTATAAGCCAGAAGCAAATATAAGCCAGAAGCAGTGAGGCTTAATAAAAGAGAGGGAAGAAATGCAATATTTTGCATTCGATAAAACAAAAACATAACATAGCCTCCGACTAGAAATGCTCCGCCGTAAGAGATATTGAAAAATTTTACACTGCGTAAAGTAAATCCAAAACCCGTTGCCAGCAAAGAATACAACATTCCGGTCGAAATTGTGTAGAGAATTAACTGAAAAAATTCCATACAACAAGTATATCAAAAATTACTAAAACAAAGATTTTTGGCTGATAACTACTGGGCCGATTCTGCCGCTTTTCCATCTTTGACAACTTTCACAATATAAGCGGCTGAAACAGGGTCGCCATTGGCATCAAATGTCATTGTCTTGGCCGAGACGCCGCCGGTATAATCTGTCTTATATAATGCATCCTTGATAGCAGTTCCATCGGTAGAATTTGCGCGGGTTATCGCATCAGCCAGGATTTTTAACCCGTCATATGCGTAATTTGAACAGTAGATAAGGTCGTCTTTTCCAAGCTTTGCTTTCATTTTTGCCTTGAAATCAACACTGGAATTTGATCCCACAATAGTATACATCGCGCCATTACCCAATGTTCCCAATTCACTCCAAACTTTTGTATCATCCCAGGCATCGGCCCCAAAGAATTGTGTTTTAATGCCGAGGTCGCGTGCTTGCTTAAGGCCGGCAATAGCCGGGTCCGTGTAACTTACAAAATAAACCGCATCGGAATTTTTTGCTTTGATTTTAACGAGCTGGCTTTTTAAATCTTTCGTAGAGGGTTCAAATGAATCGGTTAAGGTAATCGTTCCACCTGCTTTGGTAAATGCATCAGTGAACGCTTTATTCAAGCCATCACCATAATCATCTTTACTGGTAAGCAGAGCCACATTTTTTTTACCAGCTTTTATTAGATATTCCGCTGCATATTTAGCCTGAAAAAGATCTGATGGAACATTTCTAAAAATATAATCCCCGGCTTGGCTGATTGTCGGGTTGGTTGAGCAATAAGAAAGCTGGGGAATTTTTGCCGCTTCGGCTACTGGCGTCGCGCCTAGGGTCGCCCCCGAACAGGCGCCGCCCAAGACCGCCATAACTTTATCGGCATTAATCAGTTTTGATATTGCATTGGCGGCCGTCGCGCCGTTGCAGGCATCGTCTTCGTAGACCACTTCCAGCTTTTTACCGAGCACGCCGCCGGCGTTATTGATTTCATCAACCGCAATCGCTACCGCCGCCTGTGCATTTTGTCCCAAGTTGGCCGTGTCTCCGGAAAGCGGTCCCATAAAACCAATTTTTATAGTATCGGAATCGGTATCACTGTTCTTTGATATTGAAATTATTCCCCAAATGACAAGAACTAGAACTATTACCCACACAATAATTTTTCCTGTTGTATTCATCCCGTTTAAAAATCATGCCATCCGTACATATATTAATATATAAAGACAGCTGATTATTGTTATTTTTTAATAATACTTTCCCGTTTTGTGAATTTCTAACGGGATTCATATACATATAGATATTATCAAATAAAAATAAATTGTCAAATATTTTAGTCAATATATGTGTTAATAACTCTTTTAATATATCTATTAAAACAGGAAGTATATTTTTTGTGGAAAACTATTGACACAAATATATTAAATGATATATACTTATTTTTATGATTCGCACTCAAAAACCAGAGCACCTGCACCTTGAGCAGACACTCACCGAAATAGGGCTTTCCAGCAAAGAAGCGGGAGTCTACATTGCCTTGCTTTTGCTTGGTCACGGCACTGTCTCGCAGATTTCCCGCCGGGCAGGCATTAACCGGACTACCGGATATGACATTCTCGATTCACTCTTGGCAAAAGGGCTTGTAAGCATTTCCGGCAAAGAACCGAAACAAGAATACACCGCCGAGTCGCCGGAAAATCTGAATAAATTTATCTCCGAAGATATTAAGAGAAAAAATGATGTATTAAAGAAAACCGAAGAACTTATCCCGGAATTAAAATCAATCCACAACATAAAAGACCGGCCGCGGGTATTTTTCTATGAAGGCAGGGAGGGACTTGAAAAAGTTTATGAGGATACCCTTACTTCTACTGAACCGATCAGAGCATATGCGAATGTCGCTTATATGGATGCAGGGTTGCCGGGATATTTCCCAGACTACTTTAAAAGACGAACAAAAAAAGGAATATTTATCCGCGGCATTGGCCCGAGAACGGAAGACAATCTTAATTTAGCCAAGCGCAATGTTGAAGAAATGCGCGAAACAGCTTTAGTCCCCAAAGATAAATACGACTTTGTCCCGGAAATAAATATCTACGACAATAAAGTAATGATTGCTTCCTGGCGCGAACAGCTCGGCATAATTATTGAAAGCACCGAAATTGCCGAAGCGATGAAAGTAATTTACGAGCTTGCCTGGGCGGAAGCCAAAAGATTGGACAACACCCGGCCTCTATAATTCCGGGTCGTGGATTAACACATCCTTGGCGTCATTTTTTGCAGCTTGTATTTCCTCGTCAGTCAATTCTAGTCCTTCCTCTTTGGCAAATTTAATAAGTTCCGCAGATTTTTTATTTTTTAATTTCTTTTCATACTCTGCGACTTCGGCAATCAGAGGTTCAATATCATCTTCCGGGTCGGCCTTCATGGCCTGTTCAACAGAATGCCTTTGATAACTTTCATAGAAAGGAAATTTTTTCTCCAATATCGTTCTGCGCAGCATTATAAGGAAATATTTTTGAAATATCGGGCTGCTCTCCGACAGCCGGTCTGGTTTTCCGAAGGAAGGACGCCTGATTTGTTCCCAAATACTCATAGATTTTTTAATCTAATCGGCAAAATGGCCTTTAGTGTCGCTGCCGAATAGGAAGCCATGAATTGTTTTCATGATATTTTCAAAAAGGCGGGTGCTGTAGGAAGACAAGTTAAAAATTACCGCCAGGGTAAATAAAGACAAAGAAATTTTTATGCTCCAAAAAGAGAGCGGGATAGCAATCAGCGCGAAAACTACCGGGACTAAAGTGCGGATGGTGCTGCCGCGGATTTCTCTTCTGCTTATTTCCGGATTTTTTATATGCTCGGAATACAAGACATATCTGCGCATCCAATACAGTGTAAGGCCGATTAGGATTGTATGTGTTCCGAAGATTATTATTGATAATTCATTTTTACTATATTGGCCAAGAATGCTGGCGGAAAAAGGCACCAAGCTTATTAGCATAAAGAATAATGCATTTATGTTAGTCAGCAGAGAGTCCACATTTTTCGCGTAAATAGAAACAAAAAAGTGGTGCGCTCGCCAATAGGTGAAGAGCATGGCAAAACTCAAAACATAACTTAGAAAAAGAGGAAGCAGATTTTTTATTTGGAGCCAGAGACCCATATTGTCTATTGGTCCCCAGATGACTGGCATTTTGATATCAAAAACGAGAATCGTCATAACGATGGCGAAAATCCCGTCGGCGAGCTGGTCTAATCTTGTGTGGTTCATGCGTCTATTATAACATAGCAACTCTTGAAATAAAGTTTTCTTCGGTACAGATTTTTTGAAGCTTAAAAAATCCTGAAATTTTCGCGCCGTCGCGCTCAAAACCCCTGCGAAAACTATTTCAAGAGTTTTTATTAAATTTCCAGCCAAATCGGGCAATGATCGGAGCCGTAATAGTCGGAAAGCATGCCGGCATTTTTAATTTGAGGTATTAATTTTTTATCGGCAAAAAAATAATCAATCCGCCAGCCGACATTCCGGTCCCGGGCGCGGGTTTTCATATCCCAATAGGTATAAACATCTTTTTTCTCCGGATTTAAATTTCTCCATACGTCTATAAAATTATTTTTTACAACTTTGTCAATCCAGGCGCGTTCTACCGGCAAAAAGCCGGTGTTTTCCTCATTTTCTTTCGGACGGGCAAGGTCAATGGCTTCGTGGGCAGTGTTCACATCTCCGCAGAAAATCACATTTTCGCCGTTTTTGCGGAGCTTGATGATGAATTTTAAAAAAGCATCATAAAATTCCAATTTATATTTCAATCTCTCGGAGCCTTGGCCGCCATTTGGAAAATAGCAGTTTATAATAGTGAAATTTTTATATTTGGCGCCGATTAATCTACCTTCATCGTCTAATTTTTTCACTCCCATTCCGTAGAAAACTTCTCTTGGTTTTTTTTTCGTGTAAATTGCCACTCCGCTGTAGCCCTTTTTAATTTTCGGACAAGAAAAATAAGAAAAATATCCGGAAACATTTCGCACCTCCTCCGGCAACTGTTCCGGCATTGCTTTTGTTTCCTGCAAGCACAAGATATCAGGCTTCTCTTTAAATAGGGGAGTGAAAAATCCCTGTTTCGCCGTCGCCCGTAGACCATTCGTATTCCAAGAAATTATTTTCATTGATTTTGCGAAATCATGCAGCGCAACCGTCATCTTAGCGCTGCTTAACCCTTATTATGGTATTTTTTGTGTATATCGCGCAAATGTTTGTCGGTCACATGGGTATAAATCTGGGTGGTGCTGATACTGGAATGTCCAAGCATCGACTGCACGGAACGGAGATCCGCGCCGTTGGACAGGAGGTCGGTGGCGAACATATGCCGGAGAACATGCGGGGTAACTTTCTTGGAAATTCCCGCTTTGATGGCGTGAGTCTTTACAATACGCTCGATTGATCTTTTGTTGAGTGGTCCCTTGTCCATTTTCTCTCCGCTGATATTCTTGCCCGTCGAAGCTTTAGCGAAGGCGGGGCCGACCTGCACGAAAAGGCTATCGCTCATGTCTCTTCGTGCGCCTAAATATCTTCTCACGGCATTTTTTGCAGCATCCGAAAGAAAAACAACCCGCACTTTTCCGCCCTTGCCACGGATCGAAAGTTCATCGGCACTTAAATCTATGTCGGCCGTCAGGGATGCCAGCTCGGCCACGCGCAGTCCGGTGGAAAAAAGGAGCTCCAGGATGGCTTTGTCCCGCAGGTCTCTCAAGTCTGCGCTTTTCGGAGACTCTAATAATCGTTTTAATTCCGCGTGGGTTATGAGGTCGAGCGATCTTTCACCGACTTTTGCCAGTTCAATTCGTTCCGCCGACATTGATTTTATATTTTGTCGGGCCAAATACTTTAAAAAAGCGCGGATTGCAATCAAATAATAATTTTGAGTTTTTTTGGAAAGTGTTTCTCCTTTGTCTTTATGATGACCGGTGGATTGCCGGTTGAGCCAGAGACGGAATTCGCGGATGGAAGCATCAGTGATTCCCGCCGGGCTGTCCAGCTTTATAAAATTCAAAAAAACAGACAAGTAGTGGTCATAATTCTCTACCGTCTTCAACGCCCGGCCTTTTTCTATTTCCGTGTATTCCAAAAATTGAGTTTTGAGCTGTTTGAGCGATGCCATAACTCTATTATACCATGTCGCACAATATAGGTTGCAATTTTAAGGGTTTTATGCTACTATAACAGACATGTTAGCAAGCAAAAAAAAGCAGGCGGTTATAAAGAAAAACCGGATTCATGAGACGGATACAGGCTCTCCGGAAGTGCAGGTGGCTGTTTTATCCACACAAATCGACGCTTTGGCCAAGCATTTAAAAAAGCATAAAAAAGACAATCATTCCCGCCGGGGGCTCATCAAGATGGTGGCCGACAGGCGCACTCATTTGAAATATTTGGAACGCAAAAGCAAGCCTCGCTATGCTGCGCTAATGAAGAAAATGGAACTTGTGTAAATTTATTTAATTTTCGCAAAAAATGTCTCTAAAAACGCACGCATAAAATTCTACTGAATTTTTGCTCAAGACTCAGCTCGCCAGCTTCCGTAGTCGTTTTTATAAACATTCTTTGCTACAATATATACAATGACAGTTATAAAACATAAAGAACAAAGAGTTGGAGTTTTTATTGATACGCAAAATTTATATCACTCGGCGCGCAACTTATATCAAGCGCGGGTAAATTTCGGCGCGGTTTTGAAGGATGCGGTGGCGGGCAGGAAGCTGGTCCGCGCAGTGGCCTATGTCATCACGACCGAAGCGGGGGACGAGAAAAATTTCTTTGAGGCACTGGCCAAGCTCGGCATTGAAACCAAAACGAAGGACTTGCAAATTTTTGCCGGTGGAGCCAAAAAGGCGGACTGGGATGTGGGGCTGGCGGTGGATGCGATTAAAATGTCACCCCGGCTGGATTCAGTAGTGATAGTCTCCGGAGACGGGGATTTTGTGCCTTTGGTGGAGTATTTACAAACAATTGGCGTGCAGGTTGAAGTTGTTTCTTTCGGCAAATCAACTTCCGGCAAACTACGGGAAGCGGTGGACGACTTCGTGGACTTGTCCGCTTTTCCTAAAAAATATCTAATCGGAATAAGATAGTTTTTGCATTTTAACCCAGAAGTGCTAGTCTATATAAGTAATTACTAGTCCCGACGTAAAGTCGGGACCCCGATCTGAAAACGTCGGGGTTAATCGGTTCGCGTTCGGACATATAGTAGTGTTCTGTTAATCAAGAACAATACTCCAGTCTGGATACGAACTCTGAAGTGTGCCACGCTAAAATGGACGATTACGCGGCATGATTTCGCAAAATCAAAATGGAAAAGAAAGAATATAGTGTGGAAATCGGAGGCAGAACTTTGACCGCTGTTTTTAGCGATTTGGCGGAACAAGCGCACGGCTCGGTAATCTTGAAATACGGAGAGACAATCGTCATCGCCACCGCCTGTATGTCCAAAGACAAACAGCAGGGGTTGGGTTATTTTAATTTAACGGTTGATTATGTGGAAAAATTTTATGCCGCTGGAAAAATCTTGGGTTCACGTTTTGTCCGCCGGGAAGGCAAACCCTCAGAAGAAGCAATTCTCGCCAGCCGGGCAATAGACCGCACACTTCGCCCCTTATTTAACCAATCAATCCGCCATGCCGTGCAAGTTATCGTGACAGTCCTCTCAGTAGATGACAATGATCCGGCTGTTTTGGCGGTCAATGCCGCTTCACTTGCGCTTTCTGTCTCCAATATTCCCTGGAATGGCCCTATCGGCTGCGTGCGCATTGGCAAATACGATGACGAGAATCTGAAAATCAACCCTTCGCAGAAATTGCGCCTAGATGATTCATTGTATAAATTTGACCTGATGGTTTGCGGGAAAAACGGGCACATAAATATGATTGAGGCTTCCGCCCACCAGAACAAGGAAGAAGAGCTGGAAGAAGCGCTTGGAAAAGCCAGCGAAGAAATAAGTAAATTGGAGGATTTTCAGAAAAAGATAACTGCCGAAATAGGCAAAGAAAAAAGAATTATAGAAAAAGAAGAAATAAATAAAGAATCTGTAATTTTATTTAATAAAGAAATCTTGCCCAAGATGGAAGACGCTATTTTCGGCGGAGCGGGCCTTCGCCTCGCCGAAGCGGGCTATGGCCACGCAGAGGCGGGAAAAAAGAAAATAGATGACTTGCACACCAGCTGGAACAACCTGGTTCGAGAAAAATATGAAGACCGGGAAGATTTTTTCCTGGAGGATAATTTATTTGATGACACTGAAAATGACATCTTGCACGAAAAGGCGATAAAAGAAAACAAGCGCGCTGATGGCAGGGCGATGGATGAGGTCCGTGATTTGTATGCGCAAGCCGGAAAACTTTCCAGCATGCTCCACGGTTCGGGAATTTTTTACCGCGGAGGCACCCATGTTCTTTCGGTGCTTACCTTGGGCGGCCCGGAAGACAGAAATTTGGTCGACGGCCTGCAGCTAAAAGTGGAAAAAAGATTTATGCATCATTATAATTTTCCGCCTTACTCGGCGGGAGAAGTGGGCAGAGCCGGCTTTACCAACCGCCGGGAAGTCGGTCACGGGGCGCTGGCGGAAAAAGCGCTTGCAATGGTATTGCCCTCCGTGGTGGAATTTCCATACACGATGCGGATTGTTTCCGAGTCAATGGCTTCAAACGGTTCTACTTCCCAGGCTTCAATTTGCGCTTCAACTCTCGCGCTAATGGATGGCGGAGTGCCAATTAAAGCGCCGGTGGCCGGAGTGGCAATTGGATTAATGTATGAGAGTGGCACTAGATATAAAATCCTGACGGACATTCAAGGCCCTGAAGACCATCACGGCGATATGGATTTCAAGATTGCCGGCACCAGGGAAGGGGTTACGGCTATTCAGTTAGACGTCAAAGTGGAGGGTGTGCCGGTAAAAATATTAGGCGAAGCAATGCGGCAGTCTAAGGAAGCCAGAGCGCAAATTATAGACAGGATTGAAAAAGAAATTTCAAAACCGCGCTCGAAAATTTCTCCAAATGCGCCGAAAATTTTAATTATTAAAATTAATCCGGATAAAATCGGTTTAGTGATTGGCGGCGGGGGAAAAACAATTAAAGAAATAAAGGAAAAAACCGGCGCCGAGATAACCATCGAGGATGACGGGACAGTTTATCTGACCGGAAAGGATGATTCAGCCGAAAAAGCCAAGGCAATAGTGGAGGAGATGACTCATGAATTCAAGGTTGGGGAAATATTAAAGGGAGAAGTTGTGAAAATCGCCGATTTCGGGGCATTTGTGGCCCTTAATCCTTTCACGGACGGCATGGTGCATATTTCCGAAATGGCGCCATTCCGTGTAGAGAGAGTTAGCGATATAATAAAAGAAGGCATGATTGTGCCGGTCAAGGTCATAAAAATTGACGAAGAAAGGGGCAAAATCAGCTTATCAATCCGCGAAGCTGACAAGAATTTTTTTAATGGAAAAAGATGAAAAAACACCTGCCCGCGATGCTTCACATGGCGATGCAGGCGGAGAAAATAAAATTGTTAAAACTTATGCCGACGATATGGCGAAGGTTATTGAAAATGACACCGGAGGCCTGGTTAAGAAAATAATTCACGGGGAAGAAGAGCATGAAGCCGAAAAAAGAAATTTGTCTCCCGAATCGAAGAAAAATAGATTGTTTATGCTCTTCAGTCTTGTGCTTACAATACTGGCTTTGGCAACTTTGTCTTTTTTCTTTTTTAAAAAAAATATCAATACGGTTCCGATAGAAAAGCAGTTCGTTCCCATTATCTTTAACGACCAAAGCGCTTTTTTAGAAGTTTCTTCTTTAAATAAAGATGAAATATCGCAGACTGTTTTAAATCAAATTGACGTTGCCGAATTAAAAAATGGGGGCGTAGAAGGAATCTATCTTACCGAAAATAAGCAAATCATAGGGCTCAGAAGATTCATTGTTTTAATGAAAAGCAGTTTTGTCCCCGGCGATAATACGCTTTTTGTCAATGATAATTTTTCAATGGGAGCGGTAAACAATGAGGCAGATTCCAATTTACCGGGAAATAAGGATTTTTTTATCCTGCTCAAAGTCCGTTCTACCGCCGATATTTTTGATTCTATGCGCGCTTGGGAGAAAAAAATGTTTGCCGACCTGCATAAATTCTTGAGAATTGATATTTCCAGCGACACAAATTATCTCCTCACGAAAAATTTTGAAGACGGCATTGTGGAAAATAAAAATGCGCGGATGCTTTATGACAAAATGGGTAAATTGGTCGTTATGTATGTTTTTGCAGATGACAATTCCGTTGTTATTGCCGGTACGCAAAACGCTGCCCGCGAAATCATGCTTCGCCTGGCTTCCGGAGGAAAGAAACAGTAAATATTACCCCCTCCTTTCTCCTCCCCATACATAGGGGGCAAGTTTGGGATAGGGACCCAAATTTGAGGGTAGGGGTATTACACTGCCGGCAGTTCCACAAAGAAAGTAGACCCTTTGCCTGGACCAGCTGATTCTGCCCAGACACGTCCTTTGTGCGCTTCTATAATCAGTTTTACCGTATAAAGGCCATAACCGGTGCTGTCTACATTTATTTTGACCGAATCTCTGCCTCGTCCGCCTTCTGTAAATAGATTTTTCTTGTCTTCTTCGGTTATTCCCATCCCCGTATCTTGGACAAATAATAATATTTTTCCATCCTTTTTTTCCAATTTCACCGTAATTTTTCCTTCCTTGGTGTATTTCATGGAATTATCCACCAAATTATTAACCGCTTCTTTGAGCCAGAAAGAATCGCCCAATACGGAATAATCGTCTTCTTTTATATTTTTTTCTATTTGCAGTCCCTTGGTCTCTGCGGGAACCTTTTTTTCCGAAAAAACTTTCAAGACCACTTCTTTGAAGTCCGTTTTTTTCATGTCATATTTTATCAGCCCTTTCTGCATATTGGCGGCGTTCAAAATCAAATCAACCGTATTTATGCCCACATCATCCGACTCAATGCCTTTTTCGGCCATTTTTTGAAGTTCCGGAGAAATGATGCCGAAAGTTCCGTCCAAAATGCCGGCAAAAATATATTTGGAATGAGTAAACGAGCCCTTGACCTTGTGGGTAATCAGATGCGTCAAGCTCTCTCTTTGCTTGATTAAAGCCTCCAGGTCAATATTAAGTTTCGCCAGTTCTTCCTTCTGTTCTATCTCTTTTTTAACGGATTTAATCAAGAAATAACCAAAAATTATTGAAGCGACAAACGTGACGCCGTTTAGAACCATATTAATGGGAACTTTAATAAAGAAGAATTGCGAGCCGATAAGTATCGCCAGTCCCCAGACAAGCACCTGAGTCGCGATAAGTTTTATATTAAAAGCATTATATTTAACAACCAAATACGCCAGAATACCGATAAAAATCGGCATTGCGAATAGGCCATATTGCGAATATTGCCATTGTTCAGTCAGGCTACCTATTAGATTACCCGAAGAAAGCGCTAAAAGGAAAAAGAGAATACCGGTTGTTGAAAAAATTATTTGTTTTTTTGTACTCGGATCAACGGTTTTCCCATAAAATCTGAAACTATAAAAAAGTATCCACATAATAGAAAAGATTTCTACCGCGTATACATAATATTTTGCGATAACTCCTTCCAAAGCAACACAAAAACTCATTTCAATACCTGCAAGATTTAAATAAGTCGGTAGGCCTATTACAATAGGCAAGATAAGAATGGACATTAACAGCTTTTTCTTGAAAGAAACATCTTTTTTTTCATTAAAAACATCGATAAAATAAATTGAAAAAATATAAATAAGAACTTCGATAAGGATTATAATAGACCAGAAGAATAAAATACTAGAAGGATCATTGCTTGCCCAGATATATAAGTCTAACAGGACCCAGGAAGAAAATAACAAGGTTATGATAAAAAGCAGCTTAGCTGATGATGCTTTTTTAGCTTTTAAAAAAAGAATTAGCCCGAATACGAGGGCAAAAATTACGGAAATACCGTGAGAATAATAAAACAAAGGAGGGACATTACTAGAGAAGAAGAGGTATTGAGCTGGTTCCCATGGGCATAATGGCATAATTTTTTTAAGTTTTACTATTAATCTTTTTTTCTAAAAAAGGCTCGAAAAAACCCTTATAACGTCTCTGTAAATCTTTTATCTTCCAGTCATCCGCAGTAATCATTTTGCGACATAGTTTAGATCCGCAAGAACAACTCATGGAGCCAATTTTTCTTGAGCTAATGCTCATTGCATAATCTATGGTTATTTCTTCTCCCTTTTTTATGTTTTTCATGGCAACAATCGTAATTTCACCGCCAAATCCGCAATTTGGATTACAGCTATGATTTAAATAATCCGCTTCTTCTATCTCAGAAATTTTTGAGAGACCGAAATATAAATCATCGGCTATTTGAAAGGGATAAGATTTTAATTTTTCAGAAAGGGCGTCAAATTGTTGGGGAGTCATGACATAACCGCCAAAAACGATAACCCTTTCCCCTTTTTTTATTTTTTTTGTGGAAAAAAGACCAAATCCGTTCGGGACCTTTCTTTTATGAATTTTTTTGGTTAACCAGGAAAAAGTATATTTCATAAAATTTATTTTATTGGCCTAAATCCTCTTCTTGTTCTTGTGTATCCTCAGGAATCACTATTTCATAGTCCTTGGTAATAAAAAAACGATAATAGGCAAATGAAATCGAGGTGATTAGTAAAACAACCATAATAACAACTAAAATTTTTGTATCTCTGTCCATAGTTACATTATAATTAAAAAATTAGCTTAAGTAAAGGAAATAACTTCCTAGAAGAATAATTACAATTGCCGAGATTCTCTGGATTAAATGGCGTTTTGATATTTTTTCAGTAATGATATTGGGTAAAAGCAATGTTAACGATATACCTATGATGAAAGTAAACACCGTCTGATAAGTATTAACAACCAAAACAAGAACAACTGGGGCAAATAAGGTGGCCAAATTGCTCAAAAGACCACCTAAAGCGTAAAAGAATTCGCTAAAACCGTTCAATATAAAGATTTTTGCGCGGTTGTTTTTTATCAATGAGAAAAAATCTTCTCTGAAATTTTTTAGAAACAGGAAAAAAGACAGCCCTACGATGAAAATGCCAATATGCTGCCAGAAAAGAGAAGTGATGAAAGATCCTTGATATATAGTGAATTTTTTGAATAAAACATCATTAAGAGCAAAAAACAAAGCAGCCAGCATAATAAAGCAGGCCATTTTCCATTTTACCGGAATTTTGCCCTCTATTTCTTCAAGGTCAAAAGACAATATGCCAGCTCCGATTAAAATAACAAGAGACGCCAGAATCTGGTTTAAGGTTAAAATTTCGCCCAAAAAAACATAACCCAGAAGATAAGCAAAAACCGGAGACAATTGGAAAAGCGCCACGACAACGGAAGACTCTTCCGTCTTTAAAGATTGAAGGTAAAAATAAAAACCAAAAGCGTTTAAAAAACCGGGAATTAAAAAAAATAAGAAGTTTTGAAAATTAGAATATGAAATTATTTCACTGTGTTTAAAAATGAAAATTGCCGCGGAAAAAAATACGGAAAAAAACGTGGAAAATAAGAAAACTGACCCCACTCCTCTGCCTTTACTGTATTTTGAAAGTATAAACTTGTCAAAATGAGTATTAATACTCCAAAAAAACGGCGCAAGTATTGCAATAAAAAACCAGTTCATAGAAATAATTATACTCCAAAATAGTAATTCTCATAATTTTTTGATATTATAACGAAATGAATATTGAGGTTGAAATAAAAGTGAAAGTGGATAATTTTGAAGAAATCAAGGAAAAGGTCTCAAAAATGGGGAAGTTGGTGAAGGCGATAAAGCAAATTGACGATTATTATGTTCCCTGTCATAGAGATTTTTTTGCCAATAAACCCCAGCCGATAGAACATTTAAGAATAAGAACAAATCCCGATAAAGTTGTTTTTGAATACACCAAGTCAGTAAATATGAGAGCAGATGGGGATTATGATTATGCCGAAGAATATGAAACAGAAATTTCTAATGCCGAAGAGTTAAAGAAAATTTTGGGATTCTTGGATTTTAAAAAAGTTATAACTGTAGAAAAATACAGGGAATATTGGATGTGTGGAGGAATTGAGGTTGCGCTTGATGATGTAAAAGGAGCGGGAACATTCGTAGAAGCGGAAGCAAAGGGAAACTTTAAAGACGAGAAAGAGGCGAAAAAGGCATGCATAGATTTCTTGGAAAACCTCGGAATCAAAGATGTTGAAAATACCCAAATTAAACACGGATATCCGCAATTTTTTTTGAAAAATTTATATTAATTTATTTTTTCAATTCTCTCCCACGGCATATTTTTTCTGCCGAAATGGCCGTAGGTGGCGGTCTTGCGGAAAATCGGAGTGCGGAGGTCCAGGCGCTTGATAATGGCCAGCGGCTTGAAATCAAAATTCTTCCGGACAATTTCCGCCAAGTCCTCGCCTTTTTCATTGATTGCTTCAATCATCAAAGGCTCAGCCATGCCGATAGCATAAGCGACGGAGACTAGCACTTCTTTGCCATATCCGGACGCGACTAAATTTTTAGCCACAAAGCGCGCCATATAAGCGCCGGAGCGGTCCACTTTTGTCGCATCTTTGCCGGAGAAACATCCGCCGCCGTGCGGGATGATTCCGCCGTAAGTGTCCACCATCAGTTTGCGTCCCGTCAGCCCGGTGTCTGCTTCAAAACCGCCCTGAATGAATTGCCCCGTCGGATTAACCAAAATTTTTACTGTTTTCTTCTCCTCTTCGGAAAGCAGGGGATTGATTATTTTTTCGGTAATTTCCTTTTTTATTTCTTCCAATTTGACATCCGGGGAATGTTGCGCGCTCACCAAGACGGTTTGCAGTTTTCCATTAGCATAAGTGACTTGCGTCTTACCATCAGGCCGGAGCCATTTTATCCTTTCACTTTCATTTGTATTTTTTCTAGCCCGTTCCAGTCTTTTTGCCAATTTATGCGCCAGCACGATTCCTTTCGGCAAAAACTCAGGCACCTCGTCCGTAGCATATCCATACATTATGCCCTGGTCGCCCGCTCCGCCGGTATCTACTCCCATAGCTATATCCGGAGACTGAGTTACGATGTGCGCGGATATTTCCAGCTCATCGTTATAACCGATTTCTTTGTAAACTTCCCGCGCGATTTTAACATAATCGACTTTTCCTTTGGATGTCACTTCTCCGCCGATTACCAGCTTGCCGTGCCCGCCAAAGGTTTCAACGGCAACCCGGCTCTTGAGGTCTAGAGTTATATATGCATCTAAAATGGCGTCCGAAATCTGGTCGCAGATTTTGTCCGGATGCCCGGAAGTGACGCTCTCAACCGTGTAGTTGTTGTTGTGCTTGTAGAACATAATATGAAATCTATTATATCACAAAAATTCAGTAATTTTTAAACAAATTTTTAACTTTCGCCAATCGTTCTTCAGGTGAACCAACTATCTCAACAAATGGAATTTTATGTTTTTCTAAAACATTTTTAACTCGCCGGTCTATGGCTTGTTGAAATTTCATATCAATTACCCGCACACCATCATCTTCAATCGCAAATTGTCCACTGGGTAAATACAAAACCAAATCATAATTACTAAACCTTGGCACCAATGTTTTGGTGGCAAATTCAATCAAAGACGATTCATCGGAAAACAAATGATGTATATACGCAAGCAAATCTATGCCACAGCGGTCAGCCACCCACTTGTCTTCCATGCTTTCTAACTCAATTTGCTTCGCGATTAGCCAAAGCTCTGTCTCTGTTGTCGCAGTTTGGTCAAGATTATACCCTATTGCTTGCGCCAGCCGCGCCGCTTCGGGTAAAATTTTTAAATCCGGATAATCCTTATTGATTTGTTGAGCCAAAGTAGTTTTACCAACTCCTTGGGCTCCGGTAATTGCAATTTTCATAAATTATAAACCCGCTGAGGCATAACTTTTTTCCGGTACAAATTTTTTGAAGCTTAAAAAATTTTGAAGTTCTCGGCTCGACAGCCTCGAAACCCCTTCAAAAAGTTTACCTCAGCGGGTTCCTTCACGCCAGCCAGCCATATATTTTTTCTGGCGTTCGGAAAGAGTGTCTATTTTTGTTCCCAAGCTGCGCAATTTCAAAGTCGCGATTTTTCTATCCAGAATTTCAGGCAAAACGTGGACCGAATTGGAAAGTTTCTTTCCGTTTCTAAGAATAAATTCCACCGCCAGTATCTGATTGGCGAAACTCATATCCATAACCGATGCCGGATGCCCTTCGGCGCTGCCCAGATTGACCAGCCGCCCACCAGCCAGGACAAATATAGTTTTTCCATTTTTTAGTTTATAGCTTTCCACAAAATCCCGCAAAACTTTTCTCTTTTTTGTGATTTTTCGGAGCGCCACCAGGTCAATTTCCACGTCAAAATGCCCGGAATTTGAAATTACGCAGCCGTCTTTAATGACCTTGAACGCTTCCAGCCCGACCACATTTATGTTGCCGGTAACGGTGCAGATAAAGTCGGCTTCTTTAGCTGCCTGCGTCATTGGCATAACCCGGAATCCGTCCATCAGCGCCTCAATGGCCTTAACCGGGTCAATTTCCGTGATTATGACATTCGCTCCCATACCTCGGGCCCGCATTGCGAGTCCTTTCCCGCACCATCCATAGCCGGCGATAACAAAAACAGAACCGGCAATTAATTTATTGGTGGCGCGGATGATGCCGTCCATCGTCGATTGCCCCGTGCCGTAACGGTTGTCAAAAAAATGCTTGGTCATGGAATCATTCACCGCGATGACAGGGAAAAGCAATGTTCCTTCCTGCGCCATTGATTTCAAGCGGGAGACTCCGGTCGTAGTCTCTTCCGTCCCGCCGAGTATTTTTTTTGCTTGATTCAGTCTTCCGGAATGCAATTCTGAAACCAGGTCAGCCCCGTCGTCCATCGTGATATTCGGTTTCATATCAAGCACGCTATGCAAATGTGCGAAGTATTCTTTTTGATTTTCTCCTTTTTTGGCAAAAACGGGAATCTGGAAGTTTTTTACCAGTGCCGCCGCGACATCGTCCTGGGTTGAAAGCGGATTGGAAGCGCAAAGTCCCACTTTGGCGCCGCCATTTTTGAGCGCAATCATTAAATTGGCTGTTTCGGCTGTCACATGCAGGCAAGCCCCGATAGTGATATTTTTAAATGGTTTTGTTTTTTTAAAATTGGAAGCGATACCGGAAAGCACCGGCATATCCCTTTCGGCCCATTCAATTTTTACCATTCCTTTTTGGGCCAGGCTTGTATCTTTAATATCGCATTTCATATTGTTATTCTACCACAACGTGCTATTATTTACTGATGTTGGATCCCGTTAGAAGTCATTCAGTTAGGAAAGATTGCGGGATTTGCGAAACACAACTTTTTACATAGTCGTTATTAATATAGATAACTACGGAAATCTAAAGATTTCCTACTTCTAACGGGATGGACAAGAAAAAAATCAAAGAAAAACTGGAACAAGAGCGGGATGTTCTCTTGGAACAGATGAAAGATATGGGTAAGCTGAACGCAGAAACGAACGAGTGGGAAGCAACTCCGGAAGAATTGGATTCTCCGGAGTCGGACGAGAATGACAAAGCGGACCGGTTTGAGGATTTTGAGGCCAGAAGCTCTATGATGAGGACCCTGGAACCGAGGCTGAATAATATTTTGAAAGCGCTGAAGGGACTGAACAGGGAATCTTTCGGCAAGTGCGAAGTCTGCAAAAAAGACATTGAAAATGCGCGGTTGGAAGCCAATCCGGCGGCCCAAACCTGCAAGAATCACCTGGAAAATTAATATGAGCTTCTCCCGAGTATATTCCGCACAGACGCATCTGTTGAAGGGTAAGATTGTTACGGTGGAAATTGATATTACGAAAAACACCCTGCACTCTTTTACTCTTGTCGGGCTTCCCGACAAGGCGGTTGATGAATCAAAAGACCGCATGAGCTCGGCTTTGAAGAACTCCGGCTTTCCTTCTCCTAAAAATCAAAATCAAAAGATAGTCATATCATTATCGCCGGCCGACCTTAAAAAGGAAGGCCCGTATTTTGATTTGGCGATTGCTCTGGCCTATCTGCTTTCGGCCGGAGAAATAGATTTTGACCCCAAGGGAAAAATATTTCTCGGGGAATTGTCCCTGAACGGGGAACTCCAGCCTATCAAGGGAGTCCTGCCTCTGACCGAACAGGCAATGCGCCTGGGTTATAAGGAAATATTTGTGCCGATTGCCAATGCCGCGGAAGCGGCTCTGGTGAGAGGAATTGCGATTTACGGAGCGAAGACGCTGAAAGAGGTCGTGGACCATATTTATAAAATAAAATATGACAAAAAAGGCAATCCACTTGAAAAAGAGCGCCCGAAGATTTTGCCGCAAAAAGCGACGGAAATAATCCGTAAAGACAAGACTCATGACATAGATTTTTCCGATATTAAAGGGCAAGAAAGCGCAAAACGCGGGCTGGAAATCGCGGCGGCCGGCGGGCACAACATCGCGCTTTCGGGGCCGCCGGGAACCGGCAAAACGATGCTGGCCAGAGTGTTTTCGCATATCTTGCCGGAGCTTTCCAATGAAGACATTTTAGAAATAACTGGCATACACTCTATAGTAGGCCTTTTAGACGATAGCCTTATGACGGAACCGCCATTCCGCGCGCCGCACCATACCGCAAGTTATGTATCTATGATTGGCGGGGGAACAAATCCCAAACCGGGAGAAGTGACGTTGGCGCACAAAGGTGTGCTTTTCCTGGATGAATTTCCGGAATTTGAAAAGAGGGTTTTAGAGGCATTGCGCCAACCGCTGGAAGATAATATTGTCTCAATCTCCCGGGCGCGGGGCTCGGCGATTTTTCCGTCAAATTTTATTTTAGTGGCGGCGATGAATCCGTGTCCTTGCGGGAATAAGGGCAATAAAGACAAGAATTGCATTTGCCGGCCGAATGATTTGGAAAGATACAATCGCCGCATCTCCGGGCCGATTATTGACCGCATAGATTTATGGGTTACCGTCGGCAATGTTGATTATAAAAAATTGAGCGATGAAGTTGTCCGAAGCGAGAAAACAAACACAATAAAGACCCGGGTAAAAAACGCGCGATTTCTTCAGGAAAAAAGATTTAAAAATACCAAAAGAAAAATAAAGACAAACAGCGATATGAATATCAAAGAGCTGGGTATTTTTGCGCCGCTGGCACCGGGAGTCAAGCAGCTTCTGAATGACAGCGCTGAGCGCCTGGCTCTTTCCGCCCGCGCTTATCACCGGGTTATCAAAATCGCTCGCACCATCGCGGACTTGGAAAATTCGCCAAATGTTGAAGCAAACCATATCCTAGAAGCGATACAATATAGGCCGAAAGTGAATGGCTAGTGTTGTAATAAAATTATGGAAAAAGAAATAGAGACAAGATTCTTGGAGATAAACAAGGACGAGCTTGTGAAAAAACTTGTCTCGCTCGGGGCTCTAGATAAAGGCGAAGAAAAACTGGAAGAAATTATTTTCCATGCGGCGGACGGGTCCTGGGTCGGGAAAAGAAAATTTGTCCGTCTGCGAAAAACCAAAGATAAAATCAGGTTGACTTACAAAGAGAATGAGAAACAAACGACAGACAGCGCGCGGGAAATTGAACTGGAAGTATCGGACCTAGAGAAATGCTCCAAATTTTTTGAAAAAGTCGGACTGAAAGCAATGAGACAGCTGGAGAAATATCGCCATACATTCAAGTTAGGCGATGTGACTTTTGACATAGACAGCTGGCCAAAAATTCCCGCCTATGTGGAGATGGAAGGGCCATCAGTGGAAGCACTGAAAAATGTTTGCAATCAGCTTGATTTTGATTGGGGAAAAAGATTTGATGGCGATGCGCGGGAAGTCTTCCGCCACTATGGCTATGATTTGGATAAAATTACCATGATTACTTTTAGCGATTTTCAAGAAGTAAGATAAGGCGAAATTCAGCCTTTTCTGGTTATCCACAGGTGGCATATTGACAAGTGAACGCTCGTTCACTTATACTATATTGGTCGGGTATACCCCTACCCAACCTCCCCCTACGTAGGGGGAGGAGTAAGGAGGGGGTAGAATTATAAAATTAAAAATAAATTTTATGTCACAAGCGCAATATTTAAAAATGTTGGAGAAGGAGATACAAAAAATCAATAAAAAAATTGATTTAAAAATTATTCAGGGGGAAAAGTATATGAAAGAGGCGAGAGAGCACAAATTGCTCTTGAAAAAAGTCCGCTATCACACGCGAAAAGGTTTTATGAATAGATTTGTTAGTTTGTTTTTTCGGAAAGACATTTTAAAAGGCAATAGTTCCTCCTTCGCCTAGCTTCGGCGGGACAAGTATGCGTAATATCTATCAGACAAAACTTGAATCTTTTTACGGAGAAAATAAAAGAATGCCGACATATTCGGAGATGCTAAAGCTTTTCGGCTTCAAATCCAAGA
>MFUM01000011.1:44582-44771 GCA_001786955.1 Candidatus Nomurabacteria bacterium RIFCSPHIGHO2_12_FULL_42_19
AGGCAGATTGATTCCTGCTGATTCATTCGGTGAAGTCCCAATGCTTGGACTTGTTACCGCCGGATTTCCGGCGGCCGTGGAGGAAGAATTGGCGGATACTGTGAATCTGGATGACCTTCTAATTAAAAATAGACCTCTAACCTATATGCTGGAAGTAGACGGGGATTCCATGATTGACGCGCATATAGA